>NZ_JBITJQ010000057.1:0-39072 GCF_044460125.1 Nonomuraea sp. NPDC050153
TCGAGCGCCTGATGATCGAGAAGAGGCAAGCATCAACGGCCCTGCTAAGGACCGCTGTGGCATAGAACCGTCTCCACGGTTTGGGGGGATTGACACAGCACCCTGGCACCGCACCTGAACCAACGACGCCACTGGGCGGCACAGCTCAGTGCACGATCGCCAGCATCACATCAGACGCCGAAGGCCGCTCCTCAGGACGCTTGTTTAGACACGACCCCACAACCCCCCGCAAAGTAGGCGACAACGGCGACAGGTCCGGATGTAACGTGAGCACCCGGTTGAACACAGCAGGCACGGTGTCCTCCCCGAAGGCAGGTCGCCCCGTAGCCGCGAACATGATCGTCACAGCCCAGCTGAACACATCGGAAGCCGGCCCCACAGCCTCCCCCGTCAGCTGCTCAGGCGACATGTACGGCGGCGTCCCGATCATCTTTCCCGACGTCAACGTCACCTGATCCAGCGCCCGGGCGATCCCGAAGTCGATCACCCGCGGCCCGTCGCTCCCGATCAGCACATTGCTCGGCTTGAAATCACGATGCACGATCCCCGCCTTGTGGATCGCTGCCAACGCCCCGGCTGTGGATAACGCCAGCCGGGTCAGACTGTCCTCATCCCGCGGCCCGTGTTTCTTGACGAGCTGCTCCAGCGAGGGCCCATCCACGTATTCGCTGACAATGTAGGCATGCTGCCCGGAGATGTTCACGTCGAGCACGCGGGCTGTGGAAAACGTCGCCACCCGCCGAGCCGCGTCCACCTCCCGCGCGAACCTGGCCCGCGCCGTCTCATCGACGAGATCGTGCAGCACCTTCACGGCCACCCGCGCCCCGGTGGGCCCCATAGCCAGGTAAACCGCCCCCTGCCCACCGCGCCCGAGCGACTGGAGCACCCGATACTGCCCGATCCACTCGGGCTCTCCTGGACGCCGTCGGCGCGACTCGGGCTCGCCCGAACGCCTCCGATGGTTCTCGGCAGGACCGGGACGAGCTTGAGGGGTCTCGGCGGAGGACGGACGCCGCTGGTACGTCTCGGCGGAGGACGGACGCGGCCGGTGCGTTTCGGCGGGGCCGGGACGCTGCTGATAGGGGCCAGACTCCCGGTGCCCCGGCGAGGTCGTCCTCTGACGCAGATCCGTGTGCAGCGTATGCACCGGCCCTTGCGGCTGCAGCCGCAGCCGCGTCGTCCGTGCCATGATCGGCACCAGAACCCCCGAGTGAACGGCTCCACCGAGCCAACTGGCGATCAGCCCCAGCGAGACCAGCAAGGACAGTGGCTGGGGAATGTCTTCATAGGTCTCGTACGCCAGCGCCGCGATCACGAACGACCCGATGCAGACCAGATAGACGGACGCTGCGAAGACCTGCCAGATGCTCCGTAGCCAGAACGCGGCGAACCCGATGGTGAACGGGGTCGCCAGCCCGCACGTGAACAAGGGCAGGCAGGCCCACACGATGGCGGCCGCCCACGCCCCGCCACCGGGACGGACCTGATGGCTCTGCTGCATGGCCGAGAGACTATCGCCCCGACACGGTTCATACCGGGCATGCGCACAGCTTGTGGATAACTCCCCGCCAACCTGTGGACGGCTGTGGAAAACTGGGGACAGTGTCCCCACTCATTTGCCTGCGGGACCAATTGCGTCATGATATTGAAGCATGGGGCGGATACCAGGAGTCGGGCTGGCAAAGGGGCTGTCCATCACCCTGCGCCACATGCTGCGCAAATCGGTGACGCAGCAGTATCCCGAGGTCAAGCCTGCCCTCCCGCCCCGCAGCCGCGGCGTTATCGCCCTGGTTGAGGAAAACTGCACCTCTTGCATGCTCTGTGCCCGAGAGTGCCCCGACTGGTGCATCTACATCGACTCGCACAAGGAGACGATCCCGGCCCCCGAGGGTGGCCGCCCCCGCCAGCGGAACGTCCTCGACCGCTTCGCCATCGACTTCAGCCTGTGCATGTACTGCGGCATATGCATCGAGGTATGCCCCTTCGACGCCCTCTTCTGGTCTCCGGAGTTCGAGTACGCGGAAGGCGACATCCGCAACCTCATCCACGAGAAGGACAAGCTGGCCGCCTGGACCCAGACGGTTCCCCTGCCTCCGGCCCACGACCCGGGCGCCGAGCCCCCGAAGGAGCTCACCGCCGCCCCGCGCCGCCCAGCGGCCGCACGCACACCTCGTACGGCACCGCAGCCCAGAGGCACGACAGGCGCAGAGCCATCCCCCCGGCCCGTAGCGGCAGCGCCGGCGGCCGGGACAAGCGGCGCAAGGCCCACCCCGGATGCCGCACAAGAGGAAACAAAGGGCCAGGAGCCCACAACCGGAGCAACGCAAACAGAGCGCCCAGCAGGCGTCCCCGCAACACCGCCGGAAACTGCCGCCCCTGGGACGACGTCCGACTCCAGCGCCCCCGGCACCTCAGCGACGGCACCCGGGACCGACGCCCAGGACGGCGAGCCCACCGCGAACACGCCCGGACCAGGCCCTGCCACACGCGCGCCGGCCGGACGCCCACGCCGCCCGATCCAGAACGTACGGGGAATCCGACCCCCAGGCGCACTCCCATCCCGCGCTCAGGACGACCGCCCGCCCGCACCAGGCGAGACGAACACCGGCGCGCCGGGCTCCACCGCCTCGACGGCAGCCGACCGGCCGACCACATCGCGCCCCGCAGAAGAGGGCGAGACGACCACCGCCGATTCCTCCGTGGTGGAGCCACCCCAGGGGCAGGCTTCATCCACAGAACAGTCGTCCCCAGAAAAGTTGTCCACAGCCTCGGGCGCCCCGCAACCGGAGCCCGGGCCGGAGGAGCAGACTTCTGCCGCGAGCCCCCGCAGGCGGAGGATGGCCGATCCACGGTCCATCCGACCGCCCGGGCGGCTCGGTCCTGACGAGACAAGGGAGCCCGAGGAGGAGTCGTGACCGAGGCGGTGCCCTCCTACCTGTCACCCACCGGGCAAGAGATCGTCTTCTTGCTGCTGGGCGCGGTAGCGGTTGGATCGGCGCTGCTTGTCGTCACGACCAGACAACTCGTCCACGCCGCCCTCTGGCTGGTGGTGTCCTTCGGCGCCCTGGCGGGCGGCTATCTCGTCCTGACCGCCGAGTTCGTGGCCTGGGTCCAGGTGCTGATCTACGTGGGCGCGGTGGTCGTGCTGCTGCTGTTCGGCATCATGCTCACCCGGGCCCCCATCGGTCGCTCCCCAGACCTCGACAGCGGCAACCGCCTGGTCGCAGCCCTGGTGGCGGTGGCGACGGCAGCCATCCTCGTCACGGTGGTGATCGACGGATTCCACGCCGCCTACACACCGCTCACCCCCGGCCAGGGCGCCGCCAAGGAGTTGGGCGCCAGTGTGTTCGCCACCTGGGTGCTGCCGTTCGAGGCGTTGTCCGTGCTCCTGCTCGCCGCCCTGATCGGTGCCATCGTGCTGTCCCGTACGGACATCCCAGGCGGCTCATCCGCTCCGACCGGGGACAACACGCCACCCGACCAGCCGGACACCACGGATTCACCGGCCCCCGCGACCGGGAGTGACTCGGCGCCTCAGCAGGCATCAGGCCATTCAGCCAGGGAAGGCACGCGTACGGGGGGTAGGTCACCTTCCACCGGGAGCGGGGAAAGCTCGCCGGTCCGGACCGAGGCCAGCCCGTCGCCCCCCGGCGCCCGGGACAACTCGGTGCCCGACCGGACCGGGGGCAATCTGCCGCCCGATCAGACCGGGGGTCATTAGTGCACATCGTCTACCCGGCTGTCGTCTCCGCGCTCCTGTTCTCCATCGGCGTGTACGGCGTGCTCGCCCGGCGCAACACGATCCTCGTGCTGATGTCGGTCGAGCTGATGCTCAACGCCGTCAACCTCAACCTGGTGGCCTTCGACGTGTGGCTGGCCGACCGCCTGCACAGCGGCCAGGTCCTCACGCTGTTCGTCATCGTCATAGCGGCCGCCGAGGTGGGCCTGGGGCTCGCGATCGTGCTGGCGCTGTACCGCAACCGCCGTACCGTCGACATCGACCACCTCCGCGACCTCGCCGAACCCACGGACGAGCCCTCCGCCGCACCCGCGATCGGGGGCGCCCCCGACGACGCCGCGCACGCGACAACGACACTCGTACGAGGCAACTCCGTCACCCCGGAGCGCATCCCCGAGCCCGCCACGGTCCTCGCCAACACTGTCGACTCCAGCAAGGGCCGCCCGGACGGCACCGCAGAACCCAATGAGCACCATCACACCCAGCAGGCTCAGACGTCCTCCCGAGCCTCAGCCCGGCAGGACGGGGCAGGCGAGACGGATCGGACAGGACGAGCGGAGGCCGACGGTGGCCGTGGGGGCGACCGGCCCGTCAAACGAGGTGGCACGCTGTGACGACATTCCCGCTCATCGCCGTGCTCCTGCCCTTCGCCGCCGCCGCGGCAGGCCTGCTGCTGTCCCGCTGGCCCCACCAGGCACGCCCTTCGGACAGCGGCGGCGGAGGACGCATCCCGACATCGCATCCCAAGACGCCCGCCCCCGAGGCCCTCCACCCGACGGCGCCCGCCTCCGGACTCGCGAAACCCCCGCCCAAGGCCACAGCGGCCGCACCCGCCAGGCCGGCGAACCACGCCACGCCACCCACCCCCGGATCCGCGCCCCCCGGCCCCAAGCCCCCCACCCCACCGATCTCCAAGACGGCCGGATCAACCAGAGCAGCCGAAACAGCCAAGGCAGCAGCAGACCAGCGGGCCAACACCCGGGCAGCCTGGATAGCGATCCTCCCGACCACCCTCTCGGCGATCCTGGCGGGTTGGCTCGCCTGGGGTCCGGGCTTCGCCTACCTGCACGGCGCGACCACCTCCCCACCCACCGGCCAGACGTACGGCACCATCGTCACCGGCGGCGTCCCGATCACGCTCACCCTCCAGGCCGACAACCTGTCGAGCGTCCTCGGCGTCCTGGTCACCCTCGTCGCCCTGGCCGTGCAGATCTACTCCGTCGGCTACCTCAAAGACGACCCGCGCTACCCCTCCTACAGCGCGTTCATCAGCCTGTTCACCAGCGCCATGCTCCTGGTGATCTACGCGGGCGACCTCCTGGTCCTCTACGTGGGCTGGGAGATCATGGGCCTCTGCTCGTACCTCCTCATCGGCCACTGGTGGGAAGACCGGGGCAATTCACGCGCGGCGGTCAAGGCGTTCCTCGTCACCCGCCTGGGCGACGTCGGCTTCCTCTTCGGCATCTTCGTGCTCGGCCTCGCGGCAGGCAGTTTCCGGATCAGCGACGTGCTGGGGAAGGTGCCGGAGATGTCCGCGGCCACGCTCGTGACCGCCACGATGCTCCTGCTGGCCGGCGTGGCGGGCAAGAGCGCGCAGGTCCCGCTGCACACCTGGCTCCCCGACGCCATGGCGGGCCCCACGCCGATCAGCGCCCTGATCCACGCCGCGACCATGGTCGCCGCCGGGATCTTCATCGTGGCCAGGCTGTTCCCCGCGTTCGTCGCGGCCCGGCCCACGCTCGACGTGCTGGCCGTCGTCGCGGCCCTGGGCATGCTGGGCGCCGCGCTGGCCGCGTTGGCCCAGGACGACCTGAAACGGGTGCTCGCCTACTCCACGATCAGCCAGCTCGCATACATGGCGGGCGGCCTGGCCGCGGGCTCCGACACGGCGGCCATCTTCCACCTGCTGACGCACGGCGCCTTCAAGGCCCTGCTGTTCCTGTGCGCGGGCGCGGTGATCCACCACGTCGGCTCCAACCGGATGACCCAGATGGGCGGCCTGCGCCGCGAACTGCCGGTGACGTTCGTGACGATGACGATAGGTTTCGCCGCCCTGATGGGCATCCCCCCGGCCAGCGGCTTCTTCAGCAAGGACGGCATCCTGCTGGCCATGGACCGCGCACTGTCCACCGGCGGTCTGACCGACGCGGCCGCGCTCCTCCTGTACGGCTGCGCGCTCGCGACCGTGGCCGTCACCGGCGCGTACGCCACCAGAGCCTGGCTACGCACGTTCTTCGGCGAGGCGCGGGTCGTGGCTCTCCCGGAGCCGGAGCCCGGCACGGCCCACGTCGTGGACGTCACCGAGGCCCCCCGCACGATGCTCGTGCCCGTCGTCGTCCTCGCCGTCCCGGCCCTGCTGCTGGGCTTCGCGGGGGAGCTGCACCTGGACCTCGGCGTGGCCGCCGTCAGCGTCCTGCTCGCCGCGCTCGGCGCCGGGGTGGTGTACGCGTTCTGGCACATCGACCCCATCGCCGACCCGGCCCGCCTGCTGGGGCCGTTGCGGGGGCCGTGCGAGCGGGCGTTCCACGTGGACGGCCTCTACGCCGCGCTGGTCGCCCGCCCGGTCCTGGCCCTGGCCAGGCTCACGGTGCGGACGGACGACGTGATCGTGGACGGGGCGGTGCGCGCGTCCGGCAGGTCGGCGCGCGGATTGTCCGGAGTGCTGAGACTGGCCCAGAACGGCAATGTCCAGCTCTACGTGACCGGCGTGCTGGCCGGTGTCCTGCTGATCGCGGTGGGGGCGGTGGTGTTCGCATGACAGCCCGGTCTCGCCTCGGGGCAGAGGCGGAGGTGCTCGCATGATGGCCTGGCTCTCCGTCGCGCTGCTGGCCGTGCCGCTGCTCGGCGCCCTCATGCTCCTCCTCGCGCCGCACCGGCTCCGGCCGCTGCTGCACACGTACGGACTGACCTTGTCCGGCCTGACGCTGGCACTGGCCGTGTTGATGGCGGCGACGTTCGACTACTCGCGGGCCGCGCGGCCCCAGTTCGAGGTCGACCAGGCGTGGATCCCCGGTTTGGGGCTCCGCTTCCACCTCGGCGTCGACGGGATCTCGCTGCCGCTGATCGTGCTGACCGCGCTGCTGACGTTCCTGTGCTTCCTCTATCTGTGCTGGGGCGCCGCGCGGACAGGGTTCGTGCGGGCGCGGCCGAGGGCGCTGGCGTTCACGCTGCTGGTGCTCGAAGTAGGCATGATCGGTACGTTCCTCGCCCTCGACCTGCTGCTCTTCTTCGTGTTCTTCGAGATCGTCCTCGTCCCGATGTACTTCGTGATCGGCATCTGGGGCGGGGAGGGGCGCCGGGCGGCGTCGGTCAAGTTCATCCTGTACACGCTGCTCGGCTCGGTCGTGATGCTGCTCGGCCTGCTGCTCGTATGGGCCCAGACCGGCACGCTCGACATCGAGGCACTGAGCGCGGCCCACGGCGCCGGCATGGCCAGATCCGTGCAGATTCTGGCGTTCGTGGCGATCGGCAGCGGCCTGGCGGTGAAGACCCCCATGTGGCCTTTGCACACCTGGCTGCCCGACGCCCACACCGAAGCCCCCACCGTCGGCTCGGTGCTGCTCGCCGGGGTGCTGCTCAAGATGGGCACGTACGGCTTCGCCAGGATCGCCATCCCCATCCTTCCCGAGGGTGCGATGGCGGTGGCGCCGTGGCTCGGCGCGTTCGCCGTGGTGGGCATCATTTATGGCGCTCTGGCCTGCCTCGCTCAGCGCGACCTCAAACGCATGATCGCCTACTCGTCCGTCGGTCACATGGGCTTCGTCCTGCTGGGGTTCGCCACGTTGACCCCGGTCGGCATCAACGGCGCCCTCTTCGCGAACGTCGCCCACGGCCTCATCACCGGCCTGCTGTTCTTCCTGGCCGGAGCGATCAAGGACCGGTACCACACCGCCGACATCCCGTCTCTGGGCGGCGGCATGCTGGCGACGCTGCCGCGGCTGGGCTCGGTGCTCACCTTCGCGGCGATCGCCTCGCTGGGGCTTCCGGGGCTGGCCGGGTTCTGGGGGGAGATGCTGGCGCTGTTCGGGGCGTTCCAGCCGGCGAACGGGCTGCCCCGCGGGCTGTTCCTGACGTACATGGCGATCGGGGGTCTGGGGGCGGTCCTGACGGCCGCGTACTTCCTGGTCATGTTGTCCCGCGTGACCCACGGTCGGCCCGGGACGAGCAGCGCCTTCTTGGACGAGCGGGAAGGCGCCACACCGGACGAGCGTCCCGTCGTACCCCTCGGCGCGCCGGCGGGACGCTCGGCGACGGCCACCCTGGAGCCGCCCCCGAGACCGGAGCCCTACGGCGAGCCTCTTGATCCAGGAACGCCTTCGGACCGCATCGAACCGTCCGGCGGCGGCGACCACGTGCGCCTGGGCGATGCCGGGCCTGTGCAAGGCCGCACGTCTTCACATCGCCTCGATCTGTCCAGCGACGACGACGCGTCTTCACACCGCCCCGGTCCGCCCGGCGACGACGACGCGACCCCGTATGACGCCGGCCGTGGGGGCGGCGCCGATTCTCCGGGCGGGCCTCACCGGACCGGCGCACCCTGGCCGGCGACGGACGACATCAGGAGCTACGAGCTGCTGGCCTGGACACCCCTGGTGGCCTTGATCCTGATCTTCGGGCTCTGGCCCGGCCTCCTCCTGTCGCTCACCACACCGGCCGTGCAGACCCTGCTGGGAGCCGTCTCATGATCCAGCAGATCGACTACTTCGTGATCGCGCCTCCGCTGGCGCTCGCCCTGGTGGCCGCTCTGGTGCTGCTGCTGGACGCGTTCCTCCCGGCCCGCTCCCGTACGAAGACCGTGCTGGGGCTTGTCACACTGGCCGGCGTCCTGGTCGCGCTGGCCTTCGTCGTCGCCCAGGCGATCAGGGGCGGCCCCTCGCAGTCGACGTTCTGCGTCCCGGCCGACCTGGCCGGCCCCACCGGGCTGTGCTCCTTCGTGGCGGACGGGTTCACGCTGGTGTTCGCCGGCATGGTGCTGGTCGCGGCCGTGGTGGTCGTGCTGATGTCGATGACCGAGCTGGCGGCCGGCGGCATCCCGGTGGGCGAGTGGTACTTCCTCCTCCTCTGCACTCTCGTCGGCGCGGTGACCCTGCCCGCCTCCCGAGACCTGATCATGCTCGTGGTGGCGCTCGAGCTGGTCTCGCTCCCGGTCTTCGCCCTCACCGCCCTGAAGCGCTACGACGGCCGGGCCTCCGAGGCCGCCGTGAAGCTCTTCGTGGTTTCGGTCGTGTCGACCGCCGTCATGCTGTTCGGCGTCTCGCTCCTGTACGGCATCGCGGGCACGGTCTACCTGTCCCGCCTGGGAGCCGTCTTCAGCGGCCAGGCCCCAGCGCCGGGTTTGGCGGAGGCCGCGGCCCAGGCGACTGCCCAGAGCCTGCCTGCCGTCGTCTCGGTCGGGGTCGTGCTCGTGGTGGCGGGGTTCGCCTTCAAGATCGCCGTGGTGCCGTTCCACTCCTGGGCGGCCGACGTCTATCAGGGCGCCCCCGTCCCCGTGGCCGCGCTGCTGTCGGTGATCTCCAAGGCAGCCGGGTTCGCCGGGTTGATCCTCGTACTGGTCGCCGGGCTGCCCGGGCAGGCCGCCACCTGGGCGCCCATCGTCGGTGTCATCGCCGCGCTGACCATGTCCGTGGGAAACCTGCTGGCCATGCGCCAACGTTCCGCCGTACGCCTGCTGGCCTGGTCCTCCGTCGCCCAGTCCGGCTACATCCTGGCGCCGCTGGCGGTGGCGGCGGCCCAGAGCCCCACGTCCCGGCCTTCCGGGGCGACCGCCGCACTCCAGGCTCCGGCCGGAACCGGGCCCACCTCGGCCGACCTCCCGATGGCCGGCGCGGTCGGCACCTCCATGGCGTACCTGATCATCTACGCCGCCATGAACCTCGGCGCGTTCGCGGTGGTCCTGCTCGTCTCCAGGACCGCCGCCCGCAACGAGCTCGACGACTACCGGGGCCTGGTGTTCCGCCGCCCGGCCGCGGGGCTCGCGCTGGCGTTCTGCCTGGTCTGCCTCGCCGGCCTCCCACCGGGTCTGGCCGGGCTCTTCGCCAAGGTGTTCGTGTTCCGCGAGATCGTGGAGGGCGGCTCGGGCTGGCTGGCCCTGATCATGGCCGTCAACACCGTGATCGGCCTCTACTACTACGCCGTCTGGACCACCCGCCTCTTCATCCCCGCCACGGGTCCGGTCCTCGCCCAGCGCCGCCCGACGCCCACGACGTGGCTGGCCATCGGCCTCGCCCTGGGGGTGGCCGTGCTGTTCTCGATCGCCCCCCAGCTGGTCCTGGACATGACTGCACTGTCCGCCTTCGGCTGAGACACGCGACCATGGAGCGAACGAGAAAGTCGCGCTCCGCCCATAGTTGAGTACGGCGGGGAGCGGCTGGGGAACGAAGGACCGGGTCGTGGTCGTTGGACGTGGTGAACCCAGACCACGAAGGGGGGAACCTTGCACCACAACGGCCTGCGCACGGCCATCCTGCTGGGTGGCATGTCGGCGCTGATCGTCGCGGTGGGCGCGTGGTTGGGCGGCGGCGCCGGTGCGCAGTTCGCGCTCGTGCTCGCCCTGCTGAGCAACGGAGTCGCCTACTTCTTCTCCGACCGCATCGCCCTGTCGGCCATGCGCGCCAGGCCGGTCAGCGAGGTGGAGCAGCCCACGCTCTACCGGATCGTGCGAGAGCTCTCCACCGAGGCCCGCCAGCCGATGCCACGCCTGTACATCTCGCCGACGGTGCAGCCGAACGCGTTCGCGACCGGCAGGAGCCCGCGCCAGGCCGCGGTCTGCGTGACGTACGGCCTGACCCAGCTGCTCGACGAGGCCGAGCTGCGCGGAGTGATCGGGCACGAGCTGTCACACGTGTACAACCGAGACATCCTCATCTCCTCCGTCGCCGGCGCGCTCGCCACGATGATCACGTGGATCAGCTACGTGGCGGTGTTCTTCGGTGGCTCGGACGATGACGAGGGGCCGGGCTTCGTGGGCGCGTTGCTGATGATGGTGCTCGGACCGGTGGCGGCCGGGATGGTGCAGATGGCGATCTCCCGCACGAGAGAGTTCCAGGCCGACGAATCAGGCGCCAGGCTCACGGGCGACCCGCTCGCCCTGGCCTCGGCGCTCCGCAAGATCGAGATGGGTGCCCGCAGGCTTCCGCTCCCCGAGAACAGCCGCCTCACCTCGGCCTCCCACATGATGATCGCGAACCCGTTCAGCGGCTCGGGCTTCGGCCGCCTGTTCTCCACGCATCCGCCCACGTCCGAGCGGGTCGCCCGCCTCGAGCGCATGGCCGGCTACCGCCGCTGACCCATGCGCCGATTAACCAAGGCGGAGCGGAGGCTCTGGAACGCGTTCCCCACCGGGGAAACGGTCGAGCTGGGCCCGTTCGAGATCGGTCCGCCCGGCACGGCCGGCGCGAACGCCCCCACGGACGGCCACACGTGGGGGCCCGGACGCTCGATCAGAGCCGAAGTGATCGCCCAGTTGCTCCTCGGGGCCCGCGACACGGGCACCGGCTCGGTCCCGGCCGTACGTCTACGCGGCGCGCGGATCACCGGCCGACTCACGATCATCGGCGGCACGATCCCGTACGAACTCGGCCTGATCGGCTGCCATCTGGATGAACCCATCCGTCTCACCGACTCCACCACCCGCACCGTACGGCTGACCGACTGCCGCCTCCCGGGCCTCAGCGGCGGCGGCATGCGGGTGGCCGGGCACCTCAGCCTGTCCGGCTCGAACATCACCGGCACCGTGCGCCTGAACCGGGCCCAGTTCGAGAGCGGGCTGTGGCTGGGCGGCACCAAGCTGACGGCTGACGACGACGAGGAATGGGCGCTCTACGCGAACGCCGTCGTCGTGGACTCCGGCACGTACATGCGCAACGCCGACTTCACCGGCGGAATCGGCCTGGTCGGCGCCCGCCTGAACGGCGGACTCTTCCTGGACGGCGCTAACCTCCGCAATCCCGGCAAGCAAGCCCTCACCGCCGACAACATGGTCGTCGAGGACGTCATACGCTGCACCGGCGGATTCCTGGCATTGGGCTGCGTACGCTTACGCGGAGCGCGTATCAACGGGACACTCTTGCTCGATGGGATCATCCGAAGCCCCGACACCCGCTACGCCCTCAACGCAAGCCACATGGAGCTCCGCGAGCTGTACCTGAAGCCCGCGAAGCCCATCGAAGGCGTCGTCACGCTCGCACACACCACCGTCGGCACATTGCATGACGATCCGGACACCTGGCCCGAGAAACTCCGCCTGAACGGCCTGACTTACGACCGCCTGCGCGGCTCCGGCATAACCCGGCGAATCGACTGGGTGACCCGGGATCCGGAGGGGTTCAGGCCGCAACCGTACGAGCAGCTCGCGGCCTGGTTCCTCAGCGACGGCAACGACGCGCTCGCCCGGCGCACCCAACTCGCCAAACTCCGCGCCCGCCGGCAGACGCAGGGATTCGGAAGCCGGGCGTGGGGGCGGCTGCTCGACGTCGCGGTCGGGTACGGCTACCGCCCCTGGCTGGCGGGCATGTGGTTCGCCCTCCTGCTGGCGCTCGGGACGGTCGTCTTCGCCATCAACCCTCCAAGAGCGCTCAAACCGTCCGAGAGCCCCGATTTCCACCCCTTCGCCTATACCTTCGACCTCCTGCTCCCGATCCCCGCATTCGGGCAACGAGAGCTGTTCGACCCGGCGGGGTGGACGCAGTGGCTGGCGTACGGACTGATCGTCTCCGGCTGGATCCTGGCGACGGCGCTGATCGCCGGCGCTACGCGGATCCTCCGCCCCCAGTGACCTCGGCCGATCCATCGCCCGCGACGATCTCGCGCAGGATGGACGCGAGATTCTTGGGAAAGACGGCCTCCTCGGTGCTCTCGAGCGCCTCCGCGCTCCACCACCGGTAATCCGTCGTCGTGTCCTTCTCGATCTGCTCCATGTGTTCGAACGACACGACCGCATCGGCGCCAACCCGGAGCGCGAAGAACGTCTGATCCTGCGTGATGGCGTACTCGGCGTAGTTGAACTCGATCACGCTGCTCCCGTGCGGGCCGCTGAGCTCGCCCGCGTCCGCCCGGATCCCGACCTCCTCGAACAACTCCCGCGCCGCCGCCTCCTGCAACGTCTCACCGTCCTCCGCCGCCCCACCGATCGTGAACCAGAACGGCTCATCCGGCCTGGCCGGATCGAAGCCGTAGAGCAGGAGAACTCGATCTTGATCATCAATGGGCAGGGCACGCGCCGTAAAGCGGCGCAGGGGGATCTTCGTCACGTTTACCCACCTTACGATCAAGCCACAACACACCGCCCACTGCCAGACCAGCCGGACTCTCGAACTGGACCAGATCAACCTCAAGCGTCGTGAGGTCAACGCCAGTCAGGAGCCGGTCTTCGTGAGCACCCGCCAACGCCATGATCTACACACTGCCAGCGGGCGCACCGGCACGGAGAAGTCGAACACCACGAAATCCGTTAATTCACGTCCACGCCACGCAGATCAAGCGGGGCGCCGGGCTCAGCCTGAGCCGTCGGGGGTATATCGGCGGCTTCGGCTGAGCCTTTAGCCGTCCAGCGATCGATCAGCTCGGGCTGGAAGGGGGTGGCGCGGTATCTCGGGTCGGGCGCTCGTTCAGGTGCCGCCGAAGTCCTGCCATTTCATCGCCGAGAGCTGCGAGATCTTGTCCGATCGCGGCCCGGAATTCAGTGGTGCCGGTCTTCACCTGAGCGACGCCGACCATGGTGGTCCTGATGGCGTCACCGAGGGGCACGCCCGGCTTCGGGTGCCCGCACACGTGACATCAGGTGACATCAGGTCGAGAAGGCACGCTTCCACATCCATGAGCTCCAACCCTTACGGCAGAGGGAGCATCTCCCCGAGGTTTCCTCCGGCCATGGTCCCATTGCGTGAGCGCTCGGCGACGGACAGTCGGCAAGGGGTCCGATGGGCAGCTGTGGTCAGCCAGTAGTTCGGTCATAACGACGCCTGGATTCTTTCTCCCGGAGAGGAGGATCGAACTCCCGGTGCAGACCGGCGAAGAGACCCCGGCCAGCGAAAACGAGGTCAAGGCGAGGTGCCTGAAAGATCAGGTGACACGCCGGCGATCGACTCAAAGTCTCCGGTAGATGAGTCAACGACCAAGAAGGCCGTGAACGCGGAGACCTTGGCCGCGCCCTGTTGGCAGCGGGGTGAATGGATGATCTGAACCGTCCTATAGCGCCGGCCGGGCACAGTCGGGTCCATCGATCGGCAGATGATCACGGATTCCACGACCTGTCGGGCGCATCGGCACGCGGCCGCGGCCAAGGAAAGGCCAATCCGCAGGCGAGCGCCGAGTCGATCAGCGATGTGCGGGAGTAGCCGGTCGACCATGCGAGCAGCGCCACGCCGTGGAAACGCGGCATCAACGGCGCAAACATCATCCGGCCGCGGCGGCCACTCGCTTTCTCATGCTTGCCGTCCTCCAGGAAGCCATCATCCACATCGCCGCAATCAACAAGCGGCGATGAACCCACTTCTGAAGCACGGCCCTTACGTCACACCATCCGGGCATCGGCCGCCAGCGCGTTGGGCAGCCTCGGGCTGCCTCGCACCGCCTACGGACGCCGCCATTCGGCCACACTGCTGCTGATCCACAAGGGCACCTCGACGAAGGTTGCGCGGCTCGCTCTCAGTCACTCCACGCCGAGCATCACGCTCTACACGTACATGTCGGAGGAGTGGCCCGAGGCACAGGAGAAGACGCGCCCTCATGGACAGCGCGCTCGACCGTGTGCCCCGGATGTGCCCTCCGAGCTCTGCGTAACGCTGAAACGCCAGGTCAGAGGCCTGAAGTGGACCTCTACTAGCGGTAGTTGACGAACTGGAGGGCGATGTCCAGATCCTTGCCCTTCAGAAGGGAAATGACCTCCTGAAGGTCGTCCTTCTTCTTCGAGCTGACCCGAAGCTCCTCGCCCTGAATCTGCGCCTTGATCCCCTTCGGCCCTTCGTCACGGATCAGCTTGGAGATCTTCTTCGCGTTCTCCTGGTCGATGCCCTCCTTCAGGGTGACCAGCATGCGGTACTCCTTGCCCGACAGCTTGGGCTCACCCGCGTCGAGGATCTTCAGCGAGAGGCCCCGCTTGACCACCTTCTCCTTGAACACGTCGAGAGCGGCATTCGCGCGCTCCTCGCTGTTCGCCTTGATTTCGATGTTGTTCTGCCCTGACCAGCTGATCGCGGCCCCCGTACCCTTGAAGTCGAAGCGGTGCCCGATCTCCTTGACCGTCTGGTTCAGAGCGTTGTCGACCTCCTGGCGGTCGATCTTGCTCACGATGTCGAAAGACGAATCGGCCAAAACACCCATCCTCTCAGCGGCGAAAGCACTACCCGGATCCTGCTTCCCCGGCGTACGCGAAACGCGCGGACCCAGCGCACGAGCCTAGCCAGCATCGGCCCGCCGCGCAGGACACCGCTCCCCGTACGGAGAACCGTCCAGATTCCCGCCCTCCCCTCCACCCGTTTCGGCGCGGTACCAAACGGAGATCCGGCGCGCGCCCAACCGTGGTCACGCACACCTCGGAAGTCCGCTATCCTTCTATCTGTCGCCGCGAGAGCGGATGACAAGGCAGGTTGCCCGAGTGGCCAAAGGGAGCGGTCTGTAAAACCGTCGGCTCAGCCTACGCAAGTTCGAACCTTGCACCTGCCACACGCAGTAAGCGCAGCTCAGAGGCCCTTCGGGGCCTCTTCTGCGTTTCAGGGGTATGCAGCCAGATGTCGCTCTGAGCGGCCCGTTGTCGCTGGTCCACCAATATACGTGCAATGATCTTGAGCGCGTTTCCGCAGGTCGACCGTTGGTTTCGGCCAATACACGGCCAAGAGGAAGAGCCCCGGTGGTGGGCCAGGGCTCTGAGGGCGGTTGGGACGTGGTCATGCGGCGAGGGCGTCGCCGGTCCGCTTGTTGGCGATCTCCTGCTGGCCGTCGATGCACTTGGCGTAGACCCTCAGGAGAACGTCGACGCTGTGGCCCGCCACATTCGGGGCTGAGACGCCCGCATTGAGCCAGAGGGAGACGGCCGCGTGCCGGAGATCGTATGGTCGCTTGGCGAGCGGAGAGGCGACCTGGGCCGGTGTGAAGGCCAAGAGGCGGGCGTCCTGCCAGACCTCGGTGTAAGCGGTGGAGGCCACGACGCCTCCCCGTTCGCTGCGGAAGATCCGGCCGTCCTTTGCGGTCAGTATTCCGCGATGTGCTCGCGGAGGATCTTGACCAGTTCTGGTGGGATGGGCACCGGGCGGACGTCCTGTCTGCCCCGGTGCTTCAGGCCCCGTTCCTCGTGAGCATCCCCGGTGTCGGTCCACCGGGTGTTGACCTCTGGGTGGGATACGTCGATGGTGAGCCGTCCCCAACCTGAGGCGGGTAGGCGGCAGTCCTGGAGCCGAAGGCCGACTGCTTCGGCCGGGCGCAGGGCGGCGTAGTACATGCAGGCGAAGAGAGCCATCAGCCGTCGACCACGGCCCCGCCTTCCCACGTACGTCACCGCGGCCAGTAGCTCTTGCACCTGGCGAGGATTCACCACGACGCGAGGCTCTACGGTCTCTGTCGTCTTGGGCGGCTTCCACTTGACCTTGTGGAGCGGATTTGCCGAAAGTTCCTCCAGCTCTACCGCGTACTCAAGCGGCGCCGCCTCGCGGCCTTCCTGCCGCTCGGCGGCCGGGCGTGCGGCCTGGGGTCCCGTTCGCCGGCGGCTCAGGCCGCGCTCCATGCAAGGCCACCGCCCTTACGCGTTGGCGAGCATCAGGTCCATATCCGGCATTCCAACGGATGGCCCTCGACTCCCTTGGCGAACCCGCTGCCGTCGAATCTCGTCCCGGACGCCCATCCAACGAGCCACTCCGTCATCGTCTCCTGGATCGCTGGCTCCTGATCCGCATGGCGCGGGATCACGATGCACGGCCACTCTTCTGGCTCCCCGATCGTTAGCCAGCCCATCTCATCGCCGTCAATGGTGCTGCCCCATGGAAAGAACCCACCCGGTTCCGGCCACATAGCCAACGGGTGGTATTCAGGAAAGTCCTCGCGGAGTTCCCTGTAGTCGTCACCCCACTGGGCCGCCTGTACGCGATGCTCCTTTGGCAAGTCCCGAGGATCGTAAACGCTGAGCCATCGGGCGAACTCGCAGCGTCCGTACCGTTCGATGAAAGCCACATAGTCGGTAGGAAGCCGAAGCCCGAAGTCGGAAAGCACCTCATCCCATCCATCGGTCCCGAAGGTCGGAACGGGAGGGGGAGGGACAACGGCGATGAGCCGCTCAAGGGCGCTGAGATTGCGATCCATGGCGGCGACTGTAGCGAGCAGCTCCGACAATGGGCCTCCGGCGGGGGCACTCCGGCTCCGGGATGATCGTTGCACCCGGTAGCAGGGCCGCAAGTGGCTGGTGTGGAAGCCTGATCGTCCCGCCCGACATCGACCTGAGACAAGCCGGGCGGGCCAGGGCCACGGGACCAAGGTCGTTTGTCCAGTGGGGCGCTCCACCCTGCCCCCATGGCCCTGGCCCGCTTCCCCCTCGGGCGAGCCGACGGCAGACGGGGATGATCAAGCGGGTGCGGTGCGCGCGTCGCGCGACAGCAGCAGGGGCCGCTTCGCGGCCCTGCGCCCGCTCGGCGGCCTGGAGGCCGGTGCTGGCCGCCAGCAGCTCAGGCCGCTGTCATATCCCGGCTACAGCTCGTCGGGCGCTTCCGTATTCCGTCGAGCCTCGCGCTCCGCCCATCCACGACGCTGAGCCTCGCGCTCCGCCGTCACACGCTCGTGCAGACTCGGCACCCGTCGCCGCTCATGCCTGATCGCCAGCCGGACCGCCCAGTAAATAAAGAAGAAGAGCACCACTGCTGGAACGACCCAGATCACCAACAGAATCAGGGCCTCAGCTGGTCCAACCGCCGACATCCGATCCTCCAATTGGGGGGAGGATAAGTGTGCCCGAACCGTCATTCAACGTCTACCAACCGCTCTGACCCGTATACCTGCGGAACTGGGCACGGGCGAGAGGTCTTCGATGCCTCCGGCGGGGGCCTCGGCTCCGGGATGATGGCAGCGCGGGCCTGAGGTTGGTGGATCGCTGAGGTGGAAGCCTGATCATCCCGTCCGCCATCGCCCCTGGCCCGCTTCCCCTGCGGGCGGGACGACGGCGTACGGGATGATCAGTCAGGGGTGGTGCGCGACGAGCGCTCCCATTGATTGTCCACGCAGAGGCAAGCCACCACACGTGATGCGTCGGGAGATAGGAAGAGCTGAAAGTGGTGGGCGGACTCAGCGCTTTTGACGACGCCGAGGATGAGGCTCTGGAGTCCACAGGTGTCGAGTTGCGCGACCGCCTCATCAAAGCCGAGGGACGGGATGCCCATCCGGCGGGTATGACGTGCGCGACGCTGGTAGGTCTTGGTCAGGGAAGCGTCTCGACTGGGTTCGGCCATATCTCGAAGTACGCTCCAGCCCGCGAGCGCCCGACGGCACGCACGGCCTGCTTCCCCTCCTGCGCTGTCGAGGAGTTGAACGAACGTCTCTCTATCCACGAAGGCAGCGTACGCACAGCGCAGTCTCCTGGTGCCATGCAATCTACGTGCAATGATCATGAGGGCAGGGGAGTGCCGGTATCGCGCCCTCCCAGGTAGAAGGCCATGTGCCCGCCATAACGGTCATGCGCTGTAAAATCGTGTCCAGCTTCCCGCGCCGACCCAAGATCACCTATGGGTGGCAGTTCCGCGCCGTATCGGCTCGTTCCAGGAGGAGCGTCCAGTCGTGTCGGTCCATGTTGAACGCCCTGGGACGATCGTCCTCCGAACTGCTAATGCGGTTTGGGTTGCGTCGTCGGCCTGCTGCGTTTGCGATGGGTCGACAGCAAGGCGTCTCAGTACTCGAGAACGCCATGGGCGGCCACCACGTCACTTGGCGCGTTCGGCCGCACCTCGGTGATGCGCTCGGCCAGCAGCAGTGCAGCGGCGAGCCCGCCCTCCGACTTGTCGCCGGCCAGCCCGAGCTCGATCCGGTCGGCCAGGTAGTCCTCAGGGATGCCATCCTCGTCGCCGCCGAACAGCGGATCGAAGGTTAGGATGTTGCGACCGTCGGCGTAATGCTCGAAGGACGCGACCCTGTTCACGTTGACGAAGACACTCGCCGTGACCGTCCCAGCCGACAAGGGCCGTAGCACCTCGGGCAGCGTGCCGGCGAAGCCGTTCGACTCGGTCAGAATGGTCCCGCCCTCGGCCGACCGGGCGCAGATAAGCCCTTCCTCGTCATCCCCGTCGAACACGTCAATGCCAAGGCGGGCCAGCGCCTCGCGTGGGGTGAGACCGCGGACGAAGGTTGCACAGAACGCGTCGTCATCGAGCCAGTCGTAGCCGCTCACGGGGATCCTGTTCTCTCGGGACAGATCATGAAGAGGATGGCCTGCGAGTCCGACGAAAAGTTGGTTCGACCTTGAGAGGCGGCACCGGGCTCCCTGCTCAGAGACATGTAGGTCCGTAACGTGTGGGTCGTGCGGGACGTGCTCTGGAGATCTACGTCGACAGATACCCGTACGGACTATCAGGCAGGTTCGAGGTGGTCGGCGAGGCGGCGGAGGGTGATCGCGAACCGGCCGCGGAGGCGCAGAACAACAGGCCGGCGCGAGCGCGGCGGGATCATGCGTAACCGTGCGGCCTCGGCTCGCTGTTCAGCGAGGTAGGCGCGGGCCCACTCCTCATGCATGGCATTCATGGAAAGCTCCTCAGGGTTCTTCGGGGAATGCGTGGTAGAAGATGAAAATCGGGCGAGTGTCCGGCGGAGCCTCGCTCGATTCGACGCGCGATTTGGTCAGCTCGCGCCACGGCTGCAACACGGCATAGAGCTGGTCGGCGAGCTCCGCGAGCTCATCCTTGGTGAGCCTTAGGTGGTGGCTGCCTCCGAAGGCCGCGTTGCGCCAGTCCTCGGGAAGCGTCATGCGAGTGCGTTCGAAGTCGCGCAGCCGCTCGAACTGGTCGATCACCCACTGTGAAGTCCACGCCTGCAACGCGGCTCTGGCTTCCGGGGCTTCGAAGTCCCTCGCCAATACCCACCCGACCATAGCTGCCCGCACCCAGCGTTCCCGGCTGTCACGGGCGAGCTCCGGCACGTCTTCGATCAAGCCATGTTTCTGCATTTGCCGCAGGTGATAGCTCACCTGGCCGGGGTCGGCATCCATCCGTCTGGCGAGCTCGCTTACCGTGACCGGGCCAATCCGGAAGAGGAGGCTGAAGAGCTTCATCCGAAACCCGCTGGCCAAGACCTTGAGCACGTCCGGGTCATCGATCTGTCGCATGGCCATGACGGTAAGACCAGCAGCTGAAGATGCTCAAGGCATCTACTGGATCTTGAAATCACGCGTTGGTGGCGTCGAGGCTGGTGGCGTCACGGGATGATCGTGCCTGCCTCTGATCTTCCCCGGTAGTGGACAAGTGAGAGCCGTCCCCGGAGGGCAGGGGTCTGATGCAGTTAGGAGCGTCGACCCGCCCCTGTAAACCGTCGGCTCAGCCTACGCAAGTTCGAACCTTGCACCTGCCACACCAGCGGGAAGAGGCCCGTCACCAGCGGAAACGCGGTAGTGGGCCTTTTGGCGTTGTGTCCGGCCGTCTACGACGACCACCGGTGTCCTACGGCCGCTCACGGCCAATACGCGGCCAATTTCCAGAGCATGGCCGCGCCCCGATGCGCCCGACATGATGATCTATCCGGGTCCGGCCGGCTGGGCTGGAAGAGGCTCGATCACTTGGCGAGATGATCTGCGAAGGTTCTCAGCCGGCACGAGGCCAGCCGTGAGGCTGGGTGAGACAGTTCGACCTGCGCCGGGGTGCGCCCCGGACCTGGCCGCAATTTGGCCCAGCTCAACTGCCGGGATAGGACTCAACGCAGCCCGCGACCTGATGCTCGGCTTCTGGCCGCGACGAGGACCAGCCGTTGAGCTGGGATGCGACCCGCGCAGGCCGGCGAGCGACCCAGCTCAAGCGGGTTGGGCCGCAATGGGGCCGAGCCGTACAGCTCGGTTGGAAGCTGATCAAGTACCTACCTGTCCTGGAATTCATTGCGCCGCAATACGCCTCGCATCGGTGCTTGATTTTGTCCGCGAGAACGGGAGCCGGATGGTTGCTTTCGGCGCCACTTCGCCGGCCTACCGCGTGCGAGTGTTCGTGAGAACGAGCGCCACTTGTTGACCACGGCCGAGATCCCGGCGAGGTGTGCACACGTCGCCAGGTGGCTCTCCGTAGAACTCGGCCGCTGTGATGAACGATGTGCGATGCGAACGTCTGCCCAGATGAGGGGGTGCGGGGCTCAACTACCTCGCAATGCTTCAAGTCCCTGACGCGATCTGCTGGAAAGATGTTGATCAGCGCCACGATGTGAAAATCAGCCTCGCTCGGTGGTGCGCGAGTGAGGCGTGGGTCGTCGACGAGCTGTGGGATCTGATTGAACCGTCGCTGCCATCCTGGCCTGACAAAGCACCTGGGTCACGGTCGGTCTCGGACGAGGTGTGCGCGCCGACCGTGGGCGAGTTTCTCCCCGGGTTCGCCGCGCTCCCGCCGTTCGCATTCGGGGATTCGGCCGTCGGGGCTGATGCGATCGACGGCATCCGGGCCGCGCTTGGGTCCCGGCCGGCCGAGCTGGAGAAGTCAGCTCAGCGTGGCCGCCTTGCGTAGCAGCACTGAGCGTTCGCGCTGGTTGGCGCACAGCCGGGCCGCCAGCTCCAGCTCGGCGCGTGCCTCCGGTCGTCGGCCGAGTCGGGCCAGCAGCTCACCGCGTACGGTCGGGACCAGATGCGAACCGGGGAGCCGGTCCGAGGCGATCAGCTCGTCCACGATGGCCAGGGCTTGCGCCGGACCCGAGGCCATGGCCACGGCGACGGCCCGGTTGAGCTCGACCACCGGCGAGGGCGCGACCCGGCCGAGTGCCTCGTAGAGCACCACGATCCGGTCCCAGTCGGTTGCCTCGACCGAGGGCGCCGTCGCGTGGGTGGCGGTGATCGCGGCCTGCAGGCCGTAGGGGCCGAGGCCGCGGGTCGATGCCTTGGTCAGCGCGGCCAGCCCACGGTGGATCGCCGAGAAGTCCCACCGCCGCCGATCCTGCTCGTCGAGCAGGATCGGGGAACCGTCCGGGCCGGTCCGCGCCGGGAAACGCGCGGCCGTCAGCTCGCACAACGCGAGCAGGCCGTGCACTTCCGGCTCGTCCGGCTGCAGCGCGGCCAGTGTGCGGGCCAGCCGGATCGCCTCGTACGCGACGTCGGGGCGCAGCAGCCGGTCGCCCGACGTGGCCGTCGATCCCTCGGTGAAGATCACGTAGATGACGCTGAGCACGCCGCCCAGCCGTTCCCGGCGCTCGGCGGCCGGCGGCAGCTCGAACGGCACCCCGGCCGCCGCGATCGTCTTCTTGCCCCGGGTGATGCGGGCTTGCACGGTCGGCACGGGAACGAGGAACGCGCGGGCGATCTCCTCGCTGGACAGACCGGCGACGACGCGCAGGGTCAGCGCCACCCGGGCCTCGGGGGAGAGCACCGGGTGGCAGCTGACGAACATCAGCGCCAGCACGTCGTCATCGATCTTGTCGGGATCGATTTCTTCGTCAACCGCCGAGTCGACCGGCAAGTTGGCCGCCAGCAGGGCGTATCGGTCCTGGAGGGCGGTCCGGCGGCGGATCGCGTCGATCGCCCGCCGCCGGGCCGTGGCCATCAGCCAGCCGGCCGGATTCGCCGGGGAGGCGAGCGGCCACGACTCCAGCGCCTCGGCCACCGCCTCCTGGGCCGCGTCCTCGGCCAGCCCGAAATCGCCGGTGAACCGGGTCAGCGCGGCGACGATCCGCGCCGACTCGATCCGCCAGACGGCCTCGACATCGGCCGTATCCATCAGATTCGGCCGTTGCGCTCGCGCCCGGCCCAGTCCTTGATGATCACTTGTCGACCTGCGGGACCTCGTCGCTCCCGGGCACCCGGCGGACCTCGATCTTGGACCCGGGGGCCGCCGGGACCCGCTTGGCCCACTCGACCGCCTCCTGTTTCGAGGCGACGTCGAGCAGGAAGAAGCCCCCGAACAGTTCCTTGGTCTCGCCGTACGGCCCGTCCGTGACCACCGGGGCCTCGCCGCTGAAGTCGACCACGACGCCCTGGCCCGGATCGTCCAGCCCTTCCGCCGCGAGGAGGACGCCGGCCTTGACCATCTCCTCAATGAACTGGCGGGTCGTGGCCATCATCTCGTCGATGTTGGCCATCATGGCCGCGTTCGAGTCGTCGGTGCCCCGCATGATCAGCAGGTACTTCGGCATCGCGTTCTCCTTGTCCGGCGAGGCCGCCTCTCGGCCCTCGCACCCACACGTCGAACGAGCGGCCCGCGGATCGACACGGCCCCGGAGAAATCTCTCGCCGCGACGCAGCCGATCCCTCCGACCCGCGTTTCGCTCGTCAGGGTGGCCCCTGAGCGATGGCTGACGCGGACGCCCTGCTGATCAGAAAGCTTATCGTCGCATCTTTGGACGGCGGCGACGCTCGCACAGAGCTGGGGAAAAGCATTCGGGACGCGCTCAGTGAGTTCTTTCCGCTACCGGGCTGAAGAGGGGGCGACGGGAATCCTTGGCGGCGTTTCGCCCGCGGCGCGCACTCATGCCGCGGACAACGCGCTGCCGCCTCCCATGGTTCCTCGCTATGCGTGAGCGGAGATCCGTTCGACGCCAGGCGCGGCCGTCGCAACCGGCGTGGCGCCGACACTCACGAACATCGAGGGCGGCGACATCTCGCCGGCTCCCGAACTCGGCTGTCCTCTGTCACTGAAGGCTGATCATTGTCACCGGAGGTTGATCACCACTGGTTTCGTGACACCGAAGATTGACTGACGCATCACCGGCCGTGGGTGCTTCACAGGAGTTCGGCCCGCTGACGGCCCGGGATGAGCGCGACGTCGCCGAGATGGTCATCGATGAGTCCAACCGGCACCTGTGGCGGGTGGTGGACGCCGCCTGTGACCGGGTCATCTGTGCTGAGCGCGGCAAGAGGCTCAGTCGGGGGCCGGCCAGCCGGCTGCGCTGCCTGCGATTTCGGTATGTCGCCGTTGAAATTGACCGGCCCGGTGTCCCGTCAGGCAACGGGCATGCGTTGAGGGTCAATGTTTTCTGTGGTGCGCAGACCATCGGGAATCTCGTGGCGTGAGGTACTGGGGTGGCGGCTCTCACTTCCCTATCTCTTCGATGGACATCTGCTCACGACCAAGCAGGCCGAGGTGCAGTCGGGTAACGACTTTCGCACGTGGTCTCCGCGCGGTATGTATGAAGTCCGGGGGAGAGAGGGGGACCGTCATGAGCGACGGAGCAGCGGACTTGATTGCGAATGAAACACACTGGTACGGCGGCGGCGTAACATCAGATCGAAGTAAGGCGCTGGAGCTCGACAATTTCCTGAGAACAGAGCAGGACACGGCCGTAAAGCTGCTGGAAATGATGTGGGCTGCCGGTCGAGCTCGACCGACTCTGACGGGAACTACATCTGGGGAAAAGACAATTCAGATGATTAGGTGAATCCGATATCAGGGGTGGCCTGAGCACCCCCACTCCCGTCCCCTGGCGCCCGGGGGGATGGGCGTCGGTCATGACGTTACTTGGACCATGCGTGGCCCACCGATAGGCGACAGTCGGCTCAACTCTTGCGCCGCCTGCCATTGAGCAGTACCTCAAGTCGGATGAGACGATCCGCAAGGTGCTCGTCTCACCGCCTTCTGGGGGTGTCACGACTGGGGATCGCGTTACCGATGGTGTCGTGGCGTGCCAACTTGACCAAGGCGAGGAAAGCCACGAAGACCACGGTGAACAGATTGATGGTCATCATCGTCTCGTTGAGCGCGTGCGCGTTCCAGACTGTTCCGGTCGCATCCGTGATGTCCTCGCCCGAGGCGGCCGCGAAATAGGGGATGGTGCTGAGCCCGAGCCCTGCGTAGACGAGAACCGACTGCAGCGACGGTTCGAGCCCGGTGCTTCGCACGGGTGCCTGGCGGCGGGCCAGGTAAAGGGCGAAGATCTGGAAGAACAGGTAGGTGACCAGCCACCAGCCGAGATAGTTGGTGTAGGGGACGCCGAACACGCCGCCACTTCGCTCCCAGATCCACAAGCGGTTGACAGTCGAGGCGATCGAGTCGCTGCCGAGGTCGAACATCGTCATGATCGCTGCTGCGGTCATGGGCAGGGCGACTACGTTGACGCGGTGCCCGGTGCCCGCTCGCCAGGACAGCCGGGTGTCCGCCTCGTCGAGCAGGACGTTGGCCACCTGCCAGCACAGGTAGCCCAAGCCGAAGTAGACGGGGCCGATGTAGATCGGCACATCGATCAGCTTCGGGCTACCGGTGTAGTGATAGTGGCCGAAGGGGAAGCCCGTGGAAATGCTGAGGTTCTCGAAGAAGTTGCTCACGACGAAGGTCACGGCGAAGAAGAGCAGCAGCGCCTTCGCACCGTAGCGACGCACACCGTAGATGACCGCCAGCGGAATCGACAGCAGCAGAACGAACATGTAGGGCGCCGACCCCGAAAGCGGTGCTATCAGGGCCACAGCGAGCGCGACAGCCGTCAGTACCCAGGTGATCACTCTCCAGCCGTCGAGCCCCGACCGGCGCGGTAGCCCGCCGTGGGTGCCGGTGGCAGTGGTGTCCGAGCCTGTCCTGACGGCACCGAGGGGCGCGGGTCGGCCGACCGCGGGTGCTTTCCGTTCGTGGGTGGAGTCGGCAGTGGTCATTGCGGTCCTTAGTTGGGTGAGTCCCCCCGGCGGAGACGGGAGTGGAAGCGGTTTGGTGGATCAGGGCGGGAAGCAGGACGGAGTCGACGAGGACGGTGGCGACATTCACGGTCACCGGTGACCGCAGCGCCGGCGCCCAGGCCAAGATCACAGCTTGAGACGGCCGGCTGACCCGTGTGGCCGGGGGCAACCCGCCATCGTCGGCATCGACACACGGCACAGCGATCACTCGTGCCAGACCTTCAAGTCGGTGCGGGTCGCGGGGGACGGTCAGCGGGAGGTGAGGGGGGTTTCGGACTCGACGCGGGTGAGCTTTTCGGGGTTGCGGACGTAGTAGAGGCCGGTGACGCGGGCGTTGTCCACGCGCAAGGCCAGAACGCCGTCGATCACGCCGTCCAGGCGCAGGATGAGTCCGGGGTTGCCGTTGACGGTCGTGGGCTCACTGGTGAAGGTGCCGCCGGCCTTGACGAGGCTCCCGGCCATGTAAGCGAGCACCTTGTCGGCGCCGACGACCGGTCGCAGGGCCGCCAGCTTGAGGCCGCCGCCGTCGCTGACGAAAACGACGTCCGGGGCGAGTACGTCGAGCAGTCCCTGCAGATCCCCGGTCACCAGCGCGGTCTGGAACGAGTTCAGCGCTGCCCGGGCTTCTTGCGGGGAAGCCGGTGTGCGCGGGCGGCGGGCGTCGACGTGCCGGCGGGCGCGGTAGGCGAGCTGGCGTGCGGCGGCGGGGCTCTTGCCGATCGCGGCCGCGATGTCGTCGTAGCCGATGTCGAAGACCTCGCGCAGCACGAAGACGGCGCGTTCGGTCGGTGAGAGGGTTTCGAGGACGAACATGAGTGCCAGCGACAGGTTCTCCGACAGTTCGACGTCCTCGGCCACGTCCGGCGCGGTGAGCAGGGGCTCGGGCAGCCAGGGGCCGATGTAGTCCTCCTTGCGCCGTTTGAGGGTGCGCAGCCGGTTGAGCGCTTGCCGGGTCGTGATCCGCACCAGGTAGGCGCGCTGGTCCTGTACCTGCGCCAGGTCGACCTTGACCCACCGCAGCCAGACCTCCTGCAGGACGTCCTCGGCGTCCGCCGCCGATCCGAGCATCTCGTAGGCGACGGTGAACAGCAGGTCGCGGTGGGCGACGAAGGCCCCGGTCGCAGGGTCGGTGCGGTGGTCGTTCATGTCGTGCGTTTCGCTCTCTCGCGGTCGGCCCCACATGCCGGAAGCAGGGCCGTGGGTATGTACCCGTTCTGAGGACGGGTTGTCGGCAGCGGCCTCCCCACTGATCAGGCCATGTGGGGAGGGGACTTGGCGGTCAGGCCGCGCGTCAGGTGTCGGACGGCGTCGTACGGTGTTCCGGCTGAGGCGTTTGCAGGCGAGCGGTGCTGTCGCCGTGGGATGCGCGGGAGCTGGCCTTGCGTGCCCCGGACGCCAACTGATTGACGGGGAACCGGCAGGCGAACTCCTTGACCGTGGCCCCGAGCCGCCCGCTGATGTGCAGCGCGTTCACCCTGTCGTTCAGGTAGGAGAACTGGGTGACACCCTCGTTCCGGCCGAGGCTGATGCACTGCCCGGCGAACATCAACCGGACGGGAGCGGGCGTCTTCCCCGCGATCCGGCGCAGGATCGTCGCCGCGGCCCCCGCGCCCAGTTGCACGGCGGCCTGGCAGCTCATCCGAAATGGCCGGTCCATCATCGCCCCCGCGTCCCCAGCAGCGACGATGCGCACGTCGTCCACGCTGGTCAGCGTCGCGTCGGTGAGCAGGCGGCCGTCGGCGTCGGTACGCAGCCCGCTGCGGGCGGCCAGGTCCGGGACCCGGAATCCCGCGGTCCAGATCGTCACCGCGCTCGCCACCTCGCGGCCGTCGTCGAGCAGTACGGCCTCACGGGTCACCTCCCTCACCATCGCGCGGGGACCTTCCAGGACGGTCACCCCCAACTCGGCGAGCCGGCGGGCGACCGGGCGGCGGCCCTGGGCATGCAGGTACGGGCCGAGCACCCTGCCGCAGATCAAGGTGACCTTGCGCCCCAGCTCCGCCAGCTCGGCGGCGGTCTCGATGCCCGTCGGGCCGGCTCCGACCACGCTCACCGGAGCCGTCGCGGGCGTCGCGGCCAGCACCGACCGCAGTCGTTGCGCCCCCTCCAGGTCCGACACCGAATGAGCGAACTCCGCCGCTCCGGGCACGCCGGGATCGGCTGCGCCGCTGCCCACCGCGTAGACGAGGTAGTCGTATGAGACCGTGCCACCGCCGGCCAGCCACACCCGGCGCTCGGCAGCGTCGATCCGGGTCGCGGCGTCGACCACCAGCCGGACGTTCCCGCCCAGAACCTCACCGAAGCCCTCGACCGCGTCATCGGAGCCGGTCACGAGCTGGTGCAGGCGGATCCGCTCGACGAAGCTGGGACGTCGATTGACCAGGGTCACCGACACGCCCTCGTGCCGGGCCAGGCGATTGGCCGCCATCACGCCCCCGTACCCGCCGCCGACCACGACCACCTCGACATTCCCGTTCATCCTGGCTCCTTCGTTTGATGGACTCGGCATGGAGACACCAGCCGCGCGCCCGGCGTAACGGCCCGCGGATGAGACGTAGCCCACATCGGACAGGGGCGGGAACGCCGCCCCTCCCGCCGCGACTGTCGTGACGAGACCCTGACGAGGCCGGGCAAGGGCCGGGGAGTCTCGCGGTAGCGACCTGTGACTCCCCCTGCCGGTGGTCTGTGGCAAGAGCGTCCAGGGCGCGGCGGCCTTGTCGGCCTCGGTGGGCGGGATGGTGTGGCCCCTGCGTGCCCGGCGCAGCTGTGAACGGCAATTCTCGAATTCGGGCAGTAAGGCAACTCGCAAGTTCGAATCTTGTACCTACAGCACCAGCGGGAAGAGGCCCGTCACCAGCGGAAACGCGGTGGCGGGCCTCTTGCTTCGCGTCCGGCTGTCCATGGAGTTCACCGGGTGTCCACGGCTGGTCATTCCCCATGCGTTCCCGAGTGATCAAGCGGTGGCGGATCTCGGTGCGATGGGAACCGAGGTGATCAGGGGTTCTGTACGTCCTCACGTTTGAACGAGGGCGCCCGTTCTTGCGAGACGGAGCGGGCGGTGGAAGCGGTCGTTACCCCGCGTAGGTCTCGAACTCGGCGACCTTCGGAGTGCCCGCCGAGCCGGTGATCCTGAAGGTGACCTTGCTTAGCGAGGCCGGCGTGAAGGTGATGGCGCCCGCCCCGCTGCCGGACTTCAGGACCGCTCCGGTGCCGGCGTTGACGAGCTGCCAGGCTCCGATGCCGCCCTCGGAGCCGGACGCCTCACGGATGACGACCCTGGAGACCGTCGTGGCGGAGCCCCACTTGATCGAGATGTCACCGGTCGAGCCGGCCGGCGACCAGAAGGTGCTCATGTTGCCGTCCCGCACGTTGCCGTAGCTCGTCCCGTCGGCCTTGCTGGAGCCGTCGGAGCCGGCTCCGAGGCTGAGGTTGGGCCCGCCGGGCGAAGGGGTGGGCGACGGCGTGGGGCTGATGGTCGGTGTCGGCGTGGCTGTCGGCGTCTGCGGCGTGCAACTGCCGTTCGACTCCTGCAGGCCCTTGTTGGCGCCGGCCGTTTGGAGGACGAGGTTCGGCACGCAGCCGGCCCCGTCGAGGCTGTAGGAGTAAGGGATGCTGACGGTGGTGTTGGATTGCGGGTTCGGTCCGGCTGGGTTGTTCTCGCTGCCCGGGGCGGACCAGGTCACGTTGTCGAAGATGTTGCCGCCGACCTGCCAATAGCCGGCCTCGCTGGTGTAGAAGGTGCCCAGGACGTCCTTGGAGTTCTTGAAGTAGTTGTTCTCCGCTTTGGCGCGAGCTCCGGCCCGGGAGTTGATACCCGACTCGTGGAGGCTCACGTAGGAGTTGTTGTAGATGTGGGCGATGCCACCACGCAGCAGGGGTGTGCGGGAGTCGATGTTCTCGTACAGGTTGTGGTGGAAGGTGATGTAGCCGTTCGATCGGTCGCTCTCGCTGGACCCGATGAGCCCGCCGCGGCCGGAGTTGCGCAGGATGCTGTAGGAGAGGGTCACGTACTGGGTGTCGTTCTTCATGTCGAAGAGGCCGTCGAAGCCCTCCGCCTCCCCGCCCGAGGCTTCCAGGGTGACGTGATCGACCCAGACGTTGCGGACGTTGCTCTCCATGCCGATGGCGTCACCGCCGTTGGACGTGGGCGAGCCCGACTTCTTGACGTTGCGGACGGTCACGTTGCGGATGATGATGTTGCGGGCTTCACGGATGTGGATGCCCAGCTGGTCGAAGACGGCCCCGCTGCCGACCCCGATGATCGTGACGTTGCTGATCTGCTTGAGTTCGATCACGTCGGCGGCGGTGTTGCAGCTTCCGCCCGAGACCTTGGTGGTGTTGCCGTGGTTGATGGTCCCGGAGACCTCGATGATGATCGGGGTGCTGCTGCTGGCCCGGTTGCACAGGGCCGTGTGAATCGCGGTCCCCGTGGTGGCCCTCACCGTCTGTCCGCCCGCACCACCGGTGGTCCCGCCGTTGGCGCTCGCGTAGCCGCTGGCGCCGCCGGCCGCCGCTGATGCCTGCAGCACCGGTAAGGCCACACCGATCGCGGCTGCGGTGGCCACCGCGGCCAGCACCGCCTGGAGTCGCAACGCGACTGCTCGTCTCATCCTCGTTTCACCTTCACCTTCTCCTTCGAACAACGGATGCGATCTTCTCTGCGCGGTCGATGCTGCGGCCCTGCTGCCGCGGCGGGGATGACCCACACCGTAGGAAAGCGCTTTCCGAGTGTCAACGCAGCGTGAAACTTTCATGCCGCCACCCGCTGGCGTGCCGGAGGGCGCAGGCGCATCCGTCGTGGTGAATGTCTCGGTGCCGGCCGTCCGGGGCGCCCGTCACTGTGCCAGGAGGCCATGCGCCTCGGCCGCGTCCTGGTCGGCCTCCAGGCGCCACCTCACTCACCGTGAAGCACCGTACGGCGCATCGCGGGCCGTGCGTACGGTTTGACGGCTTCAAGGCGCGAGTGCGCCGAGGTCTGTTCAGTGGGCGCTGAAAGAGAGGCTGAGAGCCTGGACCGACTGCCTCGCCGGCGGTGAGGCGGTCGCGGCGCGGAGGAAAATGTGTCGCTCCAGGCTGGGCACTGCTTTCAGGAGGTCGGGCGGCGAGTTTGGATGATCATGGACTGGCCAGCTGCGTAGCCAGGAGTTGTGTGTAGGGGCCCGCGTTGCCGAGGAGTTCGCCGTGCGTGCCGGCGTCGGTCACGTGGCCGTCGTCCAGGACGACGATGCGGTCGGCGGTGCGGATCGTGGACAGCCGGTGAGCGATGATCAGGGTGGTGCGGTCATGGCGGCGGCGACCTCCTGCTCGCTTTCGGCGTCGAGGTTGGAGACGGCCTCGTCCATGATGAGGGTGGGAGCGTCCTTGAGGAGGGCGCGGGAGATGGCGATGCGCTGGCGCTGGCAGCCGGACAGCCGGGCGCCGAGCTCGCCGGGCAGGGTGTCGTGTAGGTCTTCCTGGGGGAAGTCGCGGATGTCGTGGCCGCCGATGGTGATCGTGCCGGCGGTGACGTCCCAGAAGCGCATGAGGAGGCTGGCGCAGGTGGACTTGCCCGCGCCTGAGTGGCCGACCAGCGCGACCGTCTCGCCTGGGGTGATGTCGAAGGTGACGCCGGCCAGCGCTTCAGGGAGGTCCGGGGCATAGCGGAAGCGGGTCGCCTCGAATCGGACGAGGGGCTCGACAGGGCCGGGCGGCGGGGCAGTGACGCGGTCGGTGACGGGGGCCGGAGTGTTGAGGATGGTCATGATGCGGTCGCCGGCGGCGATGACGAGATTGAGGTCGCGGGCGACGTCTGTGACGGCGATGACCGGGACGAGCCGGATCTCGGCAAAGGTGGCGGCGCCCGCCTGGCCCCGCGGACCAAGCTCGGGCCGGGCGGGCGTCGCCGGCATCAGGACGTCAGGCGCCGCGGGCGGCGTCGTAGCGGGCGATGACGTCGTTCCAGTTGATCAGGCCCCAGAGCTTCTCGACGTAGTCCGGGCGCACGTTGCGGTACTGCAGGTAGTAGGCGTGCTCCCAGGCGTCGAACACCAGCAGCGGGACGGTGTTCATGCCGACGTTGCCGTGGTGGTCGTAGACCTGCTCGACCACCAGCCGGCGGCCGAGCGGCTCCCAGGCCAGCACACCCCAGCCAGAGCCCTGCACGGTGGCGGTGGCGGTGGTGAGCTGCTTCTTGAAGGCGTCGAAGGAACCGAAGTGCTCGGTGATCGCATCGCCCAGCTCGCCGTCGGGGCGGTCGCCGCCGTCGGGCGACAGGTTCTGCCAGAAGATCGTGTGCAGGACGTGCCCGGACAGGTTGAACGCGAACGTCTTCTCCAGCCCGACCAGCCCGCCGAACTCTCCCTTGTCACGCGCCTCGGCCAGCCGCTCCAGGGTGTCGTTGGCGCCCTTGACGTAGGCGGCATGGTGCTTGGCGTGGTGCAGCTCCAGGATCTCCCCGGTGATCGCGGGCTCCAGCGCCGCGTAGTCGTAGGGCATGTCCGGAAGGGTGTACTCACCCATGAGTATCTCTCCTCGAATTCTCCTACTTGCATATATCTCGCAGAAACGATAGTCATGCAACTAGCTCGCGTCATGGGCGGCATGCCGACAGCGCCGGCAGCGCTCGCAGGCGAGGTGATGGTGCGGTGTCGTGGCGAGGCAGAACAGCGTCTCGCCGCCGTGCTCGATGCTGTGCGGCACGCCGTATTCGCTCATCACCGTCACGTTCCAGTAGACGGTGGAGAGGTTCACCATCGGGTGGGCGCCGGCGTCACGAAGTTCGGCACGCATCCGATCAGCACGACCGTCCGCACGAGATGTGGCCGGGCCGGTCGGCGCATCCCCTCCACCGCGTCACGGATCAGCACCTGATCAGTCCTCCACGACGTGAGGCGCAACTTCCCTACGCGCCAGCCGCGCCGAAGCCTGACCGGCCACGGCATCGAGGTACGTCACACGAGCGTGAACAGCCCTGGTGGGGGCCGCCGACCTGCATCGCTGGCTCACCGAACGGCGAGCGGAAGGATGGACGCTCGCCGGACTCGCCACCGCTCTCAAACGCAGCATCCCTGGGTGCGGGCCCGGCCGGCCGAGCACGTCAAGAGCGCAGGGGCTGCCCGAACCTGACCCCGGTGAGGAGGTCGTTACCGCCGCCGTCGTACCATCACCGATGGTTGTTGCATTGAACTTGCAACAACATACTTATCGCGGGATGGCCTCAACCCACAGTGAGGGGCACATGAACTCCCCAACACCGGCTCCAGACAGCACCGCGGGGCGCAAGACAGGGCTGCACAACGCCTTCACCCCCAAAGAAAGGCGATCTCTCGGCGGCATGATGGGGATCGTCCTCCTCCTGCACGTTCTCGGCTGGGCCGTGCTCGTGTTCGCTGTCGCTCCTCACCGCTACCAGCTCGGCGGTGCCGGGGCGTTCAGCGTCGGCCTCGGCCTGACCGCCTGCCTCCTCGGCGTGCGTCCGCCACCCGTTCCAGGACATGGTCGTCGCTCGCCCCGGGAGCGACGACGGACGGCGTCCGGCCTCTCCTGGCTGCTTCGGGTCTGCTCAGCCCGACCGGCTGGCGGGCGGGCTCGCCGGCGGGGACGTGGTGGCGGATCAGCGTGGGCGCCGGCCCAGGGATGTCCGCGAACTGCGCCTCGTCGGAGAGGTGCGCGGCCATGTGCCAGGGCTCGTCGGTGGGAGTGCCGACGACCAGGAGGTCTCCGGCCCGGTGTCCGGCCGTGCGGAGGGCGTGGGCGAACCCTCGGGTCCTGATCATCCAGTCGGTGCCTTTTGGCAGGGCGCGGGTGATCTGGGAGCGGGCGTCTTCCATGACGGTCTCCCGGTTCAGGCGGAGGCGCTGCGCTGGTAAGGCCCAGAACGTGTCAGCATGCCGGAGAATTTCCGCCATGGACTCCCCTGTGGTCTTAGCCAGCCTGCCTTTCGCCCTCGGCATCGTCATGCTCGGCCTGGGGCTCAGCCTGAGGCTGGACGACTTCCGGCGAGTGGGCCAGTATCCGAAGGCGGCCGTGGTCGCGCTGCTGTGCCAGCTCGTGCTGCTGCCGGCGATCTGCTTCGGACTGGTGCTCGCCTTCCGGCTCCCGCCGGCGCTGGCGGTCGGGATGCTGGTGGTCGCGGCGTCGCCCGGTGGCCCCACGGCCAATCTGTTCAGCCACCTGTTCGGCGGGAACGTCGCGCTGAATGTCACGCTCACCGCGGTCAACTCGGTGCTGGCCGCGGCCACCCTGCCGATCGTGGTGAACCTCTCGGCCGGGTACTTCCTACCCGATGGGGCCGCCCTCGGGCTGCAGTTCGACAAGATGCTGCAGGTCTTCGTGATGGTGCTCGCGCCGGTCGCGATCGGGATGCTCGTGCGCGGACGGGCGCCGGAGGTGGCGCAGTGGCTCAATCTTCCCGTCCGGGTACTGTCGGTCGTGGTCCTGGTCGTGGTCATCTACGCCGTGCTGTACGGGGAGCGGGAGAACCTCGTCGACTATTTCGTCTCGGTCGGGCTGGCCGCGCTGGTTTTCAACATCGTGAGCCTGCTGATCGGCTACGGCGCGCCGCGCCTGGCCGGCGTCGACCACCGCGAGGCCACCGCGGCTGGGTTTGAGATCGGCATCCACAACACTGGGCTCGCCATCACGGTCGCGCTGAGTCCGGCGCTGTTGAACAGTGCCGAGATCGCCATCCCGGGCGCGGTGTACGGCATTGTCATGTTCTTCACGGCGGCCGGGTTCGGCTGGTTGATCACTCGCCGAGCTCGCATGAGCTCGTCCCGGTGACTGCCCGTTGCAGTGCCCGGCGACGGCGTCTCGCGGGGTGTCGGACGGCACATCGCCGTCGAGGTCGATCCACGGTCGCGCAGGAGTCGGCCACCCTGCATCAGGCGGTCGACGTCGTGAACTCGGACGCGACCGACCGGCCCCCGTGCCGGCAATGCGTGGACTCGGTGACGCCGATGTCGTGGTGAGCGGCCTTCCACCACAGGCGGGAGGCGTTCGCCGCGATCGTGCTGTCAGCGCTTTCCGCGCTGAGCGGTGCGATCAAAGCTCGGCAAGGAACTTCTCGGCGCGGCGGGCGAAGAGGTGAGACTCGCGTTCGTTGGACCGGTCGCGGGCCTTTTCGGCAGCGGCTCGTACGACTTCGGCGGGTTCGCCGCGGGCGTGGAGCAGGCGCGCCCGCAGCAGCAGGACAAGTCCTTCGGCGTAGCGTTGGCCGTAGGCCTCAAGGGCCTGGTCCGCCCGGTCGAGGGCGAGGCCCGCCTCGTCCGGCATCCCGGCGGCCAACCACATCTCGGCGATCAGTCCGTGGTGGTACGCGACGCCCCACCGTGGCGGGTCCGCCAGCGTCCCGGTCAGGAGCTGTTCGGCCTCCGCCGCGATCCCGGCCGGGTCATCGCCGGTGAGGGCACGGGCCCAGTACCAGTTCAGCCGTACGTAGTGCTCCTGCTGGACGGCGGCGCGGCCGGTGCCCACGGCCATCCACCGCTCGATCGTGCGCATCACCCAGCCCGCGTCACCGGCCATCGAAGCGATGATCGTGGTGTAGTAGGCCCAGGTCGCGACCGCATACGAGTCGTCGGGGCCGTTCCACTTGTCGATGATGGTCCCCGCCGTCCCGACGTCGCCGTGCAGTGCCGTCACGACGGCCTGCCAGCCGGGCCACTCACCCGAGACGTCACGCCGGATCGGGGTCTCGCTGTGCGCGGAGACAACCCCTTCGAGAAGGGCGGGGTTGTTCTCGCTGAAGCACCGGTATGCCTCGCCGATGTTGCCGGTGTCCCACTGGTGCAGGCCCCAGGCTTGCCGGCCGTACACGCGGACGACCGGATCGGAGGACGCCTCCCCTTGCTCGTACAGCCGCCGGACCAGACGAACGCGGTCCCACTCCAGGAAGGTGTAGGCCCCGAACAGGCGGGCGAAGAGGAGGCCGGCGGCCTCGACCTCCCGGCCGAGTTGGCGGGCCAGGTGTTCCGCACGCTCCAGCAGATCGAACGTCGTGCCGCCGAACCCGGCTTGCCGGCGCGGGGCGATGGCGAGTAGCGAGAGGGCGGAGAGCTCGAGTTCCGGGAGCCCAGCCGTCCGCGCGATCTGGGCGCCCGATTGCAGGTGCCGATCGGCGGCGGCGAACGCGAGCTTGGTCGCCGCGCGGCGACCGGCGCGCTTCAGCGCCTCCACGGTACGAACCGGGTCAGCGAGGGGGCCGGCGGCACACAGGTGGAAGGCGAGGCGTTCGGTGATGGGCTCGTCGTCCGCCTGGCTTTCTTCGAGCGCGTCCGCGACACGCAGGTGCAGCCGGATGGCCTGCAGCTGCGCCGTTGTCTCCGTGACCGATTCGCGAACCAGGTCGTGCGCGAAGCGCCACGAGAACGGGTCCTCCGGCCCCGTTTCGAGCAGGCCGAGCGCGCGCAGCGGTTCGAGACGTTCGAGGCAGTCCGCGAAGTCGACACCGGCGGCGCGGGCGAGCAGGCCGAGGTCGACGTCGCGGCCGATCAGCGCGGCGACCCGCAGCAGGTCGCGAGCGCTGTCGTCGAGGCCCGCCATCCGGTCGCGGACGACGTCTCGCACGGTGGACGGCACCCCGGCCCGGGCCGATGCGTCGCCGTCGCCGAGCGCGCCGCGGTCGCTGAGGAGCCGCGACAGTTCGCGGACGAAGAAAGGATTGCCGGCGGTGCGAACGTGGATGTTGCGGGCGATGTCCGCGCCGGGTTCGTGGCCGGTCTCGCGGCGGATGAGTTCGGCCACGTCGGGCAGGCTGAGCGGGCCGAGTCGGAACCTGCGGTGGTTGGGCAGCCGGCTGGCGGCGGCCAGTGCCCGCGAAAGGTCGGGGCCGGGCGTGGGTGCGCGGTCGCGAAGGGCGCCGATGATCGCGGTGCCGGTGGGTAGCCGGCCCGCCAGGTGGCCGAACAGCTGGAGCGAGGTGGCATCGATCCATTGAAGATCGTCCATGACGAGCAGCATCGGCCGTTCTGCCGAGGCCTGGCCGATAAAGGTGACGACCTGCTCGAACAGGCGGAACTGGGCGCGACCGCCGGAAACCGGCGGCGCGGCGTCATCGTCTCGAGACTCGAGGAGGCGGCCGAGCTCGCTGGACAGCCACTTCTCGCGCGCCAACGCGGGCAGGCTGTCGAGGACAACGGTGAGCGCCTGCTCCCATGGCCACATCGATGGTGTTCCGTCGCCTTCCAGACAGGAAGCCCAGACGACGAGCGCGCCACGCCGGTCCGCGGCGGCGGCGGCCTCCTCCAGCAGGCGCGTCTTGCCCGCGCCCGGTTCGCCTTCGACGATGCCGAGCCCGGTGCGGCCGGTGAGCGCCGCCTCGATGGCCTGCCGCAGCACGCCGAGTTCCTCGCCCCGGCCGACCAGGCCGGCTGCCTGCCTCGCAGGTGCGCGGTCACCCTCGCTCTCCGTGCTCGTCATCACCGGCGACGTCGGGGTCTGCGTCAGCACGCGCAGGTGCGCGGCCTGCAGCGCCTGGCCGGGGTCGATGCCGAGCTCCTCGGCGAGGCGGTCACGGACCGCGTGGAACGCTGACAGCGCCTCCGCCTGCCGTCCGGCCGCGCCGAGGGCGGTGATGAGGCCGGCGTGTACGGGTTCGTGGAACGGCGCCATCGACGCGGCCAGTTGCAACGGCGGGATCACCCGTTCCGGCCGGCATAACGACACGGCCAGTTCGGCCGCTGCCGTGCAGGCGGCGTGGAACTCGTCGTCGAGGGCGGCCAGGATCGCCATCGCGGTCGATCCATAGGACAATCCGTCTCCTGCGGGGCCCTGCCAGAGGCCGAGCGCTTTGACGTAATGGTCGAGCGCCGCTTCGCGCGCTTGCTGGGCGAGGGCGGTCTGGGCGGCTTCGAGGAGTTCACGGAACGTGACAAGGTCCAGCGTGCCGGGGCCGGCGCTGAACACGTAGGCGTTGCCACGGAGGTGCAGGTACGTACCGGCTGCCCGGGCAGGGACCGCGGGTTCGAGCACCCGCCGCAATGCCCCGATGTACTTCTGGATGACGTTGAGCGCGCTGGCGGGGGCGTCATCGGCCCAGATCAGGTCGATCAATTCTCTCGTGCTGACCGGGCGGCCGACGCGCGCCAGGAGCAGGGCCAACAGCTGCGCCTGCTGCCGGGGGCCGGCGTCCACCTCGACGCCGTCGCGCCACACCCGCAACGGACCGAGGACCTGCAGACGCAGCGAACCGGCGCCGGCGGGCGGACCTTCGCCGTGGAGCCGAACGGGATGGGCTGGCCCGGTCACGTCTGCCGACTCCCGGATGGACATCGCTTGTCCGCTTGCGACCCGTGTCGGACCGCAACGTGCACCGATTCTACTGGTCCGGGCTTGGCCGTAAAAGGGTCGGCCGATCGGGGTTGAGGCTGCGGCGTGCCGCGGGGGTGGCACCGCCCCGCATGCCGTCCGGTTCGCCTGCGCGCAGGGCCCGGTCGAGGCAGGCCGCCTGTTCGGGGAAGCCCTGGCAGATGCGCCGTGCCTGACCTTGCCCCGGCAGGTCCTCCCAGGTGAACGGGAAGAACAGGCCGGGGTCCGCATCCTGACAGCCGGCATGAGCCGTCCACTGCCGGACAGGTCGCGGGTCGTGGTGCTGGTGAGTCCGCTGGAGGGGCGTGATCACCGCCCGGTCAAGGACGGTGCGTGGATCGGTGCGGTCGAGACCGGACCGGCCGGGTCGGCTTCGGGTACCGTCCAGGATCAGGTTGAGCAGCAGGCCGTTGACCGCCGGCTCGCGGCCGGTGCCGGCCCGAAGGACTCTCCTGCTGCTGCGGGCGTGCCTGCCACGTGGCTAGGACTCGTACAGGTCCGTCTCGCTGAGGACCGGGCTGCCGTCTTCGGAACGTCCCAGCCGGGCCGCTGAGCCGAACATAGGACCACGAGCGCGCTGGATCCCGGCGAACCGTCCGAAGCCGAGCGGCTTGGGCACGTCATCGTAGACGGCCTCCATACCGCCCTTGATCGAGTACGTCTCGTGCCAGAAACCGGTGCCGCCGGAGTCTCGCAGGAAGTCGAGCCACCATTGCCGATGCGGCTGCGACCGCGCGAATGCGAGCAGCGAGGGCAGGTCGCGCCAGTACTGGCGCATCCCCATGTTCATCGGGAAGAACGAGTAGTAGACGGGCTCGTGCAGCAGCAGTCCGTCCGGCTTGCCGGCGACCGACTCACTGATCTTCCGGCCGAAGCTGAAGAAGGTCCGGATACCGTAGAGCTGGTTCACCCGCATGCCGAGGTACAGGACCAGGAGGTCTGGATAGGCGGAGAGGTCGACGGTCTGCCGGTTGACTCGGGTCGGCATCTAGGGCTCCTCCGGGCGTCGGATGACGCGTGGGTTGGTGTGGCAGGGAAGGTCGTGCGAACAGGACGGCAGTCGCACGCAGATTAGATCGGCGCACTGTATGGCGACTGAACTCCGTCGGACCGGCTGGTTCTCGGTGAACGCCGCCCACGGAAGGCCGCTGACCACGACATCGGTCCGGCCGAGCCCGCCCTGCGCCGGCACCGCGGCGCAATATCGGCACGGCTCAGTTACGGCAGCTGTAGTTCGGGATCTTCGAGGGATGTGCTCCATGGGGGCGCCTGTGGGCATGGGAACGGCCACCAGCATCATGATCGTTTG
>NZ_JBITJQ010000058.1:0-37166 GCF_044460125.1 Nonomuraea sp. NPDC050153
CCTGAAGACTCGCACCCTCTACAACGAAGCAACCGCTTGGTCGCATCGTGCCGAAGTGCTCACGGCTTGACATCTAAGCTCCTGGGATGTCTTTCCCTTCTTAACGTATAGCGCACCGGGGGGCTTGCGGCAAGACCCGGGTGATGCCGCAGAATCGTCGGCCGAGGCCAGGGCCTGCGGAAATGGGGGGCGCTGAATGCGCGTGTGGTTGTCGACGTACGGGTCGCGCGGGGACGTCGAGCCGACGGTGGCGCTCGCGGGGCCGGCGGTGGTGGCCGCCGAGCTGCTGCTGGACACGATCAGCCGAGACCCGTCACGCAGGTCCTGAAGCCTTGCCACGCGTAACGGTCGCAGTGCGACCCCAGATCGGAGCTGATGACGTGAACCCGCTGACCACCAGCGCGTTTGACCTTCCCGGCCACCTGTCCCCCAAGGCCGACCCGGCGCTGATCGCCGGCGACGAGCGGCACTTCGCGGCCATCGCGGAGAGCCTCGACCAGTCGATCGCCGAGCTGTCCGAGCGCCTCGACGCCGAGCGCAAGGCGCCCGGCGGCAAAGGCCGGCAGGCGCTGGACCGGGACCTGGAGATCCACCGGCTGACCGCTCGCCTGCGTGCGCTGCGCCGCTTCGGGCTGGACCTGTGCCTCGGACGCATGGTCAGCGCGGACGACCCCGAGCCCGTGTACGTCGGGCGGCTCGGCCTCACGGACAGCACGGGCCGCCGGCTGCTGATCGACTGGCGCTCCCCCGCAGCCGAGCCGTTCTTCGGCGCGACCCACGCCAACCCGATGGGGCTGGCCAGCCGCCGAAGGTATCGCTGGACCCGCGCCCGGGTCAGCGACTACTGGGACGAGGTGTTCACGCCGGACGGGTTCGAAGGGCACGCCGCGCTCGACGACCAGTCCGCCTTCATCGCCAGCCTGGGCGGCAACCGGTCGGGACGGATGCGCGACGTGCTCGGCACCATCCAGGCCGACCAGGACGCCATCATCCGCGCGGGCTCCGGCGGCGCTCTGGTCGTCGACGGCGGTCCGGGTACGGGGAAGACCGTCGTCGCCCTGCACCGCTCGGCGTACCTCCTCTATTCCGATCCTCGCCTGGGTCACAACCGGGGCGGCGTGCTGTTCGTCGGCCCGCACCAGCCGTACCTGGCCTATGTCTCCGACGTCCTCCCCAGCCTCGGCGAGGAGGGCGTGCAGACCTGCACCCTGCGGGACCTCGTCTCCGAGGGAGCCACGGCGGCGATCGAGCCCGACCCGGACGTGGCCCGCCTGAAGTCGTCCGCGGACCTGGTGAAGGCGATCGAGCCGGCCGTCAGGTTCTACGAGAACCCGCCCACCAAGGGGATGACGGTCACGACCCACTGGTCCGACATCTGGCTGAGCCCCGACGATTGGGCCGAGGCGTTCGAGGCCCCGGAACCCGGCACTCCGCACAACGAGGCACGCGACCGGATCTGGGAGGAACTGCTCACGATCCTGGCGGACAAGCATGACGACGAGGACCTCTCGCCTGACCTGCTGCGCAGGTCGCTGCTGCAGAACAGGGAGCTGCTCACCACCTTCAACCGCGCGTGGCCGCTGATCGAGGCGGCCGACCTGGTCGGCGACCTGTGGTCCGTACCCGCCTACCTGCGGATGTGCGCCCCCTGGCTCAGCCCCGACGAGGTCAAGCGGTTGCAGCGGGCGGACGCCCAGGCCTGGACGGTGTCCGACCTTCCGCTCCTGGACGCGGCCCGGCAGCGACTCGGCGACCCGGAGGCGGCGCGGCGCAAGCGCCGGCATGACGCCTCCGTCGCCGCCGAACGCGAGCGCCTGGCCAGGGTCGTCGACGACCTGCTCGAGGCCGACGACGACGGTGAAGGCGCGGTGACGATGCTGCGCGGGCGCGACCTGCAAGACGCCCTGGTCGACGACACCGCGCCGCCCGGCACCGCCCCCGACCTGCTCGCCGGCCCGTTCGCGCACATCGTCGTGGACGAGGCGCAGGAGCTGACCGACGCGGAGTGGCAGATGTTGCTGCTGCGCTGCCCGTCCAGGAGCTTCACGATCGTCGGGGACCGTGCCCAGGCCAGGCACGGGTTCACGGAGTCGTGGCGGGAACGGCTCGAACGGATCGGGCTCGACCGGATCAACCTGGCCTCCTTGAGCATCAACTACCGGACGCCGGAGGAGGTCATGGCGGAAGCCGAGCCGGTCATCCGGGCCGCGCTCCCGGACGCCAACGTGCCGACCTCCATCCGCGGCAGCGGCATCCCCGTCGTGCGCGGATCCGTTTCGGATCTGGGCTCGATCCTCGACACCTGGCTCGCCGAGCATGCCGACGGGATCGCCTGCGTCATCGGCGACCCCACGTTCCGGTCGACGTCCCGCGTCCGGTCGCTGACCCCGGAGTTGTCGAAGGGGCTTGAGTTCGACCTGGTGGTCCTCATCGATCCGGAGGCGTTCGGCGCGGGCATCGAGGGAGCGGTCGACCGGTATGTCGCGATGACCCGGGCGACCCAGCGGCTCGTCGTCCTCACGAGCTCCTGACGTCGGTCGCGGCGGGAGCGGCGCTCATCAGCTTCCTGCGGCCGTCGTGCGGGCCGGGCCGCGGTGACCGGGCCCTCGCGCACCACGCCCGCCGGCACTGCGAGCTGCCGAGTTGCGTACAACGTTCGCGCATGAGTACAGTGTGCGCATGGCGACAGAGGCCGCCTTGATCAAGAACTGACTACGCAAAGGATGTGGAGCAATGTCGAAGTTCACCAGCTGGGACACGAAGGACGCCTGGGGCCAGTGGGAAGAGCGCGAGCGACCCGGCCTGTCGCAGGCGGGGCTGGACCGGATGCGGCGGGTGCTGGCCGCGCACGTCGAGTCGGGCGCCGTACCCGGCCTGGTCGCGCTGGTCGGCCGGGGTGACGAGACGCACGTCGAGACCATGGGGACGCTGCACGCGGGCGGCGCCGAGCCGATGCGGCGCGACACCCTCTTCCGCATGGCGTCGCTCACGAAGCCGATCACCGCCACCGGGGTGATGATCCTGGCCGAGGAGTGCCGGCTGCGGCTGGACGACCCCGTCGACGAATGGCTGCCCGAACTGGCCGACCGGCAGGTGCTCAGGAGCATCGACGCCCCGGTGGACGACACCGTCCCCGCCACCCGGCCGATCACCGTACGCGACCTGCTGACCTTCACCTTCGGCTTCGGCGTCGTCCTGGCGGCGCCGGACACCTACCCCATCCAGACCGCCATCCGCGAACTCGGCCTGGACACCACCGCACCGGACTTCGGACCGGACGAGTGGATCCGCCGGCTCGGCACGCTGCCGCTCATGCGCCAGCCGGGCGAGCTGTGGCAGTACCACGTCGGCTCGGACGTGCTCGGCGTCCTCATCGCCCGGGTCAGCGGGCAGCCGCTGGAGGAGTTCCTGCGCGAGCGGCTGTTCGCCCCGCTCGGCATGAAGGACACCGGCTTCCACGTGCCCGCCGACCGGATCCACCGCCTGCCCACCAGCTACGCCCACGACCCCGGCGACGGGCGGCTCATCGTCTGGGACGAGGCCGCCGGCGGCAAGTACGGCAAGCCGCCGATCTTCCCGGCCGGCGGCGACGGACTGGTCTCGACCGTCGACGACTACCACGCCTTCTACCGCATGCTCCTGAACAAGGGCACCCACGGCGGCACGCGCGTCCTGTCCCGGGCCTCGGTCGAGCTGATGACGACGGACCACCTGACGCCGGGACAGAAGACCGAGAAGGACGCCTTCGGCGACCACTTCGGCCGGCACGGCGGGTACGGCTTCGGCATGGCGGTCCGTACCCACCGCCGCGACCTGGCCTCCCCGGGCCAGTTCGGCTGGGACGGCGGCCTGGGCACCACCGCGTACGCCGACCCGGCCGAGGACCTGGTCGGCATCCTGCTGACGCAGAGCGCGATGGACTCCGTCCACACGCCCCGCCTGCACAAGGACTTCTGGACCACCGCCTACCAGACGATCGCCTGATCCCCCGGGTCCGCCGGGTCCGCCGGGTCCGCAGCCTCTCCGATGTGCCATGATAGCGAAAACGATTTTCGTTTCGGCAATGAGGGGTCCTATGCCCAACCCGCCCCTGCCGCGCAGGTTCATTTCCGATCGGGGCGAGATCCGCGATCGTCAGAGGAGCCCTGCCCCGGCAACGGGCGCCTGGACACGAGCCTCTGGATCGGAGATGGGATGCGGAAACGAGCCGCGATCATGCTGGCGACGCTCTTGGGAATGCTCCTCGCGGGGTGCGGCGGCCAGGAACCGCCGGGCCGGAACGACCGCCAACTGACCCTGGCCGCCCCGCGCGACCTCGTCGCCGGTCCCGCGGATCCGTACTACACGCACCAGACGTTACGGGTGTGGGAACCCCTGGTGACCGTGGACGACAAGCTGCGGCCCGTTCCCGCGCTGGCCACCGGCTGGGAAAGCGTGGACCGGGGGCGGCGCTGGACGTTCACGCTGCGCGACGGCGTACGGTTCAGCGACGGGACGCCGCTGACCGCCGAGTCGGTGGTCGCCAACATCAGGCGGTTCCTGCGGATCGCGCCCCGCCAGTCGGCGTTCTTCAGCCTCGACGCCGGCATGGAGGCGGCCTACGGCAGGCTCGGCGAGGTCCGGGCCGAGGGCGGCAAGGTGACGTTCGTCCTGGAGCGGCCGGTGGCCGACCTGCCGAGCAGGCTGGCGGGCTTCTACAGCATGATCCAGTCTCCGAAGGCGTTCACACCCTCGGGCGACTTCGCCGGCAAGCCGGTGGGGACGGGGCCGTACACGCTGGTGAACTGGGTCAAGGGACAGCGGGCCGAGCTGGCCGCCAACCCGCATTACCACGGCGCCGCCCCCGCCTACAAGAAGATCGTGGTCAGGGTGATCCCGGACGCCAACGCGCGGGTCGCGGCGTTGCGCGCCGGCGAGGTGGACGGGCTGATCGACAAGGGCGCGCTGCTGCCGGGGCAGGTCGCGGCGGTCGCTAGCGGCTTCCGGGTCGTCCGCAGCCCCTCGGTGCTGACGCACTACCTGACCTTCAACGCCTCGCGGGAGCCGTTCGCCGATCCCCGCCTGCGCGAGGCGGCCGACCTGGCGATCGATCGGCAGGCCATCGCCGGCAAACTCCTCGCCGGCACGGCCGTGGCGGGCGCCGGGTTCCTGTCACCGGTCTTCGGCGACCTCGCCGAGCCCGGGCCGACCGTGCGCTACGACCCGGGCAAGGCTCGTGAGCTGGTCACCGCCGCGGGCGCGCCCGCCAAGCCCGTCTCCATCCTCATCTCCTCGGCCGAGACCGGCCAGTTCCCCTACACCGACATCGCCGAGGTGCTGCGCGCCGCACTGGAGCAGGCGGGCCTGCCCGCGAAGGTGACCGTGGCCGAGGCCACCAAGTCCGTGATGGAGGCCGGGGACTACGACCTCTTCCTCAGCGCCTACAGCGTGCCCAACGGCGACGCCGACTACCTGTTCCGCCGGTTCCTGCGCTCCGACGCCTCCTGGAACGTCGAGCGCCGGCTCGGCTACCGCAACCCCGAGTTCGACGACCTGATCGACCAGGCCGCCGAGCAGACGGACCCGGCCCGTCGGCGCGACCTCTACCACCGGGTCCAGCGGCTGCTCGCCGCCGACCGCCCGATGATCCCGCTCGCGTACCAGGACAATCCCATCGTGACGACGAGTAAGGTCGGCGGGGTGGCGCAGAGCGTGGCGTACGTGGTCGACCTCGGCAGGCTGGCCCCCCTGAGGTGACGGCCACCGTCCTGCGGCGCGCCGCCGAACTCCTGCTCGTGCTGCTGGGCCTGTCAGTGCTGGTCTTCCTGCTCACCTCGCTGGCGCCGGGCGATCCGGCCGAGGAGATCCTGCGGCGCGGCGGCATCCAGCCGACGGCGCGCAGCGTGGCGGCGCTGCGCGCCGAACTCGGTCTCGACCGGCCGCTGTTCACCCGGTATCTGCGGTGGCTGCTCGCCGTGCTGCGCGGCGACCTCGGACAGTCCTACGCCGACCGCTCCCCCGTCGCCGCCGAGATCCTCTCGCGGGTTCCGGCGACCCTGCGGCTGGCGGGAGCGGCGGCGGTGGTCGCGGTCGTACTCGCCGTGCTCGCCTCCGTCAGGGCCGCCTTCAGGCCGGGGGCGCCCGACAGCCGCGCCGTCGCGCTCGTGACGGTGGCCCTCGCCGGCGTCCCGCCCTACATCGTGGGGATCCTGCTGATCAGCGTCGTCGCGGTCGGTCTGCGCGCGCTGCCCACGGGCGGCGCGGACAGCCCCGGCGCCGTGGTGCTGCCCGCCCTCACCCTCGGCCTGGCGGGCGCCGCGACGCTGCTGCGGCTGCTCCGGGCCGACCTGGCCCAGGCCTTACGGCTGCCGTTCGTCAAACTCGCCACAGCCAAGGGGCTGCGCCCCCGGCGCGCGATCATGGTGCACGCGCTCCGCCTGGCCGCGCCGAACGCCATCACGGCAGCCGGTACGGTGCTCGCGGAACTGCTGGCCGGGGCGGTGGTGGTCGAGACGCTGTTCTCCTGGCCGGGTGTGGGACAGCTCGCGGTGTCGGCGATCAGGCAGCGGGACCTGCCCGTCGTGCAGGCGTACGTGCTGGTCACCGCGGTCACGACCGTGCTGGTCCTGGCCCTGGTCGAGCTCTGCCTGGCGGCCTGCGACCCGCGGGTGCGCCGCCGATGACCGGCCGCGCCGGCGCCGCGCTGCTCGCCCTGGTCGTCCTGTTCTGCCTGCTCGCTCCCATGCTGTCCGGGTACGACCCGTACCGACCCGACCTGGAGCGCGCTCTCCTGCCGCCGAGCACGGAACACTGGTTCGGCACCGACCAGCTCGGCCGCGACCTCCTGACCAGAACCGCCGCGGCCGGCCGCATCTCGCTGCTGTTCGCGCTGGCGATCACGACGATCACCACGATCCTCGGCACGCTGTTCGGCACCGCGGCGGGGCTCGCCGGCGGCCTGCCCGACCGGCTGCTGCGGCTGGCCGCCACCACGGCACTCGCCCTGCCCGGACTCACGCTGGCGCTCGCGCTGGCCGGCGTGCTGCCGCCCGGGTACGTCACCGTCCTGGCCGCCCTCGTACCGCTCGGCTGGGTCAACTGCGGCCTCGTCGCCCACACGGCGACCCGGCGGGTGGCCTCCTCCGACTACGTCCTGGCCGCGCGGGCCATCGGCGCCACCCCGTTCTACCTGCTCCGGCGTACCGTCGGACCGCACATCGCCGGCCCCGTCCTGACCGTCGCCACCGCGGACTTCGCCAGGACGCTGATCGCCGTCACCTCGCTGAGCTTCCTCGGCATCGGGCTGCCGCCACCGGAGACCGACTGGGGCGGCATGGTGAGCGAGGCCACGCCGCTGCTGGTCGCCGCGCCACGCCTGGCGATCGTGCCCGCCCTCGCCCTCGCCGTCACCGGACTGGCCGTCGCGCTCGCGGTGGACGCCATTGAGGAGCCTTCCTCAGAGAGCGCTCCTCGGGCGCGAGCCATGCGTCCCTGAGTCACCGGCGTGACATCGGTGATGGTCACGCCCGGTGCCGGCGCGCCGTCGTCCACGGCTCGGCGCACCAGCGGGTCACCCGCCTCGGTGAGCTGCGCCCAGGCGCAGTGCTCGTGCGCCACGTCGGGGTCGGTCGCCCGGTCGCGGCTCAGCGCGATGGCCGGCCCGGCGAGGACCGCGGTCTCACGTGCGGAACGTCCGGCGGTAGGCGTCCGGCGGTACGCCGATCGTGCGGTGGAAGTGGCGGCGCAGTGTCGTCGCCGTGCCCATGCCCGCGGCCGACGCGATCGTGTCGACGCTGTCGTCCGTGGTCTCCAGCAGCTCCTGCGCGCGGCGGATCCGCTGCGTCAGCAGCCACTGCAACGGGGTGGTGCCGGCTACCGAGCGGAAGTGGCGGGCCAGGTGGCGCGAGCTCATGTTCGCCTGGCGGGCGAGGTCCTCCACGGTGAGCGGCTGGTCCAGCCGCCGCATCACCCAGGCGAGCAGCTCGGCCAGAGGATGGCCGTCCTGGGCGGGCACCGGCGTGGTGACGAACTGGGCCTGGCCGCCGGCCCGGTGCGGCGGCACGACCAGGCGGCGGGCGACCACGTTGGCGACCGCCGAGCCGTGGTCGCGGCGTACCAGATGCAGGCACAGGTCCATCGCCGCGGCCTTGCCCGCGGACGTGAGAACGCTGCCGTTGTCGACGTAGAGCACATCGGGGTCGACGTTCACCTGGGGATAGCGCGCGGCCAGTTCCTCGGTGTGGGCCCAGTGCGTGGTCGCGCGCAGCCCGTCCAGCAACCCGGCGGCGGCGAGCACGAACACGCCCGTACACAGGGAGACCACCCGCGCGCCCGACTCGTGGGCCGCGCGCACCGCCTCGACCAGGTCGGCCGGCGGGTCCACGTCGACGTCCGCCAAGGCGGGGACGATCACGGTGTCGGAGCGCGCCAGCCGGTCGAGCCCGCAGTCCGGCTCCAGCAGGAACCGGCCGACCCGGACGGCGTGCGTGCCGCACACGCTGACGTCGTACCAGGGGCCCGGCAGGGCGTCCGGGGCGGAGCCGAACACCTCGTAGGCCAGGGACAGCTCGAAGTGCAGCATCCCGTCGGTGGCGGCGACCGCGACGGAGCGCGGGAAAAGGCTCATGTCGGGAATTGTACGGGTCATGTCGTTCCGGACACTGGTATCGGCGGCCCGAAAAGGACAGGATTTCCGTAGTGAAACACTTCGAGCACGTGGGAGCGGGTATGGGATCGGGTCGGAACGTGGCGGTGTTCGGCGCTTACGGGCACACCGGGCGGTTCGTGGTCGCGGAGTTGCGCGAGCGCGGATATGTCCCGCTGCTCCTCGGCCGCGACCAGGACAAGCTGCTGGCGCTGGCGCAGGCCCAGCCGGGGCTCGAGACGCGGCAGGCGTCGGTCGACGATCCGGCCTCGCTCGACCGCGCCCTGGACGGCGCGGCCGCCGTGGTCAACTGCGCCGGCCCCTTCGCCACGACCGCCGCCCCGCTGGTCGAGGCGGCGCTGCGCGCCGGCATCCCGTACGTCGACGTGGCGGCCGAGATCGAGGCGAACGTCGACACGTTCACGAACTTCGCGGAGCGCGCCCGCGCCGCGGGCACCGTGGTGCTCCCGGCGATGGCCTTCTACGGCGGCCTCGGCGACCTGCTGGTCACCACCGCGATGGGCGACTGGACGGCGGCGGACGAGGCGCACATCGCCTACGGCCTGAGCAGCTGGCACCCCACCGCCGGGACGCTCGCTTCGGGCACGGTCTCCGGGCAGCGGCGGGGCGGCCGCCGTGTCCGTTACGCCGGCGGCCGGCTGGAGTACCACGATGACGCCCTGCCGACCCTGGAGTGGCCCTTCCCGGCTCCGCTCGGCCCCCAGAGCGTCATCGGCGAGTTCACCATGGCCGACGTCGTCACCGTTCCCAGCCACCTGGCCATCCCGGAGGTACGCACGTACATGGCCGCCAAGGCGGCCGCGGACCTGTCCGCCGGTGACGCCTCGGCATTGACCGCCGTCGACGAGCTCGGCCGCTCCGCGCAGACCTTCGTCGTCGACGTCCTGGTCCGCTCGGGCGGCGCGGAACGCCGCGTGGCCGCCACCGGTCAGGACATCTACGCCATCAGCGCGCCGCTCGCGGTGGAGGCCGTCGACCGCATCCTCACCGGCCGGACCAGGACCACCGGCGTCGTCTCCGCGGGCGCGGTCTTCGACGCCCCGGACTTCCTCCGCGCCCTGTCCTCGCACCTCTCGGTGGACGTCCCGCTCGACACCCGCGGCTGACCTGCGACCCGTACCGTGCCCAGCGTGGTCGAGCATGGTGGCCAACCTTCCGGACGCTCCGGGCACGCCGCGGTGGAGGGGATCAGGAGCCGCGGGGGTCGGGGAAGCCGATCCAGCGCAGCAGGATCATTCGGGCGTCGGCGGGTGCGTGGTCGCGGTCGGCGCCGAAGCGGTGCACCAGCTTGAGGTACTCCTCGTGGAACTCCTTGAGCTGTGCCTTGGTCATGAAGGTGCTGGAGCGGGAGCCCTGCTGCCAGTCGCTGGCCTCGTCCCGGTTGCGGGCGAAGGCGGACAGCATCCGCAGGTCCTCGGCGAGTTTGGAGTCACCCAGCCGCTCGGCGAGGTCTTGTTCGGCGTCGGTCAGCTCTTCGCGGGCGGGCATCCGCCGGTCGGCTTTGACGACATCCCACCAGCGTTCGCGCCCTTTGGCGCGGTCGCGCAGCTCGGTCACGAAACCGGTGTCGGACAGCATCCGCAGGTGGTAGCTGGTCGTCCCGGTGTTCTGACCCATGGCCTTGGCCAGCGTGGTGGAGGTGGCCGGGCCGTGATTGGCGAGGTGCCTGAGGATCTCTCGCCGCAGCGGGCTGGCGAGTGCCTTCATCGCCGCCGGGGTGTGCATGACCGGGTCGGTTGACATTTGACCAGCTTAGCCGCACCGGGACCGTCGTGCAGAAAACTTCCTGCAGAGAAAAACTTGCAGAAAAAATTCTGTAACGTTAGGGTCGGCGCCCATGAGCTGGAAACGAATCGCCGGGCTGTCCTTCGTCACCGCACCGCTGTCGGTCCTGGTCGGCTGGGCTTCGATGCGCCTGGGCGGTACCGGCGGCCAGGAACCCGGCTGGACCCTGGCCCACATCGCCTGGGTCGTCAACAACGTCATGTACGCGATCGTCTGCGTCGAGCTGTATCGACGAGCCAGGGACACCACCCCGGGAGGGCGGACACTGGCCACCGGCACGCTGATCGCCGGTGTCATCGGCGCGGGCTGCCTGCTCATCCAGATGGTGATCGATCTGGTGGTGGGCTTCTCCACCGACAACCGCACCGACATGCGGGCCCTGAGCGGCCAGATCCACGCCCTGCCCGGGGTGCAGCCGGCCGTCTACGACGTCGGGCCGGCGCTGCTGTTCCTGGCACTGGTCGTGCAGGCGATACACCTCGCGACGCAAGGCAGGGCCACCGCACTCTTCGCGACCCTGGTGACCGTGGCGGTGCTGGTCAACGGCGCCGAGCTGCTGGTGGAGATCCCGTTGCGACTGGCGCAGGCCGGATCGGCGCTGATTCTGTGGCTGGCCTTCCTGCCGGTAGGACGTGAACTGCTGCGCCGCGGCCCATCCGACCCGACGACCTGGCGAACCCTCGCCGGGTGGTCACTCATCCTGGCGCCGGTGGGGCAGATCGGCGGCTGGACGTTCATGAGGTTCGGCGGCAACGAAGGAGTCGAGCCATGGTCGACGATCGCGCATTCGGTGTGGCTCATCGGCTTCGTGCTGCTGGCCGTCGCCTGCGTCGAACTGTTTCGCCGGGTCCGGAGCCACGGTGCCGGGCAGATCCTCGCCAGGGTGAGTCTGGCGGTGGCCCTGATCAGCGTTGCCGCCTCGATCGCCGAGATGCTCGTCGACCTGTACGTCCTGTCCGCCACCGACGACCACGCGCAGTTGAAGGCCCTGGACCAGCAGATCCGCGGCATCCCGGGAGCCGAGCCGATCCTGTACGGATTCGGCACCCAGCTTGTCTACCTTGGGTTCCTGGCCCTGATCATCCAACTGGCCATCCTGAAGCGGATCAGCACGACGACCTTGGCACTCGTGCTGGCCACCCTCGTCCTGTTCGTCAGCTACGAAGTGCTGGACGGACCCAGCCGCCAGGCCCTCATGCCGTTCGCGGTCCTGTGCATGTGGCTGGCCCTGGCGCCCTTGGGATGGCGGCTCCTGAAGCCTTCGACCTCCCCTACGACGACATCGCGTACATCATCGACACCCCCGTCGCCACCTGCCGCCAGCACCACCACCGCGCCGCCGGGAAGCTGACAGCAGGCCGCGACCGCTTCCACCCCTCCGGCGCCGAGCACGCCGAGTTGGTGGACGCTTTCTCGACGCCGCGCGGAGCGGCGACCTGACCACGCTGGCCCACCTGCTGGCCGAGGACGTCACGGCCTGGAACGACGGCGGCGGCAAGGTCCGCGCCGCGCCCGCGGGCCAAGGGCCGGAGCGGCGCGAAGACCTCGTCCGACGACGCGCGGCGATGGCCGCGTCACTCTGGCGGCTACTCCGCGTAGGGCTGGTCCGTTGCCTGGGCGCTGTAGCCGAGACTCCAGATGTAGCCGTCCAGGTCCGCGAAGGAGCCGCCGTACCCGCCCCACGGCAGGGCGCCGGCGGGCTTGAGGATCGTGGCGCCGGCCTTCTCCGCCTCCGCGATGATCTCGTCGACCCGTGCCTCACCGCGGACGACGTAGGTGAGGACCAGCCCGCTGAAGCCGCTGCCTTCCGGGCTTGTGCCCACCTGGGCGGCCAGACCTTCCCGGCTGTAGAAGCCGACGAGCGAGCCTCCGTCCGATTCGAAGAACACCGAGACGCCGTAGTCGTGCTTGACCGTCCAGCCGAGCCCATCCGTGTAGAACCGCTTGGCCCGGTCCAGGTCCCGGACGCCGAGGAGGATCGAGCTGACGTTCGCTTTCATGCCGTGTCTCCTTGTACTGCTTGCGATGTGGGTGCTGCCTGAACCGGCAGGTGTGACGTCCTGGCCGGACCCGGATGTCACATCGGCGTGAGTGCGCCGGTCAATTGATATGACCGCCGAAACGGAGGAATGTGACAGATGGCCGAGCAGGACTGGGTGAGCGAGCGATTCGCCGAACACCACGACCGCTTGCACGCGGTGGCGTACCGGATGCTCGGCTCACCCGGCGAGGCCGAGGACGCGGTGCAGGAGGCATGGCTGCGGGTCAGCCGCGCCGACACCGGCCAGGTGGAGAATCCGGCCGGGTGGCTGACCACAGTCGTCGCCCGCGTCTGCCTGAACATGCTCGAAGCACGCCGGACCCGGCGTGAGGAGTCGGCCGGGGCGCTGCCGCCCGAGCCGGCCGTGCCGCACGCGGGTGTCCACCCGACCGGCGAGTCCGACCCCGAGAACGAGGCGCTGCTGGCCGATTCGGTCGGTGTCGCGCTGATGGTGGTGCTGGACACGCTGGCTCCCGCCGAGCGGCTCGCGTTCGTCCTGCATGACGTGTTCGCTGTGTCGTTCGGCGAGATCAGCGCCATCATCGACCGCTCTCCGGCGGCAACCCGGCAACTGGCCAGCCGGGCCCGGCGCCGGGTGCAAGGAGCGGCCGGGGCGTCCGATGCCGCGCGGTCGGCAAAGCGGGAAATCGTCGCGGCCTTCCTGGCCGCCTCCCGGAGCGGGGATTTCGCCGCCCTGCTCGGACTGCTCGATCCGGACGCCGTGGTCGGCGAGGTCCGCGGCGACCACGCGGTGGCGGCCTTCTTCGCCGGACGGGCTCAGGCCGCCCGGCTCGCCCTGGTCGACGGCGTTCCGGCGGCCGTCTGGTCGCATCGGGGCCGGCCGAAGGCCGTCTTCTCGTTCACCATCGGCGACGGGAAGATCACCCACATCGCCATCGACGCCGACCCGGACCGGATCCGCGACCTCGACATCGTCTTCCTTCCCCGCCGGCGCCAAGGAGCGGCGTCGACCGGCATGGATCTCAGGCTCTCGTCCTGCTCTCTCGCTGTCCATGACGTCGAGGAGGCGCTCGGCTTCTACCGTGACGTGCTCGGCTTCGAGGTACGCGACGACGCCGAACCCGAGGGGGCGCGGCGGGTGAGCCTCGGCCTGCCGTCACAGCCGGACGTGCAGATTTTCCTCGAATCCCGCGCCGCGGACCCGGGTGTCTTACCGGCTGACCGGCAGGCGATCGAGGACCTGATGGCCAAGGGCCTGCTGGGTCGTCTTGCCTTCGAGACCGGCAACTGCGACGCCACCTTCGAGCACATCGAGGCCGCCGGCGCCGAAGTGATGCAAGAACCGATCGACCAGCCTGACGGTGTCCGCGACTGCGCCTTCCTGGATCCCTCCGGCAATGTGCTGCAATTCACCGAGCCGCGGCAGGTGGTCCTGGCACTCGCATTGCAGCAGGCCGATTGACCGACCACCCATGCCGATGCGAGACCAGGGCCCGGGACGGCCAGCCGCGGTGCCTGATCACCGTTGCCGCGGGCATCCAGGGCACGGCGATAGCGTGGGCGGGGCGGGCTGGATCCACAGTGAGCCGGCAGGACAGCGGGAGCAGATCATGAAGTTTCGAGCCTACGTCGAGCCTGTGGAGCCCATGAGGGGGCTCGAAGTTCCCGAAGAAGTCGTGGAGGCGCTCGGCGGAGGCAAGCGGCCGAGGGTGACCATCACGATCAACGGGCATTCGTGGAAAAGCAGGGTCGCCATCATGCGCGGCCGCTACCTGCTCGGCCTGAGCAAGGCCAACCGGCAAGCCGCCGGCGTCGTGACCGGCGACGAGGTCGAGGTCGAGGTGGAATTCGATGCCGAGCCTCCTGTTGTGGTCGAGCCCGCGGACTTCGCCCGCGCCCTGGACGCCGACCCGGTCGCGCGCGCTGCCTACGACCGCCTGGCCTACAGCCACAAGCGCGAGCACGTGCTCGCTGTCGAAAACGCGAAGAAGCCCGAGACGCGCGTACGGCGGATCGAGAAGGCCCTGGCGATGCTGCGGGACCGGGAGCGTTCGTAGCGGGCCGGGGCCGCAGCTCACCCGGGAACTGATCAGGTTCCGCCGGGCGTCGGCAGCGGCGCGATTCCCTGCGGGGAATCGCGCTACCCCGCCGGCGTCCGCACACTGCTGTGCATGAGCAACCCACTCGATATCAAGCAATGCGCCGACCGATACGTCGCCCAGTGGAACGAACCCGATCCGGCGGCGCGGGCCGCGCTCATCCGCGAAGTGTGGGCGTTCGACGGGGTCCAGGTGCTGGTCGACCCGCCACAGGAGATCCGGGAGGCCGCCGCGGGGCTGGCGTTTCCGGTGCCGCCGCTTGAGGTCCGGGGTCACGACGCCTTGAACGCCAGGGTGACCCGGGCTTACGAGATGTTCGTCGCATCGGGCGAACACGTCTTCGAGTGCGCCGAAGCGGCGTCCCTCCTGCTGCCCAACGTGCTCGGCGTCCGGTGGTCGATGGTGTCCACCCACACGGGACAGCCCGTCGGCGGCGGCCTGGACATCCTCTCCCTGGACGGCGATGGCCGGATCCGCACCGACCACCAGTTCATCGGAGTGAATTGATGCGCTTCACGAGAATTATCCGCACGGAGGACGGCGGATCGGCGTTCGAGGAGAACGAGCGCAGGCCCTTGGCGGCCAGGTGCTTCTCCAACTCGTCGGGGCTTTGAGTGGCAGCGTCGGGCAGTCGGTAGTACTCCTCCAGGATGGCGCGGGCGGTGTCGTCGTCTCTGACCGCGCAGTCCCAGTTTCGGGGGCGGTGAAAATCGGACAGGTTGCCCGCGAGGCCGGGGTCAGCGTGGACACGGTCCGCTTCTACGAGCGGCGCGGCATCCTTCCCGCCGCCGAGCGTCGGCCCTCGGGGTATCGCGTCTTCGACGCCGCGGCGGTGGAGCGCATCCAGATGGCCAAGGCCCTGCAGGAACTGGGCTTCACCCTCGACGAAGTCAGCGACGCCCTGACCGCTCACGACCAGGGCGGTGCCACCTGCGACAGCCAGCGGTGGCGGCTGGAGGCAGTGGTGCACCGGCTCGACGCCAAGATCGCCGAACTGACCAGGGCCCGACACGCCGCCATGGAAGGTCTGCAGGACTGCCGGGCCGGCCGATGCCGACTCACGAACGGCCTTATTCGTCACTGAGCGCTACGTAGCGTTCGACCGCCGCGATCCGAGCGGGTCACTCGTTCTGCGACTGCACCGACCCACATCGCACGATGTCGATCTGCGGCGAGTGCGTCACCATTGCCGCCGAGATCTTCGCCGCCCGCGATCCACAATCAGGTCATTTTTCCTGCAACGAACGATCGGCCGTAGACGGCCGGCGTGCCTCGCAGACAACTGGACGCGACGAAAACGACCCGGCGGCAGGCGCGAGGTTCAAACTTGCGCTCACAGATACGTGCGAGTGGCCACGTGGGACAAGCTGCTTACCGAACTGCCGGCCGGCTCTTCCTCGCCGCGTGTCGCCGAATGCCAATGGGCCGGAACGAGTGTCGTGACATGTCTCACGACATGCAAAGAACACCAAAATCTTTGTTCGACGACACCTCTCTGAAAGGTATCGGATTTGACGGGTTGTTTGGGTTCATTGAGGTGAATGAGATATTCCTTGTGGGTATGTACGCTTCCGTCTGAATGCCTGCTTCGATGCGGGTGTCAGATTTCGCGTCGATTTATCCATGAATGGAAACGAGAGCACGTGAATACTGAAATTCGGCATTTGCTGACGCCGCGCTACAGGCGTATCGCGAAGCTCCCGCTGGCCGCTGCGGCCGCCGGCCTCCTGTTCGTTCCGCTGGGCCAGGCAGTGGCGAGCGCGAGCACCACCCCCCTCCAGCCCAACTCAGCCATGGGCTGCTCGGACGAGTGGGGCGTGTGCGACGTCCTCTGGTGGGGTCATGACGACAAGTCCGACCACGACAAGAAGTTCGACCACAAGAGGTTCGACCACAAGAAGTTCGACCACGACCGAAAGTTCGACCGCGACAAGAAGTTCGAGCACGACAGGTTCGAGCACGACAAGAAGTTCGACCGCGACAGGTTCGAGCACGACAAGAAGTTCGAGCACGACGAGTCCGAGCACGAGAAGAAGTTCGACCGCGACAAGAAGTCCGATCGCTTCAAGTTCGACCACGTCAAGATCGACCACCTCAAGTTCGATCACGACAAGAAGTTCGAGCACGACAAGAAGTTCGACCGCGACAGGTTCGAGCACGACAAGAAGTTCGAGCACGACGAGTCCGAGCACGAGAAGAAGTTCGAGCACGACGAGTCCGAGCACGACAAGAAGTTCGAGCACGACAGGCATGGCCACCACGGTTGGTAGCCGTAGCGCACGGGTACGGACCAGGGTGAGAACGCCCGCCCGGGGAAGAGTTCGGCGACGACGCCCTCCCTGGAGACCGAGGGCATCCCTTAGGACCGTGATCGGTGATTGAGTCGAAATCACTCTCGGCCGCTCGAGCAGGTGAACGACAAATGCCGTGGCAGATCAATTTTGTTACGGCATTTGTCGCCTGACCTCATTAGAGTCGGCGGAGTTTGGAGTATTCGGGCCGTGACTTACCCGTCGCGTTGGTTCGCCAGTCGCCGGCAGAGCCGATGACACGTTGATTGTGTGCCCTGCGTCGCGCCGTCAACATCGACCTGCCCCGCACCGGGAAGCCCCGCAGCCCGAACCTGGCACTCGCTTACCGAGCGCTGTGCCCACCACCCAGCAAGCGTCGGGCATCGCGCCGGCGCACCCCGTCGACTACATCACCTACCGCGGACCAGCTCAGCCAGGTGGTGCAGCGAGTTCGTGAGATGTTCAGGGCCGAACGGCGGGAACTGGATGTACTCCCGGATGGACTGCGGCACCGCCGACCAGTCGTAGGTGAGCGTGACCTCGGTCTCGGACGGACCGAGCGGCGCAAGGTCGTAACGCCAGATCCAGCCGCCGAACTCCAGATGACCGTCGCTCTTCTCGTACCCCGTCAGCCAGCCGATGGCGCGCGGCGGGTCGAGCGCCTGGACCTTGTTGACCACCCGGTAGTCACCGTCCGGATGGTTGGCGTGATACATGTCCATCCGGAAAATCTGCCCCACCTCGGTCAGCGGCGCCTGGTTGACAGCTTCCTGGACCCAGCCGGTGCCATCGATCGCAGAATGGGTCGTCGGGTCCGCCAGCACCGCGAACACCCTCGCGGCGGGCACGGCGAGAGCCAGGGTGGCGCTCACGTTCTCCTGGTCCACGGTGTGCACGCTCCTTGTCATCCCATCTCGGGCCTCCCGCAGGCGCGGAAGGATGTTCCCAACATGCAGACGACGCGGCGAGGCGAAACTCATCGGCCGAGTGGGCGCAACCCGCACCCGCGCCGGCAGATCACCGTTTCCGTCGCGCTACCACGGCTCTCCGTCGACAACTTGGTATGGTGCCCGGGTTGCACCGTTTGCAGAGTATGGCGGCGCTTGAGGGAGAGGGGCCAGGCGACGATGCAGGCGTCAGAGGTCCCGCGTGCGGTGGCCGCGGCCAGGTCGACTGCCTCATCACTTGGCCTGACAGTCGACGACGTGATCGTTCTTCATGACTCGAACAAGCTCACGCTGCGTCTGCTGCCTTGCGACGTCCTGGCCCGGGTGGCGCCTGTAGCGCATCAGGTCGCACAGTTCGAGGTCGAGCTTGCTCAGCGGCTCGCCGAATCCGGGTGCCCTGTGGCTGCTCTCGAGCCTCGGGTGGAGCCGCGCGTCTATGAGCATGACGGGTTCGTGGTCACGCTGTGGACCTACTACGAACCCGTGACACCTCAAGAGGCCTCACCAGCCGACTACGCGAATGCGCTCGAGCGACTGCATGCCGGCATGCGCGAGCTCGATGTCCCGACGCCGCACTTCACGGACCGGGTCGAGCAGGCTCAACGACTCGTGGCCAACCGCGACCGCACTCCGGCACTCGCCGACGCCGACCGGGAGCTGCTCGGCGACACGTTACGAAGCCTGAGACGAGCCATCGGCGAGCGCGGGAGCGCCGAGCAGCTGCTGCACGGCGAGCCGCACCCGGGCAACGTGCTCACCACGAAGAACGGGCTGCTGTTCATAGATTTCGAGACGTGTTGCCGTGGGCCTGTCGAATTCGACCTCGCCCATGCGCCCGAAGAAGTCAGCGAGCACTATCCGGGTGTCGATCAAGACCTGCTGCGCGAGTGCCGGATCCTCATGCTGGCGATGATCACAGCGTGGCGCTGGGATCGAGGCGACCAACTCCCGAACGGACGCCGGCTGGGCACAGAGTGGCTCGGCCAGATCCGGGCAGCGCTCGATCGCAAAGGGCTGGATACCCCTGGCTGATCGCGGGCCTTCGAGGTCGTAGCCGGCAACACCTGCCCTTCTCAAGCGCGTGCTTTCAGACCTTGCGGCTCGACCTGGGGCCGTCCAGGCCCCACGAGATGATCTGGGTGGGCGCGATCGTGATGATCTGCCGGGCCAGCCCCGGGAGCGGCGGCTCGTGGTCCGTCAGGGCAACCGCCGAACCGCGGATCTCGATGCCGCGCGGCGTCCACGGGTCCGTTGCGGCGAGGTCGTCCACGACGAGCGAGGCGGTGCTGCCCTGCTGGACGTTCCTGAACTTCTTGGTGGCTCCCAGCGCGCCGCCGCCAATCGTGATCGTGCCGGCGGCGGCGTCCACGAAGAAGTTCACGGGGTTGTTCTGGACCTGGCCGGTCGGGGAGACGGTGGCCAGGCGGCCGAGGGGTTGGCCGGCCAGATAGTCGAGTTCGGCCTTGGTGAAGATCATGCGAGCTAGCCTCCAATCTTGGCACCGGCCTGGTCAAACCGGTCCCGTTCCGGTTCGAGGGTGGCCTGGCGCGGCGGTGGGCTTCTCATGGAAGCGGCGACATGACGAGGTCGTCGCCCCCGAGCAGTACGCCGCGGTGATGGAGCTCGTCGGCATGTGGCGTTTCCGTTTCAGTGCGGTGCGCCGGCCAGATCGGCGGGATCAGCGTCGGCCGGCGGAGCATGCGAGGTGGCGACGCGCCCTGGCGGGGCTCGGCCCCGTCTGACCCGCCCTCGTCGCCGTGTCACCGGGGTCCGGAGAGGACCCCGGTGACAAGCTGTGGCTGCGCGGGTCGACCTGGCATCAAGCGGCGTCGAGGGCTTCGGTGATCTTGCGGATCATCTCGGCCAGGGTGGGGCGGGGCTCGCCCTGGTGGGTGCGGGCGGCCGCGTCGATGGCGACGAGGACGGTGTTGCGGAAGTTGTCGGCCTCTGCCGGGTCCTGCTGCTTGAGCAGGCTGACGGATGCGGTCAGAGCGGGCAGCACGTGGTCGGCGAGTTCGGCGACGGACTTGCCGTTCAGGTTGATGTCCCTGGTCTTTTCGGCGAGCACGTGGCCGATCAGGCCGGTGGCCGAAGCCAGGGCGATGGAGCCCTCGGTGGCGACCTTGTGGGGCTTGCCGGCGGCATCGGCGGCGGACAGCAGCGTGACGGCGCCGTAGGCGGCGGTGCGCAGGGTGGCCTTGTCCTGGTCGGTCAGGGTGATGGACATGACGGTGTGCTCCTTCGAATCTGTTGGAGAAGTCGGGTGACCCGACCTGGTCAGTCGTCGAGTGCCTGGTAGAGCGTGGTCCAGAAGTCGTGGATAGCCCGCGGTGAATCCGGGGTGGACATCCCGACCTGGGTGAGCACGATCCCGGTGAGCTGGTTGGCCGGGTCGGCGTAGACGCTGGTGCCGGTTCCGCCGTCCCAGCCGAACTGGCCGATGGGCGCGTAGTCGCCCCGGTAGGTGCGCACCGCCATCCCCACGCCCCAGCCGCCGTGCAGCCCCTGGCCGTACGACACATGGACGTTGTCGCGAGCCAGGGTGTTTCGGGCGGCGTTCTGCTCGGGCGTGAGGCGGTTGGTGGTCATCAGCTCGACGGCGGGCCGGGACAGGATGCGTTCGTTCCCGTGCATCCCGCCGTTGAGCAGCATCTGGAAGTAGGCGTGGTAGTCGTCGACGGTGGAGGCCACATCATTGGCGGCCGACTGGAACTGTCGAGGTTCGCTGTACAGTCCGCCTGCCGCCTCGTCCCACACGAGGAACTCTCCGGTCTGCGGGTCGGGGGCGTAGCTGGGCGGCAGCCGGTCGATCTTGCCGGCGGGCACGTGCAGGCCGGTGTCGGTCATGCCCAGCGGGTCGAGGATGCGTTCGCGCAGGAACGTCTCGAACGGCCGGCCGGTGACCCTCGCGACGAGCACGCCCAGCACATCGATGCTGATGTGGTACTGCCACTGCTCTCCGGGCTGGTACATCAGCGGCAGCGTGCCCAGGCGGCGCATCCACTCGTCCGGTCCGGGCACCGGCGCTCCATGGCCGGTGAGCTCCAGCTCGAAAACCTTGCCCATGATCGGAAAGCTCATCGCCGTCAGATCCATGCCGAGCCCGAAGGTGGAGGTCAGCAGGTCCCGTACGGTGATCGGCCGCCGCGCCGGCACGGTGTCGTCCAGCGGGCTGTCGGGCCGCTTGAGCACCTGCCGGTCGGCCAGTTCGGGCAGCCACTCCTGGACCGGGTCGTCCAGCCGCAGCCGGCACTCATCCAGCAGGACCATCACCGGTGCGACCGTGAGCGGCTTGGACGTCGAGGCCATCCGGAAGATCGTGTCCCGCCGCATCGGCGCGCCACCGTCGTGGCGCATCGTCCCGAGCGCTTCGACGTGCGTCTGGCCACCCCGGCTGACCAGGGCGACAACACCGGGGATCTTCCCCGACTCGACCGGCCGCGCCAGCACCTCACGCAGCCTGCGCAGCCCCGCCTCGGAGAAGCCGCCGCTGCTCTGTCCCATCATGAATCTCCTCACCTACAGTGTTCGATCTTGCGAGACCTGCCCCGGTGTGGCCCGGTTCGCAGCCCCGAGGCCGCGGTCGCCGAACCGTTCATGTCGCCTACTGTCGCCAACCGCGCTGATACCGGACCGTCGTTGTCCTGACATCGCCGCTGACACGCAACGGGAAGTAGCCGGACAGTCGTGGCTCCGGGCACGATGAGCAGCTCGACATCCTTGTGACGGTCGCCACACCGCTGTGTCCTGGGGGGCCGCAGGGTGAGCGTGTCCTGCTCGGTAAGGGCGGTGGCGGCGTGCACCCCGGCGTACCAGCCCTGCCGCGCCGGCACGGACCGGGCCCGATCCACCTGGATCCCCAGCGGCTCCACCCGCCCCTCGGCAATGGCGAGCAGCAGCGCGGCGAGCGTCCCGTCCGCTTCCCACCGGACGGGCAGCGCGTCCGGCTCCGCGAGCAGGGAAAACGTCGGGTGCATGGCCATGAGCCTCGGCCGGCGAGGTAACGCGTTCGTCGCTATGCGTCCTGCTCGCGCTGATACTGAAGCACTCTGGAGGCATGTCCCCGGTCGACAACGACACGAGGTGCTCACGATGGCAGACGGATTGCGGGCGCGCCGGCGAGGACGCCTGGTCGTTGTGGCATTGGGTCCGATCGCCGGAGTGACGGCCGGAGGACTCACCAACCTGCTCACCATGACGTGGAACTGGTGGCTGTTCGGCGGGCTGGTCCTGATGACCAGTCTGGTGAGTGTCAGCACGCTGATCGCCTTGCCGCGCCGCGATCCATCGGACCCGACGGCGCCTCAAGCTGCAATGTCCACAAGTGGCTCGGCAACCTCGCCCAGGCCCGGGCGCACGCCACCTTCTGCTTCGAAGTCGCCTCCTCAGGCGACAACCTCGTGGAACAGGCATTCGCCCATTCCAACCTCGGCATCCTCGACCGCCTGGAAGGCAGCCACATCACAGCACGCGAACACCTCACCCGGGCAATGGGGCTGTTCGAGCAGGCCGGGCAACGCCGTGGTATCGGCATCTGCCACCGGCAACTCGGCATGCTGGACGAGCACCTGAGCCGGTACCAAGACGCTCAAGCCCACCTGGACCAGGCCCTCTCCCTGTTCCAGGAACTGGGAGACGTCATGAACCAAGCCGACACCCACCACAACCTGGCCGTCGTTCACCGCGGTCTAGGCACTCCGGGAACCGCCCACGAGCACGCCACCACCGCGCTCGCCCTCGCCTGCCAGATCAGCCACGTCCAAGGGCAAGCCGACGCACACGCCGAACTCGCCCATCTGGCCCGATCCACCGGCGACCACACGACGGCGAACGTCCACCTCCGCCAAGCTCACGATCTTCACCAGCGCCTTCACCATGCCATCGAAGCGGAACCCCCAGAACCCCGCTAGCCGGCGTCCCGGGGGTGTGTCGAACCGCCCGCCTACCTCGTTGAGCAGGGAGTTCTCCAAGCGCCAGGACCCGGCGAGAGGTCAGGTCGGCGGATCAGAAACCGATCGTGGTCTCGAAGGTGTCGCGGGCCTGGGCAAGCTGGTACCAGCGTTCGGCGATCGCATCGGGATCGCCCTCACCCCCGCCCGGGACGATCGCGACACCGATGCTCACGTGCCCGACGTAGACGCCGTCGGCGGCCAGATCGCCCTCGATGGTCTTTGCCCAGTGCCGCAGGCCGGCCTGGGCGATGGCGGCGTTGCCGAGCAGCGGGATCGGCAGGATCGCCGAGGCGCCGGTGGTGAACAGCAGCGCCCCGTCACCGGCCTTGCGCATCGCGGGCAGGACCGCCGCGACGGCGGTGAGCGCGCCGCCGACGATCAGGTCGACCTGGGCGCGGGCCGACTCGGGCGTGGTCTCCAGCGCGGTGGTGAACCCCATCGCCGCGGTGTCGGGAACCGGCCCGGCGCTGTGGTCCCAGGCGGGGGCGGGACTGTAGGACAGGACGCCGATCCGGCCGAGATCGGCGGCGGCGGCCTCCAGCGCGGCGGTCAGCCCGGCGCTGTCGGTGACGTCGGCCGGGTACGCCCCGGCGGTGATCCCTTCGGCGGCCAGGGAGTCGGCGATCGGCTGGAGCTTGTCGCGGTTGCGGGAGATCAACGCGACCGGATGTCCGGCCGCGCCGAACCGCCGGGCAATCGCCCGGCCCAGACCCGGCCCGGCACCGACGACGGCGATGGTGGAAGACATGGAGATACCCCACATTGGTTACGATTTGTAAGTAGCTCCACCATAGGCAGCCGTTTCGACCCGTACAAAAGGCACATCGATGTTCGCAAGCCAAGATCCAGACCCGCGCCTGGCGGCGGCCCGGACCCCGCCACACCCGTGCGCGTCATGGCCCGACAACGGCCAGGGCATCCGCGACACGCTCGATCGGGTCGGCGACAAATGGTCCATCCTCGTCATCGGCATCCTCGCCGCCGGGCCTTTCCGCTTCGGCGCCCTGTACGACCAGATCCCCGGCATTTCGCAGCGGATGCTCACTCTCACCCTGCGGCACCTGGAACGCGACGGACTCGTCACCCGCACCTCCTATCCCGAGATGCCGCCACGCGTCGAATACGGGCTCACCCTCCTCGGCGAAGGCATGCGCGAGACGGCCTACGCCTTCGTCCAGTGGGCCACCGACCACAACGACGAGATCGAAGCCGCCCGCCACCACTACGACAACCGCTGAACCCCGTTACCACGGACTTGTCCGGCTTGCCGAAGTCTGGGGCCGTTACAGGCCTGAGCCACCGCGGCTCTTGATCGCGCCGAAAACATCCGCAGCAGGTCGCAAAGATTGCCGCACCCTGCCGCGTCCTTATGAGAACCAATCGTGAGGAACGTGCATCTACCTGGTTGCTCGCCCAACGCGGGGTTTATCACTTTTTGTCCAGAAGAGCGGAGCACCCGGAGCCGTGAAACCTCCCTGCATGGTTACCCTGCTGCTCGCCGTCGCCGGTCCGGTGACGTCGGCGTGCGCGGTCGTCGGCTCACCCCGCACCCAGGAAGTCCCGCAGCAGCGGCAACGACCGGTCGTGCCCATGGTCGATCACCCACCCGCAGGTGCAGCGCGCCGACGCGCTCAGCGCGAGCCGCGCCGCATGGTGGAGGGCCGGTGACCTCCGCGGATCGGCGAGAGTTCCACGAATTCGTGTCGGCGCGTTCTCCCGCGTTCATGCGCCTGGCGTTCCTGCTGACCGCGGGAGACCAGCACGCGGCCGTACGACCGCGTCCCCGGCCTCTTCGCCGACCCCGCCGCGCAGCCGGACGCGCGACAGGTCAGGACCGGCTTCGCCCTCGTGGACGTGGACAGCGGCAAAGTCACCTTCCACGCCCTGCCCGGCGCCCGGGATTCCGCCGGTCTGCGCAACGATCTGTCCTGGAGCCATGACGGCTCGCTGATCTGGGAGTGGACCGGGGCACGTCAGACGCCCCGCAAGTATTACGACCTCACGGGACGTTCCCGTCCCGGCCCCGCCAAGGAGGCGTCGAGTGACCAGCCGGCCGGGCTGTCCCCCGACGGCCGGCGGTTGGCCATGGGCGGCAGGCTCGGCTCGCCACCTTTCGTCGCGGACGTCGCCTCCGGTGCGACCACCCTCCTGAAGCCGGGCGGCGGTCTCGCGATCATGCAGTTGCTGGCCTGGGCCGATGACACTCACCTGATCGCCTGGGCCCAGCACGGCGCGACCAACAACTCCCGCTACCGTCTGGTGCTGATCGACGTGACCGGCAAGCAGCAGGTCACCCCGCTCACCGGCTGGACTGGCGCCCTCCCCCGCCCCAACTGGATGCCCGTATTCACCACCACGCTCTGATCCCTGGGGATCTGGACAGCGGGCGCGATCGGCGCCTCGCCGGCTTCCGCCAAGGCCCGGCCGCGCCTGCATCGTGCCTGCATCGTGCCTGCATCGTGCCTGGCTCGTGGCCGCCGTCACCCTGGTCCCGCTGCCGGCCGCCCGAACGGGTCGGCGGCGTACGTGAAACGCTTTCCATCGGAGCAACCAAGGAGAGCCATGGAGACGACATGCACCCACGCGTGAGCGAGCCGGAGGCCGTGGCGTGAGAATTTCGCAACGTGCGCGGGCTGTCGCCCCGTTCTTCGCGATGGAGTTCGGCAAGCACGCCGCGACGCTGGAGTCCCGAGGGCACCACGTCATCAAGCTGAGCATCGGCGAACCGGACTTCGGCGCGCCCCCGGCGGTCCTGAACGCGATGCGCGAGGTCATGGACGGAAGGCCGATGCCCTACACGGCGGCACTCGGGCTGCCCGAATTGAGAGACGCGATCGCGCGGTTCTACCGGAACGAGCACGGCGTCGAGGTCGCCCCTTCCCGGGTCGTCGTGACCGCGGGAGCCTCGGCCGCCCTGGTGCTGGCCACCGCGGCACTCGTCGACCCGGGCGACGAGGTGATCATCGGAGATCCGTCGTACCCCTGCAACCGGCAGATCGTCGAAAGCTTCGGCGCCCGCGTCACGCTCGTCCCCGCCGCTGCCGAGACCCGCTTCCAACTGGACACGGCCTCGGTGAAGTCGAGCTGGACGGACAACACGCGCGGGGTCATGATCGCCACCCCGTCGAACCCGACCGGCACCTCGGTCCCCGCCGACGAGCTCGCGGCGATCTGCGAACTCGCGCGCGAGCGGGACGCGTGGCGTCTGGTCGACGAGATCTACCTCAACCTGAGCGACCACGACGACCAGGGCCGGCCACCGCAGAGCGTCCTGTCGCTCGATCCCGACGCCATCGTCATCAACAGCTTCTCCAAGTACTTCGGCATGACCGGCTGGAGGCTCGGGTGGTGCGTCGTTCCGGAGATCCTCGTGCCGGCGCTGGAGCGCCTGGCCCAGAACTACTTCCTCTGCGCCTCCGCCCCCGCCCAGCATGCCGCGCTGGCCTGTTTCACCCCGGAGTCCTTGGCGGTGTGCGAGGCGCGGCGCGTCGAGTTGGCCGAGCGGCGCGCACTCGTCCTGGAGGGCCTGGCGCGGATCGGACTGCCGGTGCCCGTCCCGCCCGACGGCGCGTTCTACGTGTACTTCGACGTCAGCCACACCGGGCTCACCTCCTGGCAGTTCTGCGAGCGAGCGCTGCACGAGGCCCACGTCGCCCTCACCCCGGGCAAGGACTTCGGCCTCCACACCGCCGGGACACACGTCCGGCTCTCGTACGCGGCATCGACGGATGACCTGCGAGAAGGGATCGACCGGCTGGGGAGATTCGTGGCCACTCTGCGATGAACCGTGGCCGTCCTGCCTCCGGGGCGAACGCCGAACGGGCCTGCCTGCCGGGGGATCGCGGGAAGCGCGGAAGCGATCAGGTTCGCCGCAGCGTGAACGACTCCGCCACGACGAAGGGTGCGGGGCTCGTACGGCGGGGAGCCGGGACGGAGCAAGGCCACCCCGGAGGGTGGCCTTGATCGTGGCGGGGGTCAGACTCGCTCGTAGGCCTCGGCGGGCGTGGAGGTTTCGCCGAGTTGCTGGACGGCGAGTTGCGCGGCGGCGATTCCGACCTCGGCCAGCAGTCCGGGCGCGGCGGATTGGTCCGTGGCCACGGTGAGGGCGCCGCCGCGGCTGATGGCCGGGCGGTCGTGCCAGGTTGTCCCGGGCAGGTCGATGGCTCCGGTGCAGTGTGTGCGGAGCGCACTGCGGTGCCACTGCACCGCGGCGCGCCAGCCGGGCCATGACTGGTCCAGGAGATGCTGTACGCGGAGTTCGGCGTCGGCTTTTCGCTCGCCCGGGGCGCATGCGGCGGAGATCTGGATGAGTTCGTGTCCGGGCGGGGCCAAGGTGGGGTCGGCGAGGCTGTAGCGGGCGGCGTAGATCCGGTCATCGAGGTCCAGTACCCGGAACCAGTCGGGGCCGCCGTCGGCCCGCAGGCCCAGGTCGACGGTTGCCGTGCGGCCGCCGGGCCAGGTGAGCGAGCTGTCGCCGGTCAGCCGGCGCGCTGTGGCCAGGCTGGTGGCCAGGATCGTCGGGCCCGCGGGCAGGGCGGGTACCCGGGTCCGGGTACGTATCTGCGCGCCGAGGCCGGCGGCTCGTTCGGCGAGAAGATCGACCAGGGTGGACCACCCGCCGACCACGTACCGGACACCGCCGGCGAGCGCCCGGCGAAGGCGCTGGTGGGCGAACGCGGCCGAGAGCCGTCCGGGGTCGTGGTCGAAGGTGAAGATGAAGACCACTGCGATGATCGCCTCGGCCGTCTTGGCGTCGACGTGCCGCAGGAGCCATGCGCGCAACGATTCCTCAGCCGGCGCCTCGGCGGGCAGCGCGGCGATGGCCCGGCTGAGTTCGGCCGGCCACGGGCCGAGCCGGCCTCCGGCCCGGACGAGGCCGGCCTGGCGCGGCGCCCCCACGATGGGCGGGGTCAGGCCGCGGCGCTCCAGCCACGCCCACCATGGCCCGTCCACGTAGATCGCGTGGGTACCGAGGTTGGCCCGGAAGGGGGCCGCCAGCGTGCGTGCTCGCCCGCCTGGCGAAGAATGCGCCTCGGCGACGGTCACCCGCCAGCCACGTTCGGCCGCCTCGATGGCGGCGGTGAGCCCGGTCAGGCCCGCGCCGACGATCTGCAGGTCTGGATTCACAAGACAGGCCTCTCTGTGTGGTGTCCTCCTGACAGGAAGGTGGCGGGGAACCTCTGGAAGGTTCCTGCTAATCTTCCCGGCGTGGACCCCGAGATCGTCGCCGCTGCTCAGCAGGGGGACGCGCTCGCGTTGGACCGGCTTTTGGACGAGCTGGCGCCGTACGTGCGCCGATTGTGCGTACGCATCGCTCCGGCTGCGGCCGACGACGCGACGCAGGAGGCCCTGCTGGCGATCTTCCAGGGCCTGCCTTCGCTGCGCGCCCCTGAGGCGATCATCACCTGGGTACGATCGGTCACCGTCCGGACGGCGATCCGGCTGGCCCGCCGGCAGGACGTGGAGGTCGCCACCGAGGAAACGCTCCCGGGCCACCACGCCGCCTCTCCGGAAGGGCTGGTGGACATCGACGACGCGCTGGCGCGGCTGCCGATCCCCCAGCGCGTCGTGCTGGTCCTGCGCACCCGGGAAGGCCTCAGCGAACAAGAGATCGCCACCACGTTGGGGATCCCGACAGGAACCGTGAAATCCCGGCTGCATCGAGCCAGGGCCGCGTTCCGGGAGGTGTGGGAATCGTGAACGAGCCCGTGGCACGCCCCGACCTCGACCCGATCGACCGCCTGGCCGTACTCGCGGCCGCCCTGCCCGGCGCCGTTGTCGGGCAGCGCCGCATCGCCGCCCCCTTCGACGCCGTGTGGCAGGTCATCGCGGACCTGGAGAACGCCACCCCCCGCTACGAACCCGGTGTGGCTCACGTGCGTGTCATCGAGCGGCGCGGCGAGTTCCTGCGCCTGCTGGTGCAGGACAGCGCCGGTCGCGAGGACGCGATGGACGCCAGGCTCCGGCCGGGCTGGTGCCTGATGCAATCCGCCACCATCGTCATCGCCTTCGCCGCCCGCCGCCTGGGCAGCGAGACCCTGCTGGCACATCTGGAACACCGCCGCGTGCCGGCCCCGGAGCCCGACCCGAGCGGGTCGCGGTCCCGCCGCGCCGCCCTCGCGAAAATCGACCGGGAACTCCACACCATCGAACAGCTCGCTACCCACGATGAGCACTGAGGTCCGGGGTGAGGCGTGATCCCGCGATGGGGCTAGACCGCCTGGCGGCGTGCTCGTTGCTCAGCGGCGTCGAGTGCTGGTGTGAGTGGTGCGAGCGTGGTGCGGAGCAGGTCCGGTAGCGAGCCGGACGGCACGACGAGGCCGCCGGTCGTGAAGGACGCGGCGGTCGTTCGCAGCCACTGTTCGAGCGCGACGCGAACCGCGGCGGCCACGCTCGCCGCGAGCACACGGGCGGTGTGCGGGTCGGTGTCGCCGAGGCGTTCGGCGATCGCGTCGGTGAGGGGATGTTCGATCGCGCTAGTGGTTTCGACGAATGCGTCGCGCAGCGTGGGGCGGGTGGTGATCAGCAGCAGCGCGTCGCGACCGGGTTCGCCCGAGGCGGTGTACTGATCCACGATCGCCTCGATGACGGCGTCGGCGAGACCGACGCCGGCGGGCCGGCCGGCCACCGCCGCCGCGACCCGCACCTCCCGTTCGCTGGTGACGGCGGCGACGATCGCCTGTTCGCGGCTGGAGAAGTAGTTGTTGTACGTCCTCGGTGAGACGCCGGCGGCCTCGGCGATGTCGTCGACGCGCACGTTGTCCGGTCCACGCTCAAGAGCCAGCCGCAGTGCCGCCGTACGCAGTGCCTCTCGGGTGGCCTGCTTCTTCTGCTCGCGCAACCCCGCCCGCCTTGTCGTCACCGTCCCAGCATGCCAGCTTGAATGCGTGCGCGCAAACTTGCGTACACGCAGTTTTTGTCTTTAGCCTGGCGTCCTCATCCCGTAGGAAGGACCAGAGCGATGAGGGCCAAGGGCATCAGCCACGACACCGGCTTCGTCCGCGATGGAGACATGCGGGACGGCCTGGAAGGAGTACACGTGATCACAGATGTCGTCATCGCCGGCGGCGGTCCGAACGGGCTGATGCTGGCCTGCGAACTGAGCCTGGCAGGGGTCCGGCCGGTCGTGCTGGAGCGGCTGCCGCAGCCGAGCGAGGAACCGAAAGCGAACGGGTTGCTCGGCCAGGTCGTGAAAATGCTCGACCGCCGAGGGCTGTACGAACGTCTCAGCGGTAGCCCGGAACCGCCGCAGCCCAACTCCGCGTACTTCATGTTCGGCGCGATGGGCCTGGACCTGAGCCTGCTGGAGGACAGCCCCATCCATGCCCTGCCGGCGCCGCAGCGACGCGTCGAGCAGGTCCTGCGGGAGCGCGCCATCGAGCTGGGCGTGGAAATCCGGCGGGGACACGAGGTGATCGGCCTGTCGCAGGACGACGACGCGGTCACCGTCGCCGTCGAGAGTCCGGACGGGGCGTACGACCTGCGGGCCCGGTACCTGATCGGCGCGGACGGAGCCCACAGCACCACGCGCAAGCTCTCCGGCATCGAATTTCCCGGCATCACCTACGACCGGATGACTGTGCGCTCAGCGCACGCTACGGTCCCGGCGGATCGGATCGACCCCGCGACCGGCGCCCTGAACGTACCCGGCTACGGCGCCGTCTTGCCGTTCCTGCCCCACCGCACCGAGCGCGGAGGGTTCTCGTACGCGCCGATGCCTGGCCATCCGCCCCTGATCAGCACCACAGAATGGGACCAGCCCGCGACCGACGCTCCGATGAGCCTCGACGAGTTGCGGGCGAGCATCCGCCGCGTGCTCGGCGTCGACGTGCCACTTGGTCCGCCCGACGGCGAAGGCCCGCACGCGCTGCGCCGGCTGACCGGGGGTAACACCCGGGTCGCCGAACGGTTCGCCGACGGCCGGGTGTTCCTGATCGGTGACGCCGCCCACGTGTACGCCGCCACGGGGGGCGGTCCAGGGCTCAACCTCGGCCTGCAGGACGCGATCAATCTCGGCTGGAAACTCGCCGCCGAGCTCCGCGGAAGCGCCCCGCCCGGGCTGCTGGACAGTTACGAGACGGAGCGGCGATCGGCCGCCCACCGCATGGTGCTGAACGCGCAGGCGCAGTCGGCCCTGATCGCCCCCGGCAGCGACGTCACCGGGCTGCGCGAACTGTTCACCGAACTGCTCCGAGACCCGAACACCGTGCGGCGCCTGGCCGAACTCACCGCGGGCGCCGACGTCCGCTACGACATGGGCGAACCCGGGGCGCACCCCCTGATCGGCCGCTTCGCCCCGGACCTGGAACTGCACACCCCGACCGGGCCGGTCCGGCTGGCCGAGCTGACCAGAACCGCACGCCCCCTGCTGCTCGACCTGACCGAGGAAGCATCACTGGCGAAGACACTCGCCCTGCGGCCCGGCCAGGTCGACATCGTCACCGCGCGCCCCCAGCCCTCCGCGCCCGCCGCCCTGCTCCTTCGGCCGGACTGCTACGTGGCCTGGGCCTCCGCATCACCCCAACCGGATCCCATGGAGATCGAAACGCTCCGGGCAGCCTTGCGGCGGTGGTTCGGCGTCATCCATCCCGCCCGCACCACTGCCGCTCGGCGATCACCTCAGGGGTGAGGAAGGCCCCACCCCAACGGCATGGCGGGCGCGTTGAGCCAGGTGCGGAGCCCGGACGGCGCCCTCTACGGCTACGGCGTGCGACCGCTGAGTCCGGGTGGTCAGACGGAAATGACGGGTTGCTCGGCACGGGGCAGCAGAGCGGCCGGGATGACGGCGAGCGCCGTGAGCGCCAGGGCCCAGCCGAACGTGTGCCCGAACGCCACGGCCGGATGATCGGCGAGTTGCCGTTGCAGGACGACGGCGAGCACGGCCGCGCCGAACGCCCCGCCGAGTTGCTGCGCGATCCGGGTGACGCTGCTGGCGTGCGGGATCCGCGCCCCGTCCAGCCCCCGGAACGCGCCGACCATGATGGCCATGTTGGCCGCGCTCAGTCCGGCGCCCCGCACCACCAGCGCCAGACCCAGAAGCAGCCCGCTCGTGTACTGGTCGGCGAAGGCGAACGGCAGCGTGCCGAGCACGGTCATCGCGATCCCTGCCAGCACCACCGGCCGCGGGCCGACGCGGTCCGCGACGCCGCCCAGCCCTTTGGACAGCAGGCTGCCCACCCCCTGGGGAGCGAGCAGCAGACCGGCGGCGATCACGCTCTGGCCGCGTTCCTGCTGGTAGAACAGCGGAAGCAGCAGCATGGACCCGAACATGGCCAGCCCGGACAGGAACAGCAGCGCCGATGAGGCGGTGAACGTCCGGTCGCGGAACAGTCGCAGGTCGACGAGCGGCTCAGACGTGCGGCGGCAAGCGAAGGTCGCCACCAGCAACGCCCCGGCCGCCATCGGCCCGAGCACGGAGACGTCCCGGAAGCCGCCCACCGTCCCCACTTGCGCCAGACCGTACATGAGCGCCGCCAGCCCGGGCGAGAGCAGCAGCAGGCCGGTCACGTCAAGTGGGCGGCGCTCGCGCGAGGCATCGGCGGGCAGCCGCCACCAGGCCACCAGCACCGCAATCAGGCAGATCGGCACGTTGATGTAGAAGATCCAGCGCCAGCTCAGGTGTCCCGCGACCAGCCCGCCGATGACCGGCCCGAAGATCGGCCCGGCGAGGGCGGGCAGGCTGACGACGGCCATCAGCCGGCCGAGCTGTCTGCCGCCCGCGGCCCGCATGAGCAGGGTCTGCAGGATCGGCAGCATCAGCCCGGCGGCGGCGCCCTGGACGGCGCGGAAGGCGACGAGCGAGCCGAGGTCCCAGGCCAGCCCGCAGAGCGCGGAGCCGGCCAGGAACAGCAGCAGCGACACCAGCCACATCCGCTTGGCGCCGAAGCAGTCGGCGCTCCACCCGGTGATCGGGATCGCCATGGCCAGGGCGAGCAGGTAGGCCGTGCTCACCCATTGCACGTCCGACACCGGTGCGCCCAGATCGCGGCCGAGCGTGTCGATGGCGACGTTCACGATCGTGCTGTCCAGCAGCGGCGCGAGCATGCCGAGCAGGAGAACTCCGGCCAGCCTGAGCACGGCGGAGTCGAGTCGAGCTCTCACGACAACCCCTAACTAGAGACGGTACGTCTCTTAATAGTGCGATATCCTTATAGGAGACGCAACGTCTCTAGTGGAGGTTCTTGTGTCGCAGCAGGTCAGCCAGCGCAGGCGAGGCACGGAGCTGGAGGACACGATCCTGGAGGCCGCCTGGGCGGAGCTTCACGAGGTCGGCTACACCCGCCTGACCATGGAGGGCGTGGCCGCACGGGCCAGGACCGGCAAACAGGTCCTCTACCGCCGCTGGCGCAACCGGGCCGAGCTCGCCGTCGCCGCCATGCGCCACAAAACCGGCTCCATCGCCGACCAGCCGCCCGACACGGGCACGCTGCGCGGCGACGTCATCGAGGTGCTGCGCAGGATGGCTCGGCGGCAGCACGACATCCCCCGGGAAATGCTCCACGGCCTCATGGCCGAGTCCTCGGAGGTCCAGATGGACGTCGCGGTCATCATGGCCGACGTCATGGCCGGCATTCTCGAAAGGGCCGCCACCCGCGGCGAGATCGCCTCAGCAGAGGTGAGCCCCCGCGTCATGTCCGTGCCGACGGACCTGCTCCGCCACGAACTGGTCCTTACCCGCCACCCGATCACGGAGGAACTGATCGCCGAGATCGTGGACGAGGTGTTCCTCCCCTTGCTGGGGTTCGTGCCCGGCGACGACGTTCAGGATCAGGGCCCGGCCCTTCGGGCCCGTCCCGAGCGCGCGAGAGGACGGGGTTTCTAGAGGGCGAGGGTTTCCAGGTTCACGGCGTCGGCCATGGCTTGGGCGCCTTTGTCGTTGAGGTGCATGCCGTCACCGCTGTCCAGGGCGGGGTGGATGTGGTCGGGGGCGTCGGGGTTCTCGACAGCTCGGGCCACGTCGAAGACGGCGTCGAAAGTGTCGGTGGTACGGATCCAGTCGTTCACCTCGCGCCGGGCGGCGAGGCCCTCGGGGGTGCTGATCCCGGGGTAGACGGCGCCCGCGAAGGGGCCGATGGTGGCGGCGAGGATCTTCAGGTCGGCCTTGTGGGCGCGGCGGGCCAGGGCCTTGAAGCCCTCGATGAGGGCGTCGGCGGTGGCGGGAGGTTCGCCGGACATGCCGGGGAGGCCGAGGTCGTTGATGCCGAAGTGCACCAGGACGTGGGTCAGGCCGGGAATGGAGAGAACGTCGTGGTCGAAGCGCGCCAGCGCGTGCTCGCCGATCTCGTCCCGCAGGAGGCGGTTTCCGGCGATGCCCTGGTTGACGACCCATCCCCGCTTGAGTCGCCGGTTGAGGAAGTCCACGGAGCGGTTGTTCGCGCCGGTCGTGGAGCCGACCCCTTCGAACCAGGAGTCGCCGAACGCCACGGCGACCGCGGTGTCGTCCGGGGCGAGCACGTCGACGCCCGAGACGTAGAACCTGGCCTCTATCTGCTCGGCATCAGGGAGTCCGGAAGACGTGACGTGGTTGCCGCCGACAACGTGAGCGGTCTCCATGGGCCTGTGGGAATAGGTGGCCAGGCCTGTCTCCTCAGGGAGATAGAGGCCGAGGATCAGGTCGGCGCCAGAGGCGACGGGCAGATCGATCGGGTCACTGGCGGCCTCTTCTCCCGGCGGGATGGTGAGCCTCTCGGCGCCGCCGAAGGTGAGGGCGGCCTGCCCGTGCTCGGTGGCGACCCTCGCGGCGGCGATGGTCAAGGGGGTGCGGCCGTAACGGTTCGTCAGGCGTACGCGGAGGCGTTCTCCGCCGCCGGCCATGTGGAGCACCTGACGCACCGTCTGGTCGGCGAAGCCGCGCGGTTCGGTGAGCCGGATCTGCTCATAGGGATTGATCACTGCGGTACGGAAGCCGGCTGTCCAGATCATGCTCGCTCCATTTGTTCCGTGGCTTGTGTTCGATGCTCGGCCTGCTTCACTATGGGCGGGTAACTCTCCAGCAGGAAGTACGCACTTCGAAGTGCGTAGGCCACCGCCCGGTAGGAAGGAGCGGTCGATGCCGACGAGGACGGCGGCCCAGAGGCGGGCACAAGCGAAGGGGGACTACGACGCGTTCCTGGCGAAGTGCCCAAGCCGCCAGCTGCTCGACCGGATCTCCGACAAGTGGGTCGCGCTGATCCTGGCCGCGCTGGGCAACGACGGCCCGCACCGGCCCGGAGGCGACCACACCGGCCGGCCGCGGTCGATGCGCTACTCCGAGCTGTCCCGCAGGCTGGCCGGGGTCAGCCAGAAGATGCTCACCCAGACGCTGCGCTCCCTTGAGCGCGACGGGCTGGTCACCCGTACCGTGACGCCGACTGTGCCAGTCACGGTCACGTACGAGCTGACCGACCTCGGTCTCTCACTCCAGCACATGATGCGCGGCATCAAGATGTGGGCCGAGACGCACATGGACGAGGTGCTCGCCAATCGCGAGGAGTACGACACCCACATCGCCTGAACGCTCCGCCACCACGAACACCCAACGGCAGCCCTAGCAGCGACCTTGCCGAATCACTCCGCCGTCCACCCCACCTTCACCCGGATTCAGGGAGACATCGCAGCGCGGTCTGATTCGCTGCGCAGGACGCAGAACTCGTTGCCTTCAGGGTCGGCGAGGATGACCCAGCCCGAGCCGTCGGGTTTCCGATGGTCGGCGACCAGGGCGGCGCCGAGGCCGAGCAGGCGCTCTACCTCCTCCTCGCGCGACGTCTCCGGACGCAGGCACAGGTGGATCCGGTTCTTGATCGTCTTCCTCTCCGGCACCTGGTTGAAGTACAACAGCGGGCCATCCGGCAGCATCACCTGAGTCTCGTGGTCACCCGGCTTGTCCTCCGGATGCAGGGGGCGGCCGGTCACCTCGCTCCAGAATCCGGCCAGCCCATAAGCATCCGCACAATCGATCGCCACGTTCTGCAATACCGAGACCATGAGGAAGAGCCTGCCAGAGCGGCACAGGACAAGGCCATGGCCACCTGCCAGATCCACCGCGTTTCCGCCGGTGACGGGCCTCAGCGGGCGCGAGCCGCCGGTAGTCGGCGGCAGCGGCGGGCTGGACCTTCACCTGACCCGCCACATGAGCCACGGCGGCCGAGCAGCAGAGCCGTGACCCCGGTGCCGGTCAGGTCGTCGACGTCCCGGGCCGTCTTGACCGTTCAAACGTCGCTGCCCTCTGAGACGTCAGCGCGCGGCGCGTTTGATGAGGTCGGCAGTCACGGTGGGCTGCGAGATCATCGCGACGTGGGAGGCGCCGACCTCGTGGATCTTTGACCCGGCCCGCCGCGCCATGAACCGCTGTGCCGCGACGGGGAGCACCTGATCATTCCGGGCGACGAGGTAGTAGGAGGGAATGGTCTTCCACGCCGGGGCGCCGGACGGCTCCCCGAGCGTGCGCGTGTCAGCGGGCCGCTGGCCGGCCTGCATCAGGTCGGTGGCCGCCTTCGGCACGTCGCCGGCGAAAACGTCGTGGAAGAATTCTTTCTTGATGTATCCGTCGACGAGGCCCGCGTCGTAGGGACGGAAGTCCAGCGCCGCCTCATCGAGCTTGCTTCCCGGAAATTTAGTTTGTAGTTCCAGCAGCGACTCACCCTGGTCGGGGGCGAACGCGGCCACGTAGACCAGCGCTTTCACATTCGGGTTGCCGACCGCGGCGTTCGTGACGACGATTCCGCCGTAGGAATGCGCGGCCAGGACGATCGGACCGTTGAGCGTGGCGAGGATGCTCGCCAGGTAAGCGGAGTCGGAGGCCACGCCGCGCAGCGGGTTCGCCGGGGCGACAACCGGATAGTCGTCGCGGATGAGCCGGGCTGCGACGTCGTTCCAGCCGGAGGCGTCGGCGAACGCGCCGTGCACGAGCACCACGGTGGGTTTGGGCTTGGCTTCCGGCCGGGACCGCGCCTGCGCCTCGGACGTTCCCAGCAGGGCGTCGGTTGCGACCGCGGCGGATCCGGCCAGCACCGCTCGGCGGGTCGTCGTCATACGGTGATCCTTTCAACGTGGGGGGTTGGCACCTCGATTGCGGGTCAATGTAAATCCCGGGTAATTGACGATCGCTGAACCAGCGAATTCAGTCGTTATCAAGTACGTCGGCCATAGCCTGCACGGTATGCAAACAAAGAAGAGCGAGACCGCCAGGAAGTGGGGTCTGCGGATCCACCTGCTTTTTTATGTCCTGGCCAATCTGGCCCAGGTCGTGGTGTGGTTACTCTACGACTCGGGCAACCACTTCTGGCCTGTGTGGTCGATAGTCTTCTGGGGCATCGGGCTGGCCTTTCACGTCTGGAGCGTCTACTCGCCGCCCCGGTCGAAGACCGCGCACTGATACGGCAGCTGTAGATCGTTAATCTGAGTGGCGGGTGTCGGCGGTCATGTGACGGACACTGCTGTGACCTCGTTCCATCGTCGGTGGCAGGCG
>NZ_JBITJQ010000059.1:0-37050 GCF_044460125.1 Nonomuraea sp. NPDC050153
CCCACCGATCTCCAACTCCATCTCCTGGACCTTCTCGACATCGATCCACGAGACCTACGCTGAAGATCACGCACCTGCGGAAAACGGGCCTAGCGTTCGCCCGGACGACGGCTCGTCCATCGGGCGGCCGGACTCCAGGTGTCCAAGGGCGATGAGTTTCGCCGCGGTTGGCGGTCTGTATCTCCGACACGCGATCAACCGCGCTCAAGGAGAGCATCATGCCCGCTACCTACACATTCGACGTCTTTTCCAGCCTCGACGGCTTCGGCGCCGCCGGCGGCAACTGGACTGGCTACTGGGGCAAGCAAGGCCCCGAGCTCCTCGACCACCGCCTCGCCCTGTACGGCGAGGAGCAGCGGATGGTCTTCGGGGCCAACACGTATCGGGCGTTCGCGCGGATGCTGGCCTCGAGCACCGAGGAGTCCGACGTGCGTGACCCATGGGTCACCCGGATGAGGAGCCTGCCGGCAACGGTGGTGTCGACCACGCTGGAAGGACCCCTCGACTGGCCGGATGCCAACGTCGTGAGCGGCGACGCCGTCGACGTCGTCGCTCGGCTCAAGGAGGAGTCCGAGGTGCCGTTGCGCTCGCACGGCAGCCTGTCGATGAACCGGGCGCTGATGGCCGCCGGTCTGGTCGACCTCGTCCAGGTGACGCTCTTCCCCGTGATCACCGGTCAGACCGGGCTGGACCCGATCTTCCAGGGTGCGGCCGACTTCGACCTCGAGCTGATCGAGCGCCGGACGCTCGACGGCCACATCCAAGAGCTCATCTACCGGCCCACTCTGCATGTCTGAGTCCATCCATGCACGCAGCCGAACCTGACCGGGAGTTCCCGCTGACCGACATGCCGACCGCTCCCATGGCCGCCCTGGTCACGCGGCTTGCTGATCGCCTCCCGGTTCGTCGGGTCGTTCGACGAACCGGCCGTTCTCGAACCTCGCGCCAGGCAAACCGAGCGGAGGGTCATACGGCGAGCGCGATGTACCACGCCTACAATCTCGGCCGTGGGCGCGGATGCGGTTGGGCTGATCGTGGACTGGGAGCCGGTTGCAGCCGCTTGCGCCTCCGCAGGGAGCATGCGGTTCGGCTACCGGGAGTGGAACCGTTCGCCGGGTCACTGTCCGTGCGGCCGGCGAAGCAGCCGGCCCGGCTGGAGACGGTCAACGGCCGGGACCGTGACCTGATGATTCTTCTGGAAGGTCCTGCGTGAGCGCCCCGCCGACCTGACCCGCGTGTGCGCACGCGCCGGGCAGGAGGCGGCCTACGGTGACCTGCCCGATCCTGGACCGAATCCAGTGAGCCTCACCGGTTGTAGAGCCTGCGTGCCCACAGATAACTGACCAGGGCGATGCCCGCGCTCCACACAGCCGCCTCCAGGAAGCTGGACCCGGCCGGACGCCCGGCCAGCAGCGCGCGCAGCGTCTCGATGACAGGGGTGGCCGGCTGGTGCTCGGCGAACCAGCGCAAACCGGCCGGCATCGACTCGGTCGGGACGAAGCCGCTGCCGAGGAACGGCAGCAGCATCAGCGGCATCGGCAGGTTGCTGGCCGTGGCCACGTTCTTGGTGACCATGGCGAGCGCGACCGACAGCCAGGTGATCGCGAAGGTGAACATGGCCAGCACACCGACCACACCGAGCCAGTCCAGCACCGAGGCGGATGGGCGGAACCCGATCAGCAACGCCACCACGGTCACCATGGCAATCGCGAGGAACGTCTGCACCATCGCCCCGAGTACGTGCCCGGTGAGCACCGAGACGCGGGCGATGGCCATGGTCTTGAACCTGGCGATGATGCCCTCGGTCATGTCGGTCGCCACCGAGATCGCGGTCCCCTGCGCGGCCCCGGCGATCGTCGTGATCATGATGCCGGGGGTGAGGTAACCGACGTAGGCGGCGCGGTCGGCGCCGATGCCCGCGCCCATGGTGCCGCCGAAGACGTAGACGAACAGCAGCAGGAACACCACGGGCACGGACGCGAACGTGAGGATCAGCGTGGGGTAGCGCCAGATGTGTTTGACCTGGCGCCGCAGCATCGTCGCCGAGTCGGTGATCGCTCTCATCGGGAGGGCTCCTTGGTCGAGGGCTCCTGGGTCAGGGTGAGGAAGACGTCGTCCAGGTCGGGGGTGTGCATCGACAGCTCGGCGACGTCGATGGCATGCGTGTCCAGCCATTCCAGGAGCTTCCTCAGTGTCCTGACTCCGCCGGAGTCGGGGATCTGGACGGTGAGCGCCGCGTCGTTGCCGGAGGTGGCGCCGACGTGGCCGGCCGCCCTGCGGTACCCGTCGGGGTCGGCGAAGCGTACGACGATGTGGCCGCCGGGGACCATTCGCTTGAGCTCCTCAGGGGTGCCTTCGGCCACCAGCCGGCCCTGGCTGAGCAGCGCGATGCGGTCGGCGAGTTCGTCGGCCTCCTCCAGGTATTGGGTGGTCAGGAAGATGGTCACGCCGTCCTGCTGGACGAGGTCCCTGACGATCTGCCACATGGTGCGGCGGCTGCGCGGGTCCAGGCCCGTGGTCGGTTCGTCGAGGAAGATGAGCTTGGGCGTGCCGACCATGGTCATGGCGAGGTCGAGCCGGCGGCGCATGCCGCCCGAGTAGGTGACCGCGGGCTTGCGCGCGGCGTCGGTGAGGTCGAAGCGCTCCAGCAGTTCGCGGACGCGCCTGCGGCCGTTGGCGCGGCCGAGGTGGAGCAGGTCGGCCATGAGTCGCAGGTTCTCCTCGCCGGTGAGGAAGCTGTCGACCGCGGAGAACTGGCCGGTGACGCCGATCGCGGCACGCACCTCGTCGGGTTCCTTGGCCAGGTCGTGCCCGGCGACCCGGATCTCGCCCGCGTCGGCCTTGATCAGGGTGGACAGGATCTGCACCGTGGTGGTCTTGCCCGCGCCGTTGGGGCCGAGCAGCGAGAAGACGGTGCCCTGCGGGATGGTGAGGTCGATGCCGTCCAGGACGTGGTGGGTGCCGTAGGACTTACGCAGCCCCGTCACCGAGATGAAGGTTCGCATCGCGTTCACCCCCGATCCCAGGTGACGGGCAGGCTGTGCACGCCGTACACCTGCGAGGGGTCGGTGCGCAGCGACAGCTCTTCGGCCGGTACGGCGAGCCGCAGCGTCGGGAAGCGGGTGAGCAGCGCGGGAAACGCGACACGCATCTCGATGCGGGCGAGCTGCTGACCGAGGCACTGGTGGACGCCGTGGCCGAAGGCCAGATGCCCGGCGGCAGAGCGGCGCAGATCGAGCACGTCGGGGTCGGAGAACCTGGCCGGGTCCCTGTTGGCGGCGTTGATCGCGATGATGACCGTGTCGCCCGCCTTGAGCTGCCTGCCGCCGAGCTCCACGTCCTCCAGCACGCCGCGCATACCGGTGGCGGCGACGGACAGGTAACGCAGGAGCTCCTCCACGGCGCCGACGGCCAGGCCGGGGTCGCCGCGCAGGGCGGTGAGCTGGGCCGGGTTGCTCAGCAGGGCGAAGGTGCCGAGCGCGAGCATGTTGGCGGTGGTGTCGAGGCCGGCACCGAGAAGGAAGGCGGCCACGCCGCCGAGCTCCTCGTCGGTCAGGTCGCCGCCGGTGGCCAGGTCGCTGAGCAGATCGTCGGTCGGCTCGGCCCGCTTGGCGAGCGCGAGCTCCCGCAGGTAGGTGCCGAGCTCGACGAAGGCGGCGTACTGCGCCTCAGGGGTCCCGGCGTCCGGCAGGGCCCGGGTGGAGCTCTGGAACTGGTCGCGGTCCTCGTACGGCACGCCGAGCAGCTCGCAGATCATCAGGGCGGGGATGGGCTGGGCGAAGACCTCGACGAGGTCGGCGGGCGGCCCCTGCCGCTCCATCGCGTCGAGCCGTTCGCGGGTGATCTCGGTGACCCGCTCGGTGAGCAGGTTCATCCTGCGGACGGTGAACTTGCCGGTCAGCAGCTTGCGGATGCGGGTGTGCTCGGGCGCGTCCATGCCGGTGAGGTCGCCGACGGGGGCGGGCGGCAGCTGCCCGCCCATCGACGGGTGGTACTGGGTTTCGTAGCGGGAGCTGAACCGCGGGTCGGCGAGGATCTGGCGGACCAGGTCGTATCCGGTGATCATCCAGACGCCGGGGGCGCTCTCGGGCGCGGCCACGCGGGCGATCGGCTGCTCTGCGCGCAGGGCGGTGAGCGAAGGGGCGGGATCGAAGGGACAGGCGGGTGCGCGGTCGAGGGACGGAGCGACTGGCTCATCGCGATAGTACGTGTTCATCACGATTGAAAGCTACGTTGCTTTCAGAAATTCTGTCAATCAATCGATGCATATAAATGCAGTTCAAAGCCGATAAACTGATGCGTTGACGGTGAAGATGAATGCAATGAAACATTGCATTGTGTGATGCCGAACGCAATAATGGTCTGATGTCAGAAGGAAGGTTGACCCAGCAGGACCGCCGGCGCATCGCGACCGGCCTCGCCGAAGGCCGCTCCTACGCCGAGATCGCCAGGCGGCTGGACCGGCCGACCTCGACGATCAGCCGTGAGGTCGGCCGCAACGGCGGCCCCAGTGACTACCGCCCGGAGCGGGCGCACCAGGCGGCAGCGCGGCGGGCGCGGCGTGGCACCCCGGCACGTTCGCCCGAGGCCGAACCCCGGGACCGCAAGGTCTTCGAGGTGGAAGAGGGAGCCGTCGAGATGGCGATCGGGATGGGCCTGCCGAAGATGATGGCGCGCGTGCTCATCGGCCTGTGGCTGAGCGAGGACGGCAGGCTCACTGCGGCCGAGCTGTCGCGCGGGCTGAAAGTCAGTCCCGCCTCGATCTCCACGGCGGTGGGCTACCTGACCCAGCAGGGGCTGATCAGGCGCGAACGTGATCCGCGGCGGCGGCGCGACATCTACGTGGTCGACGACGACGCCTGGTACCACTCGACGGTGATCAGCTCGCGGCAGACGCTCGCGGCGGCTGAGATCGCGAAGGCGGCGGGGGAGACGCTCGGGCTCGACACGCCCATGGGACGCCGCCTGGCCTGGGGCGGGGCGTTCCTGGAGAGGATCAGCCTGGACGTTCTGGCGTCGGCCGAACGCTGGCGCGACCTCCCGCCATGATCAGACCGCAGGGTGACGGAACTCCCGTGCGAGGTTCCCGAATGCGGGCTGACCGTCCGCCGGCCTGCGACGGGACGTCCCCGCCGCTACTGGCGTTCCTGTTCGGTCGGCGCACCTACAAGTTGTTCGCCGGCTCCTGGGGATCAATCGACCAGCTGCGCGCACATCCCATCGGCGTGGCCTTGAACGAGGCCCCCCAAGTACGTTGCCTCGACCACGCTCACCGCGCCGCTGGTGCCCCCGTCGCCGGCTGGAGCCCGAAGCCGATGGACGTCACGCTCGGCGCGGCGGTGGCCCGCCAATACCGTGCCGGCCGGGTGTTCTTCGTCGGCGACGCGGCACATGTCTTCCCCCCCGACCGGGTCCTACGGCGCCAGCACCGGCATCGCGGACGCGCACAACCTGGCCTGGAAACTCGCCGCCGTCCTCAACGGCGCGTTCGTCGCCCTGGTCGCCCCAGATGGTGGCGAATGGGTCTCGGCGGCCAGGACGGCGGCGGCATCACTGGGCGTCAAGCTGGACATTCACCCCATCGGCGTCGGGCTTCAGGATCCCGACGACCGGTTCCTGGACAGGTACGGCATCACGAGCACCGGCATGAGCCTGGTGCGGCCGGACGGGTTCGTGGGCTGGCGCGCCGATGTTCTGGGACACCAGCCGGAACACGAGCTACACCAGGTCCTTGCTCAGCTACTCGCCCGGGAGCACATCGACCACAATCGCTGAGACAAGGCAGCAGCCGTCGGCGGCGATGTTGCGCCACATGCCCGCGAAGTGCGCTGCCAGCGTGCTGTGTGTGGTTTGTGAGCGGCGGGCTGGAGGGTGGGGCCGTCCGCGTCACCTATCACCCAAAGGAACGGGCCAATGTCCCAACGTGCACTTTCGCCGGATCGTGCGGTGCGGCCACGCCGGCTGCGTCTGGTCACAGCTTCGGCGCTGGCCGTGAGCCTGGCCGTGGCCGCGGTGTCGCCGGCCGCCGCGGCGGCCACGCCGTACACCCCCGGCGGCGCCGAGGCTCAGATACGGCAGTTGGCGCGGAAGCTGGTGACCGCCGGGACGCCCGGCGTGATCGTACGGGTCGACGACGGCCGCGGCCGGCCGGTCGAGATCGCCGAGCAGGCCACCTGGACCAGACGGGACCACGTGCTCAAGTCCGAGGACGCGTTCCGGATGGGGTCCAACACCAAGACCATGACGGCCACGCTCGTGCTGCAACTGGTCGCCGAGGGCAAACTCGCCCTGACCGACCCGGTGGAGAAGTGGCTGCCGGGCAAGGTGCCCAACGGCGGGGCGATCACGTTGCGCATGCTGCTGAACCACACCAGCGGGCTGTTCGACTACGCCGAGGACGCCGCGCTCGTGCCGTCCATCCTCGGCAAGGACCGGCGGCGGTGGACCTCGGCGAAGCTGCTCGCCGTGGGGGTGAAGCACGATCCGCTGTTCGCGCCGGGTACGAAATGGTCGTACAGCAACACCAACTACGCCGCGATCGGCGCCGTCCTGGAGCGGGTCACCGGGGACAGCCTGGCCGATCTGGTCCGGGATCGGATCGCCCGGCCGCTCAACCTCGAACACACCTACTTCGCCACCGACGCCACCTGGCGTGGCCCCCATGCCCACGGCTACGAACGGGATGCAGCCCACATGCCGCCGGCGGTGCCGGCCGCGTTCAGGAACTTCGCCGGGGCGCGCCACCACGGACACGTGAACGTCTCCGGCAATGACCCCGGGTGGGGCGGGGCGGCCGGGGCGGTGGTGTCCACCACGCGGGACTGGTCCCGGTTCTCCACCGCGTTGATGTCCGGCAAGCTGCTGCCCGCCGCCCAACTGGCACAAATGCGCACCACTGTGCCGGTGGACCCGCGGCAGCCGGACGGACCCGGCTACGGGCTGGGCATCCAGACCGGTGCCCATCCGTGCGGCACGTTCTGGGGTCACGACGGCGGCATCCCCGGCTACCTCACCACCGGCATCACCGACCGCGCCGGCACCCGCTCGGCGGCCGTCCTCATCTCGACGGAGTTCTGGGCCGAGTTCGAGGCCGACCCGAAGATCGCCAAGGCCGCCCATGAGCTCCAGATGGCCGTGACCTGCACGATGTTCGGCAAGCCCGTGCCGGCCGCGGCTCCCCCTAGCTGACCGGTGCGGTGATGATCGCGGAGACCAGGTCTTCGGCCTCGCCCCGCGACATCGCCGCACCCGCGGCGTGCTCGGCGGCGAACCCCGTGGCGCCCAGGGCAGCCGTGGCCCGCTCCGTGATCGTTCGCACGTCGAGGTCGCCGAGATCGTCCCGGCCCCGCAGCACGGTGGCGGCCCCGAGCAGCCGCCCCGCCCGCTCGGGCCGGTCGTGGCAGAGCTCGATCGCGGCGGCCACGACCGCGATCGCGGCCGCGACCGGCGTGTGCCAGGTCAGCGTCATGTGCACCGCCGGGTGATCGAGCCGGCGTACCGCCTCGTCCGGGACACCCTCCGCGACGTCCACCTGGGCGAGCACGCCCAGCAGCAACGCGGTCAGGTGGGGGGTCGACCGGCCGGACGGCGCCTCGGCCAGGCCGGCCCGGGCGTGTTCGCCGGCCGGCCCCGGCCGCCGGGCCCGCCACTCCAGTCGTGCCAGGCCCAGGCACACCTGAGCTCGCGACTCCGCCGAACCGGCCCGCTCGACCTGGTCGAGCAGGGCCGTCAGTTGCCGCCGCCCGCCGTCCACGTCGCCGGCCTCCGCCCGGTGCAGCGCGGCCGCCACCTCGCTCTCCATCGTGTGCTCGGGCATGCCGAGTTCCTGGAAGTACCGGGTGGCCCGCTCGGCCAGCGCGGGCGCCCCGGCCGGCGCGCCGGACCGCTGCAACGCCGAATTCAGGGTGCTCAGCGTGATCGCCAGGCCCCACCGCTCGCCGAGTTCCTCGAAGCCGGTCAGCGCGCGCGACAGCAGGTGCGTCGCCTCGGCGGCGTGCCCGGTGTTCATGACCAGCACGCCGCGAACCATCAGAGCCAGCGACCGGCTCCACGGATCCGTCCACTCGGCCGGTACGGCTCCATCGTGTCCTGAGCTCACGGCGAGCGCCAACCGGGCCATCTCCAGAATGGGGTGGGTGCCGGGGGCGACACACTCCAGCGCCTTCCTGATCTGGTCGAAGGTCGCTTCCGCCTCGTCCGGCCGGCTGATGGTCTCGGTGGTGGCGAGCGCGTGCGCGACGACCACCAGCGCGCGTGCCTGCGGCTCGGCCGGGCCGGGGACCTGGAGCACCCGGCCGAGCAGGTCCAGCGACTCCGGCGGATGGTCCCTCAGGAACCAGTACCAGCACAGCGCGACGCCGAACCGGGCCGCCAGGCCGGCGTCGCCGGACTCGACCGCCCAGCGGATCGCGGCCGACAGGTTGTCCCGTTCCGCGGACAAGCGGGCCAGCCAGCGCAGTTGGTCCGACGTGCGCAGGTACGGGTCGGCGGTCTCGGCCAGCTGAAGGAAGAACCTGGCGTGCCGCTCGCGTACGACGTCGGCCTCGTCACGCCGGGCCAGTCGCGCGAGGCCGTACTCCCGGATGGTCTCCAGCGCGCGGTAGCGCGGCTCGACCGGGTCGGCGGGCTCCACCGAGTGCAACAGGGACTTGTCGACCAACGCCGTCAGCAGCTCCCGGACGTCGCCCAACCCGCCGATCGCCTCCGCCGCGTCCTCGGTGAAACCGCCGGGCACGACCGCCAGCCGTTCCAGCAATGATCGCTCGTCGGTGTCGAGCAGGTCCCAGCTCCAGGCCACCGCGGCGCTCAGGGTCCGGTGCCGCGGCAATGCCGTACGGCTGCCGCCGGTGAGCAGCCGGAAGCGGTCGTCCAGCCGTGCCGCGACCGCCTCGACCGGCAGGGCGCGCAACCGCGCGGCGGCCAGCTCGATCGCCAGCGGCAGGCCGTCCAGCCGGCGGCAGATCTCCACCACCGCCGTCAGCGTGCCGCCTTCCGGGGTGAAGCCCGGCCGCACCGCGGCGGCCCGGTCATGGAACAGCCGGACCGCCGCGCAGGCGCGGGCCCGCTCATCCGTCGCCCCCGGTTCGGGCAGCTCCAGCGGGAGCACCGGGTGCAGGGTCTCGCCGTCGATCCGCAGGGCTTCCCGGCTGGTGGCCAGCACCCGCAGCCTCGGGCACCGGCCGAGCAGGGCCCCGGCGAGCGTCGCGGCGGCCTCGATCACGTGCTCGCAGTTGTCCAGCACCAGTACCAGGTCGTCGTCCGCGAGGGTCTCGGCCAGGTGGTCCAGGACCTCGTCCGGGGTGACGGGCCGCGGCCGCACACCCTCCTCGCGCGCCCGCAACCGGTCGAGCACCACGCGGGGCACGTCGTCCGCCCCGACCGGGGCCAGCGGGACGAACCATACTCCGCCGGACGGAGTGAGCCGCCGGCCGACGGTGTTGGCCAGCCGGGTTTTGCCCGATCCTCCGGGACCGACCAGGGTGACCAGCCGGGCTCGACCGAGCAGGTCCATGACGCGGCGTACGTCGTCGTCGCGGCCCACGAAGCTGGTGAGCGGGACGTCCAGGTTGCCGTGCGATCGGCGGGGCCGGGGGAGTTCACCGCGCAACACCGCCAGGTGGGCCTCCTGGAGCTGCGGACCGGGATCGCTGCCGAACCTGTCCGCCAGCAGGCCGCGGATCCGCTGGTAGGCGGCCAGCGCCTCGGCGCCGCGGCCGTTCAGCGCCAGGGCCCGGATCAGCTGGGCGTGCAGCCGTTCCCGCAACGGGTGCACAGCGGCCAGCGACTCGAGCTCGGCGACCAGGTCGAGGTCGGCGCCCAGCGCGAGATCGGCTTCGACCCGGTCTTCCAGGGCGGCCAGCCGGGCCCGCTCCAGCCGTTCGGCCTCGGCGGCGGCGAACGGCGCTTCGCGCACGTCTGCCAGGGCAGGGCCGCGCCACAGGCTCAGCGCCTCGCGCAAGGTGGCGGCCGCCTCGGCGGGCCGGGACTGCGCGTACGAGTGCCGGCCCGCGCGGACCAGCCGCTCGAACCGGACGGCGTCGACCGCGTCCGGCTCGACGGCCAACCGGTACCCGGCCGGGCCCGATGCGAGCAGTTCGGCGTCGCCCAGGACGCGCCGCAACCGGGAGACCAGCGATTGCAGCGCGTGTAAGTGGTCGTCCGGCGCCACCTCGCCCCACAACGCCTCGACCAGGGTCGCCGGCCGTACGGCACGCCCGGCGTCCAGCACCAGCCGGGCCAGCAACGCCCGCAGCCGCGCGCCTCCGACCCGCGTCGGGCCGGCGGCGCTGTCCAGCGTCAGGGGACCGAGGACGCCGACGCGCACCTGTCCACTCGCATCTGCCATGGCCAGCACTTTGTCAGATAGCGAGGCGACATCTGGCAACCAAGGTTCGAGCCTCCCCGGGGAACGCCCTGCACGGCCCGGGCCCGCACCTCGGCGAACTGCCCGCCAAGCCCCTCGATCCGCTGCTTCCCTCCTACACAATGTCCGAAACCGCCCGCTACCTTACTTCCGTGGCACTCAAGAAGCTCGATGAACAATGGGCAGGAGACAACCTCGAAGATCTGGTCGCCTACTTCGGTGCAGATCCGCACGAGTACCTGGCACACCAGGTGGTGGCGGCACGCTGCGGCCGCTGCACAGGCCAGGTCTTCATTCTCGAAACGGATGAATCGTCCACATGTGTGCGGCGCACCTGCATCAGCTGCGATCAGGCCGTCTACATGCTGGACAGCGAAGAATACTGGCCGACGACAGAAGAAGACGCCGAAGCCACGTACTTCGTCGAGTGCACCTGCGGCTCGGACGAATTCGAGACCGCAGTCGGCTTCACCTTCTATGACGAGGCCCCGACCTCGGACATCCGCTGGGTCAGCATCGCGGTCCGATGCACGGCCGACGGGCTCATCGGCTATTGCGCGAGCTGGAAGATCGGCTATGGGCCCTCACACCACCTGGTTGACGCAGTCTGAACATCCAAACCCACCCGCGACACGCCAGAACTCCCGCTTGAGCCGATCCGCGACTGCCACGCTCTGATGCCGGCCCTGTCTCCTGGCCTTGAGGGTGCCATCAAGATCAGTGCGGTTGGGCCTGCCTGAGATGCCCGATGCTGCAGCCGGATCCAGCACAAGCGATGCGGCTCGCGGGGATCATCACGAACTTGCGCGAACGGATACGCGAGGCCACCGAACGGTGATGGCCAGGGCCAGCCCCGCGGCGACGAGCTGAGGCCAGCCGACCAGCCCCAGGACGGAACAGTCGTGCGGCGCAGAGGTCGCAAGCTGGGCGATCACTTCGAAGAACGCGGAGAAGAGCAGCACGACCGCGAGGACCGGCCCCACCACGCCTCCCCCGAGCACCGCGCCGATCGCGGCCATGCTGATCAAGATGCCCGCGCCCACGGCTCTGGACAGGTGGTCGGAGACCTCCGCCCACGGACCCTCGAGCTGTGCGAAGCAGCCGGGGAGGCCACCGGAGCAGGTGGAGATGAGCGCCGCCAGCGCGGTCCTGGCGAATGGGATGAGGACGATGCCCGTCCAGCAGACCGCCCGCGGCCGGGGCATGGGCGCCCGCCGTTCCCCGCGCGCCGGCAGGAGGGCGACGACCACGGCCGCCTGACATGAGAGTGACATCCAGGGGGAAAGCTGCGGGCCGCACGGGTTCGTGTAGGGGATGACGAGCGTGGGCGCGTTGATCGCCAGCGACACCGCCGCGGCGATCGCGCCGAGCACCGGAAACCGTCGTGGCGCCCAGATGGCGAGCAACGCCAGCACGGCCGGCAACACCGGGACGGTCCACAAGGCGGCGTCCCAGATCGCCGCGCGCAGCGGGGTCGGCTCGGGCCACGTGGCCGGAGCCCAGCCGCAGAAGGTGCCGGGATGCAGGAAGAGCAGGAGGCTCGGCGTGGCGGCGGCCAGGATGGCCAGGAGGCGGAACATCGGCTAGGTCCGTCCAGGCAGGCGAGCGCGGGAGGCCAATGCCAGCACCCCCGCGATCAGGTACGGCCAGTCGAACAGTTCCAGGGGGCTGGAGCAGTTGTGCGGCGCGTTGGACAGGAGCCAGGCGGCGGGCTGGAACAGTGCGGGCACCAGCAGCACCAGGCCACAGAGCGGTGCGGCCCGCCAGGAGCCCCATCGTGACCACGCTCGAAGGCACCCTCGCCAAAGCCCTTCACCGAGATCGTCATCAGGCTGGGCCTCGGCGACGACGACGCCGTCACACCCGAGGCCACGATGCAGTTGCTCGAGCCGGTGATCGCCCTCCTGCGGGACCTCCCCGAGCAGGACCGGCAAGTCCTCGCCGACCTGATCAACCAGTTCGCGCACCAGGAAACCGGCCCTGAGCGGCACTCGGCTGCCTGGGAAACGTCCGAAACCCTGGGACTCCTGGCCTGAGGGCATCACTGCTCGAAGCGACCAGCCAAAGTGCCCTGATGAAAGTAGACGCGCCAGCCAGTCTCCGTCAGGCGCCACAGAGAGCTCCGCCACGCCCGGCGCCCCTGATTGTCAGCAAAGTACGTCAGGTGAACAACTCCCCGAGCCAGCACGACCCCAGACATCTTGCTGACCTTGACCGGCGACTCCGGAGCCACCGATCCCGCCATCACCGTGAGAATCGACTCCGCGTCCCACCAGCGTCCAGAGGCTCCGATCTCGGTGAACTCCGGATCCAGAAGTTCCCGAACAAGGGCCGGAGAAGCACGCACCTCAGGATCGAGAAGCCGCAACTCACCATCGATGGCCGCTTGCACTGCCCGCTCATTCTCGTCCGTCATGCACGGATCCTACGAACGCGCGTCATCCCAGGCACAGCGAATATCCAGCCCGAAGCGATCAGCACCGTCCGGGGATCGGATCACGGTGCGGTCGCTCATGCCGAGTTGGCGGGCGATGGAGCGCGGGCTGTGCCCGACCGCCCTCAGTTCGTGGATTCTGGCGTGCTTGGCACGGGTGCGGTCAGCGAACCGCGTCGAGCCTTGGAAGGCGCAGTCTGCAGATCTCCTCGGTGGTCGTCTCGCGAGGGTCGGGTGCCTTGATCGACACCTTGCTGCCCCATCGGCTGTAGCGGGTGTCGACATGCAGAGTCCTGCCAGCCGGCTCGCCCAGAGTTCCGCGAGCCGGTCCGTGGGGGCTGTCGGCGGCCGTGTACGTGCTCTGCACTCTGCTGACCAGGCCGTAGGACAGCTTTGTGCCAGCCTCCCAGCCGTCGCGGGCGGAGTGGCCCATCCAGTGGAGACCTTTTCGCGTTCCTTGAAGGTGATCGTGCCGGTGGCGACGTCGTTGGTGCCGTACGACGGCGTTTCCGCGCCATGCCATCTGCGGTGAACGTGCTGCTGGCGCCGGCGGTCGCTGCGCAAGCTCGGCGAGCCGTGCGGAACGTGGTGACCAGGGAACGCGTAGATGATCACCGGGCCCGGCTCGCGCGGCTCGAAGCCGACGCGGCGGCGGGCGACGCCGAGCCGGCCGTGCTCGACCCGGGTCCCGGGAGTACGCCCAACTGCTGGCCGAGAAGGAGCAGCAGCTCATCCGGAGCAGCGATCCGCGCGCGTGAGCTGGCCGACGCGGGGCGGTCGGGCAGCAGGTCGGCGACGGCGGTACGGATCGAGACCCGGCTCACGTCATGCTCGCGGGCGAGGACCGCGATGCTCGCGCCGTCGCGGAAGGCCTGCCGCACCTGCTTGACGACGCCGAGCTGGGCGAGGCGGGGGAGGCGTCCAGAGCGGGCGCCCTGCGCCCAGGCCGCCGCGAGCCCGCCGCGGGTGGGCTCGTTGTGCAGGTCGCGCTGGAACTGCCCGACCGAGACCAGGACATTGACCAGCATGGTGGTGGTCGCGTCGGTGGCGGCCAGGCCGACGATGCCCGACAGCGTCCCGGACGGCACCTGCGGCTTCACGCCGTGGGCGCGGCACCATTCCCGGACCGCGAGGATGTGCCGGTTGAGGCGGTGCGCGAAGCCGACCTGCCGCACGGTTTCCTGCCGTTCGTACATCTGGGTCCCCGCTTCGGTGAAGCCGTGTCCGCGAGCGCCGAGGCCCTCCGACGGATGCTGGACTGACCGCTTTCAGTTTTCCGTCCCTTTAGGACACCGTGTTTTCCGGTAAAGGTGAGGAGTTGTGCCATGCACGTGCAGATCGCGCTCTACGACGGATTCGACCCCCTCGACGTCCTCGGCCCCTTCGAGGTCTTCCACTCGGCCGGCATGTTCTCCGGCGGGCAGGTGACCACCGAGTTCGTCACCGCCGAAGGGGCGCGGGAGGTGCCCAGCGGGTTCGCGTCGATCACGCTCACCGCCACAGCCGCGCTGGACCCGGGGAAGAAGAGCGTGATCGTGGTTCCTGGTGCGGTCGGAGGCCTGTCGCTGGATCCCGCCCTCGAGGGCGGCATCGGTTGGCTGCTCGCGCAGGCAGGACGCAGCGAGCTGCCGAACCGGTTGCGCGAGGCCCTGGCCGGGCCGGACGCGACCGTCGCGACCGTCTGCGGGGGCTCGATCCTGCTCGCTCATGCGGGTCTGGCCGACGGACGTCCGCTGGTGACCCACGAACGCGGCCACGACCTCGCGGGGACGAAGGCAGTTCCGGTCGAGGCCCGGATGGTCGACGACGGCAACCTGCTCAGCTCTGGCAACGTAACGTCCGGCATCGACCTGGCACTGTATCTGGTCGAGCGCGAAATCGGGCCGCGCGTGGCCCACGCAGTCGGCGAGCTGATCCGGCACGAGCGTCGGGGCACGGTGTGGAGCGCCACCGGCGCCCCCGTGGTGGCCGCCTGAGCAGGTACGAAGCACGCACGTCGGCCGGCCCAGGCGGGAACGTCGCCGAGCCGACCACAGCCGGTGAGAAAACGGTCGAGCACCAGCCCGCATAGGCTGGCGATCCCGGCGCTGGGCGGCCAGTGGGACCGGCTCAAGGCACGAACAGGAGAAGGACCGCGACCTCGGTTTCGGGACGATCGAGCCCCGCGAGCGTCTCGTACGGCGCTTCCGAAGCTTCACCGGCGCGGGCCCATGGGTGTGGTGCGCGCCGGACGCGTTCTTCGCCGAGGCACGCGATCAAGAACGTCAGCCATGCCACGCCGCTCAGCCACCAGACCGGCTTACGGCAGTTCTGCGACTCCATCACCGATCTGTACCTCGGCCGGCCAGCCGAATGGGAGGACCGTTTCAGGTGCGCGAAGTAGTCCGGAGCGTGCTTCCGCGGCTGACCGTCATGCCAGGTCAGCCAGAACGCCTGTGAGCAAAAATGCCGCCGCCGCGCCGTGGGAACCGGCCGGCAACCGCCGGCAGGGCTCGACCGCTTCCTTCCAGAGCGGAGGCCTGCGGCTTCAGGCGTTCGCTGGTTCGCTGTAGTCGGTGGCGGCATAAACCTGGAGGAGCCTCTCGACTCCGCGCAGGAAGGTCTCGCAGATCAGCGCCGGGTCGAACAGGCAGCCGGCCGCCATGGCGCCGTCGCGCATCATCACGAAGTGGCGGGCGGCGGGTTCGGCGCCGGTCTGCTGGATCTTGGCCAGCAGTTCCGTGACGGTTTCCAGGAACCACTGGCGGTGGGCGAGCACGGCCTTGTGCACCGGGGACTCGGGGTCGGGATACTCGGCGGCGGCGTTGAGGAAGGCGCATCCCCGGAAGCCGGGGGACTGGATGCTTTGGGCGATGGACGTGCTGAGGGCCCGGATGGTGTCGGCGGCCGGTAGTCCGGCGGCGACGGCCTCGTCCGCCTGACCGCGCATGGCCCGGTCGACCTCGTTCAGGTAGGCGAGGACGAGGTCTTCCTTGCCGGGGAAGTGCCGGTAGAGGGTGGCCCGCGTCACCTGCGCTTCGGCGACGATGCGATCGATGCCGACGGCGTGGATGCCCTCCGCGTAGAAGAGCCGGGTGGCCGTGTTGAGCAGCCGGGACCGCGCTTCGGACGGCCGGCCTTCGGATTGGTTGGGCATGCCACCATCCTAGTGGGTAGAACGTTCGGTCTTGACAGTCCGCGACGCAGGTTGCCATGCTGTGCCGAGACAGAACGTTCGGTCTAGCAAGAGGCCGGCAGCGGCTCGTCGTATTCACCGGTCGCCCACCTGATCGAGAAGGTCGACCGCGGGACGCTCTCCTCGTCACTCATCCACCCGAAAGGATCATCATGAGCACCATCGCTGCTTCACCCGGTATTTCCGGGACCGCGTCCGCGCTGCGGCGGCTGTACTTCGTCCGGTTCGCGTTCGCCATCGTCTGGGCCCTCGCGATGTTCACGACCGCCTCGAACCTGGGTCCGCTCGCGGTCACTCTGCTCGTGCTCTATCCGCTGTTCGACGTGGCCGCCGCCATCATCGACGCCCGCGCGTCGCGCACCACCGGATCGCCTGCCCTGCTGTACGTGAACATCGCGGTCAGCCTGATCACCGCCATCGGCGTGGCCATCGCCTGCGCGTCCGGTATCCCGGCGGTGCTGTGCGTGTGGGGCGCATGGGCGGTCGTGGCCGGGCTGGTCCAGCTGATCGTGGGCGTCACCCGCCGCAGGATGGGCGGCCAGTGGCCGATGATCATCAGTGGCGGCATCTCCGTACTCGCCGGTGCGTCGTTCATCGTCGGCGCCTCCGCAGGCAGCCCGACGCTGACCAACGCGGCCGGCTACGCCATCCCCGGCGGCATCTTCTTTCTCATCTCGGCCTTCCGTCTCGGCCGCGCCGCGAAGGGAAACTGACATGGACAGCAACACTTACGACGTCGTCGTCATCGGGGCCGGCCCGGTCGGGGAGAACGTCGCCGACCGGGTGGTGCAGGGCGGGCTCGGTGCCGCCATCGTCGAGCGCGAGCTCGTCGGTGGGGAATGCTCCTACTGGGCCTGCATGCCGACCAAGGCGTTGCTGCGCAGCGCGGCGGCGTTGCGGGCGGCGCGTCAGGTGCCGGGAGCGCGCGAGGCCGTGACCGGCGGTCTCGACGCGGCCGCGGTGCTGGGCCGCCGGGATTCCTTCGCCTCGCGATGGAAGGATGATGGTCAGGTCGGCTGGCTCGATTCGGCCGGGATCGCCCTGCACCGTGGTCAGGGCCGGATCGTGTCCGCGAACGTGGTCGAGGTGACCGGCGACGACGGCGTCCCGGTCACGTTGACGGCCCGGCATGCGGTGGTCATCGCGACCGGAAGCGGCGCGCTGCTGCCGGACGTTCCCGGTTTGCGCGAGGCCGCGCCGTGGACCAGCCGGGAGGCGGCCGCCGCGAGTACGGTCCCCGGCCGGCTCGCGATCATCGGTGGTGGCGTGGTGGCGTCGGAGATGGCTACCGCCTTCGCCGCCTTGGGGTCATCGGTGACGATGCTGGCCCGTGACGGCGTGCTGCCGCTGGCCGAGCCGTTCGCCGGTGAGCGGGTCACCGAGTCGTTGCGGGAGGCTGGTGTGTCGGTACGCCTCGGCGCGGAGGCCGCATCGGTGCACCGCGACGAGGCCGGAACGGTGCACATCACGATGACCGACGGCGAGCAGGTCGAGGCCGACGAGGTTCTGGTGGCGATCGGCCGGATACCGAACACCCACGACATCGGTCTCGGCGTCGTCGGCCTGACGCCGGGCGCCTGGCTCACGGTGGACGACACGCTGCGCGTGGTCGGGGAGGACGGGGCGCCGATCGGTGACGGATGGCTGTACGCCGCCGGTGACGTCAACCGGCGAGTGCTGCTGACCCACCAGGGCAAGTACCAGGGCCGCGCGGTCGGCGACGTCATCGTGGCACGTACGAAGGGCGAAGCGGTCGAGGACGGCCGCTGGGGCCGGCACGTCGCCACGGCCGACGAGCGCGCGGTGCCCCAGGTGGTCTTCACCGAACCGGAGATCGCATCGGTGGGGCTGACCGCGGCCGCGGCAGAGGCCGCCGGGGTACGGATCCGCGTCGTCGACTATGACCTGGGCGCTGTCGCCGGATCCGCCCTGCACGCCGACGGATACCGGGGGCGCGCCCGCATGGTCGTCGACGAGGACCGGAAAGTGATCGTCGGCTTCACGCTCGCCGGACCGGACGTCGCAGAACTGCTGCACGCCGCGACGATCGCGGTCGTCGGCGAGGTTCCGCTGGACCGGCTGTGGCACGCGGTTCCGTCGTTCCCCACGGTCAGCGAGGTGTGGCTGCGGCTGCTGGAGGCGTACGGCCGCTGACCGCCGGGCCGCGTGCTGTTCCTGCCGCGGCTGCTCAGCGGACGAAAGGGGCGACAGGCGTGCGACGTCTTCTTCGACCCGGGGATAGACCTCGGCCTTGAGCTGATCGAGGGCCCGGTCCATCCCTGACCCCGGGCAGCAGGATGTGCGCCGGATCCGGGCCGGCTACTGACCGGTCACGAGGACAGGCCGGGTGTCGATGTCGAGAAAGTCGCCCGGAGCGACCGGCGTGGCGGTTCCGTCCAGCTCGTGGACCTGGGTGGTGCCCGGTGGGGCCGGCGTTGACGCGGTGCCGGCGTGGGTCCAGCGCAGGACGGCGGCTCGGTGTCGGCCGGTGGCGTCGGGGATGGTGAATTCGCACTGCCAGACGTTGGCCGGCAGGCGGATCGCGGCGCCTTGCCCGCAGGCCCGTACTCGGGCATGAGCGAGCCATCGTTGCAGCTGTTCCACCGCCAGCGCGGCCCTGGTGGGTGCTCCGCCCTCGGCCTGCAGAACGACTGGCAGGTTCTTGGTGCCCCAGGCGTAGAAGTATGTGCGTCGCAGATCGCCGGTGGCGCTGCCGTACAGACCGGTCAGGTAGAAGCGGACCGCGTGGTCGATCGCGCGTTCTTCGTCCAGCGGCCGCTGCAGGACGATGTCGTGCGTCGTCCCCGTGCTCCAGATCGGGGGATGCACCCCCGCCTGGTGCAGGGTGCGGTAGGCGATGTCCAGGATCGCCAGCATGGTCTCCGGCGGATCGGCGGCGGATCGCTGGTGAAGCTTGACGCTCGCGACGTCGCAGTACGCATATCCTCCCGCCGCCGCGAACCGCCGCAGAAAGGCACGCCCTTCGCTGTTCCATAACCGGCCCATACCGGGACACACCACGATCGCCCCAGGGTCGGCCTTCTTGATGGCGCGGCTCGCCCGGCGGGTCATCTCGACCAGGCCGGCCACGTCGCCGGCGTAGAACCGGGAGTCGTTGCCGACCGGCCACAGCTCGTAGCCTTCGATCTGGCCCCGGTAGCGTCCGGCGAGCGTGCGTACGAACCGGTCCCAGTCGGCCAGGTCATCCGGTGGAGCCGCCCGGGCGCCCTCCGGGTAGGCCATGCGCGGCGCGTCGGGCGCGGCCCACTCTGGTGTGCCGCCGATGACGAACAGGGCGGGCAGTCCCGCGCGACGGGCAGCGGTCACCAGCCGGTCCGCCACCGTCCAGTCATACTCACCCCGGCGGGGCTCCAGATTGGCCCACCGTGTCTGGCTGTCCCAGAACCGGACGGCTCCCACCCGGAAACCCGGCATCTCCCCGGTGTTCGTGTTCATCGTCACACCGAATCTGACCGGCTCCACCGGCTCAGGCGCCACCACCCAGCTGGGGCCGCTCGCCGACTGCGGCCGCGCCGGCAGGGGTGCTGTCCCGAGCTGCGCCTGCGACGAGGCCGTCCCCAGCACGATGGCCAGCGCCGCGACCACCACCCCGGCCGCCGCCCTGGCCACCGGCCTTCGGCGCGGCAGCACCACCCGTGGCGACGCCGCCGCCACCACAACGCCGGCGGCGGTCTCCTCCAGCACCGCTTCGGCAGGCACGGCGAGACCGCCCCCGGTGGAGGGCGGATGTTCACCATCGAGGACCCACGCGTGAACGGCATCACGGACTTCCTGCTCGTTGGCGCCGCATGCCCGGGCGATCCGCGTGACGAGCCCGGCGTCGGGGATCCTCACCTTGCCGGTGCAGTAACGATGCAGGGTCGACGAGCTGACGTAGGTCCTGCGGGACAGATCGGCATAACTCTGCCCGCTGCGCTCCTTCAGAGCCCGCAGAAGTTCGGCAAGAGCTGACATCCCGGGCCGATCATCCCACACCCGTCCCACGACGGTCCAGGAATCGCAGGTCAGAGGCAACTCGGCAGCCCACTCGTCCCAGATGAGCACATCGTCCTTGCCGCCGTGATAAGGGGCGGCGAAGGTCGGTGACTACCAATGACTCCCGCAACCGACACAGGAGAAGGCGGATGACCATCACTGTTCGGCCCGAAACAGCAGGCCGCTGGGTCACGAGCGTGCTCGGCGCGACAGTTGTCGCCGGCACCTTCCTGACCGTGCCCGCTACCGCAGCTCCGTCGGCGCTCGCCGCCACGGCCGACCTCGACTGCACAGTGGCCTGCGGCATCGTCGTCAACCGATCGAACCAACGCATCCTGATCTCGAATACGTGGTGCTCCACGCCAAAAGAGCCTTGGAAACCGGGCGCTCACCCATGCAAGGGACACCATCTCTATCCCAACTGGCCGTGGCGGAAATGGCCGGACGGCAAGACGAGGTATCACCTCCGGTGGCTGCAGCCGGGGCAGAGCTCCAGGACGTACTTCAAGGACACTGACGCGTTCATGATCGACCATCACTGCACCGTCAAGTGGGGGACCCCCGCGGGGGTTGACACGACGCGCGCCGGTGCCCGGGAGCTATGGAGAAAGATCTACGGACATACGGTCGTCATCGTCTCCGCCGCGTGTCAGCGCTAGGTCGTGCATCGAAAGCGGATCAATAGGGTTGGGCCGTGATGGGTGTCGCGCCAGGGCTGAGGAGGTCGCCATGTTGTTCGGGTCGCGGACCGGATTCGGTTTGGAGTGCCACGTCGAACGGGACCCGGGGTTGCTGTGCGTCGACGTCTTCGTCGGAGGGCTCCATGTGAACACGTGGGACAACGCGTTCTATCCGCCGCTACTGGTCAAGAAGCTCAAGGACGAGCTCAGCCGCTTTCGCACGCCGACTGCGCGGCCGGTGGGGTTCACCTCGCCGTCTGAGTCCTTCCGCATTGCCGAGAGCTGGATGTACGACGACGCCAGTACCGGGGCCTCACCTGGGGCCGAGGCGGCACTCGCACGGTGTGTGTTCCTGGAGTGGGGGGAGTCCGCCGACGAGGTGACAGCGTTCGCGTTCCCTGACGGGGACCGGGTGCACCTCGCCTGCCGGGTACGCGATGGAGGCGGTCCCGCCTGGGGCACCGAGGCCCGGCGTGAGCCAACGGTGGTGTCGGTGAGCCGGACGTTGCTCGTCGAGACGCTGGAGGGCGGCCTCGTCATCGCTGAACGCGAGTGGTCTGCCCGGCTCGCCGCCATCAAGGTCCGCAGTGACACATGTGACGGTGAGGACGCGTCCAGCGTGCGTTCTCCGTAGTACTTCAGCCGTAGATCGTGATCATGTAGGGGCCGCCGTCGGCCGGTTGTAGTGGTTTGCTTGGGAGCGGTCCTGGTGGGAGTGGCTGTGCGGTCGCTTGTCAGGGCGGCCGGAGTCTGTTGGGAGGAGTGCAGGGTGGCGGGGTCGGTTTCGAGGCCGGCGGCGGCAACGCCGGACGATGTGATGCGGGCGCGGGCCGAGACGGCGATGAGCCTTCCAGCTCCGCTGGTGGCACTGTGGAGCGTGAGGGACGGCCTTCACCCAGAGTCCGGTGTCGCGGTGTACTCGGCAGGGGACATCGGTGAACGCAACGCCACTTACGAAGTCGCGCGGTATGCACCAGGATTCCTCCTCGTCGGCGATGACAGTGGTGGCCGCGGATTCCTCGTGCGTGCCGATGACCCGGACTCCGCCGTGTTCTCCTCCGGTCTGGGCGATCTGGAGCCTGCGGACTTCGACGTCGTGTCCGCGGACTTCGCGTCCTGGATCGAATCGCTTGGTCCTGCCCCTTCCTGCTGACAAAGGGCATTCTCGGGTTCGCTTGCCGGCGTGGGCGTGTGTCGAAAGTGGATCTTGACCGTGGGAAGATCACGCTTTGTGGCGCGTGGGGATCTGACGGACGAGCAGTGGGCGGTGCTGGGGCCGCTGTTGTCAAAGAACAAGAACTCCGGTCGGTCGCCGGTACGGCCTCGGCGGCAGTTGATCGACGGCATACGGTTCCGGGTCCGCACCGGCATCCCGTGGCGGGACATGCCTGAGGAGTATGGGCCGTGGGTCGGGTGTGCGACTTGTTCCGGCGCGGGCAGCGGGACGGCACCGCCTCAAAAGGCACCGTGCCGTGGCCGGCAGATACGACAAGCTCGTGGTCCGCTACGAGGCGACCGTCCTCGTAGCAGCCATCAACGAGTGGCTATGACCAGCACATTCGCTTCGGCCGAGGGAGGGGAAAAAGCTTCGCGATGCGAGTGCACCGCATGGCAAGGTGCAACGCATGGCACCCCAGTACCAGATTCGCGCAGACTACGATGCTGACACGATCGTGGTCTACCAGGCATACGCGCCTGCCATAGCCGACGGAGCACTGCGAGCGGGCCGATTCGTCGCGCCGTTCTCATTCCACAGGATGACGTGGATCAAGCCCTCATTCCTGTGGCTCATGCATCGCAGCAACTGGGCCCGCAAACCCGGTCAAGAGCGCGTTCTCGCAGTGCGGATAACCCGGCAGGGCTGGGAGGAAGCTCTGTCCCAGGCCGTGCTCACGACCGCGGATCCGGCAGTTGTGACCCAGGCAGCCGTACATGTCCAGTGGGACCCGGAACGCTCGTTGCGCGGAGCGGCACTCAACCACTACAGCATCCAGGTCGGCATCGGCCGCAATCTGATCCGCACATTCACCGACGACTGGATCGTCAGCCTCACCGACCTCACCCCTCAGGTCCGCAAGGCCGCGGTATTGACACAAACCGGGCACGCTACCAAAGCCCAGCGCCTATTCCCCGCAGAGCGGGTGTATCCACTGCCACGGACGCTGGATAGCCTCCTTTCCCCGGGCAGATGACGGCCGACTGGCGAGGGATAAGCTGCCCGCGCCTGAGGCACTACGAGTCCTTTCGCAGCGATCGCGAGTTGCAGTGGCGGCCAGGGAGAGTTCCGGGCCGTGGCCCACTGCGACAGCGGAGACGCAATCGTTTATGGCCGTTGGAAGGGGCCAGGCCGGCTTGCCATGTCGGTGGCCAATTGCGGCTATTACGCCGATTGGTAAGTCGATACAGCTGAGGTGACCTCGTTCAGAACTGGAGTGAATCCTGACCAGGGCGTGGTCCGGTAAGGGCCGCCACGCTGGAGAACATCGCCTGCGTCTTCGATCGCGGTCCGCCTGCCCGGCTCGGCGGTCACGATCTCGCCGACCGCGCGGGCCGCCCCCGACGCGTGCGCCTCACTCCCCCCGGCACCGGGGCCGCCTGACCCCGGCAAGGCTGAAGGACAGGCCCTGGCCCGCCTTGGATGACCTCGCCGGCGGGCCGGTGCTGGGCGCTGACCGACTGACGTCGAGCCCGATATGGCGAGCCGACCACGCTCGTGCTGCCGGATCTCACACCCTGTGAGCTTCAGGAGCCGTGCCCTGGCGGCCTTCCGGCTCCGCGTCCTGCTCATCGACAGGGACGCCCAAGGAGGGCTGCCTGCTCGTCGGGTCGCCCGCGAGCAGATCCCTGGTCAGCTCGTCGGGCTCATCGGCGGGCCGGGGCGCCGCGCGTATGGGGGTGCCGTCAAGAGCCGCGTGATGAGCCGCCAAACCGCTTCTGAGCTGGCACGCGACTCCCTGGGCTCCGGCCGCGCATGGCTGCTGCGGCGCCAGGGACGGGGTGAGGGCGTCTGGTTCGCCATCACCCCGTCGCCCGGAGGAGCCGGCAGCTCCAGGTAGCTCCTATGGCGCCCGTGCGGTCGCGGTGATCAGGCGGCCGCGCCGCGGGCTATGTAGAGGTTCATCTCGGTGAAGTCGAGGGTGACGTTGTAGGGCTTGAAGAAGCAGTGGGCGAAGTGGCCTGTCATGTCGATCCCTGACCCGTAGGGCCAGGGCACGTTGACCGGCTGGTTTGGGTTCATGTAGCAGTAGACGTCCTTGGCGACGGCGTTGCCGAGACGGATCTCCTTCGGGTAGCAGGGGTGGACGACGGCCGGGTGGCTTTGGGCAAACGTCTCGATCGGGCGGTCGTAGTCGGTGCGGACCCGCAACCGCTCGGCCGTCTTCCCGGGCATGCCCGCGGTGACCTCGCCGATTCCGCCGATGGTCACGCCCACCACCCGTGGGCCGGAGTCGGCGATGCCGGCGATGCTGCCCAGGCTGTGGACCCCGTGGTCACGGGCCAGCCACAGCGGCAGAGGCTTGGCGCCCGCCCGGGCGGCGTCGGCGCGTGCCTTGCCGGCCGTTTCGGGGGTGCGGCGGCGCAGGATCAGCGACCGGCCCGCGTAATCGAAGGTGGTCAGCAGGTGGTAGAACACCCACGTGCCGATCAGGCCGTCGTCGTCGTCGGTGCCGACATCTTCGCCCGACTCCGTCGACGACCAGCCCACGGGGACGTTGCGCAGTTCGATGCCGCCCAGCTTGACGGAGTCCAGCACCCCGTAGTGCACCCAGATGGGGGTGCCCTCGAAGTCGGTCTTCTGACTGACGGCGGGGCTCAGCCCGGCCTCCTTGGCCACCGACGCGCGCATGCTCAGATTCGGGGCGCCGGTGTAGAACATGAAGCGCTTCGGCGGTCCGCCGTTGACCGAGGCCTCCACCAGCGGCTTCGGGTCCATCTGCTGGAATGGCACCCGCGCGATGTCGCCGTGGATCTGATACGGCTCGCCGCTGACCGCCGCGAACCACTTGGCGTAGGCTTCCTCGCCGGCCGCTTGCCAGTGTGGTGCGGAGAGGGCGAATTTGTCCTGCCGGATGTAGCAGTCGCCCAGGAACTCGTTGGTTTCCTTGTCGTCGGGCGCCAGGTTGAGGGCCATCTTGAGGTATTTCTCGGCGTCGGGGAACCGGTTGGACAGTAACCCGACATAGCCGCGCTGGCGGGCCGCGTGCTGGTTCGCGGGGTCCTTTTTCAGGATCTCCTCGTATGCCCGGCCGGCCTGCTCGAACTTCCCGGCCTTGAACAGCGCGTCGGCGTCACCGCTGTCGGCCGCCGCCGTGGCTGCCGTGCCCGGCAGCGGCGCGGCCGCGCCGGCACCGGCCAGCACGGCGGCGCCCCGAAACAGCGAACGCCGGTCCCATTTCCCGTCATGAGCCACGCCTTCTCCTTTCGCGATCACCTTCGTCGTAACGCTCTGTCCCAGCGGACGGTCACAGCAGCTCCGGCCGGTTCGTCTCGCCCTGCTCGATAAGGGCGACGCCGTGGTGCCGGGGCCACCCGGGCCGTACAGCGTGGTCCCGACGCGGGCGGCCGGATCGTTACGCGGCACGCTCGGTGACTCGCCCGCCGGCCAACCCCGTCCACTGTCGGCCGGCCGCGTCCCCGTCTCGTTCGCGCTGTGTCATGGTCGTGTCACAGTCGCGGCGGCGGTGGCCCGCCGTGTGTCCTTCTTGCAGGCTCATCGGCGACGGGTGTCATCTGAGGTCTCGTGACCGTTGAGGTCGAGCGCCGTCCGTGCCCGGACCGCGTGCCGTCGCTTCAGGCGGGAGCGTTGTCGGAGTGGACTCCCTGGTCCAGCAGGGCGTTGATCATCTCCTGAAGCCGGTCGCGTCCGACGGCGCCGAGTGCGCCGGTCAGGGCCTGGGCGAGCTTGTCGAACGGGTCGTCCATCATCAGCTCCTTCACCTTCTCGGCCAGTTCCTCCACGCTCCACGGCCCGTCCTTGTGGATGTGGCCGCCGGGAGACCAGCCATGGTTGACCGCGACCGTTCCGCCCCGTACCGACAGCACCTGGCCGGTGAGCGGGCAGGCCGCACCCGCCAGGTAGGCGGCAACAGGCGCGCAGGCGGCCGGGTGCAGTGGGTCGAACCGGCCCGCCGGCGGTTCCCCGCTCATGCCGGGAACGGCGAGAGTGAGGCGGGTACGGGCCATTGAGGGCGAGATGCAGTTGACCCGCACGCCGTACCGGCCGAGTTCAAGGGCGGCCACGATGGTCAGCGCCGCGACCCCGGCGTTGCCTGCCGCATAAGAGACCTGCGCGGGCAGCGGGTTGAGTAGCCCGGAGCCGGAGGAGGTGTTGACCACGGCGCGGTCGGCGTGAACTCCTGCCTCATACCGGTCGCGCCAGTGGCGGGCCGCCCAGTGCGTCACCGCGAAGGTGCCCTTCAGCTTGACGGCCACGACGTCGTCGAAGTCCTCCTCCGGCAGGTCGGCCAGGCCCATGTTCCGTTCGATGGTCGCGTTGTTGACCACTACATGCAGGTCGCCGAAGGACTCCAGGGCCGTCTCCACCATGCGGCAGGCACCGTCCCAGTCGGTGACGCTGTCGGCGTTGGCCACAGCCTGTCCGCCGCGGGCAGTGATCTCCTCGACGACCTTCGCGGCCACGCCGGCGTCGCCGCCCGTGCCGTCGATGGCGACGCCGGAGTCGTTGACGACGACCTTGGCGCCTTCGGCGGCGAAGAACAACGCCTCCTCCCGCCCGATGCCGCGCCCGGCTCCGGTGATGAGGACGACGCGTCCGTCCAGACCTCCCATGAATGATCTCCCTTCACTGACTGCAGTCTATGTAGTGATTCACAGTATGCATCAATTCGGAAGATGCAATAAACTGGCCTGCGTGGTGGAGAAGTACGGACTGCGAGAGCGAAAGAAGCAGCGCACCCGGCAGGCACTGATCGAGGCGGCGGTGCGTCTGTTCGAGGACAAGGGCTACGACCACGTGACCGTGGCCGAGATCGCCGACGCCGCGGAGGTGTCCCCCCGCACCTTCTTCCTCCACTTCCAGGCCAAGGAGGATGTGCTCCTGGCCAATGCCGACGTGCGCGTCGACCTGGCGCTGCAGGCGATCGCCGAGCGCCGCGCCGAGGACCGGCTGCCCGAGCTGTTGGTACGGGCGATGGACCAGATGATCGTCAACACCTGGGACAGCGACCTCCCCAGCGGGCTCGCGGCACTTCGGGCACGGCTGGCGGCCTCGGTGCCGGCGCTGCAGGCCCGGCTGCTGCAGCGATACCTCGCCGCGCAGGCCGAACTGGCCCAGGCGCTGCAGCGGGCATTCCCCGACAGGCTCGACACGATCACAGCCTCCGCCCTGGTCGGCGCGATGGTGGGCGCGGTCAGCGCATCCGCGCTGACCGCGCTGCAGCGCGGCGACGGACCCGACGAGGTACGCGACGCCATGCGACAGGCGATGGCCCTGGTGGCGCGATCCGTCACCTGACCCCGTCACGCCCGTGACCGCCTCGGCCCCGCGTACGACCACCTCACCCGTGCCCAGGCGTTCCCCACGCGCTCGCCGATCTCCTGAGCGCCCTCGGCCGGCACGACGAGGCGCGGGGTCTCGTGAACCAGGCCCTGGCCGTCAGCCGCGACATCGAGGACCACCTCGCCGAACCGGGTGCGCTGATCGCCCCCATGCGGCCGGGACCACGACCACGCGGCCCGGCAGGTCGAGCTCGCCCTGGAGAACCATGCCACCGGTTGAGGTGCGGGCGACGGGCGCAGCACGCCGGCCAGGGCCAGCGCCACCAGGATGCCCCCGCCGCCCGCAACCGCCATCGCCGGGCCTGGCCCGATCGCCTCGCCCAGCACGCCGATCAGAGCGGCGCCCGCCGCCTGCCCGGTCATCGGCCCGGCCGACTGCAGCCCGAACGCCTGTCCGCGCACGTCCTCGGGCACCGCGTCCACGAACCGCCGCTGCAGTCCCAGCTGGTACGCCAGCCCCGCCGGCGGCCGCCGCCAGCACCACCCCGGCCCGCCCCTGCCCGCCCAGGTAGGGCACCACCATGGCCTCGGCCCCGGCCAGGCACACGCACGGCAGCCAGCCGGCCAGCAGCAAACCGCGCACCCGCCTGTCGGCCACCAGTCGCCGGTTCACGCGGAGCGTCTCCCGTACCGCACTGCCCCGAGCCACCTGGTCCGCACCCCGTGCGGGCCGGTGCGGCAGCCCCACTCGCAGCACCACCACGGCCGCGAGCGACAGCACCGCCGTGACGGCCAGCGCCCCGGACGGCCCGGCGAAGCCGAGGAACGCGCCCGCGGCCGCCAGCCCCACGATCTGCGCGCTCGCCGAGGCCACGTTGAGCACCGACCGCCCCAGCACGAACGCGTCCCCTGGCAGCACCTCGGGCAACATCGCCGCCCGTGCCGCGAAGAACACCGGCGAGAACAGCCCGGTGACCAGCACGAGCGCCAGCAGCCCCCACACTGGCAGCCCCGCGTACGCCAGCACCAGGCATGTCACCGCCCTGACCAGCTCACCCGCGATCATCAACGCCCGCGGCGGCACCCGATCGGCCAGCGACAGCAGGAACAGCCCGCCCAGGATGAACGGCAGCCACCCGGCCATGTACGCCGCGGCCGACAGCCCGGGAGAGCCGGTCCGCTCGTACACCAGCACGGACAGAGCCAGCATCTTGACCACGTCCCCGCCGATCAGCAGCACGAAGCTGCCGAACAGCACCCGGAACTCCCTGACGGCGAACACCTCGCCGAACGTCGCGCTCTTCACGCATCCGATGCTGCGGACCCGCCCACTATCGCGCGATATTTTCGGATATAACCGAAAGGTGCTCAGGACGATCGAGGTCACCCCGCAAGACCTGGTGAGCAGCAGGTTCGCGATCTCCCCGCTGGTCGAGGTCATGCACGCGCAGTGGGTGCAGGCGGGCCGCGCGGAGGCGGGCGTGCACGGGCCGTGGGTCGCCCGGTGGCGCGCGACGTACCGGATGCTGGAGCGCGAGCACCTCGCCCTGCGGGCCGTCGCGCTGATCAGCGGCAACAGGGGCAAAGCGAACGTCGACTTCATCGCCCCGCCGCCGACGGCGACGGCGTGCTCTTCGAGGACGAACTGGCCGCCGTGCGGGCGACGCCGCCGGCGCAGGCCCACGCGGAGATCGCCGGGGCGCTGGCTGGGCGCCCGTCCGTCACCGGCCCGGTCCGGGACCTCCTGCTGGGCCCGCACGTGGTCGAGCGGCTCGCCGACGCCTACGAGGCGCTCTGGACCGAGATCCTGTCCCACGAGTGGCCGCGCCTGCGGGCGATCCTGCAGCGGGACGTCGCGCAGCGCGCGGGCCGGCTGGCGGCCTACGGCTGATCGGGCGCAGCCGGGCACGCATCCTCGCCGAGCTCGCCGAACCCGCCACGACCACGCAGCTTGCCGCGCTGCTCGGACAGAGCCTGGGCACCACGGGCGAACACGTGGCGGCGCTGCGCCGTACGGGCCTGATCGCCGGCACCCGCACCGGCCGCAGTGTCCTGTACGCCCGCACGCCTCTCGGCGACGCCCTGATCAACGCCCGTCTCGACCGGGAAGCTGAGCAGGCATAGCGCACGGGTTCCTCGACCGGCACCGGGATCCGTGCCTCCACCGTGAACGACGCGCGGTCGGCGCGGCAGACGTCCGCGCGAACTCGATGCAGCGGCCCCCCGCGGGGTCGACCGCGGGCACGGGACGGGTCAGACATCCCTGGAGGCTGAACGTCAAGCCGCGAAGTCGTGTTGGCGGTGCGACCGTACGGTTGCCCGGTCGTGAGTGGTGCTGGTTTGAGGCAGTCGTGCGAGACTCCGACCAGGCGGCTGCCGATTCGGCGGAGGGCGGCGTCGTGGCCGACAAGTTCTCCCGGCGGCTAGCGCGGGGCGATCGGGGTCAGCGGAGGGGTGCGGGCCTCGATCGCCTCGGCGGCGTCCAGGCACAGGTCCTCGCGGAAGCGCGGCCCGATGATCTGGACGCCCTGAGGCAGCCCCTCGGCCACACCAGTGGGGACGGCCACCGCTGGAAGCCCCAGGAGGTTGACGGTCCACGCCATGCGCAGGGACGCCGGCCACCGAGCGAGCCGGCCGGCGTCGAGGTCGGATCCCACGGCGAAGGCCGGGTCGGTGCAGATCGGCGCGAGGACGAGCGGAGCCTGGCTCATCCACGCCATCCAGGCACGCGTGATCGCGGCGCGTTCCATCATGGGGTCGAAGGCCGCCTGGCCGGCCGCCCGGTTCCAGTGCGGCTCGTACTCCGCCCAGAAACGGACGAACCCCTCAGAGGCCACCGACTCGACCGGCGGCTGCACTTCGTGCACCCGGCCGTAGGCGGACAAGAGCTGGGTGTAGATCTCTCCGGCTCGCACCAGGGCCGGGGCCCGGCCCTCCGTCACGACGTACCCCGCGTCGGAGAGCCGCTCCGCCGCCTGGCGCAGGGCGGCCGCGACGCCGGGGTCCAGATCGGGGCCGTCCGGGTCGGTGGCGAGCCAGACCCGCACGGGTGCGGGAACCGGGGGACCGTGCAGGGGCACCGGCGCGTGCCAGGGGTCCCCGCCGTGGTCCGCGCACATGTGGGTGAAGGCCAGGCGCAGGTCCCGTACGCTCCGGGCGATCGGCCCGTGCACGGCCAGCAGCTGGAACCCGAACGGCGTCGGCTGCGGCGGACCGCCCGCCCCGGCCGGCAGGCCGACCTGGGCCACGCGCCCCAGCGACGGCTTCAACGCGGCGACGCCGCAGCACTGGGCGGGCCAGCGTAGCGAGCCGCCCCCGTCGTTGCCCAGCCCCAGCGCCGCCATGCCGGTCGCCACGGCCACGGCGTCGCCGCCGCTGGAGCCGCCGGGCGTGTGCGCGGCCGACCACGGGTTACGGGTGGCGCCGTGCAGCTCGTTGTCGGTGTGCCAGCGCATGCCGAACTCCGGCATGTTGGTCCGCCCGATCGGGATGGCCCCGGCCGCGCGTAGCTCGGCGATGTGCGGCGCGTCCGCGGCGGCGACCGCGCCGCGCAGCGGGACGATGCCCAGTGTTGTGGCCGATCCGGCGACGTCGATGTTCTCCTTCACGGTCACCGGGACCCCGCACAGCGGGCCGACCGGCGTGCCCGAGCCCAAGGCCCGGTCGGCCTTGTCCGCCGCCTGCAGCGCCTGCTCGGCCAGGACGACGGTGACCGCGTTCACCCGGGGGTTGACCTCGGCGATCCGCCGCAGATGCGCCTCGACCACCTCGCGGCTCGACACCGTACGAGCCTGGATCTGCCGCGCCAGCTCCCAGGCAGACATCTCCCATATTTCCGACATTGCGCCCCTTCTTCGTTTGCCGTGCCGAGGAATCTAGGGGGCATCGTCACAAAATTGCAGTCTTGTGTTCACGGCCTGTGTCAGCCGCCCGGATGTCGAGACCCCGGTCCAGATCGTGGACTCCTTTTGCGGGTCACGCTCGATGAGACGTCTCGAAGCGTTGTTCGCCTGCCCCTACCTCGTTCGACCCGATGGCCGGGACGGTCGTGCTCACCCCCGAGCGGGCCGAACCCGCCTACCGGTCGGCGTCGTCGAGTACGGCGGGAACAGCCGTTCGGCGTGCACCGCGCCGAGGTCGAGCTCTCCGCCGGACTGTGAGGTCGGCGGGCTTGCAAGCGCCGCTCGGACGCCTCAACCGCGCAGCAGCTCCTCCCGCCTGGCCAGCAGGCGTGCTCGTTCTCTGGACAGCTCGGCGTCGCGGTGCCGCAGGTGCGTCCCCATGCCCTGGATCCATCGGGCCGTCCGCTCGACCTCGGCGCGGGTGTTCTCGATGCGCTGATGCTTCATCAGATCGGTGATGATGTTGTCGAAGAACGTGTCGACGAACCACCGCGTGTCCACCTTGGGCAGGCGGGCGCTCGCGGAGACGCCGACGTCGGCGAGTTCGCGGGAGAAGACGTCCAGAGCCCGCTGGGCGTGCCAGGCGGCCTCGTCGGCGGAGCGCAGCCGGTTGTGCTCGACGGCGTCGGCGATCAGGCCGCCGCCCAAGAGATCCCAGGTGGAGGCGCCCTTGGCCGAGCCGAGGTGGCCGAGCACCTGGGCCAGCGCCTGCAGCGCGGCCTGACCCGCCTGGTACGCCTCCGTGTGCTCGCGCAGCTCCGCCGAGACGCGCTCGAGGGCGGCGCCGAGGCCCGTCAGCTCGCTGGCGCGGGCATCACCGCGGGCGAGGAGCTGCCGCTCCTTCTCGGCCAGCAGCTTCTCGTACTCCTGCGAGGCCGTCGCGAGCCCCGCCAGCTCGGCCTCGATCGCCCGCGCGTCCGCCTCGATCTGGGCCAGCCGGGCCCGGTGGCCGTCGAGCCGCTGCCTGGCGGCGGCGGCCTCGGCCCGCTCGCGGTCCAGCAGCTCCTCGCGCCGGCTCACCAGGCGGGCCAGGAAAGCGCTCAGCCCGCCTTCCAGGCGGGTGACGTCGGCCTCCTCCTTGGACAGGTCCTTCTCCAGGCCGGACAGGGTGTCGTGGGCCTGCTGGAGCTGCTCCGCGGTGGCCGCGTGCCGGCGCCGCAGGTGGTCGGCCCGGTGCGTTCGGGCGGCCGCCGCGCGCAGCCGCTCGTCGAGATCTGAAGAGCTCGTCACGCTTCAGATGACGAACGAACAACCCCAGACGTTCCAGCCAAGCGGTTGCAGTCGGGACCTTGAACCGCGCCGGGTCATTCGGGGGCCGGGTTATCTGGCAGAGCTCGGGCCGCGCACCGCATCGATGTGCCCAGCGCCGTTCGGTGACCAGGGCTCGATCCGCGTCGTCTCGGCGGCGTTGTGGTCATTCCTCGGCCAGAACGGTTTCCCCGACGAATGCGCGTAGCGTGTCGTTGGCCTGTTCCAGGGCGTTCAGCACGACCTCGCGCTGCTCCTCGCCCACCTCGCCCAACGCCTGATCGGCGAGTTCCGCCCAGGCCCGTTCGATTTCCGGCACCAGCTTGTGGCCGGCGTCGGTGACCACGACGCGTACTTGACGGCGATCGACGGCGACCGGCTCGCGCCGGAACCAACCGCCGGTCTCCAGGCGGGCGAGACTGCGGGTGGCGGTCGGCTGCTCGACACCGAGCCGGGCGGCCAACTGGGACACCGTCATGCCGTCGGGCTCCTGCGCCAACACCCACAGCAGCACGTCCTGGCCGGGGTGCAGGCCCAGCGCCGCGAGTTTGCGCGACTTGGCGGCGCGGTAGAGCTTGCTCATCTTGTTCAGCGCCCGATTGGCGCGCATCGCCTCACTTGCGTCCACGACCCTCACTCTACTATATGTATAGTCGGCTATTAGATAGCCGACTATGTAGATGGAGGAGCAATGAACCTCGGTCTGAATGGACGGGTCGCGCTGGTCACAGGAGCGTCGGGTGACATCGGCGGCGCGATCGCCACGGCATTGGCGCAAGAGGGCGCCCTGGTCGCCGCGGCCTGGCACGGCAGCGAAGAACGAGTCCACGGCCTCGTTGACTCGATCAGCGGGACGGGCGGAGCGGCGATCGCGGTCCGGATCGACCAGCGGGACCAGGAATCGATACAGACGGCCGTTCGGCAGGTGGAGCGCGAACTCGGCGATATCGCGGTTCTGATCGCCAACGCCGTGAGCTGGCCGATCCGAACGCCCGAGACATGGGAGACCCTGACCGACAGTCTCACCACCAACGTGACCGGGACGCTGTCCGTGATCGACGCCGCCCTGCCCGGCATGAGGGCAGCAGGATGGGGACGCGTGGTTGTGATCTCATCGGACGTCGTCAGCCAGCCGATGCCGGCCGCGGCGGCCTACCCCGCCGCCAAGGGGGCGCTGGAGACGGCCGCAAGGGTCCTCGCTTCCCGCGAGGCCCAGTACGGCATCCTCACCAACGTGGTCAGACCGGGCTTCACTCTGACCGAACGGGCACTGACTTATCCGGGATTCGGGCAGGAGGTCATCGACGCCGAAGCGGCCAAGACGCCGACCCGCCGCATCTGCACTCCCCAGGACGTCGCCTCCACTGTCGCCTATCTCGGTTCGGCGGCGAACGGGCACGTCAACGGGGAGGTCCTCTCCGTCGCAGGTGGACGCCACCTCACCCGCTAGGGCCAGGGGACAGGGAGGCTGACGTCCGAGGCCATCGCCAAGGTCACCGAGGTCCTGGCGCCGACGGCTCTTTCTGGGTTCCTCGACCCCCGTGTCTGGCGGGCGCGGAGACCGACCGGAGCTAGGCGTCCTTGATGCTGCCTGAGAGGCTGCGGCACATCCTGTCGGAGCTGGCCAGCCATACGACCCTGAACCGGTAGCCCTGGGCCTCCCGGAGCACGGTGTCGGCGCAGAACGTGGCTGTCGGCGGACCCTCCGCCCGCACGCCGAAGTCCGGGATGAAGGGCACCTGCTTGGCCAGCAGGCAGATCGCATCCTCCGCCAATGCCTCCACGTCGCCTCGCACCACGGCCACGACACCCAGCGACCAGCCGTACTCGGGATCTTGGTAGACCGAGACCGCCAGGTGATCGTTCTCGTACGCGCAGTCCACGGCATCCGCCACCAGGACGACCTGCTTGGTGAAGGTCGTCAGCCCCGTGCGGAACTTGCGCAACTCCGCCTTGTCGGCCATCTCCTGTTCCGGGATGGCGTCGAGCACGAGGCCGAGGAAGCCGTTCACGCCGAGGCAGGGGTTCGTGGCGATCCGCTCAACGCCCTCGGGCGAGGGGAGCAGTGAGCGGGTGATCGGCCCGGCTTCGGGGCAGAAGCCCTTTTTCGCTGGTGGCGGGTCCTTGGATTGCGCCTGGGACGGCTGATCGGCGCTGGCCTGATCACCCTGGAACTCGCACCCGGTGAGGAAGCTGAAGGACAGGATCGCGATCAGCAGCCCGCTGACAGTGGAATTACGATTCATGGAATCAAGCGTGTGATCCCGACTGCCGGATCGTCATGAGTAGCCCCCTACTCAAGTGCATAGCGGTCCCAAGCGGGGCGCCCCGGACGTTGGGCGGATCCACCCGCCCTGACCTGCTCGAACATCCCGTCCGCCCAGGGAGCTGATGTCGATGATGGTGCCGCTGTGCTGGGTCCGCATGGCCGGCAGCACGGCCCGGGTGAGGTGTGCGGAGCCGAAGGGGTTGACCTCGATCTGGGAGCGGGCCTCAGACATCGGGACGTGCTTGGGAGCGCCGTACGAGCCGTATCCGGCGTCGTTCACCAGGACGTCGATCCGGCCCTGCGCCGCGAGGATGCCGGCGACGGCCTTCTCGGCCGAGGACTCGTCGTGACGTCGAGGGCGACGGTGCGCACGCCGGCGCCGCCGTCCGGTCGACGCGGCGAGCGGCGCCGTGGACGGCGAAGCCTGCGTCGTGGAGGCGGCGGGCGGTGCTCTCGCCGATGCCCGAGGAGGCCCCGGTGACCAGGGCGATCTTGTGACCCATAGGATGTCCTGTCCCGGCGCGGATGGCCGCCGAAGGGATGTCAGGAGCCGGCGCGGCGGGAACGCGTGCGCGTCGCGGCGAAGGCGAAAGCGAGGCGAACAGGCGCGGCCACGTGGGGCGGACGGCGTACCGGGCGAGACGCTTCGACAGGTCGAGCCGGCCCCGCTCGTTCGTCATGAGCGCGTGGCCTGGCGAGGTGAAGCCGCTGACCACGATCGGCTTCTCGGCGTTCTCGTTGCCCAGGAGGTTGCCGAAGTTGCCGCGACCGGAGACGAACTCGCAGCCCTCCTCGTTCCCGCCCCAGATGAGGTAGGGGTTCGTCCACACCATCGGCGGCATCGTGTTGACGCCGATGGCGCGAGACCGCGGCGAGATGGAGGGGGTCGGGGTCGTGCGTGAGGGCTTCTTCGAGTTGCCGGTCGACGCGCAGGCGTTCGAGGGTCGCGGCCTGTCCGCGCAGTCGGGTCTTGGCGAAGTTGATGATGCTCACTGGGCCCGTTCCGTGGGCACTCATCTGGTTGATGAGCAGGTGCGGGTTGGCGGTGCTGGGCCAGCGGGTGCGGCGGTATTCCAGCCATTCGAGCAGGATCTGATGGGTGAAGTCGTCGATCGGTCGGGGGCGTCCGGCGATGATGAGCCGTCGGTTGCCCAGGTCGACGTCCTGCCGCAGCAGGGCGCGGATCGCGGCGTGGACGGCGGCGAGCATGAGGGCGAGCCGGGCCGCCGGGGTGGTGGCTGCCTGGACGGCCTGATCGATGTCGGTCGAGGCGAGTGGCTGCGCGAGCCGGTAGGGCTGCTGCCCGGTGCCCTGGGAGACCGTCACCGACGCCGAGGGCCGACGCGCCTGGACGGCAGGACAGCTCCGGGCGGCCATCGCGCACCTGGCCGACGACGATCCGGTCGTGGTTCACGTGGCCACCGACGAGGAGGGCGTGGCCGACGACGAGATCATCGTGGATGCCGGGCACGGGCGGATCGGCTGGGGCGATGGGTACGGCCTGGAGCGCGACCCGCTGTTCGCCCTGGAGTGCGCCTGGCACACCACCGATGTCCTGCACATCCGGCCCCGCCGGCTCGACCGGCGGTCCCGGTGAACAGCTTCCTGTCCGCAGCCGCCGCGGCCGAGACGGTGACCGTCAATCCGGCCGACATCGCGCTGCTGACCTGCGTGCTGGCCGACCACCAGCGCACCGTCTGGATGCCGGCTCCTGACCTGGCGGCGGCCCTCAACCACGACGGGCCGGTCATCGTGCAGGCCTGCCGGCTCTGGCTCCTGCTCGGCGAGGCCGACCCCGAGCTCGTCTGCGATCTGGACGGCGCCGAGGACGCCACGCACGAGCGGATGGACGTCCAAGCCCACCACCGCCTGGAGGCCGCGTTGTATGCGCAGGCGCCGCTGACCGCCGCGGCGATGAACGCGCTGGCGGACGCGGAGTTCATCCTCCGCGACGCCGAGGACTTCGGGTCCCCGTGACGATGGCCCAGATCCTGCCGCTCACCGGTGACCCGACGCTGGCCGAGGCCGCCACCGCGTTCCTGAACCGCCGGGACCTGGACGCCGGCACCCTGCGCTCCTACCGCCGGACACTGACCCGCCTGCGCACGGGGCTCGGCGACGGCGTGCTGCTGACCGATCTGACGGTCGAGAAGACGGCGGTGGTGTTCACCGCGGCGTGGGGGAACGCGGCCCCCCGCACCTGGAACCGCCACCGCTCCGCGCGGTGGAGCATGACTGACCTGGCCGCGCTGGTCGAGCGGCGCCGGGAGAACACCGACGCCACGAAGGTCATCGACCGGCACCTGATCGAGGCCCTGTGGCAGCGCCGCGACCTACCGCTCCGGGAAAAGGCCCTGTTTGGGCTGCTGTATGAGAGCGCGGCCCGCTCCGCCGCAATCCTTGGCCTCGACGTCGGCAACCTCGTGCTGGACCCTGCTGGTTAACTCGTCTCAGGCCGCGAGAGCGAGTTCTGCCAGTTCGAGGCGGGCAAGGTGGCTGGTGCGGGTCCGGTCGAGCGGGTTCC
>NZ_JBITJQ010000060.1:0-36958 GCF_044460125.1 Nonomuraea sp. NPDC050153
GCCCGCTCCTGTCCGCAGGTGTGACACACCGGGAGAACCGCCGAGATCGCCCCAACTCGGCCGTACCGACCAAACCCTTTGTCAGCAGGCTCTTAGTGGCCGGGAGTTGGCCAGCAAGCTCCGTCGTGCAACCGCATCGATCCAAGCCGAGCGAGAGCGCCTGCTGGCCGGGCTGGTGGGACCGTCATGATGCCCATCAGCGCAGCCCAGGCACGCCAGCTCGAGCCTGCCACGGCCCTGACGACCGGTGAACGCGCCGCGCTGGCCCACTGCATGTCGCGCCCGCAGCCCGGCAGGCACTTCGCTGAGGCGAGTGACCTGAGGCGTCTCATCGAGCCCATCACAACCGTCTCCACCGGCTGGCCCGAGAAGACGGCCAGGCGCGCCCGCAACCTGATCCTGGAATACACCCACCAGCTTCAGAGTCCCTGCTGGAGCTGGGAAGAAGAAGCCTGGACGGAGTTGATCAATCAGGAGCGCTCCGGCAACTACCGGTTCCCGTTGGCTGCGCTGGGCTATCTGCTCGGTGGACACCGACGGCTGCACCAGCGGATCGGTCTCACCCGGCTGGGCACACTGGCCGACCTCGTCTTCGGCCCCAGCACCGTCGAACCGGCAGTGCGGGAGGTCACCACGACCTTGACCCAATGGGGCATCTCGCTGGCATACCAACGTGACGTCCTCCGCAACGCGCTCCTGGACGTGCTGCTCAGCAGCGGCAGCCCGGACCTGAAGGACGTCACCGTGGAGCTGCTGGAGCAACTGGTCCAAGACAACTCCGCACATGTCTCCCGGCGCCGAGCCATGTTCCCCATCTCCCGGGCGCTGGCCCACCACGGCCTGATCGCGCGGCCACTGAAGGCGAACTCGCACCTGAAGGGGCCACGACCAGAGACCTTGGCCTCCGTCCCTGCCGAGTGGCGAGACTGGGTACTGCGCTGGCGCAAGCTGGCCACCCACGAGCCGAAAACCATCGAGTCGCGCTTCGTCCACGTGCTCACCGCCGGCCGCTGGGCCGCCGACAAGCACCCCGAAGCCGTCAGCCCGCAGGACTGGACACGCGACATCGCTGCCGAGTACGTCGCCGACACCCTGCACGCCCAGGTCGGCCAATGGGCGGGGCACAACCACAACCGGGTCCGCCACGGCGAAGAGCTGACCGCGACCGGCAAGGCTCAGCGCATCGACAACATCCGCAGCTACTTCTGCGAGCTCATCGACTGGGAGTGGATCACCCCCAGATTCGACCCCCGTCAGGTCTTCAGCCTGCCGCTGTCCATCCGCGCCGGCCTCAACCCCAATCCGCGGATCATCGACGACGCCGCCTGGGCCAAGCTGATGGCCGCCGGATTGACCCTCACCGCCGAAGACCTTCGTCCTCCCGGCGACCCCGCGCGGCGCTCCTCCACCTACCACGGCGGCTACTACCCCCTCGAGATGGTGCGTGCTCTCGTCGGCGTCTGGCTGTTCGCCGGCTGCCGGATCAACGAGATCCAGCGCCTGGAGCTCGACTGCATCACCTGGGACCAAGGCAGCGACGACCGCACCGGCGAGTCCTTCCGCATCTGCCTGCTGAAAGTCCCGCAGAACAAGACCTCCGGACCGTTCTCCAAACCCGTCGACCCGATCGTTGGCGAGCTCATCGAGGCCTGGCAGGCCGTGCGCTTGCCGCAACCCGACATCACCGACCGCAAGACCGGACGCAAGCGTCAACACTTGTTCTGCGTTCGCGGCCTGCTCGTCGGCAGGAGCTACCTCAACGACCGGCTCATCCCGCTGCTCTGCGCCAAGGCGGGGATCCCCGAAACGGACTCACGCGGCGCGCTGACCAGCCACCGGGCACGAGCCACCATCGCCACCCAACTGCTCAACGCGCGCGAACCACTATCGCAGGTTGACCTGCAGCAATGGCTCGGTCACAAGCACGCTGCGAGCACTCGCCACTACGCGGCGATCCTCCAGCGCACCCTATCGGCCGCCTACCGGCGCGCCGACTACTTCGCCCGCAACGTCCGCACCATCCAGGTGCTCATCGACCGGGAAAGCATCCTGACCGGCGCCGCCGCCGAGGGCAACCAGCCGTGGAAGTACTACGACCTCGGCGACGGCTACTGCAGCTACGACTTCTTCGCCAAGTGTCCACACCGCCTGGCCTGTGCTCGCTGCCCGTTCTACCTGCCCAAAGACAGTCACCGAGGTCAGCTGTTGGCGGTCAGGGACGGCATCGATCAGATGCTCGAACAGCTCGAGCTCACCGAGGAGGAGCGTCAGGCGCTGGAAGGAGATCGAGACGCGGTTGCCGCGCTCGCCGAACGCCTGGCGGATGTCCCCACGCCAGCCGGGCCGACCCCCAAGGACCTCGGCACTCAGCCGGCGTTCATCCCGCTCACCACTTTGCGAGACAGCCTGCCTGGAGATTCAGCATGAGCAGTCGAACAAGCCCTCCATCACCCTGGAACCTCAGCCGCCACCAAGAACAACAGGGTCGAAGCCAGGAACGGCTGAGAGCCAAGGCCCTCGATCCACCTTTCGGCCTCAGGCTCGAGATAGCCGGCAGCGATGGCCCTGGCCACATTGCGACGCAGCCCGAACACCTGATCGGCCGTGGCGAAGTCGCGGAATACCGGCGCCACGGTCGCCACAGTCCGCACAACGAGGCCCGCCTCCACGCACAGCCGGGCGAGGCTGCGGCCGATGGTCGCGTTACGGACTATCTCCGTCACCAAGAAGCGGCTCAATCCTCTGCCCATGGCTGGCTGAGGAGAGTCGATCAGCAGCCCCTCCCAATCGGGTTCGGCCATGACGATCCGCCCGCCGGGCCGAGCCACCCGGCGAAACTCCGCCAGCACCTGCGCCGGATCAGCGACATGCTGGAGCACGCGGTCAGTACGAGCTCGATCGACAACGCTCTCCTCCAGCGGCAGCGCATGGACATCGCCAGAGCGAACCTCGATCAAGGGCTGTCCCGCGAGGCGGCCACGAGCTTCCGCGATCATCGCCGGATCACGATCGACCCCGATAACCCGGCCGACCGGCGCGACAGCGGCTGCCATCGCCGCCAGATCTGTCCCCGGCCCGCAACCGAGATCGAGCACGGTCTGGCCGCGCTGGAGATCGAGCAGTTCCAGCACCTGCTCCTTATAGCCCCGTCCCGCCTCGCTCGCGGCCACCTGGTCGAGATAAGCGATCGGATCAGGCCGAGACAAAGAGTCGCTGTTGATCATGCCCACAGCCAACCAGACGTCAATGCAGTTTCAGAGAGGAAGGTGTCGAGATCTCGTGCATCTCGCGCTCGACCCCCACGATCCAGGCACTCCACGCCCAGCGATGGTTACCTCATATTCGCCATAACTTGCCCGTCCGAGCTCGACATGGTGCCGCCGCCGAACACCTTCGACAAGGCCAGGGCATGGTGGTGGTTGACCAGGCAGGTGTTGGCCTCGCGCAGCGTCTCCTCTCGCACGTACCACTCCTGCGTCCAGCGCAGCACGTCGTACGGGATGCCGCAGGCCTCCGACATCCTGGCCAACCCCAGGTTCGTGGCGTTAGCGATCAAGACGCTGAGGACGTTGCGCTTCAGATCGGCCGAGCGGGCCTGCTTGCGCCCGCCGGCATGAGTGAAGCAGTCCAGGAACCCGGTGCGCACGTCCAGCTCGATCAGCAGCGAGGCGATCGGCGCGAACGGCAGCATCCCGGTCAGCTCCGCCTTCAGCTCCTTGACCTCGCCCGGCACATCTTCGGCCGACAGCGGCGGGATGACCAGCTTGTCGTCCTCGTCCAGCCGCACCGCGCCGGTGTCGTCCGGCAGCGCCTGGGCCAGCGTCTGCTCCAGCTGGGCCAGCGCGGCGTGCAGTTCCTCCTTGCCCTGCTCGATCGCCTCGCCCGCATCAGCGGGCTTACGGACCAGCTTGCAGAAGTCGGCCTGCCGCGCCGCCCACTGCTCGGGCGTGTACAGGTAGGTGGCCGGGTCGGCGTAGCGGCGCGAGCCGGGCACGAAGACGTCCCCCGAGCGCAGCCCGTCGCGCAGCGCCAGCACCACGCACAGCTCCCAGTAGTGGCGGTAGGCGGTCTCGTCGCCGTCTTTTCGCGCCTTGGCCAGGTACTCGGCGTAGCGGGCGGGCACGAACGAGGTCGGCGCGTCCTCGGGCACTTTGCGGCCGCCGCTCTGGTTCAGCCGCTTCAAGAGGGCCACCGCCTCCATCAGATCCGCAGTGCCGGTGCCGCCCTGGAAGTCGATCGCGGCCAGCACCTGCGGGGTGAACTGGCGCAGGTAGCGGGTCTTGGGACTATCCGGCCGGAATTGAACGATAAGCCTCCGCCGCAGGTCAGGGGCTTGCGGGACGAGGCGTCGCGGACGAGTTGATCTCGGTTTGGGTGTACCGGCTGGTAGAGGGTCATTGATCTCATACCGTCGCGGTTTATGTCGTTTCAGTACTTGTCCGAGGAGCAGAGGGCCCGCTATCGGCAGTTCCTGACGGATCCGTCGCCGGAGGATCTGGAGCGGTTCTTCTACCTGGACGCGGACGCATTGACGGAGGTGGCGAAGAAGCGCGGCCCGCACAACCGGCTCGGCTGGGGTCTGCAGTGGGGGACGGCACGGATGCTCGGCACGTTCCTGGCCGACCCGACTGGCGATGTCCCGCATGTGGCGGTCGACTACGTCGCCGAGCAGCTCGGGGTGGCGGACCCTTCGTGCATCAAGCACTACGCGGAGCGGCTGCCGACCCAGCATGAGCACGCGCGCGAGATCCGCGAGCTGTTGGGGTTGCGGGAGTTCGCGGAGGCGGAAGCGGAGCTACGGGTGTTCGTGGCGTCTCGGGCGGCGCAGACGCGGGATTCGCGGCGGGAGCTGTTCGACTGGGCGGTGGTGTGGCTGATCGAGAACCGGGTGTTGCTGCCGGGGATCACGACGCTGGCGCCGCTGGTCACGAACGTGCGGGCGGAGCAGCTGGCTGCGGTCAACGAGCATCTGGTGGAGCAGACTCCGGTGGAGATGCGGCGGGAACTGCTGGAGACCCTGGTCGTGCCGACGGGCAAGAAGGTGTCGCCGTTGGAGTGGATGCGCACAGCGGTGGCGCTGGTGTCCGGGGCGGGGATGAAGGAGGCGTTGAACCGGTCGGTGGCGGTGTGGGCGTTCGGTGCGGGCGCCGTCGACGTGGGCGGGGTCGCTCCGGTGAAGCTGACGGAGCTGGCCGCCTACGGGATGTCGGCGAAGGCGCCGAAGATCGGGCAGTTGAAGGGGAACCGGCGGGTCGCGACGTTGCTGGCGACGATGCGGCATCTGGAGGGCGTGTCGGTCGATGACGCGCTGCTGCTGTTCGATCTGCTGATGTCCACGAAGCTATTGGCGAGGGCGAGCCGGGATGAGAAGAACGCGAAGCTGAAGTCGCTGCCCAGGTTGCGCAAGGCCGCGCTGCAGGCCGAGTCGGCGCTGCGGGTGGCGCTGGACACCCCGATGACCCGACAGGAACAGCCTGCGCGGCCCGATGACCGGGCTGGGGAGAGCCTCGAGGCGGGGTCGCTGGTGCGGGAGACGACCGCGTCGGAGGTGATCGCGCGGATCGCGTCGGTGGTGCCGATCGAGCAGTTGGAGGCGGCGCTCGCGGTGATCAAGGAGTTGGTGCCTCCGGCGGGTGAGGATGAGGATCTGGCGTGGCGGGCGGAGCTGACGAACCGCTTCGCCTCGGTGCGCGGGTTCGTCGAGCTGCTGGCCGACACGATCCCCTGGGGCGGTACCGACGCCGGTGCCGGCGTGATCGCGGCGTTGCGGGGTCTGCCTCGCGTGCTGGCGTACGGCAAGCACGCCGGGGTGCAGCACATCGAGGCGCACAAGGATCTGGTGGCGGGGTCGTGGCGGCGGCTGGTGTATGACAATCCCGAGCTCGGCGACCGGCTGATCGACCGGCACGCTTACACCTTCTGCGTCCTGGAGGCGCTGTGGTCGGCTCTGCGCTGCAAGGATGTGTACGCCGTCGGCGCGGACAAGTCCGGCGACCCGCGGGCGAAACTGATCCCGGACGCCCTGTGGAGCGTGCACGCGCCGAGCATCCTGACCGCGCTCGGCCTTCCCGCCGACCCGGACGAGCATCTCCGGAAACTGTCCGGCGACCTGGGCGGGATCTATCGCGAGCTGGCCGACAGCCTGGACGCCAACCCCGCGATTACGATCAAGGACGGCCGGCTGAACCTGGCCCCGCTGGAGGCCGCCCAGCTACCGGAGGCCTACCAGACGGTCCATGACGCGGTGATGAACATGCTGCCGCGCATCGACTATCCCGAACTGCTGCTGGAGGTCCACGGCCACACCGGCATGTTCGACGCCTTCGAGCACATCTCCGGTTCGACGTCGCGGCGTGCGGATCTGGACATCAGCCTGGCCGCGCTGATGGTGGCGCGCTCCTGCAACCTCGGCTTGGGGCCGGTGGCCAAGCCCGGTGACCCTGTGCTGGGTATCCACCGGCTGATCAGCGCGGAGAAGGGCTACTTCCACCACGACGGGATGGGCTTGGCGTCGGGGAAGCTGATCGACAAGCAGGCCGACATCGACATCGCCCGCGAGGACTGGGGCGGCGGGCTGGTCGCCTCGGCCGACGGGCTGCGGTTCGTGGTCCCGGTCCGCTCCTTGTACGGGCGGCCGAACCCGCACTACTTCGGCCAGTCCAAACGGTCCAAGGGCGCGACGTGGCTGGCGGTCGTCTCTGATCGGGTGATGGGCCTGGGCGGGTTGCTGGTGCCGGGGACGATGCGGGATTCGCTGTTCATCCTGGACGCTTTGCACCGGCTGGACGCCAAGGAGCAGCCGGAGGTCCTGACGACGGATACGGCGTCGTATGTTGTTACATGGACACCTCTCGTCCCACAGGCTCCACTGGACACATGACCTGACCAGTTCGTCAGCCGAGTGGGACCCGGCTTGCGGAGGTGTCGGTGCGGGTCCGAAAGCAGCGCTTGGAGAGCGGTACGCGGGTCGAACTGCTCGATGAGGCGGGCGAACCGGTTGAGATCGTCTCAGGATTCCTGCGGTCGCTTGCGGCCCGCGACTACTCACCCAACACGCTCGTTGCCTACGCGCACGATCTTCGCCACCTGTGGTGCTTCTTCACTCGCGAAGGGCTGGCCTGGCAGGAGTTCGCCGCGCCGCAGGCACTGGCGTTGCTGGAGTATTTACGATTGGTGCCTTCGCGCAGGCCTCGGCAGCGGATGTCGCTGACCGTCGCTACGGTCGACGCCGAGGGTCCGGGCACCAAGCTGGCCCCGGCCACCGTGAACCGCATCCTGGCCGCGGTTTCCTCCTTCTACGAGTACGTCATCATGGCGGGCCAGTACGGCCGTGCGAACCCCATCGAGAAGCGGCCCGACCCGGCACTGCAGCGGGTCTCGGAACGGCACCGCCCGTTCATGGGCCGCGCCAGCAGGCAGAAGCCGATCCGCCGTAGCGTCCGCGTCAAGACCGTCCAGCGAATCCCACGGCCGCTGGATGAGGTCCAGATCCAGGCGCTACTGAGGCAGCTCAAGCGGCTGCGCGATCAGGCCATCGTTCTACTCATGCTGCAAGGTGGCCTGCGTCCCGGCGAGGTCCTGAGCCTGCATCTTGAAGACATCGCCTACGGACGTCGGCGCGTAATCGTCCGCCACCGCAGCGACCATCCCAAGGGTGCCCGCTCCAAATCGCGCTTCGAGCGCGTGGTCGACCTGCACGAGCCCGAAACCCTGGCCACGCTGAGCGCCTACGTGATGCGCGAGCGCCCGGGCGACGCCGACAGCCCGCTGGTGTTCTTGATCGGTGGGGGTGGCAAGCGGCGGCTGGAGGCGCTCAGCTACGACGGGCTGGTGCGAATGTTCTCCCGGGCTGCCGCCAGGGCGAAAATCCGGGAACCGTGGGTGACTCCGCACGCCTGCCGACACACGCACGCCACCCGCATGTGGGAGGGCGGGATGCGGGAGCTGACCCTGCAAAAACGGCTTGGTCACGCCTCTCCGGAGTCGCTGCGGGTCTATACCCGGGTCTCCGACCCGGAGGTGGTCTCCGACTACAACCGCGCGCTGGGCGGCCGAGCGGCAGAGGAGGACGGGCCGCGATGACCGCTCGCCATGTCTCGGCCGCCGCCCTCACCGCGACCGCGCCGCCGGTCGAACGTCCTCAACCGCAGCACTGTCCCGAGGAGCAGTACGTCGAGCATCTCCACAACCAGGGCCTGCACCCGCAGTATCTGAGCGCGAAACTGCGCCACTACCACGCCTTCAAGGAGCGGTGGCCGGTGCTGGCCGACTGGTTCGACGCGCCCTTGGTGGAGCGCGTCGGACGGCTGCCGGGCGAGCCGCACCATCAGCCGACTCATCCACTGTCGTTTCGCGCCCGCTCGTATTTGATCTACCTGGCGCTGCTCAGCCAGACCACGCTCGACTATCCCTTCACGCTGGCAGCCAGCCAATTGCGCGTCATGGACACGGCCGTTGGGCTGGGCATCGACATGGGTGTCGACATCCTGGTCGAGGAGGCCGTCGCGCTCGGCTTCCATCGCGCATCGGCACGGCAGGCGATGACCTGGACACTCGCCCGCATCAGTCTCCGGACCGGCGTGTTGCACGCCGACGGGGTCAGCGAGGAGCACATCAACGAGGCGCTGGAGGCCGTCCGCCTGTTCAGCGAACGCGATGACCTGCGCTTCTTCTATCCCTCGGCGCAGCAATACCGCGACAACGCCCAGAAGATGTGGGTCACGCACCTCCACCAACTTCACGTCGTGCTCTACCACCGCGGCCAGGTCCCCACCCGCCCTCGCAAGAAGATGCCTGAGCGCAAACCGGCGCTCGCGCTGCCCCCGCGCATGCAAGTAGTCGTCGAGAAGTGGCTGGCTGCGCGGCGGCTTACCGACGCGCCATCGACAACCGCGCAGTTGGAGCTGGCGGTGCGCAACTTCGGCGATTGGCTCACCCAACACCACCCTGGCATCACCTCCTGGACCCAGGTGACCCGCGACCACTGCCTGGAGTGGATCTCCTACCTCGCGGAGACTCCGTCGTCTGCGACGGGCAAACCGCTGGGCGTGATCTCCCGCAAGCAGCGCATCTCCGGCCTGTCCCAGCTGTTCCGGGAGACTGCGGCCTGGCAATACGACGACGTCCCCGGCTACGCGCTCATCACCGCCGGTGACGCCCCCAAGGCGCCCCAGCGCGTGCCGCGCTTCATCCCCGACCACGAACTGGACCAGCTGATGCCCGTCATCGACGAGCTCACCTGCCCGCTCCAGCGCGCCGCACTGCTGGCGCTGCGCTGGTCGGGGGCACGCCGTGATGAGATCCGACGGCTCCCGCTTGACTGCCTCGACCGCTACCCCGATGGCACACCACGACTTCGGCTGCCGGCCCGCAAGACCTACAAGGAGCGGACCGTCCCCATCCACCAGGACGCCGCCGACGCCCTGCAGATGGTCATCGACCTGCGAAAGCAGGGACAGGACCGGCCGTTGGTCGATGAGCGGACCGGTGAGCAAATCCGTTATCTGTTCGTCCGCTACGGAAAGCTCACCTCCAGCAGCTACCTGTTCGAGGAGCCCCTGCAGAAGATCAGCAAAGCGGTGGGCCTGGTCGGCCCGGGCGGCTGGCACGGCAAGGAACGCGGCACCATCTCAGCCCACCGCTTCCGGCACACGGTCGGAACACAGCTCGCCGAACGCGGTGCCAAGCTGCACACCATCATGAAGGTCCTCGGGCACTCCTCGGTCTCCATGGCCCTGGTCTACGCCCAAGTCAGCGACCGCGAAGTACTGCGCGACTACAAGTCCGTGCTCGAACCGGGCGCCGTCATCGCCGGCCCCGCCGCCGACGAACTGAAGTCCGGAACCCTTCCGGCGGAGGCGGTCGACTGGTTGAAGAGCAACTTCCTCAAGACCGAACTCGAACTCGGTCACTGCCTGCGTCTGCCCAGCGAAGGCCCCTGCGAGTGCGACCTCTACCTGACCTGCGCCAAGTTCGTCACCACTCCCGACTACGTCCCACGTTTGCAGGCCCGGCTGGAGGTCGAACAGCAACTGATCCAGGACGCCGATGAGCGCGGCTGGGCCCGTGAAGTCGAACGACACACCGCCGTGGCCCGGCGGCTGACGGCCCTGCTAGCCGATCTTGACGAAACCGCCAGTCATGCTGATGTCCCCGCCTGTCACGGCGTTTTGGCACCACTGAGCCCCGATCAGCCCCACGAAGACGATCCCGCCGAATCCACATCCTGAGTAGGCGATGTCCTTGAGAGCCCTGGCCGCTTGATCACGGGTTTCGGCGAGGACCCTGCCCCACCGCCAGAAGCGTGACCATGTCGCCTTCCCGCTGCGCATACTGATACCAATCGCTCGCGGACGGAGGCGCCATGCTAAGGAAGACGACCCTTGACCGGCCCCTGGAAAATCTCCTTACGGCTCGTGCTCGGCGGGCGCTCGACCTGGCCGAACAGCAGGCCCGGAACCTGGGTCACGACCGCGTCACCGCCGATCACCTTCTGATGAGCTTGACCCGCCTGGACGAGGGCGTGGCCATCACAACGCTCAGAAGCCTCGGATGCGATCTCAGGAACATTCACGCCCATGAGACAGGCGTCGACCTCGATCACGTCGTGGAGTTGGCACGCCGTGAGGCCGCAGGGCTCAGGCACCGATATGTCGGCACCGAGCACTTCCTGCTCGGCCTCCTAAACGAGGAGGGAACGGCTGCTGCCTTGGGTGTTGGCCTCCAGCAGACCCGCGCTCAGGTCATCAAGGTCCTCCATGGCGAGGCTCACTGAATCACCCCGGCGATTCGCGATGGCCGAGGTTCAAAGACCTCCTGAGCCCGGAGTCCACTTGACAGTGTCCATATAAATTCCGATATTGTGTTCGGTTTGTTCGCGATCTGTGGCTACCAGTTCGCGCCTCGGATCGCCGATATCGGTGATGCTCAGCAGTGGTGGATCGACCCCGCCGACGTCGGTCTGGCCGACAAGCGCACCACGCCGGCGGCCGCCGGGTATGGGAGGTTGACCGAGCTGAACCTGCGCCGGGTCAACATCGCTTTGATCAAGCAGCACTGGCCGCAGATGCTGCAGGTCGCCGGATCGTTGGTCACCAACAAGGTCCGCGCCTACGATCTGATCAAAATGATGACGGCCGACGGCCGCACCACCGGCCTCGGGCACGCGTTCGCCCACTACGGCCGGATTTTCAAGTCGATGCATCTGCTGCACGTCGCCCACCTGGAGGACTATCGCAGGATGATGGGCGCCCAGCTGAATGTCGGGGAGGGCCGCAACGGACTGGCGCGGGCGGTGTTCTTCGCCCACCACGGCCAGCTGCGCAGGGGTTATGAACGCGGGATGGAGGACCAGCTCGGCGCGCTTGGCCTCGGTTTGAACGCGATCATTTTCTGGAATTCGCTGTATATCGACGCCGCGGTGAAGAAACTCGCCGCCGGCGGCATGAAGATCGGCCCGGAGATCCGGGCTGCCTTGTCGCCGCTGCAGTGGGAACACATCAACTTCCATGGGACGTACCCGTTCAACCGGCCGGAACTTCTCGGCCGGTTGCGTGACCTGCGTGACCCCGCCTATGCTGACGACGATCTGGAGCAATGACGAGGAGACAGATCCCCCTCGTCGGTATCTCGGTGAACCGGCCGTAGCGCTTGCGCTGGTTCTCGGGCAGGAAATTGGCAGGCACCGATCGCTCCTTGATCGTCTGGTTGGCTCGCGCGATACTCGCAAGCGTCAGGACGCTCTTGCGATGGTCAGCCGTTTCCGTCCGGGCTGTCGACTCACCTGAGAAGAAGACGCCGTCCGGACGGTGGCCGGGCACGGCTGCAATGCCCTGGCCGGCTCCGTAGCTGCACCTATCGGCAGGCCCCTGCCCGTTCAGGCGGGTGGCCGCAGAAATTGGTGACCGTTGAGGCTTCCGCGTCGACCAGGGCCTGGATCTGCATCGACAGGGGTTCGAACGCGTCCACCTGGACAACACGGCCGGCATCGCGGCGGGCCCACGTTCCGATGGCCAGGCCATCGGCGACAACTGTGGGACGGATGACACCGCCGCCCGGCCAGACCCGGCCTTGGTGAGCGGCGGGAACGGACAACTCTCGGCTGCGGGAGCCGACGAGGTAGTTGTCGTAGGCAGGCAGCATCCGCACATCAAGGGTGCCGGGGCTTTCCCGAAGTTCCTCCATGCGCTCGGTCGGCACGCTCAGCGCGCCGTACTCGGTGATCGAGCCGGTTTGCGCCAGCGTCGTCCAGGCCCTGCGGGCCAGGGTGGCCGGCAGACCCGACCAGGTGGCGAAGTCGTCCACCCCTACGGGCGCATGGGCGCGAACGTAGCGGCGGGCGAGCTCGGCGACGGCCGTGTCCTCCTCCCGCGGCGAGTCCCCGGCGCCGGCCGGCAGCCAGTCGTCGAGCAGGACATAGGTGGCATTGTCGCCGCGCCGAGGGCCGTGGCAGAGGACTCCGGTGAGTGCCGCGTGGCGGATCAGGTGGAAGGGCGCCTGCCCGTCCGGCTGAACACCGACAGCAGCCAGGTGCTCCGTCAGCTCGGGCCGGGTGAGCGGTCCGTGCGTGGCCAGGACACGCCGGATGAGACGGTCGCATCGCTGGCGCAGCCCCTCCTCCAGGCCGAGCTGGTGGTAGCGGCGGCTGGTTGCGGCGAGGATGCGGGGAGCGAGCAACCGCAGCACCCAGCGGGCATCCGTGCTGGGGATGGTGTGCAGGGTGCCCCGCATGAACCAGCCGCGCACGATGCTCCGCTCCTCCTCGTACGCCGCGCGGATGCCTGCGCCCGTGATGTCGCGCCCGCGCACTCGGATGCCCAGGTCGGCGGCCATGGCGTCCTGCGCCTGGATGGCGAAAACCCGGCCGACGACCGCTGCGGCGGAGGCTTCCCGCACTCCGCCGGCCAGGGCCTGCGCGCGGGCACGCAGCCCGCGGACGCTCTCGAGGTCGGGCATGGGCTTTGTGCATCAGTCTCGGTCAGGAGACGGCCGTGTGAAGGATGTCGGCGAGCTCGGCGGGCGCCGACAGCATTGGCCAGTGCCCGGTGGACAGGTCGAAGCGCCGCCACGGCGCGTGGTTGAGGAAGGCCAGCATCGGCACCCCGCTGTCCAGCAGGCCCTGGAAGTTGCGGCAGGCGACCAGGACACGGTCCACACCGGGACCGGGCTCGACCGGACCGGCCAGCCGCTGGGTGTAGGTGCAGAAGGGGTGAGGAGTGGCACGTGCGCTCAGCACATCCCGCCGGTCCTCATCGAGGCCGTCGAGGCTGTTGGACAGGCCCAGGATCTCGAACGGCGGCATCGGCAGCCGGCAGCCGTCGCCGTGGGCCGCGACCTGCTGGCTCAGCTGGTCCGCTGCCTCCGGCGGCATGAGGTCGAGCATGCGCATACCCGCGGCGAACGGGGCGCTGTCCACGTAGACCACGCGCTCCAGCCGGTCGCCGAGTCGCCCGGCGGCCCCGGTGACGGGGGCGGCCGCATAGCTGTGGGCGACCAGGGTGACGTCGCGCAGATCGTTCTTCTCGACGAAGTCGGTGATATCCGCGATGTGCGTGTCCAGGTCCGTCTGGGGCCCGCCCTCCTCCACGCGCTCGGCCAGGCCGGTCAGTGTCACCGCCAGCGCCGTGTGGCCGTGCTCTCGCAGCGCGTCGGCGGTGTCTTGCCAGGCCCACGCGCCGAGCCAGGCGCCGGGAACGAGTACGAAGGCGGTCATGTGATCTCCCTGAAGTGAGTACTGCGGGGAGCGTAGAATGGATACAGGACAGAATCAGCCCTGAAATGTCGAGTGATCCGTGTCACATCCCCTGACCCGTGTGCTGACCCTGCTGGAACTGCTCCAGTCGAACGCCGGGCTCACCGGGAGCGAACTGGCCGACCGGCTGGACACCGATGTCCGTACGGTCCGCCGGTACGTCGCCCACCTGCGCGACCTGGGCATCCCCGTGGAGGCCGCGCGCGGCCGCCACGGCGGCTACCGGCTGGCCCGTGGCTACCGGATGCCGCCCCTGGTGCTCACCAATGACGAGGCCCTCGCCGTCGTCCTCGGACTCCTTGCGGCCGAACGGCTCGGGATGGGTACGACGGTGCTGGCCGGCGCGGGCGCCCGGGCCAAGATCGAGAGAGTGCTTCCGCAGGCCCTGCGAGAACCGCTCGCCGCCATGCGGGAGATTCTGCACTTCACCGCCAACGCTGTGAGCGCGCAGGCACCCGGGAGCGGTGTCCTGCTGGCCCTGGCCCAGGCCTCGTATGCCAAGAGGACCGTCGGCATCACCTACCTGTCCTGGCGGCAGGATCAGACCGAGCGCGACATCGACCCCTATGGCGTGGTCTTCCACACCGGCCGCTGGTACCTCGTCGGCCACGACCACCTCCGCGAGGACCTGCGGACCTTCCGCATCGACCGCATCGCCTCCATCACCCCCCGCCCGCAGGCCTTCACCACCCCTGATGGCTTCGACCCGGTCGCCCACCTCACTGCGACCCTCGCCCAGGGGCGATACCGCTGGCAGGTCGAGGTGACGATCCACGGCCCTCTCGACGAGATCGCCCGAAGGCTGCCCCACACGGCTGTCACACTCACCGCCCAACCCGTCGGCGTGCTGATGCAGGCACAGGCGGAACGCCTTGACGGCATGGCACACCTGCTCGCCTCACTCCAGTGGCCCTTCACCATCCACAGCCCCGACGAACTCCGCCAAGCGCTCAAGAACCTGGCGGATCAACTCGCTGCCGCCGCCGAACGACAGCCGGGAACCCTGCCGCGGTAAATGCCGGATTTACTGGGGCAGCCGCCCGCGCCGTGCCATCCTGAGCAGGATCACCCATGCTGGCGATCATGATTGAGGTGTACGCATTTACTGCGGCAGACAGAAGGTGATCGTCATGGACGACCCAACGCCGATGACGCCCTCCCGCAGGCGTGATCATGAGTGAGCCCATGCCCGCGCCTTGGGGCACCGCCGCCGTCCTTCCGCTGCACGCCGATCGGCCGGGCACGTACGCCGACGCCGTGGAGGCATACCTCCGCTCAGCCGGGATCGGTGCCTCCTCCAAGCGCATCTACCGCATCTCCCTGCTGTCCTGGGCGTGGCTGGCCACCGGGCAGCAGCCGCCACTCGGCCGCGACCGCCGCGGCGCCACCCCGCCCGCCGTTGCGTTCACCGCGCTCGGCGAGACGAACGGCACGACGGCCGCCGCCGACGTGCTCGCCGAGGCGTTCGCGCAGCGGGCCCGGCTGGTCGACGCCGACACCGTCAACCGCGAGCTGTCGGTGATGAAGGCCGCCATCGCCTGGTGGCGCGGGCGCGGCTGGCTGGCAAGCAATCCGATCATCGGTATCGAGCGCCGGCCTGCGCCGCCGGATCGGACCCGGGCGCTGTCGCGCGAGCAGATCGCCGCCCTGTTCGCGTTGAGGGTGCCGCTGCGGGAACGGACGCTGTGGAAAGCGCTGTACGAGACGTGCGCGCGAGCAGAAGAAATCCTCTGCCTCGATGTCGAGGACCTGCTGCTGGCCGACAAGCGCGGCCGCGTCACCTCCAAGGGAGGTGCCATCGACTGGGTGCACTGGCAGTCCGGCACCGCCCAGCTGCTGCCCCGCCTGCTCAAGGGTCGGACCCGCGGCCCGGTGTTCCTCACCGACCGGCGCGCGCCCGCACGCACACCAAACGGCGACGTCTGCCCGGTCACCGGGCGGGCCCGGCTGTCCTACCGGCGCGCCGCCGAACTGTTCGAGACGCTGACCCGGCCGCTTGCCCACCCCGGCGTCACCGACCCGGCCGAGCTCGAGAGACGCGGCGGGTGGACCTTGCACCAATTGCGTCATTCCTCCCTGACGCATGAGGCGGAAGACGGCACCAACACCCCGACCTTGCTGGCCCGCTCCCGGCACGCCTCCGTACGCTCCCTCGAACGCTATGCCAAGCCCGGCGTCGACGCCGTCGCCGCCCATGTTGCCGGCCGCGACCCCGCCGCCCGCCGCCGCCCCCGATAGCCCGCCATCACGGGCACCGGCCGGAGGAACCAACCCCTGCGAACGCGGGCCCCGGGACTATTCCTCCCCGGGACGCCCAGCCGACCACCCGGAGCGCCTTGGATGCCTGCTCGAATCCCTCGTCACCGCATGGACGCGCACGCCCTGGTGCCCGGTGACTATCTCAGGATCATCTTTGACCAGTACAGCGCCGTCCGTGTCGAGAGGTCGGCGTTCTACGCCCGGGCCGAGCACATCGAGGTCCTTCCCGCCGACGGCGTGATCCGGACCCGGGGCTTCAACGGACGCGGGCCGGTGGCCGTCTTCTGCTACGGCGTGCCCGGCCCGCTCCTGCTGCACTGCGGCGATCACCAGGTCCTGACCCAGATCGACGCCGACCGTGAACACCACGAGCAGGCCGCCCCGTGGTGGCCGTCCCTGCCCGCCCCGTTCTTCACACGAGCGCACATCGTCACCGCCGTCCGGCAACTGCCAGCCGCCCCCGCCACGGAACCGCCCGACCGCCGGGACGGCCGCCCACCACGCATGGCCACCACGATGACCATGCCCGCCCACGCGCTGCGACCCGGCGACTATCTCGAGGCCATCGCGGCCCGCCACCCGGCCGCCGACCGCAGCTCGGACGAAGGCTTCGCCCGCGTGCAATGGATCGAGGTCCTCGACCCCGAGCACGCCGGCCGCCTCACCACCCATCCCGCCTGGCGCGGCCAGCGGCTCCTGCTGGTCAGGCTGCGCAGCGCCCTGGACATCCTGCTGCTGGGCGCCGACTCCCCCGTACGGGTGCTGGCCTACGTCAACCCGGAACGGGCCGCCTTCGAGGGCAGCTTCGATTCCGACGGCGACGGCCCGACCTTCGACCCCAAGGTGCCCGCTGGCCGGCCCTTCACCCCGGCCGAGGAGCAGGCCGCTCACCTGCAGCGCGAGCGGCTGCGCCAGGACGTGCGCCTGCCCGCCGACGAAGCGGCCCTCTACCCCCAGCGGCAAACCGACCCGGCCGAGCGGCGCCGTCTGCTGCACGGCGTCAACGGGGTACGGCTGGTGCCGTTGTCGAGCCTGCCCTGGCCCCACGGCCTGTTCAAATGCGCGCACGCGCCCACCGGCGCACGCCTGGCCCGCGGCTACCCCCGCGACAAGGACAGCGACGGCGCCTCCCAGGCCGCGCACGCCGAACTCTTCACCCAGCTGAGCGCACAGGACTTCGCCGCATGCCCCTACCATCAGGCCAACTGGCCGCTCATCGGCGAGATCGCCCGCCGCGCCGTGGTTGGCCCCGAACGGGAGTGGCGCAGCGCCCTCATCCCGGCCGACACCGACCAGCTCACCCGGCAAGACGAGCGCTGGCTCAACAGCTTCGAGATCGACCCGATCAACTGGGACGACGGCCACGATGCGATCACCAACGGCCAGCACCGCCTGTGCGCGCTACGCGCCGCCGGAGTCCTCACCTGCCCCGTTGACGGCCGACACGTCCCCGACGACTCCTACCCCACCCCGGTACCCGCCCACGAGCACGCATGGCAGACCGTGACCGGATTCTGGACCCGCTACCTGACCAAGCGGCTGCGGAACCCCAAGCTGGCCGACCTCGCCCGCCGCATCCTCCTTAAATGCCCGGCCAGCCGCCGCTTCCTCTTCGGCACCGACCGATAGCCCCCGCCGACCCCACATGATCGGCTCGCACTCCGTCCGGCTCACAGCTGTCGGGGGAGCACCCGACAGCCTGGACCATGCACCTGCCGTACGGATGGCATCGACCACCACGATCAGCAGTCCGGCACCGCCCCCTGGCCGACGGCCAACTCACCATCCACCCCTGGGAACCGGCTGAACACGGGAGCTATCGCAGGCGGATCGCCTCGGCCACGCGGCGGCAGACCGGGTAGACCGGGTTCCCGCCGGCGTCCAACCCGTCGACCAGGCGGTCATCGGTGACCATGATCTCCCACTCGCCCGGGACGACCATGGCCAACACCCGTCCCGGCAGCCACGGCCACGACTTCTCATCCGTGTCGTCGGCCGTGAGCGGGTGGCGGACCTGAACCGGCGTCGCGTCCGGGAACGGGTTCGCCCGCCGTGCCAGCGCCTCCGCCAATGCCTCCATGCCCAGCTCCAGGTCCGACCTGGCGAGCCTCTTCTCGATCGTGCCCGCGGCCAGCTCATCGGCCAGCGCCAGGATGACCGTGTTGCTCGCCGCGAACGCCTCCACCGCTGTCACGTACTGGTCGACCTTCGCGGCCTCGGCCGCGGTCAGGTCCTGGGCCTGCCAGCGCTGGCCGGTCTCGACCCACAGCCACATGTCATCGCGCTGCTCCCCGAACACCTGCTTGATCCGCTCCACGGTGTGGTCGTCCAGCAGATGCGGAGAGCGCCGCGCCGGCTCCAGGGTCCGCAACTGATCGCGGTTGGCACCCAACTGCTCCAGCACGACCGCGGTCATCATGTCCACGTCGCTCACCGGCCGCCACTCGGGCTCGCCCCGGCCATCCCGGCCGCCACCATCACCACGCGCCATGCCTCAGATCGTCCCAGAACGCCACCAGCCACCCGACGCGCCTTCACCACATCGAGATCCGGCCCCCGGAAGCCCAGATGGTCACTTCAGATCTTCGGTGATCGTCCAACCGCGGCTACCGCCGATCTTGGCGAGCTGTTGGCGCAGCACCGCGATCCGCTCACGCGCGTCCGGCCCCGCGATCCCGATCGTGATGCGCTCATCGGTCGCGTGATAGCTGGTCCGCCGACCGCCCGCCGCGACCCGGCACGCCGCGTTGATGGCAGCTCGCAGCCGGACCACTTTCCGTGGATCGCCCTGTCCGCCGAACCCTTCGATCGTCACGGACGAGAACAGCGGTGCGAGACGCAAGCCATCCCGTCGCTTAACAGCGTCCAACTCTTCCTGATCGGCACTCAGATCCTTCAGGATCCTGTCCCGATCGGCCGAACTGATCGGCCTACGACCGAGCCAGTCAGGCCAGCCATCCGGCCGAGTCGGCACCACCCGCACCGGCTCGAACGGAGACGACGATGCCGCCTCACCAGACTCGTCCTCAGCATCGGCCGCCACGCCGTCACTCAACCAGTCTCCTCGTGCCAGGCCCGCACGCCAGTTTGTGATCTTCTCCCGATCGTACCGGTCGTTTCTAGGCCAATGACCTACAGATAGAACAGGCGTGTCGCATCGTGGCGCCCCCATCCACCCATCACCCGCCTTCGCAGCCCCTGCCTGACCTGCGGTGGAGGCTTATCGTTCAATTCCGGCCGGATAGTCCCAAGACCCGGGTAGGTGTAGGAGGCGTGCAGCGCCGACAGGCGGCCATGATCGCGCGGCAGCTTCTTCCAGCCTTCCGCGACCACCTCGCGCAGCTTGCTCATCCCGATCGTGTTGCGCAGCAGGCCGCCGATCTGCTCGTCCGGGATGGCCGGATCGGCCAGGACCGGCAAGATCATATCCAGCAGCAGCTGGCGGGCCTCGCCCGCCTTGGCCCGTTCGATCAGCGCCTCGCCCGTCTTGGACTTGGCCCGCGACTCCCGGGCGGACACTGCCTGGTCGAACAGCATCACCACCTCATCCACCTGGTCGATTGCCGATTGGGTGACCACCGCCAGCAAGATCGGATAGCGGCGCTGTGGCTCGTGGCGTTCCAGCGCCTGGTTGGTCGAGCGGCGGCCCACCGAGGCCAAAAAGCGGCGCCGCTCGGCCGCCAGCGCCGACACGTCCAGCGTGTGGGCGTCCATGTTGCGCAGATAGAGCAGCTTGTCGATGGCGGTCTTCACCGAGGTCGCGCTGGCGTCGGTGGCCGCCTTGATCAGCCAGGCCAGCCGGGTCATCTTCAGCCCGACGTCATACATCAGCAGCCGGTCCAGATCCGCGCGTACCAGCTCGGCCAGCAGGTGCGCCACCTTCTCCCAGGTCAGCGCGGTGGCGCTGGTCCGGGCGGCGGCCACCATCTTGGCCAGCGTGGTGACGCCCGGCCGGATCGTCTTGGCCGCCATCAGATACTCGGTCGCCAGGTTGAACAGCAACGTCGGCGAGTCGTGCTCCATCGGGCGGTCCAGCAGGAACTGCTCCAGCTCCTTCATCGCCATGCTGCCGGCCGGGGCGCTCTTCCACCCCAGATAGCCGACCGCCAGCCGCAGATGATCCGAACGGGTGTGCGTGCGCTCGCCGTACCCCTCCAGTACGGCCGAATCCACCCCCAGCCGCTCGGCCAGCCGCGCCACCGCCACCACCGGAGCCGAGGTCACCTCGTCCGGTACGAACCCCAGCCAAGGCAACGTGGCGAGTTGAACGGCAAGCCCTAATCGATCGGTCGGGCCGCGGCCGCGGCCCGGGTCGATGAAGGCGACATCGGCGGGTGTCAGGGTGAAGTACCGGATCAGATCCTCGCGGCCAATATCGGGGTAGGACCGCAACCGGTCCAGCTGATCCTCGGAGAACATCCGGGTCGACATCGACCACCTCCACACCGTCACCCGGTCAGGACCGTACGAACCGTAGCGGACGTGATCAACAAACGGAACCTGCCCCGATCAGTGCAGGTCAGCGAAATCCGACCAAAATTTCTTCCGGACTACAGGGAGGCCGGCGGGCCCGGTGCCAGGGGCGCAGCCGGCGCCGCAGCGCTGCTCGGCCTCGGCGTCCATCATCATCTGCGCCATCCGCACGATCATCTCGCGCAGCACATCGGGCGATGCCTGCGCCAGCGTCTCGTCGAACCCACGTAGCCGCATCACGGGCATGCGCCGCTCGATCTCGGCCGCCAGCCGTGGCGAACCCCACTACATCGTGCCGCGAATATTTCGGGCTCAGTAAAACGACCTACAGTGCCGCACGTGGCTCCTGTCCATTGTTCGTTGGCTGGGCACCGCGGCCGGACGAGACGGCCGACTCAGGGTCGCCAGGCTGTTCAGCGCTGTCCTGCTTGGTCAGCAAGGCCTGAGCCACGGCGGCGGCGGTGACGGCTTTTTCGCGCTGCCGCTGTGCGATCTTCAATGTGCTGATGAGGTCGGCGAGCTCACCACGCAGCCGATCGGCCTCATCGGCGGCGTCGGCTCGGGCATGGGCGGCGGCCTCGCGGGCTTGCTCGGCCACGGCGGCCGCGGTGACGGCATGTTCGCGCCGCTGTTGTTCGGCGGCCAGCGCCTGGCGTAGCCGGTCGGTCTCCTCGGCGTGCGCCGTGACGATGCCGCGGGCCAGGTCGCGCTCCTGCTCAGCCTTCCGGGTCTGAACTTCCTGCTCCTGCCGTTCGCGACGGAGGCCGGTGAGCTCGTGCTGCCGGTCGTCGGCCTGCTGTTCCAGTTCGGCGATGCGGGCGGTCGCTGTGGCGTGCAGTTCGGTCAGCTCGGCGGTTCGTTGGCGGGCGACGTCCCGGTCATGCTCGACCTGATGCTGGCGGTCGGCAGCGTCGGCGGCGAGCTGCTCGGCTTGGGCGCGAGCATTCTGGTGCTCGCCGACCTGTCGCCAGGCGTCCTGCTCGCGTTCCTCGGCACGATCGCGGGCGGTCTCGGCCTGGGCGCGGGCCTGTTCGGCTGCGGTGATCCGGGAGGCGGCGGTATTGACGGCGGTGGTGGCGCGTTGCTCGGCCGCGGCGGCGGCGGCGCGCGCTTCCTCGGCGGCCTGTTCGGCGGCCTCCACTTGGGCCAGCGCGCCGGTGCTCAGCTCGGCGAGCTGGGCGCGCAAGGCTTCCTGAGCGACCTGCCATTGCTCGCCCGCAGCCAGTAGCGGGGCAAGGAGATCGTGGGCGCGCAGCAGCGCGTTGGCCACGGGGGCGGCGTGCGCGGTGGTGCGCGCCCGGTAGGCGGCCGCCCGACAGGCGTCGCTGCAGTATTTGGCGCGGCTGCTACGCCCGGGCAAGGCCTTGGTACAGCCAGGCCCGGCGCACCGCGGCTCCGCTTCCTGCCTGTCCGTCCCATTGTCACGTGTCTGACCGGCCTCGGCCGGAATGCTTGCCACCACAATTTCCTGATCGTCTGCCACAGTCCGTAGATTAGCGTTCGCATCGTTCGAACGCTCATGTTCCGTGCGTTCGCGAACGTTAATGTCCACAACTCTGACCCGTGATAACCTTCCTTATCGCGGGTCAGAGTCGCGGCGCCGGGACGCGCCGGAAGCGGGCGGGAGACGGACGTGGACGACGATCGGGAGACGCTGCCGGCCCCGGCGGCGGAGGAGCGGCCGCCGATTTTCGCGCTGCCAGAAAATACGGGAGCACACACCGTCGCCGACTACACGTTGAGCGCCCGGACCCAGGCCCGCATCGCCGACGGCGTGCCCGCCAACACCCGCCGCGCCTACGCCCGCCAGTGGGCCACCTTCACCACCTGGTGCGCCGACCACGGCCGCATCGCGCTGCCCGCCACCGCCCACACCCTCGCCGAATACACCTCCCAGCTGTGCGAGGCCGGACAGGCCCCGGCCAGCATCGAGCAGGCCATCGCCGCGGTGCGCACCATGCACCGCCTGGCCGGCCACACCGGACGACCCGCCACCGAATCGGCCCGCCTGGCGCTGCGCGCCTACAAACGCCAGCGCGCCGAAGCCGGCGGCCGCGGCCAGCGCGAGGCCCCGCCCATCACCATCGACGCACTGCGCGCCATGGTCAGCGCCTGCGACCTGGGCACGACGATCGGGCGGCGGGACCGGCTGCTGCTCGTGCTCGGCCTGGCGCTGATGGGCCGCCGCAGCGAGCTCGTCGCCCTGCTGCGCGAGGACGTGCGCGAGGTCGCCGACGGCCTCGAAGTCACCATCCGCACCTCCAAGACCGACAAGGACTCGGCCGGCGAGACCATCGCCATCCCCCGCGGCAGCCACCCTCTCACCGACCCCGTCGCCGCCTGGCGCGACTGGCTCCAGGTGCTGGACCAGGCCGGACACACCTCCGGGCGGCTGCTGCGCCGCATCAACCGGCACGGCACCGTCGGCCCTTCGCTCGGCGCCGACGCGGTCAACGTCATCGTCCGCGACCTCGCCATACGTGCCGGGGTGCCCTCCGCGGAGACCGTCACCGCCCATAGCCTGCGCGCCGGCGGCGCCACCGTCGCCTACGCCGCCGGCGTCCCGGTCGCCGTCATCGCCAAACACGGCCGCTGGGCCCCCGCCTCGCCCGTCGTGCTGCGCTACATCCGCGCCGTGGACCGCTGGCGCGACAACGCCATGCGTAACGTTGGACTTTGACCGGGGTCCAGCGCTGGCGAAACCCGGCAGAACCGGCCTTCTCGAAAGTTGGGCCGAGGTGTTGTGGCACAACGAGTCTTGGTTTTTGATTTTTATTTTCTGGAAAATCGAAAAATGTAGACTGTCGGTGTGACTGCGGAGACCAGTGTGGTGACGCCTTGTAAGCACTGTGGGGCGCCGATCGAGCAGCGGCGAGGGAGAGGGCGGCCCAAGGCGTACTGCCCCGAGAAGGACTGTCAGGCGGCGGCCAAGCGGGAGCGGGAGCTGCGGCGGGCCACTCCGGGGCTGGAGGGGGCGCTGGCCAGGGCTGAGCAGTTGTATGACCGGATGGAGAGCGGGCTGGCCGCCGCTATCGAGCCGCTGGCGCGGGCCCTGGCCGAGGAGCTGAGTCCGGCGGGGGTCGAGGCGAAGCTGAGCGCGGTGCAGGCCGAGGCGCACACGCGCGTCGCGATCGCGCGAACCGAGCGTGAGCAGGCGTTCGAGCAGGTACGGCTCGCACGCGAAGCCGCCGAGCATGCCCGTAGGCAGACGGCCGAGATGCGGGTTCGGCTCGAAGAGGCGGAAGGTGAGCGCGAGACGGCGCTGGGGGATGCGGAGCGGGCGCGGGAACAGGCGCTGGCCGCGTTGCGGGAGGCCGCGAGCACCGAACGGCAGGCGCTGCAGTCGACCGAGGAGGCGAAACAGCGCGCGAAAACGGCCGAGCGGCGGGCCGAGGAGGCGCTGCACCGGGTCGAGTTGACGGAGCAGGCCAGGGACCAGGCTGTTGAGGAGTTGGCCGAGCGGGTGGAGGCGGCCGAGCGGCGTACCGCTGAGGCCCTTGAACAGGCCGAGCGGCGCGTCGACGAGGCGCGAGCGGAGGCCGTACAGGCTCAGGAGGGGGCCGACCGGGCGCGGGAGGAGCGCGACCGGGCCCGAGACGAGACGGTGGCGGCCGTGCGGACTAGGGAGCAGGCCGAACGGGAGGTTATCGGGGCGCAGGCTCGGGCTGAGGCGGCGGCCCAGGAGCGGGACCGTGCGGTGGAGCGGGCCGTCACGGCCGAACGGGCAGCGGCCGAGGCCGAACGGGATCGGGCAGTGGCGCTGAAGGACGCCTCGCAGGCGGAGGCCGAGGTGGAGCGGCTGGAGGGGAAGGCGGCGGAGTCCGCTGCGGCACTGTCCAAGGAGCGGAAGCTGGTCTCGCGGGAAAAGACTCGGGCGGATGCCGCGGCCAAGGAGCGGGATGGGGTGCTGGCGGAGTTGAGGCTGGAGCGGATGCGGCTTGAGGACCTGCGGGTCGAGTTGGAGGCGGCGCGGGCGGAGGCGGCGCAGTTGCGGGAACGGGCGGTGGCTGCGGAACTGCGCTTGTCCTAAGACGCTGGTGTTAAGCGGTGGTTCCGGAATACGGCGGAAACGGGCCGCGTGCTTGATCACCATCACTGGCATCGTGGCGTTCACGCCGGTTGGTGAAGGTTTCCGGTCAGCTATGTGGGAGTGCGTCGGGCGTTACCGGCAGGGTCGGGGGTGTCCAGTCCCACAGGGGGCCGAGTGTGCGGGGAGCCAGGCGCGCCCACAGCGTTGAGGGGGTGAGCCGGAGGGCGAGAGCGGTCAGGGCGTGGGTGGTCGGCCCGGCGTTGATCACTTGAAGGCCGGCCTGGCGGGCGTTGCGGGCGGTGGCCCGGGTGCGGGGCCGGCGCTGGGCATCGTAGGCGTCCAGCGCCGCGGGTACGGGAGCGTTGCCGGCGAGGGCGGCGGCCAGGACGACGGCGTCTTCGATCGATTGGCCGGCGCCTTGTCCGCGATCAGGGCTCATGGCGTGGGCGGCGTCGCCGAGCAGGGCGATCCGGCCGCTGGTGTAGGCGGGCAGATCGGGTAGATCGTGGATGTCGAGGTGGCGGACCTGTTCGGGCGGCGTGGCTTCCAGGAGGGCGGGGATGGGGTCGAGACCGGGCGCCGTATCCTCCGTGCGGCAGATCTCGGCCTCGGCGACTGACCGTCTGGCCCTGCCGTGGATCGTGCGCGGCTCTGGGCTCGGCGTCATGGCCTTCAGTGGTCAGGCAGCTGGGTTCCCGGCGCTAGTCTCCAGATGGCGTCCACCGGTTGGTGATCACGTCGATCAGCAGGCCAACGATCCCTCTGGTGACATCGGCTGCTTCTTCGGGTAGCACCGCGCAGGCCCTCGTCGGGCACTCCTCCGCGACCACCGCGAAGTACGACCGGCGGCCGGAGCGGACCCGCCGCCCGGCCGTGGACAAGCTCGCCACCGCTGACGCCGTGCCGCTACCTGGTGCGGAGGCGATACAGGGCGAAAGGCGTACGGCGTGAGCTGACTGCCGAGCGCACATGCAACACCCCTCGACGCCGCAGCGCTCCCGCCGTACAGCGGCCTCGAACTGGCCTGCCCGATTCAGTACCGGCCAGGGCGCGGCCCGCTGGAACCTTGACGTGCTCGTGGACGTGGCCAGGCCGCAATGGCTCGCCCGTCACCGCACGTCATGGGTAAGAAACGTGTCATGAGCCCCAAACGGTGTTGATCTTGCTGTGACTTGCCTGGTCAATGCTGGTTGGTCATGAAACACCCCCCGGTGCACATCGACGATCTGGTCGAGCACTGGACGATCCTGGACGAAGAGCGCGACCTGATCGCCGGAAAGCGTGACGCCACTCGACTCGGCTTCGCGATCTTGCTGAAGTTCTACACGCAGCACGGCCGGTTCCCGCGCGGCCGTTCAGAGCTGCCGGACGACGTGGTCGAGCACGTAGCCAAGCAGGTCCAGGTTCCTGCCTCGGAGCTCGGCTTCTACGAGTGGTCCGGCTCGACGATCGAGTACCACCGCCATCAGATCCGTACGCACCTGGGCTTTCGCACCTGCACGACCGAGGACGCAACGAAGCTGGCGATGTGGCTGGCCGAGAAGGTCGCGCACGCCGAGCGACGGGCTGAACGGGTACGGGAGGAACTGCTCAAGCATCTGCGCGAGGAGCGGATCGAACCACCGACGCCTGAACGGATCTCCCGGATCGTGGCCTCGGCCACTGCACAACGCGGAGGTCGCCTGGACGGTGCGGATCGCCTCCCGGTTGAGTTCCGAGACCACGCAGCGGATTTACGCGCTGGTCGGCATCGACGATGCGAACCGCGCGGCAGGCGAGGGAGCCGGTGTGTAAGTTCCGGCGGTAAATGGCTCTGGCGCACTTGATGGGGAGTGATCGCGCTGAGTGATCAGTTCAGCAGGGCCATCTTTCTGAGAAGGTCGTAGTTGGCCCGGCCGGAGATGAGCCTCTTCAGAAATTTGATCTTGCACACTTTGCCCTCGATGGCGCCGGAGGAGTAGGGCAGGGTGAGACCGGCCAGGACGGCGTCGTAGTCGCGCTGGATGCCGTTGGCGAAGGTGTGCAGGTGGGGTAGGTCATCGGCGCGAACGGCCTCTATCCAGGCATCCAGACGTTCGCCGTGTCGGCCGGTCAGCATCTTGGCGAACTCCTCGACATGGCCATGTCCGGTTGCGGCGTCGAGTTCCTCCATATCCGCACCCGGCAAGGCTCACAGCCAGACGACTGACCGCATGACCGGGTAGCCGCGTCCGGGCTTTGGTCAGCGGGATGGCGAGTTCCGGTTGCGTACGAGCCAGAGGACGCCGCCGGCCACCAGCGCGATGGCTCCGAGCGGGAGGGTGACCATTCTGAGTCCACTGATGTTGATCAGTCCGCCGATGATGAGCACCGCACCGACGATGGTCAGGCGCAAGGCCATGTGATTCTCCGATCCAAAAGGGGTTGTTCTAGCGGGCGTACTCGGCGGCCAAGGCGTGGAAGGCCGCCTTCGGCCGCCAGCTCATGTCCGGGTCAAGGCTGACGAGGCCATAGGCGGCTAGGTCGAGGTCGTGACGGGGGTCGGTGTGATGGGGGTAGCGGTAGCTGGCGAAGGTGAACCAGAAGGCCGTGTCCACCCGCTCCTGCTCGAAGATGCGCAAAAGGGCTCGCAGGTAGGCGGCCTGCTCGTCCTCGTCTCGCTTGTAGTGGCCGTCCAGCCGCAACGGCCGGCCGGGTTCGCGCTCGACGATCAGGAAGCCGCGCCCGCCGCGGTCCGCGGCACCGCGGTAGGTGCAGCAGCCGAACTCGGTGACCGCCACGGGAAGGCCGTGGCGGTGCAGGGCGCGGAGCTCCTCGCGGTAGGTGGCGGCGTTCTGCGCCGAGCGGTAGGCGTCAGCCGCGACGTAGTCGAAGGGCATCCAGTCCACGCGCTCGAACGGCAGGGAGGCGTAGGTAACCTTGCCACCGAAGCTCGCGCGGACCGAACCGACGGCCTCGGCCAAGAATTCATTGATCTTGGGCGGCACCGAAGCGAGCAGGCTCCGCAGCTCCGGGCCGGGTTCGGTGAGCAGGGTCGTGCGGGTGAGGAAGTCGTCTCCAGGCAGGAAACCGCGAGCGAACAGGCTCAGCTCGCCGCCGGTGACCAGAACGACCTCGCCGCCGTGCCGGCGGATGTCCTCGGCGCGGGCAGCGCAGTCGGCGAACAGCGGCAGCAACTGCTCGGTGGTCAGGTCGCAGGGGAACGGGGCGAACCACACCTCGAGTCCAACCGCGGCCGCGTGCTCGGCGGCGACGGTCAGTCGGTCTGGGTCACTGCCGGTGACGCGTACGGCGGTGCAGTGCAGATCGCGGGCTATGACCTGCATGTCGCTGCGCACGGTCGAGGAGTCGAACACCTCCCGGGTCCACCCGTCCCCCACGTGGGTGCCCGTGTCGTAGTGGATGCCCTTACCGCGCACGAGGACGCTCCGATCCCTGCGGCTGGATGGGACGGGCGACCTGCATGGCGCGCCGTCGGCGGTACCACAGCGCCCAGCCGGCCAGCAGCGCGAGCGTGACGACGTGCAGTCCCGTCGATAGACCCGCCATGGTGTCGATGGGCAGGAGGTAGATGAGCACCAGCCGTAGCACGGACTCGGCGAGTAGCACGCCTCCCAGCACCATGCTCAGCACGAGGAAGTGGCGGCGGAGAGAGGGTTGGGTGCGCCAGCGCTCCTCCCATCGCGCCAGCGCCTCGTCGTTGCCCGCGTTGACGCGGCGGACGACGGCGTACAGGATCGGGCGGCCGATCGCGCAGGAGCCCACCATGAGCAGACCCGCGGCGCCGGACAGGATCGACTCCTTGGCCAGCAGGATCCGCGGGTCCCCGGTGAGCAACGAGGCGACGAGCAGCACCGCGAAGGCGGCGCTCATGAAGGCGGCGAGCCCGTCCAGCCGACGCCGGACGATGGCGACGTAACCGACCCGGGCCAGAGCCGACAGTCCGCCGACCGCCAGAGCCGGCAGGGGTTCGATGCCGAGTGCCCGGCAGAGGTAGAAGACCACGGTGGGCAGGCCGACGTCCCACAGCAGTCCCACGATGAGCTTGCGTTTGTCCATGTGCGAGTGCCCCCACATCTATAGGATACGAATTAGTATCCTATAGACATACGGCCCGATAGGCTAAAAGAGTGATTTAAGCCACTCAGTAGTATCTAAAGAGGAGAAGGGAGAGTCAGTGGATCGGTTGATCGACACGAACTCGCAGGAGGAGCAGCCCAGGGCGACCCGGCGGCGCGGGGCCGCATTGGAACGGGCGATCCTACAGGCGGCGGCGGACGAGCTGGTCGAGGGCGGTTATGCGAGCCTCACCATGGATCGTGTCGCCGCGCGCGCGGGCACCAGCAAGAACGCCATCTACCGGCGCTGGCCGAGCCGGGCCGCGCTGAGCGTCGCCGCGTACCGGCACCTGCTGCCGACCGACCCTGAGGACACCCTCGACACCGGCGACCTGCGGTCGGACGCGCTCGCGCTGCTCAACCGCGCCAACGACCGGATGTCGTCCGCCACCGGCAAGGTCATGCGCGAGCTGCTGTCCGGCATCAAGAACGACCCGGAGCGGATGCGCGAGATTCGGGAACAGCTCCTGCGGGCCGGACTAGCGCCGTGGCTGACCATCCTGAGCCGCGCCGCCGCGCGCGGGGAGGTCGGCAGCCGCGCCCTGACACCTCGCGTGGCCGGCACCGCGCTCGATCTGCTCCGCAACGAGTACTGGCTCAGCGGGTTGACCACGCTCCCGCAGAGCGTACTCGTCGAGATCGTCGACCAGGTGTACCTCCCGCTCGTCCGAGCCGGCCTCCGGCCCGACGACGACGTTTGACCGTCAGAAGATCAACGGCGTCGACTGGCCGACCAGGGCTCCAGGGCGGCGCACGACACACCCGGTGGGGCTCAGAAATAGGTTTCGCCGGCGGCCTGTCCGGCAGGGCGTACCCCAGCACCACACCCGGGAGCGCAGGTGAATGGCGTCAAGATAGGGTTTATTCCCGAGTTTATTGACGCCTGTCTGCTCGGTTCCTAGAGTGACCGAGCCCCAGCGCCGACTCACCTCGTTCTTGATCCGGCGCAGGCCTCAAACGCCACCTGGACTACGAGCGGCGCTCAGGGCCATCACCCGGAACGCCGACCACTACGCCGCCCAAGCTCGACGTGCTCGGGCGGCGTGAAACTTGCCACAAACCTACGGAAACCCGCGACCGGAGATTGCTAGGCGTCGCGGTGCAGCGTGAACCAGAAGGTCGGCACCGAGTTGGTGCCCGGTGTGACGTCGAGCAGTTCCCAGCCGGCGAACCTGGCGCGGAGCTCGTCGGCTGTGACGCCCGCCGCCCACGATGTGACTTCGGGGATCGGATTGCCGAGCGGCTCGGGGCCGTACCCGAACATCAGTAACCGTGCTCCGGGAGCGGCGCGGTGGGTGAGCCCGGCGGCGTAGGCGTCGCGACGGTGCAGCGGGACCCCGCAGTAGCAGCTCAGGTCGAAGAACAAGTCGAAGGGGCCCGGCACGTCCAACTCGTCGAGGCGGGTGGCGTCTCCGTGCAGCAGCCGTACCGCCACCCCCGCCGCCGCAGCCTTCTCCCTGGCCTGGTCGACGGCGCGGTCGATCAGGTCGACGGCCGCCACCTCCCAGCCGCGCCGTGCAAGGTAGATGGCGTTGGTCCCCGTGCCGCAGCCGAGTTCGAGGGCGCGGCCGGGCGGCAGCGCGCCGTTCCCCTCTACCAGGGCGACCAGCTCGGGCGGCGTCACGCCGGTGTCCCACGGTGGCTTGCCAGTGCGGTAGTAGCCCTCCAGTGCGCGGTGGACGGACTCCTCCTCCGGGTCTCGCCGCGTTGAGGCCAGGTCCGGGTCCGGCTTCTGGGTGGCATTGGGCTGGTCCATCGTCTCCTCCAAGAATCTAGAGTTGAACTCTAGCGACAGACTCTAGAGATATACTCGAAATATGAACGAAGTCAAGCGGCCGGACAAGCGAGCCGAGCGCTCACGCCGCACCCGTGAAAGAGTTGTCGAGGCGGCTCGCGAGCTGTTCGTCGCGCAGGGTTACGGCGCGACGAACCTGCAGGAGGTTGCGGACCGGGCGGGCGTGGCCGTCCAGACGGTCTACTTTGTCTTCCGCAACAAGCGCACGCTGTTCAAGGACGTCGTCGACACCTCCATCGCCGGGGACGCCAAGCCGGTCGCCACCATGGATCGCGAGTGGTTTCGCGCCGCGTGCGCCGAGCCCACCGCGGCCGGGCAATTGCGCGCGCACGTCCACGGCACCCGCGACATCCTGGGCAGGGTCGCTCCGATCATGCCGCTGATCGCGGCTGCCGCGGCCACCGACCCGGAGATCGCCGCGCAATGGCCGGACGGCCCCGACCCGCGTTACACCGTGCAATACGCAGCGGCCGAAGCCCTGGTCGGCAAGCCCGACACCCGTCCCGGCCTCTCCATCGAGATGGCGGCGGACCTGCTGTTCGGCCTGCTCAGCCCGCAGCTCTACCTGATCTTCGTCCGCGACCGCGACTGGTCACCGGACGCGTGGGAAGAGTGGGCCCGCACCGCCTTGACCTCCCAACTCTGCGCCGACCCCGGCTAAGCGGACGGACGTCACGATCGTCCTCCAGCCCGCAATGCTGGTGGCCAACCACCTGGCCGACCTTCTGCGGGCCGTCTTCCTTTGCTGACGGGGCACAGTGCCGCCCTCCCAGCAGGTGGGTCGGCCCGCCGGCCAGCACGATGACGATGAACAGCCCTGAGGCGATGTCGCGCGCGCGAACGCCGACGCGCGCCAAGGTGACCGTCAGGCGGGCTGCGGGGCGGGCGTCGCCGGAGCGGCCGCGACCTTGCGGGTCTCGCGCATCATCAGCAGGCCGTTGACCACCATCAGCGTCGCGGTCAGGCCGTGGACGCCGAGCGCGGTGGCCACGGAGCCGTGGTGGGCCAGCACGGTGGTCATGTCACCGTACGCGGCGAGGGCCTCCACCAGCAGCACCCAGCCCAACGCCCGGCGGTGGCCCGTCACCAGCAGGATGCCCAGGACCAGGGCCAAGACGACGTCACGGATTCCCTTGATGATCAGAAAGCCGTCGCCGTCGCCGGACGGCCAGCTCGGCAGGCCGAAGCCCGGCGCCGTCGTCTCCGGGCTCAGGATGAACTCCGTCCCGAACCAGAGGATGAAGAGGACGAAGGCGGCGACCAGGACGGTGTTGATCTTCTTCAGCGACATTGTTCTTCTCCTTGCGAGTCTTTGTGCTTGGTGGGCTGGGAGTCCTGTGGGTCTGGTCAGGCGGCGCGGACGCGGCTGATGTGGCGGGCGTAGCGGGGGCGGCCGATGATGTGCCAGATGCCGCGTACCGGAGCGGGAAGGGCGGACAGGAGCGTGTTGCGCTCGGCCGGGTTCGCATCCTCCAGGACGAGGCCGAAGAGGGTGAGCAGGGTGAGCTTGGGCGTGTTGGCCACCAGGTGGTCGCCCAGGGAGGCCCATTCCTTTTCGGTGATGTGCTCGGCCGCGAGCGGAAGGAGGGTGGCCTCCTCGTCGTCGAGGTGTTCGAGGAGGACGGCCCGGTGGTCGGCCAGGGCGGCCACGAGCGTGTCGCGCTCGTCCGCCCCGGCAGTGGCCTCCCACGCGGGGACCGCCGCGTCCAGCCTGGTCAGCGTGGCCGCGACACGTTCGTGCTGGGCCTCCATGCGCAGCACGATGTCGGCCTCCAGGTCCACCCGGGACAGGAGCGGCGGCCAGAGCAGCTCGTCCTCGCCCTCGTGGTGGTTCTTCAGCCCCAGTCGGTAGTCGCGGAAGTGATCGGCGATCACCTTGGCGCGAGCGGTGTTACCCGGGGCCACCGCCGCGACGAGCTCCATCAGCAGCCGCGACTCTCGGCGGAAGGCGCGGTGGACGATCTCCATGTCCTGGGTGTTGACGCTCATTTCGTTCCTGCCCTTCATCGGTTCAACGTGTTAAGGCTCCTCCCGGGCGTTTGGAGGGCATTTGGAACCGACTTGGAACACCCGCGCGCGTACGATGTTCCACGTCATGGTTCTGATCCGGGTTTTGGGCTCTTTCGGTGCCGAGGTCAACGGCGAGTCCGTTCCCCTGGGCGGGCCGCGGCAGCGCGGCGTCCTGGCCCTCCTGGTCGCGGCGCGCGGACAGGTCGTGTCGGTCGACCGGATGATCGAGGACCTCTGGCGCGGCGAGCCGCCATCCCGTGCGCTGGCCTCCCTGCAGGCGTACGTCTCCAACCTGCGCCGGCTGCTGGAGCCCGGCCGCCCACCCCGAACCCCGGCGCGCCTCCTGGTGAGCGCCTCCCCCGGCTACGCACTGCGGCTGCCGCCGGAGTCGGTGGACGCGTGGCGTTTCAAGGACCTGCTCGACGAGGCCCGCACGCTCACCGAGCCTCGGGCCGCCCACGACCGGCTGGCCGAGGCACTGGGCCTATGGCAGGGACCCGCGTTCGCCGAGGTCGCCGACGAGCCGTGGGCCGCCGCCGAGACCGCCCGCCTGAACGAGCTGCGCCTGGTCGCCCGCGAGCTCCATGTCGCGGCGGGCCTGCGGACGGGCGACCCCGCCTCGGTGGTCCCCGAGGCCGAGCGCCTCACCCGCGACGAACCCCTGCGCGAAGAGGGCTGGCGCCTGCACGCCCTGGCGCTGTGGAGCAGCGCCCGCCAGGCCGACGCACTGGCGACGCTCCGCCGCGCCCGCGCCACCTTCGCCGACGAACTCGGTCTCGACCCCGGCCCCGACCTGGTCGCCCTGGAAGAGGCGATCCTCGCCCAGCGCATCGACATCCTCCGCACGGCCGTCCCCCCACCCCCGGCCACCGCTCCCCCACACGCCACGCCCCCGCACGACGCGATCCTGCACACCGCGTCGCCACACACCGCTCCCCCACACGCCACGCCCCGGCACGACGCGTCCCCGTATCGCGCGACCCTGCACCGTGCTGCCCCGTTCGTGGGGCGGGAGGGCGAGCTTGCCGCGCTGGTTTCGGCCGCCGGGGAGGCTGCCGCCGATGGGGCGCGCGTCGCTCTTGTCACCGGGGAAGCGGGGCTGGGCAAGTCGACGCTCTTGGAGCACCTCGGCGCACAGCTGGAGCGCGACGGCTGGCTCGTCGCCGCCGGGCGCTGTCCGGAGGTCGACGGCGCGCCGCCCGCGTGGGCGTGGGTCGAGGCGCTGCGGGCCGTCGCCGCGGCCGTTCCTCCGGGGGAGTTCGCGGAAGACCTGGCGCCGCTGCTCTCCGACTCCATGCCGGTGGACAGCGACGTCGCCGCCGGGCGGTTCCGGCTGCGCCGGGCCGTGTGGGGCTGGCTCGCGGCGGCCGCCACAGAACGGCCGGTCGCCGTCGTGCTGGACGACCTGCACTGGGCGGATACGACCACGCTGGGGCTGCTCAGCGGCGGCGTCGGCGTGCGGGCCCCGATCCTGGTCGTCGCGGCGTACCGCCCGGACGAGAGCGAGCACCTCACCGAGACGCTGGGCGCGCTCGCCCGCACCGCGCCGCTCCGAATCGCGCTACCCGGGCTCGACGGCGCGGCGGTGGCCGAGCTCGTACGGGCCGAAAGCGAGGCCGACGACGCGACGGTGGCGGGGATCGCCGAGCGCACCGGCGGCAACCCGTTCTACGTGCGGGAGAGCGCGCGGCTGCTGAACGGCGAGGGCGCGCTGGTCGCGCTGTCCGAGGTCCCCGAGGGCGTACGGGACGTGCTGCGGCGGCGGCTCGCGCGGCTCCCCGACGGCGCGGTGCCCGTCCTGCGGCTGGCCGCGGTCGCCGGGCGGGAGAGCCCGGTGGACGTCCTCGTGCAGGCCGCCGACACGGGCGAGGACGGCGTCTTGGACGCGCTGGACGCGGGCGTCATCACCGGGCTGCTCGACGAGCCCGGGCCCGGGCGCGTCCGGTTCGTTCACGCGCTGGTAAGAGACACGCTGGTCGCCGACCTCAGCCGGTTGCGCGCCACCAGGATGCACGCCCGGATCGCCGAGGCGCTGGAGAGCACCGGCGACATCGCCGCGCTGGCCCATCACTATGCACGAGCGGGGTCGCCGAAGGCCGTCGGCCATTGCGTGCGGGCCGCCGAGCTGGCCGAGGCGCGCTACGCGCACGACGTGGCCGCCGCCCTCCTCGCCGACGCAGTCGCGAACGCCGCCGAACCGGACGAACGCATCAACCTGTTCGGCAGGCTGCTGCGCGCGCAGATCAGGGCCGGGGCCGTGGCGGCGGCGCGGGACACGCGTCGGCAGGCCGTGGAGCTCGCCGAGTCCCTCGGGCGCGACGACCTGATGATCGCGGCGTTCACCGCCTGGACCGAGCCCACGCCCTGGCAGGCCCGCGCGTACGGCACCGTGGACCGGCCCATCGTCGACCGCCTCAGCCGCCTGCTCAAGCGGACGGACCTGGCGCCCGAAGTGCGGTCCCGCCTGCTGACCGCGTACGCCGACGAGCTGGCGGGCGAGGACGATCCGACGGTGATGAAGGCGGCGCGGGAGGCACTCGACCTCGCCACCGATCCCCGCCTCCGGGCCGCGGCGCTCCAGGTGCTGGCGCGCGCCTCCGGCGGTGCGCCCGGGCAGGACGAGGCCTGGCGCGAGCTGCTGGAGATCGGCCTCGAGCACGACCTGCCCGTCTACCGCGTGACCGGGCTGCTCAACCAGGCCACCGGCGCCGCCGCGGCCAACGATCCGGCGACCCTGCGCGAGGCGGTCGAGGAGGCCCTCGGCCTCGCGCGCACCTACCGGATGCCCGAGGCGGTCGGCGTCGCGGAGATCGCGCTGGCGACCCTGGTGCTCATCGAGGGCCGGTTCGCCGAGGCCGAACGCCTCTACACCGAGGCCACCGAACGCATGGAACGCGCCGGATCCGGCCACGCCGAGGGCTTCCTCCGCCTCGCACTGGCCGCGATCTGGCTGAACGACGGCACGCTCGGCGACCACCTGGACGAGGTGTGCGCCCTCCTCGAGACGTTAGGCCCGATGGTCGCGGACCTGCTCGCCCTCGCCCTCCATGCCGCCGGCCGTGACGACGAGGCACGACGGGCCCGCACGTCACCAGGCCCGAGCCCGATCCGCCCCGACTTCTACTTCAGCTTCCTGACCACCCTGCGCGCCATGGCCGTCATCGCCCTGAACGACACCGCCCTGAACGACACCGCCCTGAACGACACCGCCCCGATCGACAGCGACGCGGCCGAGGAGTGCTACGCCGCCCTGCTCCCCCATCGCGACGGTCCGCCGGCCGGCGCCACCAGCCTGTCGCTGGCCGTGCGCCCGGCCGCCCACACGCTCGGCGAGCTGGCGCTGCTGCTCGGCCGCGACGACGAGGCCGCCGCCCACTTCGCCCGGGCCGCCGCCATCGCCGACAGCTGGAACGCCCCCCACTGGTCCGCCCCAGCCCGCGCACACCTCTGACCAGCCCAGCCCGGACGGAAGATCGCAAACCTTTGCACTGCCCTCGGGGCCGGGGGCTGTTCCGTTAGAGGGTTTCTCCATACCGGTCAGCGAGATATTCGAACTTGCCATCGATACTCACTCTTGCCACACTGATTCGATGAAATTCGCACTGCTGTTGTTCGATCCCAAGGACTACTGGGACTCAGTCTCAAGTGAGGCGATGGAGGCAGCGCTTGCCGAGCACGCAGCCTTCGCCCAATATCTGAGGGAACAGCGCATCACGTTCTTCGCGCAGGCCGTGAAGCCGGCAAGAGAGGCCAGGACGCTGCGCCCTTCCACTCAGGGGCCAGTCTCCGCCGCTGGGCCGTTCGTGGCACTAGATCAGGATTTGGCGGGCTTTTACGTCATCGAATGCGCCGACCTGGACGAAGCCGAGAAGATCGCCCGCCACTGTCCCATAGGTGCGGGCATCGAGATCCGCCCGGTGTGGGATGCGCCGTCCTAACCGCCAAGCGATGAGGCTCATGGGCAGGGAAGTCAGGCGGCCCGTGGCGAGGATGTCGAATGTGGTCGGTTCCAGGCGGGCGGCCTTTCCCTGGTCAGCCGCCTGGTCATGAGCGTGATCGCGGCAACGGTCAAGTGGGCCTCGCTATGCGAAGGCTTGCGCTTGCGTCGGGCGTTCATCAGCCAGGAAAGCGACCTCTCGACGATCCACCTTCTCGCGAGTACCGCACTTTCGGCGAGACCCGCCGCCGCGTCAAGGTCATCGGCCGCTTCCCCGGAGAAACCTCCTGCGTGTCCCTGGTCTGGGCCGTGTTGGACCGAGCAGCCCGTGGCTGGCGCGGCTTCACCATGACCAGCAAGGGCCTGCGCATTCTGCAAGACCTTCGCCGGGCACTGCTCCACCCGCCCGCTCAGCTTCGCCCGACCGACGACCCGGCCTTGGCATCCGCCAACGAGGCCGCCTAAGATCCATTTACGGCACCTGCCTCGTCGAGCCTTTTACACCGCTCCGAGACACTGTTGGCGAATCTGGTAGTGATCTAGGGCGGTCGTAACCTGGCGAACGGCGAGACCCTGGTTCTGGCCAGAGGAATCCCTGCCAGCCACG
>NZ_JBITJQ010000061.1:0-36707 GCF_044460125.1 Nonomuraea sp. NPDC050153
TGACGGGCCGGGGCCTGCTACCGGGCGCTCCGATGCTTACCCGGACGGGACTTTCACCCGCAGGCCTGGACCAGCTTCCAGGACGCAACATGCCCGGCAGCCTAGGCGAGCCTGGTGGCGCACCCCAACCGGTTTCCGATCTGGGCCAGGCCCTCGGCGAACGACTGGCGCGTACGCTCCCGGAACCCGATGAACAGCCGGTTGGCCAGGGCGACGAGCCAGTAGTTGCCGCCCACGTTGTAGACGCGGTGGACCAGGCGCGTGCCCTCGGGGACGGGGGTGACCGACCACTCGCCGCGGTACCACCAGCCGCCCTGGTAGGCGAGGACGTGCTCGCCCAGCTCCGTTCGCGGAATGGCCCGTACGATCTCCGGCCACACCCGCTCGACCGGGGCGTCGAGCACGCCGGCGACCTCGGTGATCAGCTGCCTGCTCACGGCGCGCTCACCCGCGTGTTCTGGAAGGAGGCGAAGCGCCAGCCCTCGGGCGTGCGCAGCGCGGTCAGCGTGATGACGGACCGGCGGCTCGGGTCGGCCGCGCCGTTCACGGACGAGCCGCCGCCCACGATCACCAGCGCGACGTCGTCGGTGAGCGGCTTGATCAGCGGCTCGCCGCCGCCCCCTTCGAGTTTGATGTCGAGCTTGAACAGCTCGCGGTGGGTCTCCTCGATGGCCTGCCGACCCTCCAGATGCTGGCCGAAGAACGTGATGTAGTCGGCGTCCTCGGTGAAGAGCCCGGCGTAACCCTCGGCGTCCCCGGCGTTCCAGGTCTCGGCGGTTCGCACGAGCAGCCGAATGATCTCTGCGGACATGGCACTGCTCCCTCTGTCGCGGCGCCTATCCTGTGAATGCGAGTTCGGGCAGGGCAGGCGCCTTGTTCGGATTTCCGGCCGCCGGGGTGTTGGCGCACCCCGGCGGCCCTTCTCACATCTCGACCCTGGTCTCCCAGTCGAGCTCTCCCCTGTCGAGACGGTCGAGCAGCCCCGTGATCCAGTCGAGCTCGGCGGTGTGGAGCGCCTGCTCGCACTCCACCTCCAGCATGAGGATCGCGGGCAGGCCGCTGTCGGCCATGGCTCGCAGGTGGGCCTCCATGCCGGCGAGGACGCCCTGGATCGTGGCCGCGCGCCCGCGCAGCGCCCGCTGCGCCTCGGTCAGCGGCAGGCAGCCGATGAGCGAGATGGCCGCGACGAAGGCGCGCCTGTCGGGGTCGGGCTTCTCCAGGAGCTGCCGCAGCCGGGTGACCAGCTCCTTGCGGCCCTCGTCGGTGATCTCGTAGACCGTGCGCTCCGGCCTGCGGCCCTCGCGGTCGGTCTTCGCGGGGACGATCAGCTCGTCCTTGGCCAGCCGCTCCACCGCGTGGTAGAGGCTGCGCGGCAGGCCGGTGATGTAGTCCTTGTGCGTGTCGATGATGAACCGGTGCAGCTCGTACGGGTGGCTCGGGCGCACCGTGAGCAGGGCCAGCACGGTCAGGCCGACCAGGCTGTGGCGTTGCGCCATGATGCCTCCCTCTATATTGCGCTTTGCAATATAGCTCAGAGGTCCAGCTGCAGGAAGGCCCTCTCGATCGCCTGCCTGGTCACGTCCTCCGGATAGGGGAAGAGCTTGATCAGGTCACGCAGGCCCTCCACGTGGGCCCGCCCGGCCAGCTCGGCCACGAGGGCCAGCTCGGCCTGCTGCGCCCGCGCGAACGCCCGGTCCACGACCGCGCCGTGCCCCGGCACGATCACCTGCTCGGGCAGCTCGTCCAGCATCGCCGCCACGGTGATCGGCCAGTCGAGCGGGTACGAGTCGCTGAACGCCGGAGGCGCCCCCTCCTCCACCAGGTCACCCGCGAACACGACACCCGCGTCCGGCACGTGCACGACCACGTCGTTGCTGCTGTGCCCGAGCCCGAAATGCCGCAGGTGCACGATGCGTCCGCCGATGTCGAGGCTGGCCGCGACCGTGAACGTGTGGTCCGGCGGCACGATCGTGACCTCCTCGAACTCCGCCCGCCGCTCGGGCTTCCCCTCGATCATTACGGCGCGCTGCTGCTCGCCGTACTGCTCGATCTCCTCGGCGCACCTGACGTGGCCCCAGATCTCGGCGGGGCCGAAGATCGCGTTGCCGAAGTAGTGGTCGAAGTGGGAGTGGCTGTTGACGACCGTCCACGGGCTGCCGGTGATGCTCCTGACCGCCTCGACCAGATCGCCGGCCTCCCTGTGCGAGCTGCGCGTGTCGAGGATCAGGCAGTGCCCGTCGCCCACGACCAGACCCACGTTCATGTCGTACGACTTGTGACGCCGGACATAGACCCGGTCGCCGACCTCCTGCCACTGCTCGTTCATGCCAACGAACCCTACTTTCAGGTTGCGTCATTTGAGGTATTCGAGCACCGCCAGCACTCTCCGGTGCCCGTCCGCCGCAGGCGGGAGGTCGAGCTTGGCGAAGATGTTCGCGATGTGCTTGGCCACGGCCGCCTCGGTGACGAACAGCTCCTTGGCGATCGACGCGTTCGTCCGCCCCTCGGCGATCAGGCCGAGCACCTCCTGCTCGCGCGGGGTGAGCCGGGCCAGCGGGTCGCGCCGCCGCCTCAGGAGTTGGCGGACCACCTCCGGGTCCACGACCGTGCCCCCGGCGGCCACCCGGTCGAGCGCGTCGACGAACTCGCGTACGTCGCCGATGCGGTCCTTCAGCAGATAGCCGATCCCGGCGCCGGCGCCCGACTCCAGCAGTTCGGCGGCGTAGGTCTGCTCGACGTACTGGCTGAGCACCAGAACGGGCAGGTCCGGATGCCGTTCGCGCAGCTCCAGGGCCGCCCGCAGCCCCTCCTCGGCGAAGCCCGGCGGCATCCGCACGTCGGTCACCACGGCGTCGGGGCGGTGCTCGGCGACGGCGGCGAGCAGGGCGGGCGCGTCGCCGACCGAGGCGGCCACCGTGTGGCCGAAGCGTTCGAGCAGCCCGACCAGGCCCTCCCGCAGCAGGACGGCGTCCTCCGCGATCACCACGCGCACGGTATCTCCACTCTGATCAGGGTCGGACCGCCGCTCGGGCTGGACAGGGACAGTCTCCCGTCCACCACGGCCAGCCGGTCGGCCAGCCCGGTCAGCCCCGTGCCCCTGGCCGGGTCGGCCCCGCCCACGCCGTCGTCGCGCACCTCCACGACCAGCGTGCCGCCCTCGACCCGCCCGGTGACGGCGCCCCTGGTGGCCCGGCTGTGCCTGGCCAGGTTCGTGAGGGCCTCGCTGACCACGTAGTAGGCGGTCACCTCCACGGGCGCGGGCAGCCGGCCGGGCAGCTCCACGTCAACGTCCACGGGCACGGGAGAGCGTCCGGCCACGTCGCGTACCGCCGCGCCCAGCCCGCGGTCGGTGAGCACCTGCGAGTGCACGCCCCTGATCAGCTCGCGCAGCTCGGCGAGCGCCCGCTTGGCCTCCTCGTGGGCCTGTCCGACCATGCGCCCGGCCGGCGAGTCGTCCGGCAGGTCGAGCCGGGCCAGGCCGAGCGCCATCGACAGGGAGACCAGCCGCTGCTGCGCGCCGTCGTGCAGGTCGCGCTCGATCCTGCGGCGCTCAACCTCGAACGCGTCCACCAGCCGCGCCCGTGACCGCAGCACCTCGTTCAGCTCGGAGCCCTGCGGGGCGAGCATCGCGCGTGCCATCGCGCCTCGGGCGCCGCCCCAGGCGGTGATCGTGTACGCGGCGACGGGCAGCAGCAGCACGCCCGCCGCGGAGCCCACGGCGGCGATCCCGGGCTCCGCCTCGGGCTGCACGACGGGCGAGAGCATCAGGACCACCGGCCCACCCACCGTGAACCCCAGCATGATCAGGTCAATCCACCACAGCCCGAGCACCGTGAGGACGGCCAGCCCGGCCTCCCGCCTGCGCCGGTCCGGAGTCTCGGGCAGCGGCACGCCGTCCACCAGCCGCAGCCTGCGCCGCTCGAACCACGCGACGAGCGGCAGGCACAGCGCCAGCACGACCGGGGCCGCGACCACGCCGAGCGGGATCGTGGCGAACGCCGCGACCCCGACGGCCGCGCCGGGGACGGCGCTGGCCAGCAGGTACGCCGCGCACCGCCAGGGCCACGCGGACCCCAGGAACGGCAGCGGCCGCCGCGTGAGCGCTTCCAGCGCGGTCCGGTCGAGCACTTTCCGACGGTATCGACTGGCCGGCGGGCCAGGCAGTAGTGCTGGGTCTACTGTCCGAGGAAGCGGGTGAGCACCGGGGCCAGCGCCTTCGGGTCGACCATGTGAGTCTGGCCCTCGATGGTCTCGCGCACGGCGCCCGGGACGAGCTCCGCTATCGCGTCCGCGGCCCGGGCGAAGAAGTCGCCGCCCCCGCCCACGAACGAGTCCGCGCCGGCCCCGCCCGTGGCCACCAGCGTGGGGCAGGCGATGCCGGGCAGCCGGTCGGCGGGCGGCCGGCCGTCGCCGAGGCAGGCGGCGTCGTACGCGAGCGTGGGCGCGATGGCCTCGAGCCCCGGCCACATCGGCGAGTTGCGGGCCTGCCCCACCATCTCCTCCGTGGCCCCCGCCGACACCATGAACAGCGCGAACGCGTCGCCGCGGCGCCCCCCGGCCAGCAGCGCGTGGAGCCGGTCCGCGTACTCCCGCGCGCGCCGCGGCCCGTCGGGGGCCAGGTCGTACGGCACCTCGTACACGGCCAGCCGCGCGATCGGGAGCCCCGCGGCGGCGGCTTCGAGCGCGAGCGCGCCGCCCGACGAGCCCCCGAACAGGTGCGCCGCCCCGCCCGCCGCCTCGATGAGCGCGGCGATGTCCTCGACCTCGCGTGAGACCTCGTACGGGAGGGTGTCGCCGCTGTCGCCCCGGCCGCGCCGGTCGTAGTTGTAGACGGTGAACCGCTCCGCCAGCTCGTGGGCGAGCTGCGCGTTCGCCGAGCGGTCGGCGGCGGCGCCGCCGACCAGGACGATCGCGGGGCCGACGCCCAGGCGTTCGTATGCGATGGACGTGCCGTCTTTCGCCGTGACGCGGTGCATGTGACTCCTTCGGAGGCCCTTGTGACCACCCGATCTCGATGGGTGACTATCGGCGGCGACGTTATGGGACTACCGTCGTGCGTATGGCGATCCCCATTCCATCACGGCGGAATTCCGCGGACAACGACAAGACACCTGACACCCCCGCTCCACCGTCCTGGCCGATGTCGACGCCCCGCCTTTCCCCCGAACCCAAGACACAATCGGGAGAAACAGCATCAATCATTGTAAATTTAGACAAGGCGACACTTGATGCGGTTCATCAAAAAGCGCGGTCAGATGGCCGTATGATTTCCGATGTGATTCGCGCCGCGGTGGAGCGCGAAGTGGGCAACATGACGCACGCGACCATCTTGATCCAGCGCTGGAACCTGCAGTGCGACGACCTCGACAGAGCGGCCGACGCCCTTCAGGTGGACCGGATTTCGGACGATGTGATGCTCAGGCTCGGCCTGCATCGGAATCAAGAGGATTGACCATGCTTCCTGGGCGCGTTCTCGACGTGGGAGCGCTCGTCGACATAGCGGTCGCGAAAACGAATCATTCTCGCAGCATCGCGGCGGTGTGCCTTTATCGGGGCGGCGGGCTGTGCATTCCCGCGACCGCCCTCACGCTCGTCTATTCGATCGTCCCGCTCGCCACGAAAGTCGAACTCTTCGATCTGATCAGCAGCTCCGCCGTGCAGGTCGACGACCTCACCGTGGGAAAGGTGCCCGACATCGCCGAGATTCTCGACGGATCGGGCGACATCACCGCGGGGCACGTGATCTTATGCGCGCGGGCAACCCAGTGGCCGATCCTGACCGACCGCCCCGGCATCCTGCGAAACCTCGACCCGGCGATCCTCGTCGATCCGCTGCCCGAGCAGAACTGAACTCTCGGGCCGGGCCGATGTCCGGTTCACCCACTATTGTGGGGGCCCGGACACACGAGGAAGCGGATCCACCTTGGCACATCGCGCCCTGGTCATCGCCCTGCTGCCCGCGATCGCGCTGCGGGCGCTCGCCGTGCTCGGATACCCGCCCTCGATCCTGTTCTACGGCGACTCGTTCGCCTTCCTGCGCGAGGAGCTGACCCCCGGCACCACCCGGCCCTCCGGCTACTCGCTGATGCTGGCGCTGCTGCGCCCCGCGCACAGCCTCACGCTGGTGACGGTCCTGCAGCACCTGCTGATGCTGGGGCTGGCCGTGGCGGTGTACGCGCTGCTGAGACGGCGCGGCCTGCCGGGCTGGGGCGCCGCCCTGCTGGTCACCCCGCTGCTGTACGACGAGTTCCTGGTGCTGCTGGAACACATGATCATGGCGGACGCGGTCTTCGTCGCGCTGGTCACGGTCGCGATCCTGCTCGTGGTCTGGCGCGTCACCCCCGCCACGGCCGCCGTCGGCGGCCTGCTGCTCGGCCTGGCCGGGATCACCAGGACGGTCGGCCTGCCGCTGCTGATCCTCACGGCCGCGTACCTGCTGATCAGGCGGTACGGCTGGCGTCCGCTCGTGGCGCTGCTGGTGGCGGGCGCGATCCCGCTGGGCGCGTACGGCGCCTGGGCGAAGGTGGAGAAGGGGAAGTTCGCGCTGACCGAGGCGGACGGGAACTTCCTGTGGTCCAGGACCATGAGCTTCGCCGACTGCTCGGTGATCAAGCCGCCGGAGCGGCTGGCCGTGCTCTGCCCGAACATGCCGGTGGAGCAGCGCCCGTACCCGCCGTACTGGTTGTGGGAGAGCTTCTCCCCCCTGCTCAAGGTGCCGGGGACGGGCAATCGCAACCAGCTCGCCGGGGAGTTCGCCAGGGCGGCCATCCTCGCGCAGCCCGGCGAGTACGTCGCCGCGGTCGCGACCGACCTCACGCAGCTGCTGCGCTGGGAGCGCACGGCCGTGGACGAGAAGACGCCGTACAAGTTCCCCGCCGCCGAGCGGCCGCTGAGCGAGTCGGTACGGGGCATCGCCGAGTCGTACGAGGCCGGACCGGCCGCCACCCGGGTCGTGGAGCCGTTCGCGGGATGGCTGCGGGCCTACCAGCGGTGGGGGTACGTGCCGTTCCCGCTGCTCATGCTGGCTCTGGCCGGGGCGCTGGCGACGGCGCTGGTGCGGCGGCGGTGGGACGCGCTGCTGCCCGGGGTCACGGCGCTCGCGCTGGTCGCCTCGCCGCCGTTCCTGGCCGCCTACGACGTGCGGTACGTGATCCCGGCGATCCCGCTGGTCTGCCTGGCCCTGGGGCTGGCCCTGGGCGCCCGGTCACCGGCGCGGCAGGAGCGCCCTGAGACCCCCAGTCCGGAGCTTTCCCGGACCACCATCTGAATGCTAGGGTCACGTGTAAGGAAATCATTACATGTGACGGGAAGCCATGACAGTGACCGGGCCGACAGGTGACGACCTGGTCGAGATCTTCGCGGCGCTGGCCAACCCGCTGCGGCTGCGCATCATGGCGGTGCTGGCCGAAGGGCGCGACTACGTGAGCCACCTGGCCCGCGAGATCGGGGTGAGCCGTCCACTCCTCCACATGCACCTGCAACGGCTCGAAGCGGCCGGGCTGATCGTCGGCACCCTGGAGCTGTCCGACGACGGCAAGGCCATGAAGTACTACGAAGTCACGGACTTCAGCCTGCACCTGACCGCGTCGGCGCTGGCCGAGGCCGCCAAGACACTCACCAGGCCGGACCCGGGGAAGGGTCCAGGATCCAAGGAGCACTCCTGATGATCGATACTTGGCCCGCGGCGATCTTCTCCTTAGGGGTGCTGCTCGTGGTCGGCTTCCTGATCGCCCTTTTCGCCGTGGGGATGTTCGAGATGCGCAAGGCCAAGCTCGACGCCCACCAGGCGGACGACCTACGGCAGCTCGTGCGCCGGTTCGAGCAGCTCGCCGAGAACACGATGGACGCCCAGCAGCGGATGGCCGCCGACCTCGCCGAGCTGCGCGCCCGTACCGCGTCGATCGAGCAGATCCTGAGAACCGTCGAGTAGGTGACGCGGATCTGAGGCCGAAGGCCGGGCGGGTGGCGAACAGGCTCGCGGCTTGCCCGACGATGCCCGCATTCACGCCTGGAACCGTACCGGACCGCCCTTGGAACGCTCCTTGCTGGAGAGCCATCCACGGTTTTGACAGGCGTCCTGACACCTGGGCCTCCAGCTTTCTGACGCAGTTTGCGGCATATGTGGTCACACCTGGTGAACTCCCGCTCATCCTTTGTTATGGTCACTCACTGTCCAGAAACGGACACCCTTTACCCGAGGAGGATCATGAGGACCCCGAGGACCGTCGCCATCACTGCGGCCGTGGCGGCGACAGTCGCTCCCCTGCTGGCCATGGCGACCCCCGCGAACGCCCAGCAGTCCACCGAGACCACCAAGAGCGTCCAGAGCGGACCTTTGCTGGACTGGCTCTCCCTCGACAGCCTCAACCCGGCCGAGCAGCTCAAGAAGGTCAAGGAGCTGCTCGGGACCGGTTACGTCCCTGAGGCGTTGAGCGTGACCAACGCCGCCAACCCGCAGTACACGTCCGTCTGGGTCAAGGACGCCACCCGCAAGGTGAGCGTGCTGCAGGGCCTGTCGGCGACCGACCTGCCGACGCGTATTGCCGAGCAGGCGAAGAGCGGCTTCGTGCCGTCCATGATCACCGGCACGGGCACGGGCCCCAGCGCCATCTTCGCGGCGGTCTTCGAGAAGACGACCGAGAAGGTCCAGTCCAAGCTCGGCATGACCAAGGACGTCTTCGCGTCCACCAACGCCAAGCTTGCCGCCTCCGGCTTCAGCGTCGCCTCGCTGGACGTCTACGGCACGGTCGAGAAGCCCCTCTACGCGGCCGTCTGGGTCGCCGGGGCCGCGACCGGCGCCGTGCAGGTGACCACCGGCCAGACGGTCGCGCAGCGCGGCCAGGAGCTCCTCGCCAAGACCAAGGCCGGGCTGCGTCCCGTCCTCATGGCCGTCGAGCCCGGCAAGCTCTACACCACCGTGTGGAGCAAGGGCAGCGCGACCGGCCTCAAGGAGTACCTGAGCCTGTCCAAGCTGACCTACACGCTCAAGGCCACCGAGATGAAGGCGCTGGGCTACCGGCCCGAGGTCCTCGACACCGAGGGCAGCACCATCGCGGCGATCTGGAGCAAGGGCTAAGACCCGGATCGTGGTGCCGTGCACCGGCGGTCAGCGACCACACCCGGCTGATCGCCGGTACGCACGACACCGAGGTCAACGGTCGAACCGGCTTCCACCGCGACGGCCGGCGGGAGATCAGCCGGCCCATGCGCGCCATGGCCAGGACGGCGGCCAGCAGCGCGGGGCCGCCGGCGCCGGGCATAATTGCGGCCGATGCCGGAAATTCGGGAATTATCTGACTACGCGGCGGCAATCGCGCCCGTCATCAACGCGGCCCACGTCAACGTGCACGCCTCCGCCCGCGGAGCGATCACCGAACTGGCCGAGACCGCCGGCGTCAGCCCGGGGCTGCTGGTCGACCTGAGATTCGCGCTCCCGCTGCGCCCGGTGACCCGAACCGGCCTGGGCACGATCTACCGCTACCACGACGCGGCCGGGCGAGAGACCGAGATCCAGGAGCATCTGCGCGAAGGCACCCTGGCCGAGGACCGCGACGGGGTGCTGAGGGCGACGGGCCCGGGGCTGGAGTTCATCCGGAAGCTGTACGAGGCGCACGGCGCCGCCGCCGAGCGGATCGGGACAGGGCAGGACCTGCCCCGGCTGGCCCGCCTGGCCGGCAGGGTGCTCGACGGGGCCGAGCGGCTACCGGGCGGCGCGCTCGAACTGGTCGCGCCGCCCTACGAGCCGGAGGGGAGCGGGCCGGGGCTGCTCCTGTTCAACCGGCTGGCCGTCCTCCGCTACCACCGGGCCGACGCCCACGCCCGGGCCTGGCAGGCGGAGGGCCTGTCCGCGACCGAGATCGTCGGCCTGCGGGACGGGCCCGTCCGCGCGCGGATCGAGGCGGAGACCAACCTGCGGGCCGCGCTGCCGTACCAGGTCCTGACCGAGGACGAGCGGCAGACCCTGTACGACGGCCTGCTGAGGCTCATCTGAGCTGATCTAAAGCGCCGCCAGCAGGCGGCCCACCTGGGTGCGGTCGTTCACGCCGAGCTTGTCGTAGGCCGCCTGGAGGTGATTGGCGGCCGTACGCGTGGACAGCGCCAGCCGGTCGGCGATCTGCCGGTTCGTCAGCCCGGCGGCCGCGAGCTGGAGGATCTCCCGCTGGCGCGGCGTCAGCTCGGGCGTGGCCAGCTCCACCAGCGCCGGGGTCGACACGCCCGGGCAGAGCCTGGCCAGCGCCCACGCCCTGGTCTGCGCGCCCCTGGCCAGGGTGCCGCGGCCCGTGTCCCGGTACGCCGCCGCCTCCTGGGCCGTCGCCTCGGCCGCGTACAGGAGCATCCCGAGCCGTTCGAACTCCCCGGCCACCGCCCGGAGCTCGACCGGGTCGCCGATCGCGCGGGCGTGCCTGGCCAGGAGAACGGCCAGGGGGCCGTCCACCCGGCCGGCCAGCCGGGCGAGCCGGTCAGGGGCGCCGAGCCGCACCAGGTCGTGCAGCGCGAACATCAGGCCGGCGTGCAGCTCGTGCCGCTCCGCGTGGTCCGCCGCCGCGAGGCACAGCCGCACCGCCTCGTCGAGCTCGCCGCCGGACGCGGCCACCCACACCTCGGCCTGCAGCACGTGCTGCCGGGTGAAGGCCCACCTGGAGGCCGTCGCGGCGGCCTCCGCCAGCACCTCCCGAGCCTGCGCCGTACGGCCAAGCAGCGCCAGCGCGTGCGCCTGCTCGGCCAGCACCCGCCCCAGGTAGGGCTCCCGTCCGGGCATCCTGGCCAGGTCGTCCCGGCACCAGCGCAGCGCCCCCGCGACGTCCCCGCGCAACCGGCCGACCATCGCCCGGTACGCCGCGAACCCCGACACCGACAACTCGGCGGCCGGCAGCTCCATCCCCTGCTCCGCCGAGCGATCCGCCTCCTCCAGCAGCCCCGCGAACGTCTGGGCGGCGCAGAGCGCGTCCAGGAAGCTCGGCAGCGCGTGCGGCGCCTCGTCCCGCCAGCTGTCCACGCTCTCCAGCGTCCGCGCGGCGATGGCGAGGCTCTCCCCGGTACGCCCCGAGTACGCCGCGGCCCATGCCTCCATGGACGCCGCGTGCGCGTCGGCGCGCGGCGACATCGGACCGTACGAACGCGAGCGCGCCAGCGAGCGCGCCGCCCCGGTCAGCCGCCCGGCGAAGCAGTCGGTCACGGCGCGGTAGACGTGCGCCTCCTGCAGCCAGGCCGGCTCGGTCAGCGTCGCGGCGGCCAGGTCGAGCACCTCGCACGCCTCGGCGTCCGCGCCCGCCCACGCCAGGTTGATCCCCAGGCTGAAGGCGTGCTGGGCGCGGTCGGCCTCGGTGACCGCGTCGCGCGCCGCCCGCCGCAGCGCCGCCAGCGCCGCGTCCGCGTCGCCCAGCACCATGAGCACCTCGCCGAGCAGCGCGACCGCGGCCACGCCCCCGCCCGCGTCGATCGCGGCCCTGGCCAGGCGTTCGGCCAGGTGGGGATCCTGCCTGCCCCAGGCCAGCCGGGCGGCCGACACCAGCAGCTCGGGGGCGGCGACCGAGCCGGAGTCCAGCCGCCACACGGCCGCGCGCAGCTCGTCCTCGCGCCGCCGCAGCCCGCTGGTCTCCAGCGCGCCGGCGAGCATCCGCAGCCGCCGCCGCGTCCGCAACGTGCCGCAGCCGCCGCGCACGACCTCGCCGTAGAGGGGGTGTCCGAGCCGCAGCTGCTCGCGCCGGCCCTCGCTGACGGCCACGACCAGGCCGCGGTCCTCGACCCGCTCGACCGCCCGCGCCGAGGTCAGCGACACCAGCAGCTCCGTGCCCAGCGGCTCCCCGAACGCCACCAGCTCCAGCACCTCGCGCTCGTCCTCGTCGAGGTGGCCGATCCGGTCGCCCACCAGCTCGCGCAGCCTGGTCGTCATGGACAGCTCGCCCCGCCAGCGCCACTGCCCGTCCCGCTCGGCCAGGCAGCCCGCGTTGCGCCCCGCCTGCACGACCTCGCGCAGGTAGAGCACGTTCCCCTCGCTGACCCGCGCGAGGTGTCGTACGGTCTCCGCGGCCACCTCGCCGCCGAGCGCGCCCGCGAGCACCTGCCCGACCTCGGCCCTCGTCAGCGGCGGCAGCTCGATCCTGCCGAGCAGCTCGTCCTTCCACAGCGCGGCCACCGGAGCCGGCTGCGACTCCCCTGACCGCACCGTCACCAGGACGCGCGCCGCGCCGCTGTCCGCGAGGTAGTGCACCAGCGCCGCCGAGGCCGGGTCCAGCCGGTGCGCGTCGTCCACGCTGACCAGCAGCTCGCCCCGCGGCGCGCGGTCGCGCAGGTGACGGGCCGCCCAGTGCAGCAGGTTCTCGCCACCTTCCGGCGGCCCCGTCAGCACGTGCGCGAACGCGCCGAACGGGATCATCGACGCAGTCTCCGTGCCGAGCGCGCGCACCACCGCGTACCCCGATAACCCGGCCAGCGCCTCCGCCGCCAGCCTGCTCTTCCCGACCCCTGCCTCACCGGCGATCATCATGCCCGCTCCCGACCGCAGCGCCACCCGCACGGCCGTGAGTGGCCCCCCTCGCCCGACGAACGGCCAACCGCTCCCCTGCTCGCTCATCGCGCCTCCTCTCGACACCCATCGTCGTCACAGAGGTTCGCGCGAGGTTCAGGAATGCACTGCGTTCATGGCCTCCACTTCGCGGAGGCGGGCTCAGTCGCCGGGGAGCCGCCGCGCCAGCCCGGCGGCGGAACGCAGGAGGTCGAGGAGCGCTTCCGCGCCGCTGAACGGCACCGCCTCGCCCCCCACCTCTTCGAGCAGGCCGCGGAGCTGGCCGCCGGATTGCTCAGGCTCGACCAGCCGGACGATGACCGTTCTCATTCGGAAACCATCTCGCCGGGCGGTTCAGGTCTGGTTCAGGTGGGATACGGGGCAGGCTCGACCTCCAGCTCGCGCATGCGTTCGGTGTAGAGGTGGTAGCGCCTGCGGGCGTCGCCGCGGCGGCCCGCCAGGTCGAGCACCCGCACCAGGCCCAGGTGGGCGCGCTCGTCGTAGCGGTCGCGCTCCAGCAGGCGCAGCCAGTAGCGGGCGGACTCGTCGTAGCGCCGCTCGCCCGCGCGTGCCGCGGCGATCCTGGCCGCCGCCTGCGTGTAGGCCAGGCGGGCCTGCTCGCGCAGCCCCACGGCCCAGTCCGCGTACGGGTCCTCCTCGCAGAACTCCCCGCCGTACGCGCTCTCGGCCGCCGTCCACCGCTCCAGCGCCTCGGCCGTACGTCCTGCCTGATCCAGCCGTACGGCCTCAGCCACCAGATCAAGAAATTTCTCGACATCCACGTCCACATTGGACAGGTCAAGCCGTAACGTGCCCTCATCCGAGACCACGATCTCGTCCGCCGGCCTTTCGTGCGCCGGGTCCAGCACCGCGCGCAGCGTGGACACCATGACGTTCAGCCGGCGCAGCCCGACCGCCTCGCCCTCCTGCTCCGGCCAGAGGATCTCGACCAGCCGCTCCCTGCCGATCCCGCTCCCCCTGCGGCTGACCAGGATCTTCAGCAGATCGCGCGCCTTACGCGACTGCCAGGCCGTACGCGGGACCGGCACGCCGCCCCGCAGCACCCGGAACGTTCCCATGGTCTCGACGATCACCCTCGCGCCCGGCGCGGGAGCGGCGCGGACGATCAGCGCGTCGATCCGGTCGTCGAGCGCCCGGCAGCCGATGGCGTGCATGCGCTCGCGCACGACGGCCGCCAGCTCGCCGCCGGTCGCCGGGTCGGCCAGGGCCGCCCTGACCAGCTCGGCCCTGGCCTGCCCCACCGGGTCGCCGAGCGTCGTCCACCTGCGCACGGCCTCGTCGGCCAGCGACGGGTCACCCTCCAGCTCGGCCCGCAGTTCGGCGATGGCGGCCTGCGCGGCGTGGTCACGGCGGCCCACCGCGAGGGGTTCGGTCTCGTCGAGCATCACCCTGGCGTCGTCGGGCCGGCCGCCCTCCAGCGCCACGCGGGCGGCCACGACCCTGGCGGTCACCCCCGCGATGCCGTCCGTGTGCCGGAGCGCCTGCTCGGCGACGCGCGCGGCCTCGGCGGGATCGTCGCGGGCCAGCAGCTCGGCGAGGCCGTTGAGCGCGTTGGACAGCGACTGCACCTCGCCCGACGGCGCCGAGTCCGCGACGATCCGCCGGTAGATCGCCGCCGCCGCCCTGCGGTCGCCGCGCAGCACGTTGATCTCGGCGAGCCGGTTCAGGCCCGTGCCGACCAGTCTGGAGCCCATCGCCTCCCACCTGGCCACCGCGTCGGCGGCCTCGGTGGCCGCCTCCTCCAGGCGGCCGAGACCGATCAGGGCCTTGGCACGGTTGGCGACGTTCAGGGCGGCATAGGGGGCGAACGACACCAGGTCGGACAGCCTGCCCCCGATCTCCGTCTCGGCCAGCGCCTCGGCGTAGGCGCCCTCGTCCAGGTGTCGGGAGGCCCGGTTGGCGTGAATGCGGATGAGCTGGACGATGTCGCCCGCGCGTTCGGCGTACTCCAGGGCACGCAGGTAGTGGGCGTCGTTGGCGCGGCGGTCGCCGTCGAGCGCGGCGAGCATGGCCAGGACCGTGTTGGCCATGGCCAGCGCGCTCGGGTCGCCCAGGACGCCGGCCTGTTCGAGCGCCTTGTCGGCGAGGTCGGCGCAGCCCGCCCTGTCGCCCTTCAGCCAGAGCACCGACGCCGTGGACGCGGCGCACATGGCGGCGTCGGCGGGCGGCAGGCCGTACTCGTATCCCCTGGCGTACATGCTCAGGGCCGCGTCGAGGTCGCCGCGCAGGTGGTCGATGAGGCCGAGCCGCCTGGCCACGAACGCGTCGAACGCCGGACCCTCGGCCGCCTGGGCGAGCAGGTCGCGGGCGCGGGTCCACTGGCCGCGGTTCTGCTCGGCGACGCCGGCCAGCTTGACCATGGTCGGCGCGTGCCTGGCGGCCTCGGGCAGCAGCTCCAGCGCCGCGACCACGTCCCCGCGCTCGGCCAGGCGCAGGCCGTACGAGTCGAGGAGCGTGGCCGCCAGACCCGGGTGTTCGGTCGCGACGGCGGCGCGCAGGGCCAGCTCGGGCTGGTCGTGCTCCACGTACCAGCGGGACGCGACCGCCGCCGCGTCGTGGGCCTCGTGCCGGTCGAGCGGCGCGTGCTTGGCCAGCACGTGGCGGCTGGTCAAGGTCAGGCGGTGACCGTCCTGATCGCCCTCCAGGAAGAGGCCGCGGCTGGTGAGCGAGTCGAGCGTGTCGGGCGGCGCGCCCAGCGCGGCGGCCAGCCCGGCGGTCAGCATGGGCAGGACGGTGGCGGCACGCAGCAGCTCGCGCATCGCCGGCGGCAGGTCCTTGAACGCGGCCAGCGTGAGGCGTTCGAGCGTGGCCGAGTTCGCGGCCAGCCCGGCGGCCGTGCGCGGCCAGCCGGACGGGTCCTCGCGGGCCAGCGTGTCGAGCGCGGCCTGCACGGCGGCGGGCCAGCCGCCGCAGGCGTCGTGGAGCGTGGCGGCGACGGCCGCTCCCGCCTCCCCCAGCCGGTCGCGGGCCCAGGCGGCCGTCTCGTCGGGGGCGAGCGCGAGATCGGTCGCGTCCAGATCGAGCACCTCGTGGTCCTGGCGCAACCGGGCGGTCGGGAACGGCAGCGGCGCCCGCGACGCGGTGACCAGGTGCAGGTGCCTGGGAGCGGCGCGAACCAGCGTCTCCACGTAACGCACGGAGCCCGGGGCGCCCACGATGGCGTCGATGCCGTCGAACACCAGCACGAGACCGCGCCGCAGCCGCCCGGACAGCGCCTCGGCCAGCGCGCCCGCCAGCGCCGCGGCCCTGGACACCTCGTCCGCGTCGGGACCGAGCGGGGCGTCGGCGGCGGCCACCAGATCGGCGGGCAGCCCGGGCACCCGCTCCGACAGGGCCGCCGCGACCGCGCCCGCCAGCGTGGGAAGATCGCGGTCGGCGGGCCCGAGCCGATGCAACACCGCGCCGACGGCCTGGCTCCATCCGGCCAGCGCAGTCGACTTCCCGTAGCCTGTAGTTGCGACGAGCGAGGTGAGCCTGTATGTAAGCGCTCCGTCCAGCCGCCGGTCGAGGGCGGGACGGGGTCGCACCCACCCTCGTTCCACCCCCGCATGCTACGCCGGGGTTCGCGAGGGACTCCATAGTTCGAAAAGTGCCACCTCCCGGTAACAGACCGGCGGGCGCACTATGGTCGTACTTCTTTACAGGAGGCACCGTGGAACAGGAACTGCCCGGCGGTGCGAGGCTGATCGTGGGGGTGGACGAGTCCCCGGCCTCGCGCTGGGCGCTTGCCTGGGCCATCGGTGCGGCCAGGCTGCACCGGATGGCCCTGGTCGCCGTGCACGTCAGCCGCGCGCCCGTCCACCCATTCCCCGAGGCTCTGCCCGTCCAGCACGCGCTCCGAGCCGGCGAGGAGGCGCGCTGCGGCGAGGTGATCGCCAGCGCGTTCGAAGACGTCGCCGGCGGGGTGCCCGACGACATAAGAACGGCGGTGGTCGGCCGGGTCGGCGATCCCGGCTACCACCTCGTCGACCTGGCCCGCGAGGGCGACCTGCTGGTGCTGGGGCGGAGCCGGCGCGGGCTGCTCAGCCGCATCTTCCTGCCCTCGACCAGCATGTACTGCGCCCGCCACGCGCGGACCACGGTCGTGATCGTCCAGCAGCCGGCGCCGCCCGACGAGCCTGAGCTGTCAGGTGAGCGGGCCCGCCGGTTCTGGAGCCGCCGCCACCCTTAGGCGGCGCAGCCCCTCGGGGATGTCGTCCCTGGTGATCCCGCCGTAGCCCAGGACCACGCCGGGCTGGGCCGGGGTCTCACCGCAGTACGCCTCCAGCGGCTCCACCGCCAGGTCCGGCACAGCGCGTACCTCCACATCCGGGGCGAGCCGGGCACACAGGTGCAGACCCGCGGTAGACGGGACCAGTCGCAGCCGCTCGTCGCCCGCCAGCGTTTCGGCGATCATCGCGTGCCTGGCGGCGTACTCGCGGGTCGCCTTCCTGATGTGCCTGGCCAGCAGCCCCTCGTCGATGAAGCGGGCCAGGGCGGCCTGCGCGGGAACGTCGCTGTGCCAGTCGGAGAGCTGCTTGGCCGCCCGCAGCGCCGGGGCCAGCGAGGCCGGGGCGACGAGGAAGCCGAGCCTGAGCATGGGGAGCAGGGTCTTGGAGAACGAGCCCACGTAGATGACGCGGCCGGCGCGGTCGAGGCTCTGGAGGGGTTCGAGCGGGCGCTCGCCGAAGCGGAACTCGCTGTCGTAGTCGTCCTCGATCACCACCGCCCGGCGGCGCTCGGCCCAGGCCAGCAGGGCGGCGCGGCGGGCCAGCGACATGGGCGTCCCCAGGGGGAACTGGTGCGAGGGAGTGACGTACACGATGCGGGCGGCGCCGGGGATGGCCTGGACGTCGATGCCCTCCGCGTCCACCGGCACCCCGGCCACCCGGGCGCCGAGCGAGCGGAACAGCAGGCGGGCGGGCGGGTAGCCGGGCTCCTCGACGGCCACGCAGGTGCCCGGCTCGATCAGGACGCGGCCGATGAGATCGAGCGCCTGCTGGGCGCCGTTCGTGATCAGCACGTCGCCGGGGCCGGCGTGGACCGAGCGGCTGATACCTATATGACGGGAAATAGCCTCTCTCAGCGGCTCGTATCCGGATGGGCTGCTGTACGCGGCGGCGCTCACCCGCAGCTCGCGGGCCACCAGCCGGCGCCAGGTCTCCATGGGGAACAGGTACGGGTCCGGCATTCCGACGCGGAAGTCGTACCGGGCGGCCCGCATGGCTTCCGGGGCCTCGATCCGCTGCCAGAACGCCCTCGGCCGCACCACGCCCTCCGGGGCCGCCCTGCCGCGGACCGGTTCCGCCGACACGAACGTGCCCGCTCCCGCCCTCCCCACCAGGAACCCGTCGGCGACCAGGCGGTCGTAGGCCACGGCGACCGTGTTCCTGGAGATCTCCAGCCTGCGGGCCAGCTCCCTGGTCGGAGGCAGCCGTTCGCCCGATCTGAGCCGGCCGTCGAGAATGGCGTCGAGCAGCTGCCGGTAGACCTGTGCGGCCAGGTCACCCCGGCCGTGGAGACTGATGTGAACGTCCAACTTGGCCCAATCACTTTGCCGGAAATTGGAGCTTATATCGGGACAATATGGGGTCCAAGATGAGGGCATGACACCCCGGCGCATCCTGGCTCACGCCCAGCTCGCGAACTCCATCGGCGACGGCGTCTACCTCGTCACCTCGGCGTTCTACTTCGCCAGGATCGTCGGGCTGTCGGCCACCGAGATCGGCCTCGGCCTCACGCTCGGCTGGGCCGTCGGCTCGGTGGCCGGCGTCCCGCTCGGCCACCTGGCCGACCGGCGCGGGCCGCGCGGCGTCGCCGTCCTGCTCGCGCTGACGACCGCCACGGCGGTCGCCTCGTTCCTGTTCGTCCAGTCGTTCGCGCTCTTCGTCGCGGTCGCCTGCCTGTACGGCACGGCCCAGACGGGCCTGTCGGCCGCCCGCCAGGCCCTGCTCGCCGGGCTGATCGCGCCCGCCGAGCGCACGGTCGTGCGGGCGGTCCTGCAGTCCACGCTCAACGGCGGCCTGGCCGTCGGCGCCGCCCTCGGCGGGCTCGCCCTGCACCTCGGCACGCGGCCGGCCTATCTGGCGGTGTTCGCGCTCGACGCGGTGAGCTTCCTGGTCGCCGCCGGGCTGCTGTTCAAACTGCCTCCCGTACGGGTCGCGCCGGCCGCGCCCGGCCCCCGGCTGGCCGTGCTCAGAGACCGGCCGTACGCGCTCATCACGCTGATCAACGCCGTGATGCTCTTCTACATGCCGCTGCTCAGCCTGGTCGTGCCGCTCTGGATCGCCTCCCGTACGAGCGCGCCCACCTGGATGGTCTCGGTCCTGCTGCTGCTCAACACCGTCACCGTGCTGCTCTTCCAGGTGCGGGTGGCCCGGCGCGTGAAGGGGCTGGCCTCCGCCGCCCGGTCGGTGCGGTACGCGGGCCTGGTGATGTTCGCGGCCTGCGCGGTGTTCGCGCTGAGCCCGTACGGGTGGCCGTTCCTGCTGGTGGCGGCCGGGCTGCAGGTCCTCAGCGAGATGCTGCTGGCCTCCGGGTCCTGGGAGATCAGCTTCGGGCTCGCCCCCGACCACAAGCAGGGCCAGTACCAGGGCTTCTTCGGCACCGGCGTGGCCGTGGCCAGGATGCTCGGGCCCGTCGCGCTCACCACGCTCGTGCTCGGCGGCGGCACGCTCGGGTGGCTGCTGCTCGGCGCGGTGTTCGTGGCGGCCGGCGCCGCGATGGCGCCGGCCGTCCGATGGGGGCGGCGTTCACTCGAAGCGGCGCAGCCGCAGGCCGTTGCTCGCCACGAATACGCTTGAGAACGTCATCGCCTGGGACTTTCGTCTGATTCAGTGCGCGTGCCCGCCGGCTCCTTCAGCCTCAGCGGCACCGACCACACCCCGTCCCCGCCCAGAACCGGATGCAGGTGCCGGAAACTCGCCAGATCCCGCGACACCACGATGAAATGCAGCTTCTTGTCATGCCGCACCTGGTAGTCGGTCACCGGCCGGCCGTCGGGCCCGGACACGGTGAACCGGAACTCGGCCGGCTCGCCCGCTTCGACGGTGGTCAGCGGGGTCAGGGTGTAACCGTACTCAGACATTTGAAGCTCCTTTTCGCTGGTTGTGTGTACTCCGGAGCCATCGCGACGTGGTCCTCGGCCCGCGCCTGGCCGACCACTGGCCCCACGCCCAGGAGGTGGGCGCCGAGCTTGGCGGCGGCGTTCAGACCTGGCCCGTCGGCTCGTGTCCGGTCTCTTCGTCCGGTCGACGGGGCCCTCGCTCAGGTCCACCTCCACGGAGGTGATCCATCCCCGCGACCTCGCCGGCCTCTTCCTCCACCGAGCTCACGCGGTGGCCGCAGGTCATGCCCCTGACTGTGTGCTTGGTGGGTATCCGGCAGGGTTCTGAAGATTTCAGCCGACAGGCTCTCCCTCGCGTACGGCCGGCCCGCGCATGAGGGCGGCCGTCAGCGCCGCGCCCAGGACGGCCACCACCGCGGCGCCCGTGAAGGCGGCCTGGAAGCCGAGCTGCTCCTGGGAGGTGGCCAGCGCCGTCATGACGGCCAGGCCCAGCGCGGAGCCGACCTGGTAGGTCGTGTTGACGATGCCGGAGGCGAGCCCCGCCTCCTCCGGGCGGGCGCCCGACATGGCCGACATCATCGCCGGGATGTACGCCAGGGACATCCCGATCGCCGCGATCAGGCTCGCGGGGAGCACGTTCGTGGCGAACTCGCCCGCGAACCCGAGCCCGGCCACGCCTGCCGCCAGCACCGTCAGCCCGGCCACGATGAGCGGCTTGGCCCCGAACCTGCCCAGCAACCTGGCGGTGATGCCAATCATGAAGATCATGATCGCCACGGTCATCGGGAGCAGTGCCGCGCCACTGGCGAACGCGCCGTATCCGAGGACCTGCTGCAGGTAGAGGTTGAGGAAGTACCACATGGGGATCCAGGCCGCGCCGAGCAGGGCCATGGCCAGGTTGGAGGCGGCCAGGCCGGGCGTGCGCCAGACGGCCAGGGGCATGAGCGGCTCCTTGACCGTACGCTGCACGACCAGGAACAGGGCGAGCAGCGCCGCGCCTCCGAGACCGGCCGGCCAGTTCGCGGCGACGATGGCGTACACGACGAGCGCGATGCCCGCGGTGACGGACGCGGCGCCCACGAGGTCGACGGATCCGCGCTTCCCGCGCACGGCGGGCAGCAGCCTGGTGGCCGCGAGCGTGGCCAGGCCGATCGGCACGTAGATGATGAACACCCAGGGCCAGCTCAGATATTCGGTGATCACGCCGCCGAGGAACACGCCCGCGGTGCCGCCCGCCGGGGCGGCGGCGCCGTACAGTGCCATGGCCTTGCCGAGTTCGCGGGCGTTGTGGCCGAAGAGCATCATGAGCAGCGCCATGGCGGCGGGCGCGATCAGCGCCCCGCCGATGCCCTGCACCGCGCGCCCGGCCACCTCGACCCAGGCGGTGGTGGCCGCGGCGGCGACCACGGATCCGGCGATCAGGACCGCCCACCCCGTGACGAACACCCCGCGCGCCCCGAACAGGTCGGCCAGCCGCCCGCCGAGCAGCAACAGGCCGCCGAAGGCGACCACGTAGGCGTTGAACACCCACTGCAGCCCGCCGTCGGAGAAGCCCAAGTCGCGCTGCATGTCGGGAAGCGCGACGCCGATGATGGACGTGTCCATGATCACCATGAACTGCGCCGCCGCGAGCACGAGGAGAGCCCACCAGCGTCTTTCGTCAGCCATGACGTGACTCCTTCCTTTCTTGGTACCCCCAGGGGGTATCCCCCTGGGCGGCGAGGAACGTAACATACCCTCGTGGGGTATGTCCAGTTCGGAGTCATGCGCGCCCGGGCGCGATATTTGGCATGATCGAGCTGTTGCCCCGAGAGGGGCAGGTCGAGTGGGCCCCCAGAATGGAGGGGGATGGACACGGAGAGGAATCCGAGATGTCGTGGGGGATGGGGTTAACGCGCCTCACCTGGGGCTGACCACTCGTTCTCCGCACATTCCGCGCATGTGGTCCGTGCGCAACACAGGGAGCGCAGCCATCCCTTGCTAGGCTGCATGTCAACCGTTGGGTCTCACCCCGGCAGGTGAGGCCGTCGAAGAAGTGGGGTCACACCGTGAAGAAGCTGCTCGTTCTGGCGCTGATCGCCCTTGGGGGGTTGCTGATCTGGCGTAAGGTGCAGGCCGACCGCGCAGAGCTCGATCTCTGGACCGAGGCGACCGGCAGCGAGAACTAACCGACCGGCGAGGCGATGAGTGACGTCGTCCCCATAAAGCTGGTGTGCCTGGACCTGGCAGGCACCACAGTCGGTGACATCGCCATGGTCGAGCGCGCCTTCGCCGAGGCGATCGCGACCCAGGGCATTGTGCCCGGGACCGGAGCGTACGCGCGTGCCATGGTTCACGTGCACCGGTCCCGGGGCTGTCCCAAGATCGATGTCTTCCGAGGGATCTTCCCCGGAAACGAGGCCCAGGCGCAAGCGGCGAACCTGACGTTCGAGCGCTCCTACGAGGGCACCCTGGAGCGGGCGGGTCTCGTACCCATGCCCGGAGTCCTGGAGGTCCTCGACAAACTCCGCGGCACCGGCATCAAGCTCGCCCTGATCACCGGTTTCAGCCGCACCACCCTGAGCCGCATCCTGAGCGTGCTCGGCTGGCACGACAAGATCGACCTCGCCATCTCCCCCGAAGACGCCGGCGGCCGCGGCCGCCCCTGGCCGGACATGGTCCTGCACGCGGTGCTGCGCGTGGGAGCGGAGGACGTCCGCCAGGTGGCCGTCATCGGCGACTCGGAAAGCGACATGCTCTGCGGCAGGCGCGCCGGGGCGTCGATCGTGGCGGGGGTTATGACCGGGGTCCACAGCCGGGAGCGCCTCCTGAAGGGCGGCGCGACCCACATCCTTGACTCGATCGCCGAGTTCCCTGGTTTGGTACTGAGCGATGACCTTGGTACGACGCAGGTAGCTTCGTCCGCCCGGTAAGCTATCTTCGTCGAAGGGGCCTTAGCTCAGTTGGCAGAGCGCCTGCTTTGCAAGCAGGAAGTCAGGAGTTCGAATCTCCTAGGCTCCACCAGGGAAACGCCCCGCCACTGATCATGTGGCGGGGCGTTCGTGCCATTAACGTGCCATTAGCCCTTGGCGATCTTCTGTTGTTCGGCCTGTACGCGAGCGCTTAGCGCGTCGGCGATTCGCTGGTCCGCGTCGCGCGTGGCGTGCTGGTAGATCAGCGCTGCTCGGTCGCTGTCATGTCCCATGCGCGCTTTGAGGTCCGCCAGGCTCGCGCCGGATTGAGCCGCGAGGGTGTTCCCGGTGTGCCGAAGATCATGGAAGTGCAGGCCCTGTAGACCCATCTCCTTGAGCGCTTCCGCCCACTCGGCATCGCGCCGGAAGTTGCCGCCGCGCAGGAACGCGCCGCGCTTGCCGAGGAAGACGAAGGCGTCGTCGGTCTGGTCGACGTAGGTAGTGAGGTGCTCAACCAGAGTGGGAATGATGGCTGAGGGGATGCTGATCATGCGCTTGCCAGCCCGGGATTTGGGCGGGCCCAGACGCATCTCGCCACCGTCGAGCTCGACGAGCTGTTCGCGAACCTGCACCGTCCGGGCGTCGAGGTCGATGCTCCTACGGCGGAGCGCGATCACCTCTCCCCAGCGCAGGCTCGCGAAAGTGGCCAGCAGCACCAGGGCCTTGAATCGCCGGTCTGCCATCCGGTCCGCCAGCTCGAAGACCTGGGTCACGGTGAGGACGGGCCGCTCCGGAGTGTGCTCGTTGTCGGCGCCCTTGATCCGGCATGGGTTCCGAGCGATCAGCTTGTCCTCTTCGACAGCCGTCATCAGCACCGCCCGCAGCAGGCGATACGCCTTGGCCGCGGTCGAGACCGACACGCCGTTGCCGAGAAGATCAGAGCGCCAGGTGCGGATCATCTGGGCAGACAGCTTGCCGACCGCGACCCCGCCGAGCGTCGGAACGATATGGCGTTCGAGGAGCCAGGTATACAGCTCCACCGTCTTCGGCCGCAGCCCCGGTCGTTCCTTGATCCACGCACGGGCGTAGTCGGCGAGCTGGATCTTGCCGCGATCCGGGTCCGTCCACTCCCCCGAGATCATCTGAGCCTCGATGAGCGTGAGCGCTCGGTCAGCGTCCGTCTTGGTGGCGTACGTCGTTGCTCCGGTGTGCAGCCGTCCGTCTGGCCCGGGATAGCGGATCTGGAACCGGCCCGAGGGGAGCTTGCGGAGGTTGCCGAAACGCCGGTGGCCGTCCTTGTTCGCCATCAGGCAGCCCTCCCCGATGCCGGAACGGCGTCGGTCGCGTGCATGGGTGCGACGGTGCCGGCGACGACGTACGCAATCACGGCCGACTCGCGGATGCGTACCGGCCTGCCGAGCTTGACGAACTCGATGCGCCGTTCGGCGATCAACCGCCGGACGAAGCGAGGGGAGGTGTTGAGGAGTTCCGCGGCCTCCTCCACGTTCAGAAGCTTGTCCACTACGCTGCCTCCTCTCCAGTTGCCGAAGGATCTTGGCCGTTGGCTCTGGCTTCCAGCTCCCGCAGGTGAGCGCGCCAGCGCTGACGTTCGGCGACGCTCCGGAGCAACCGGACGCCGATGGGGACGAGATCCGGATCACCGGGCTTGACCTGTCTCCAGACGTAGCGGTGCGGGTCGGTCGGTTCGTCGGCCTGCCCGAGCGCTTCCAAGACCCAGGTGCGGCGGTCCTGCTTGTGTTCGGTGAGGGTCTTGTTGGACCACTTCCGAGAGACGAGGACGCGACGACCCGCGTAGCCGAGATGCTCGGGCTTGTGGGCCTTGGAGCGGCACCGCCCGGGAGCCATGCCAGCCTTGGCTCCCTTGGGCTGCACTCCGTACCGCAGCCAGTTCGGGCAGGTCGGCGAGCAAGGCTCGTAACGCAGGGCCTCGACAAAGCGGGCCGCATGCTCCCGCTGAGCCCGGCCGTTGAGGTTGTCGCCGAGGCTCTTGGTCAGGTACTTGGACAGGTAGCGAATGCACTGGTCGGCGTTCGGGGTTCCGGCGAGCACGCCCTTGACGTCGACCTGATTGCCGAAGCGGACCACATGTAGGGGTTCGGCCGTGTCGTCCTGGTCGAGCTCGTCGAGGGCCTGGTCCCAGGAAGGCAGGACCTCACCGGTGTTGGGATCGAGGTAGCCGACATCGTCCTGCCAGGTAGGCAGGTGCTCGCCCTCGAAGCGGACTTGATCGCAGGGCGGCCACCACACCTGGTGATAGGTCGCCGCAGCTATCTGCTTGACCTCTGCACGCGGCAGGGTGCCCCTGATCGCCATGTGCAGATGGGGCGCAAGCCGCTTCTGAGGCTCCACGCTGGCGAAGTACTGCACGTCGTAGCCGGCCACACGGCGGAGGTTCTGAACGAACCGATCGACCAGCTTGGAGAAGTGCAGTGCATCGCGGGCCGCCCGCCCGTAGTCATAGGTCTCTGGATTGACCGGCACGCCGTCACGAACCCTGCCGTACGAGGGAAGCGTGAGCGTCACGAAGAGCGAGGGCCGGTAGACCCTCCCGTCCGCAGACTCGAAGGTTCGCCCGAGGGTCGTGTTGGTCATCTTGCGCCTGGGCAGATCCGGTGCGTCCTGCCGTCGCCTGGTGGAACGCACCCGCTTGGGCGCGGTCCGGCCGCACACGTGACCCCGCATCCCCGCAGTGTTGATCTCCTCATCGAGACCGACGAGAACCGCGTCCCAGTCAGAGGTGTCCTCACTGTCCTTCGCAGCTGCATCGCGTCGAGCCTGCATGTCCGCACGGAACTCGATGAGCCAGCACTGTTCCTCGGTGGCCGCGTCTGGGCTTACGACAGGTTCTTCGGCGAGGTGCCAGCCTTCTCGGCACTGCGCCATGCGGAGTTGCCGGTTGCGCTTGGCGCAGGAAGGACACTTGCTCTCCAGCGTCGCCCCGCATGGGGCATCGATGATTTCTTCCTTGCCTGTGACGATGTCGAGTCGCCGGAGAGCGACAGGCCGAACGCAGACGCCGTTGAGCTTGGCGACCTCTTCGGCGACTTCTCTGGCGAGCGGTTGAGCCATGCGGAGCGCGCGAGGGGTGGAGCGGCGGGAGATCGAGACTGCCGCCGCTTCTCCCCGGATCTCCGTTGGCTGGTGTGGACTGTTCAACGGACCTCCTTTCCGATCTCGGGGACGATGAGCGCGGAGGTTCCGCACTCGGTGCACTCGACCAGGGCGCGGACCGGGTCGAGCCGCAGGACGTCGAGGGCGCCGCATTCGGCGCAGCGCAGGCCGTCGAGGAAGTGGGCGAAGGTCATGCGGCCTCACCGGCGAACTCGGCGACCATGTCGCGGATGTCGTCGTCGGAGACGTAAGCCGCGCGGACCCGGATCGGGTCGGGTGAGGTCTCCAGCCGGACGTAACCGACTCCCGCACCGCGTTCCGGACGAGGAGAAATCTGGTCGGCCAGCGCCCCACGGTCCCGCGCGCCCTCGCCGAGCACCATGTCCACCTGTTCCGATTCGTCGAGGCGAAGCGCGATCTTGTCCGGGAACAGGTTTCGTATGTTCATGACCTCCTTGCGCGGGTCCTGCAGCGCCGCCATGACGCCGACTCCGACGGCACGGCCCTGAGTGGTGAGCGTTGCCAGAGCAGCGGAGATGCGCCGCCGCAGCTCCTTGTCGGATTGGTATGCGGTGAGGAAGGCCACCTCGTCGACGAGCACCAGGACGAAGGGATCGTCGACGGTCGGTATGTGGGATCGCTGGTGGCCGGCGAAGCGAGCAGCGCGGGCCTGCATGACCTTGACGGCGTCGTCCAGCAGGTCGGCGCAGTCGGCCGGATCGGCGGCGTAGCGTGCCTCGAAGAGAGCCCGCCCGAAGGACAGCTCCATCAGCTTGGGGTCGAGAGCCCAGATTTCGACAAGCCCCGCCCTGACGGCAGGCAGGAGCCCGCGGATCGTGGACCAGATGATCGAGCCTTTACCGGCCCCGGTGGCACCTGCGACCAGGACGTGAGTGCCGTGCACCTTGAGGAACCACGGTCGCCCGTCTTCCTGCTTGCCGACCTCGATAGGGCCTGCCGTGTGCGTGTCCGGGATCGGCACGGCGGACAGCGGGACAGAGAGCGGATCAGACCGAGGGAAGGTGAGCAGCAACCGCCCGCCCTTGAGGACCGACACGCGACAGGACATCGCGCCGAAGCCCTGAGCGAGGTTGTCGATACGGTCGGCCCAGTCCTTGACCGCCTGCCCGTTGAGCATCCTCACGGTGACCAGGTCGGCCCACGAGGTGCAGGTGACCTTGCCCAGCCTGGGCAGGTAGTCCCGTCCTCGAACGTACCTGCCGAGACCAGAGATGATCATCACCGGTTGCCAGTGCCGCCGGTAGACCCAGACGAGCCGCCACCAGGCCAGCAGCCGCCAGCCGATCCAGCGGGCGAAGCTGACCCGGTCGAGGAAGCACCAGACAACGAGACTGGCGAGCACGGGCGTGACGAGGAGCAGCGCGACGCGCCACCCGTGCAGAGCGCACAGTACGCACGGGACGGTGGTGACCAGCAGGGCGACCGGATGCCGCCACACTGTGCGGACCAGACTCGCAATGGCCCGCCACCCGAAGATGACGAGCGTGACGATCGCGGGCGTCTTGAGGACGGTCGGTTTGAAGACCACCGCCGTATCAGGGGTGGTCGAGACGATGCGATGTGGCTCTTCGCCAGGCATCTTCTTGAGCATTAGGCTGGAGTCCTTCCAAGCATTTGGAGTGTGCGGAGACCGAGGGGCCGCCGGAAGTTGCCGCTTCCTGCGGCCCCGCTTGCGTGTCAGACCGCCGCATCTGGGGCGTTCTTGGCCGACTGTTCGGAGTGCAGCCGCTCGCAGTCGGCGAGGTAGCGAGCAGCAGCGTCGAAAAGTTGACGGGCGTTGTGGAGGTCGGCATGGGTGACGTGGCCGGCCCCGGTGGTCGAGATCACCACGTCCGCCTCGGGGGAGCAGATCTCCAGGTACGGACGCGGGTTGTCGAGCACACCGGCGCGGATGCGCAGGTCGGCCGTGTGGAAGGAAACAGCGAGGCGAGGCACGGAGTCCGGCTTCATCGAGAGCGTCACGTAGGTGTACGGCCCGAGCTTCCTCATGCCGCCGTCACCCCGCGCCGATGGATCCGCTCCACACACCGTGCAAAGTCCTGTGCCTGCTTGGCGAGCTGCCGAGCGAACTCCACCTCGGCCGCCGTGACCCGGTCCGACGCACCCGTGGTGACCTGTACCTGGACCAGCCCGAACACCAGCGCCAGGACCGGAGTGCGAAGCTGGTAGGCGTGGTTCTCGGCGACCGCGCCGGAACCGGTGTTGAGAGTGATCACGCCCGTCGGCCGACCCTGCCCCCGCCGGCCCATCACGCCGCGTCCTTCGCAGAGCTGGGCTTACCGACCGGTCGCGGAGCCCGCATCTCACGAACCCGGATCGAGTAGGCGAGTCGACCGTTGGCGTTCACGTACGGCGTGACGGTCATCTGGTCGAACTCGACCGGCGTGAACGGCAGCCCCGGCATAGGCGCCGGCGGAACAGGCTGCACGGGCGAGAGGATCTTCACTGCGACCGTCTTCTGTGCGGCCTTGACCGTCGGGTCCGCGTCCATGACGGAGACCTGCCAGACCAGCTCCCCGGCCTGCTTGTCCCGTGCCTGCACGAACCGCCCATTGGTCGAGGCGTCGAAGTCCTTGACCGGCGCGACCTCCCCGACGATGTAGCAGCCGTGCGGGAAGACCATCTCGAACGTCACAGGGATCGGTCCCTGAAGTGCCATCGTCCACCACCTCCTTTGTCTATCCCCCTAGACAGTTGCGACCGCTTCGCTTTGAGGAGCTGTCTAGGGGGCTATGCAGAGGACGATAGCCAGAGTCTGCCCCAACTGTCTAGGGGGGTAAACATCAATGCCTAACGGATCTCGCTGAAGCAGCGAGTCAGCGCGTCTCGACTACCCTCGGGCATGCCTGTTGTGGACTTGGCCTTGGCGCGCCCACGCCCACAAGCCAAAGAGGTTGATGTTTCCTCGGGTCCACGCCCCTGTAAAGCCCTGCGTCATAGCTGGCGCGGCAGTTTGGATTGCGGCACGAGACCCCGAGTTTCTCAGCGCCCCCGATTCCCGCGCGTTCGGAGTCAGTCGATCAGTTCCTCCACTGGCACCGTCTCATCGGCTGGCGGCGGCACGATGTGCACCTTCATCCCCCAGTCCGACAGGCGGAGGTCTTCCACGAAGGCGTAGTACGGGTCGTAGTCGAACGATCTGTCACGGCTATCGTTCGGCTCGCGCCACGAGCTCCACGCTCTGCGGACGAGTTGGTCGCGACCGATCCACAACCGCCAGGACACCTTCCACGTGCCGTACTTACCGGTGGGCTTGCTCCGGAAGCCGATGCGCATGCCGGGTTTCGCCTTGCTCAGTTGTGCGAAGGTGATGGTGCCTTGGTACAAGGTGGTGCGCACACCGTCGTACACGCCCGCGGGCCGCGTACCCGTGGTGGTGGCCAGCACAGCTCTGAGCGTGGTCGGGTCGGCGAGGTCGACAAAGCCGGATTTCAGCACGAACTGGCACATCCGCCCGTCGTGAGAGACCCAGGTTTTCCCCGGCGGCAAGGGATCTTCAGGGTCAGGCTTGACGTACGACTCGTAGCCGCGCTTGCCGATGCAGATGTTGCGAGTGCCCTGAAGTCCCAGGTTGAGGTCCTTCATATCCGTCGCCACGATCTTGCCCTTACCGAACCCCACGACGCCGCGCACCGGCTTGAGGGTCGACCACCCACCGAACCAGTACGTCCGGTCCCGCTGGACGATCTTCACCCCATGGCCTGGAACGAGTTGGCGCTGAATGGCACTGGCCGGATCCACCACTGCGTCCGCCTGCACGGCCGGCCCTGCGGTCGCCGTGGATACGGCCACCATGAGAACAGTCGCCACCATCCGTCGCTTCATCACGTAGGGATCTTCGCAGCGGCAGATCTCACCGTGATCACATGTGGCCGGTCGCTGGATCTAGCGTCCGGCACCTTGGCCACAACGCGGAAGCCCACTGCGGCAACTTCGACGTTGCGGGTACGGGACGGATGCAGTAGTCACCGCTGTGCACCCGAGCCAAATCGTCGAATCGCTATCAGCAACGGCAGTAGAGCGCGGTAGCGTCGTCGAATGTCTTGCCCCGCGGCCAGCGCGCGCCCTGCGGATCTGAGTGCTCGGCTGCGCGGACTTGACGGATGACCTCGTCAGGGCCGGATTGCTCCAACACGTCGAGGACGTGGCTCCACGTGTGCAGGTGGAAGCGGTCGACGAGTCGGGATGCGCCGTCGCTGAGAAGTGCGGCAGCTCGGATCTGGTTGGCGGGCATGTTGCCGGTGAGTGCCTGGTCGGCCGCGAGTGGATCAGTGGCGGCTACCCAGAAGCCACCGTCGCGGTTGCGGTAGGAGCGCAGCGTCTCGACATAGCGGCGATGGGCGGAGACGTGTTCGTCGGTGCCGGAGGCGAGGGCGTCCATCTCGGTCCGGTGGAGGGCGCCAACCTGGGCCTCACGGTCATCGCAGATGGCCATGGGTTCTGCCGCGTTGACGACGTCCAGGACGAGGACGGAGTCAGCCAGGACGAGCCATTCCAGCATGTCGTTCGTGTGCCGGAGCATGATGACCGTGGCTGAAGGAGAGCCGGGGTGGTTCAGGTCGCAGGTTCCGTCATGGAGTGAGGCCACCGTCTTGATTCCCTGGGCGAGCAGTTCGGTCAAGGTGCCTGTGCCCTGGGCCATGGAGGTCAGGAGGGTCGAGCCGAGGCTGCGGGAGAACCACGCCACGCCGTGAGAGCAGCCGGACTCGGACCCGGGTGGGGTGCCGGCGCCGTCGAGGAGGACGGCCGCGTCAGCGGTGGCGGCGACGAAGTCCTCGTTCGGCCGGCCTGGGACTGCTTCGGCGACGAAGGTGACCCGCACGTTTCAATCCTCCTCGTGCCTGTACAGAGGGCTGGCAAGCTCCGCCTTGACCGGTTCCCCAGTGGCTGGGTCGTACTCAACGCCCACGACGGTGGAGAAGCGCTTGTCGCCCACCTGACCCCATAGCGTCGCTATCTCGGTCTGGAAGAGTTGCACCACACCGAGCGTGCCTTGAGGGTGGATGCCGGTGAACACCAGGAGATTACCCTTGCCGTCCGGCCGCCCGAGCCGTCCTAGGTAGGCGTAATCGACGGCACGAGCTGGTTCGCTGTCCGAGCCGGAGCGGTACACGGTGCCGGTACGGCTGTCATGCAGCGTCCAGACGTCGTCCTTGACCCACTCCAGAACCGGATCGGACTCGTACAGCGAGCCCATGACCGGCGAGAGTCTGGGCCCGCAGATCACGATGAGGTTGGGCCGGTTGATATCGATCTCCCCGCCTAGCGGAACGTGTTCCAGCTCCACCGGCAGGTCGAAGCCGCGGGCAAGGTCCTCCAGCCGCTTGGCTGCCGTGACGTCTTCCATCGCGACCACCGGCCGGGCGTTGGTGGCTTCACGCTTGAGCGGTGTGACCAGAGTGATCGTGCTCGTACCGAGAAAAGCCCCTTCAGGTGCCGGACCAGTGTGCCGGATCTGGTGAATCCGGCCTCTGGTGAGCCCGGCTTCCTTGGCGATCTGTGCGTATGAAAGCCCTTGGGCATGTAGCTCTTGAATCACCCGCCGCCGCAGCCGGGAGAGCTCTGCGACCTCCTGCTGAGCAGCGTTGAGACGCTCAGTAGCGACCCGCAGCAGCTGGAACGGGTCATCTATCGCAGCAATGCGCTCAACGTCACTCGGCGGCATCGATCCCCCTCTGATCGCTAAGGGCGAGTCTAGGCCCCTAGACGGTATGCCGTCTATCCCCCTTGACAGTACGTTTTTGACCAGTTCGCCAGTCTTTGAGCTAACTGCCCGAATCGCCGAGCGTCGATTAGGGACGCCCCGCGGGCTCATCGCACCATGCCCGAAAGTAGCGCAGCCCACATGACGCGAGACTCGCCGACTCGTACACGATGAGTCTCGGCGACGGCCCCCTGGCCCACCTTTGCGACGCGCCGAATGAAGCCGAGGCCGCCGGCCTCGCACAGTTCGTAGTAGACGCTTCTGCAGTCGCACGTCCAAGCGATCGTCCGAGGTCGTCCCTCCACACGAGCGGCGTACCAGTCGAGCTTCACACACGACGCCTGCGGCGACGGGAGATGAGGCGACAGACAGGAGGTCATCAGCAAGACGCTCCCTGCAACGCCGCGTCCAGCACGGCCCAGACTGTTCGACCGTGCTCGTCACCCCACACGCCCCAGTCGAGGGCCAGGCTTGCAACGACCAGCAGGCCCCGGCCGCCCTCGCCTTCGAGGCATGGCCGGAAGACCCGTGGAGATGAAGGTCCACCCTCATCGAGGACGCCGATCCAGAGGCGGTCTGGATGAGCATGAACGCTCACCAGGAACCGTCCTCCGAAACGCCCGCTGGCGGAGTGGCGTATCGCGTTGGTGGCCAGCTCGCTGACGATGAGTTCGGCATCACTGACTCCGGGCCAGCCTCGCAGCAGTGCGGCCACGAAGCGTCGCGCCTCGGTGACAGAAGGAGCGGAGCCGAGGAAGTAACGGGAGAAGCGCCAGGCCGACATGGGGAAGCTCCGTCGTCTAGGGGGCTATACATCGGATGGCGCCAGCGTATGAGCGAGCCTAGAAGTAGCTCAAGCTATTCGACGTATAAATGCGTCACTTCTCTAGACGCTCGACCAGTTGGCGATAGTCGTCGGCGATGAATTCCAGCAGTTTGCGCAGCTCGTCCCCATACGCGGCCACACCAGCGAACGCCTCGAAGGTCTCGACGTGAGCGGCCAGCTCGTCGGGACCGGTCAACGTGAGATCACCCGTCAAGCTCTCGACCACGCTCACGGTGCCGTCGTAGATCGTGAACCCATGCAACGGAAACGCCGGCACCTTCACGGCCCACGGCACCACGCCCAGCTTCACGTGGGACAGCGTGGCCACCTGGCCCAATCGATCGAGCTGCGCCAGCATCAACGACGGAGGCCCTGGCCACGTCCGTACGGCACCCTCGGTCAGAAGGAACGAGAACTCGCGAGCGCCGTCGAAAAGCACTGCCTGCGCCTCCACGCGCACAGCCGCCGCCTTCGCCACATCGCCGGCCTCAACTTCTCGCCCGACGGCGAGCGCCAACCGCGCATACTCGGCCGTCTGCAAAAGGGACGGAACCATGGCTGACTGGAAGCACACGACCCGATGCCCCGCCCTCAACCGTGCAGCATTCGCCGCCTCACGACCAACGAGTCCCCCCTTCAGCCGAGAGACCTCCTCGCGAAGCCGTACAAGCAGAGCGTCCAACTCGGCACGCCCAGCACCGTCCAAGCCGAGCGCAGCGACTAACCGCTCCACCGTGTCAGGCGTGGGAAGCAACTGCCCAGTTTCGATGCGAGAGATCGTAGGCTGCGCTACCTGCGCCCGCAGTGCGAGATCTTTGCCGGTCAGACCGACATCCCTGCGCAGCTTCCGCAGCAGTGCACCCAGCGTCTGCAACCGATCCCGCCGCTCATCCACACCGAGGGTTCTACCATCCGTGCAGGTCGATGCGACGCAGCATCAACAGATGAGAAATATCCCTACAGCATCGAGGTTGGCCCGCCTGCGGCGGCCCGACGTACGTCGCACGGCCGCTGGCCGTGCTGCGGCGCTTCGGCCGGTCACGGCCAACACCGAACGACGTCCAGGCGCCCTACACCACTGCAAAGCTCGGCTCATCCATCTACCGTGCGCGATCATTGTGATGACGAGGTCAACAAGCCGCGTGCGGTCGTGATGGAAACTATGGTTGCGCGAAGTGATACCTCCGTCGCAGTCCGCGAGCCGGACATATCATCCATTCTGCAAAACTTCAATCTATCTCAGGTAAATTCTAGTAGGATGTCGGGGGCTGTGGTCGTGGTCGTGCCAAACGTGCAGCAGGGAGACGTGATGCGCGACGAAATCGCGCGGGCAATCAGCGAGAAGGATGTTCGTCGCGCCCTCAATTACCTCTTCGAGCGCGGTCGCACACCAGTTCTGCGCCTTGGCCGCAAAACTGAGACGGATCTATGGGATTTTAAGGTCGACTGCCCGGAGCTAGGGAAGAAGAACGAGAATGCTTGGGCCCATATAGCGGCCGACGTATTGGCGTTTCACAATAATCGAGGAGGCTTGATCCTCTTCGGTATAGAAGATACGAGTTTCTCGTACATTGGTGCGACTCGCGTGCTTGATAGCAAGAAGTTCAACGACCAAATACGCAAGTATCTCGGCGATCAATTTTGGGTCGAGTATTATCGGGACTATATTAGCGACGATCAGCGCCATTTGGGTATAGCCCTTATTCCCCCTCGCGGCCCCGTCCCAGTGCGTTTTAAGGCACCTGCTCCCAGCATCGACGGTAAGAAGCTTTTCGAGCGCGACGGGTCTGCGATACGGGAAGGGGATAGCACCAAAAAACTAGACCCAATTGCAGCGGATCAATTCGTTCGCTCCGTTGCCGTGCCAACATATGATCAAAAATATGCGGTAGACGAGCCGTTCTATCGCATTCTAGCTCCTGAATACGGATCATTCTTGGATAGGGGAAAGCTGGGAGAAGTAATAGAGAAGTCTATACGAGACCCTAGAGTTGCCGTTACATCGCTAATCGGTGTGGGCGGTATGGGGAAAACCGCCCTTGCCACGTGGGCTGCATTGAGGGCGTATGAGGAGGGCAGCTTTTCTTTCATTGTCTCCACTACGGCGAAGGATCGTGAGCTAAGCTCTGTGGGTATACTTGGCCTACAGGCGACCCTCACAAGCTATGAGGACCTACTCGGTCAGATAGCTGACATCCTAGGCTTTTCGGAGATTCGTGAGCTTCCTATTGAAGAGCGCGAGAGAGAAGTGCGTGCACTTCTAGAGGATACGCCGGGATTGCTCTACGTCGATAATTTGGAAACAGTCGACGATAAGCGTCTGATTAAATTCCTCGACGATTTGCCGCTCGGTATTCGTGCCCTTGTAACTTCGCGACGCAATAGCGTTAGGACGGCTTCCCGTCCAATAGATATCCCACCTCTACGCGATAAAGAAATAGTGGACTTCATTAAACTGATTAGCAAGGAGCCGAATCACGGATACCTGCGTGCACTAAAGGATTTCGAGGCGAAGCTCGTAGGGGCGGCGTGGGATGGCATCCCGCTAGCAATACGGTGGGGAACTGCACGCAGTAGGAGTGTGACTGAACTTCTTGCGCAGACCGATGTGCAAATCGGTGATAGGCAGCATGGAGAGCAACTACTAGAGTTTTCTTTCCGCCGTATTTTTGATAATCTCTCTCAGGCGGAGCGAGCTGTACTCGAAACGCTCTCTGTACTCGAACGGCCCATCCCTACAGAAGCTGTTGTCGCGGGGACTGGTCTCCCTGATGCACAGATTCTGGATGCTATCGAAGATCTCGTCGGAGACACTATCGTATTCCGGGTTTTCGATGTTGACCGGAATGACTACTGCTTCACCACCCTGCCTATCACGCGCGTATTTACCAGACGCGATATGGCGAAAAGGACAAACGCTGCTCGAAATGCGCAACGGCGCCTATCGAACTGGTTCGAGGCTACGGATATCCTTGGTAGCGACGAGCGACTTTTGGTCCGTGAATTGAGGCAAGGAAGAACTTCGGACGATACTGCTCTCATTGACTTGGCCAACGCTGCCGAGAAACGCGGCGATCTGGATACAGCGGAAAGGCTCTATAAGCAGGCCCTATCGCGTAATCCACGAAGTTGGCGTGCGGCGCGAGATGCTGCTGAATTCTATCGACACAAGCGATCGGACAGCTTGGAAGCCTTGAGGCTGTACAGGATAGCAGGAGCGAATGCGCCGGCCCGCGGGGTGGAGCGGGCAAAGATATTCCGTGAATGGGGAATATTGCTGCGGGACTCCGGTGATCCGGATGCCACTAAAGAGGCTGAAGAAAAGCTGCAGGTTGCTCATGCGGAGAATAAGCAAGACGCTATTGCTCGCCATGCGCTTGCGTCGATGTACAACAGGCGTGGGGCATATCGTTTGGTGATCGATCTATTGGAGCCAGTTCGGCATACAAAGAATGTCAAAACCAGAAAAGCTAGCCTGCCGCTGTTGCTCAAAGCGTATGAGAAATCGAATGAGATGTTGAAGGCAGCTGAGCTGAAGCGAGAGCTAGGCGACTAGGGAGTCCTGCCATCACTATGGCGTATGCCCTATTGCATCACATCAGGCTTGGGTGCGCGGAGTGGGAGAGCAGGCTACCGCGCCGCTTCCGGTACTCGGGCCTGACGGCCCTGCGCTCCGGGTCGGCTTGCCACCGGATACGCGGGTTGCTGTAGTCTGCTGTACAGCAGCGGAGTACAAGCAACGCTGCCTCACATAGCCTGATCGTCGCCTATGGCATCACATGGTTAAGCGGTAACGCCGACCCTGGACCACGATCTTCCACTTCACTCGTAATGATGAGTTCTAAGGGTGAAGCGGATGTGTCATGGTGGGATCTCGGACTACTTCGTGCTCACGCTTACTTCCGCTCGTCGGGCGTGAAAAAGCAGGCGCAATATGAAGGTATCCAGTGTGAACAGGTCGGTGCCGTCCCAGTCAAACTGCCCGACCTGTCCCGGCGGAGCATCAGGATTGGCGTTCACGCAGTCATGGCCCTCCTGGTCCTCGTGCCACTCGACGAGGCGGACATCCTCGAACCGGAAGACCACGACAGGCGTCTTCGACAGTTCGGGTGGAGCCCACTGCGGCTCGTAGAGAAACTCCAGCTCCAACGTCGGTGGTCTGCCGGGCTCATAGGTCAGGCGCCGGAAGTCGGTGTCGTGGAGGTAGATGTGGGCACCCTCATCGGTCCAGAACTCGTACAGCCCTCCTTTGGAAGTGATGCCACGATCTTTGTCCTTGGCCACGCCGGCGAACTCGGTTACTGACATGAGGGCATGATCCTATAGATCGACACGATCTGGTGGAGTGGTGACAGCAGCGCTGACAGCAACGTCCCCGCACGCGGGCTCACCCCGATCACCGTCCATCGCCCTCTGACAGAGATGATGTAGGTGAGCGCCTCCCGCCGGGTCTGACTCGCCCTCTGATACGGCAGCTGTAGTTCGGGATCTTCGAGGGATGTGCTCCATGGGGGCGCCTGTGGGCATGGGAACGGCCACCAGCATCATGATCGTTTGTGACG
>NZ_JBITJQ010000062.1:0-34717 GCF_044460125.1 Nonomuraea sp. NPDC050153
CCACTCCCATTCACAGGTCAACAGCCTGAAAATGACCACACCCCGACGGTCTTCTGACTCGAACCCGTCACCAAATCCGTTCGTCAGCAGGCTCTAAGAGCGGCTCGACTGCATAGCCGTCATAGCGTTCGCCCCCTTCTCCAGTTATGGCTCAAGACTGTCCCAGGGGCAAAATCGGGCATCTGGCTCACGAATACCGGACTTGGTCCTGCCATCGTCACAGGCACCCGGGTCTGGCTGGATGAAGAGGATCTGGGCCCATGGAACAGGGCGACATCTCGTCATGTGCGTGCAGGCATAACACCTCGTCCACGCGCCACCGCACTCGCCGACCGCATGGGGGTCCCCCCGGGGTACATCGACTATCTGTTGAGCCTGGATGCCTATAACCCGGCAGAGCACACTGCGTTTCGAGACCTAATCGAGCAACGCGTAGATCTGGAGATCCGATACGAATCTCTCTACGGCGGCGAAGACTACATAGTGACCACTCGCACCTCCTGGTGGCATGCTGTGCGCCCTGACCTGGAATCCACCGTTTCCGAGTCGCCGCAGTCGGCCGAGTCTGCAGAAGGATGACATGTCAAGTTCCAGCGGCAGAACGCCAGCCGGGCTTGCGCGAGCTTGTGGCAGCCCTCGACGTGGACGATGGTCACCGTGGTCAGCACCTGCTCGGCCCGCCATGACTGCGCCAAGGTGCTGACCGTCGTCGGATAGGTGTGAGTGGCGCCAGGCCGGACGTACGGCGGGCTGTTCAGCACTTCGGGCGGCAGATGCCGCGTGGTGCGGTAGCCCCCCGTGCCAGGCAGTTCGGGCAGTTCAGGGATCACGGTCATCAGCTCAGACCTCCTCAGTGACGACGTGGGTGGGGATCTCGTGCAGGACCCGGACGACGATCAGCCGCCGGTCCCCGTACTCGGCGTGGTACTCGCACAGCGCCTTCCGCTCCAGCGGCGTGCTGTCGTGGCGGGTGTACTCGCGGGTCAGGCACATCACCGTGCCGACGTCGCCGCACAGCCAGCCCTTGCACTCCCCCGCCGCAGCCGGGGCCGGGTCGAGCTTGGCGGCGCTGGCCGGGGTGGGGGCACCATCCACGCCGTCGTCGTACACGACGGCCAACCGGAACCGCCACGGACCAGCGGCCGGGGGCCGCTCCTCCAGCTCGAACCCGACGACGGTCCGCACCCGGCCGGCGACCGTGACCCGGTCCCCCACCGCGTGCAGGGCCATGTCGACGCGACTCGTCTTCAGCCACCGTCCGACCGTGATCATGTCGATGGTGGCGGGCGTGACGGTGCCCGGCCGCAGCAGTTCCGCAGTCTTCGGCTCGTCGCCCTCGAACGTGACGCGGATGGTCCAGGCGTCGCGTCTCAGCGTGAACACGAGGTGGGCGCGGACCAGTGCGGGCGAAGTCCCAGCGGGCGAGCAGCGCGTGCGTGGTCAGCAGGTCCGGATTGTAGCTCACGCTGGACTCCGATCCGGGGACGGGCGAACAGACACCTCGAACCCGTCGATGTCCGTGACGAGCCGGTCAGCGCTCTCGGGCATCCTCTGCGGGTTCAGGGGGTCGGTGCTGGAGTGGAACGGCACGAACACCTTGCCGGGCTTGTCCGGTATGGGTTGGACCAGAGCGCGGATCGTCCAGGTGAGACCCAGACTCCACCACCACCACCGCTGCCAGCGAGGAGGAGCAATGATCACCTACCCGCCGTTACCGCCCGCGCCGACCTGGGCCGACCTCGTGCCAGGCGACCGGGCCCGCAAGGTCCGTCAGGTGCGTGTGCGGGCGCGCTCCGACAGGCGCGGCACCCCAAGGTGCGCCGCGCTGAGGCTGTCGTGGGCGGCCCGCGTCAGCCGCCCCCATCATGTCGCTATGGCCGTGCATGCAAGGGATGCGGACAGCAAGATCATTCCGCGTACATTCCGCAGCCAGCGGCGCTCACGGGCCTCAACTGGCACGCAGTGGCACACGCTGAATGTGCGTGAACCGCCGTTACCGCAGGCCAAACGGGAGTCTTGGCTGATGCAGGATGGCCCCGGCAGGAGTCGAATCTGTGAGGGAAGATCCTGCGTCAGGGTCAAGCCCGTGCTATGTTGAATAAACGTTTACTCAACGAGGTGTGGGGCAATGGCCAGGACGCGAAGCGAGCAGGCGGCATGGCGCCGGGAGCAGCTGCTGGACGCGGCCCTGAGGGTGTTCGCGGACAAGGGCGTGGACGGCGCCACGGTCAAGGATGTGGCGCAGGCGGCCGGAGTGACGCCCGGCCTGCTGTACCGCTACTTCGACAGCAAAGAGGCGATGGTGGAGACGCTGCTGTCGGAGCGGGGTTTCCTGCCCCGGCTGCGGGAGTTGCGGGCGGAGCGTCCCGACGCGCGCCCGGCCACCGAGGTGCTGACCGGGTTGCTGGAGGCGTTCGATCGGCTGCTGGCCGAGCACGCCGAGCTGATGGCGGTGTTCTTCAGCGCCGCCCGGGCCCGCGCGCCGCTGGCGTCGCTGGTGAGCGAAGGCCATGAGCTGATCGGCGAGTTCCTGGCCGAGCGGGTCGCCGCCGGCGAGCTTCGCGCGCACGACACCGCCACGGCCGCCAGGACGTTGTTCGCCACGGTGGCCGTCAACCGGCGGATGGGCACCCCCGTCGACATCGCGGCCCTGGTCGGGCTGCTGTTTCCGGAAGAGGGATGAGATGCGCGCACAGTGTTGTGTCGTCGGCGGAGGTCCGGCGGGAATGATGGCCGGGCTGCTGCTGGCCCGCCAGGGCGTGGAGGTGGTCGTGCTGGAGAAGCACGCGGACTTCCTGCGGGACTTCCGCGGCGACACCGTCCATCCCTCCACGCTGGAACTGATCGCCGAGCTGGGGTGGATCGAGGAGTTCCTCAGCCTCCCGCACACCAGGATGCCCGAGATCACGGTCAACATGGGCGGCCGGGACGTCACCTTCGCCGACTTCAGCCGGTTGAAGGTGCGCTGCCCCTACATCGCGTTCATGCCGCAGTGGGACGTGCTGGACTTCCTGGCCGGCAAGGCCGCGGCCTACCCCTCCTTCCGCCTCCTGCGCCGCGCCCGGGCGACCGGGCTCCGCTCCGGGCACGGGCGGGTGACAGGCGTCCTGGCCGACACCGAGGACGGTCCCGTGGAGGTGCGGGCCGATCTGGTGATCGGGGCGGACGGCCGCCACTCCACCGTACGTGCGCGGGCGGACCTGGCGCCCGTGGGCGACTCGCCGCCCATGGACGTGCTGTGGTTCCGCCTGCCCCGCCGGGCACCGGATCGGGTGCCGTTCTTCCAGGGCGGCAAGGGAGCGTTGATCTCCATCGACCGTGGCGACTACTGGCAGATCGCCTACGCGATCCCGGCTGCCGCCTTCGACGAGCTCAAGGCGGCCGGGCTGGCGGCGTTCCGGGAACGGGTGGCGGGCCTGGCGCCCGCTCTGCGCGACCGCGTGCAGGAGATCGACGACTGGGAGGCGGTGCACCAGCTGACCGTGCGGGTGGACCGGCTGCCCCTGTGGCATCGGCCGGGGCTGCTGTGCATCGGTGACGCCGCCCACGCCATGTCGCCCGCGGGCGGCGTGGGCATCAACCTGGCGGTGCAGGACGCGGTGGCCACCGCCAACCTGCTGGGACCCGTTCTCGCCCGAGGCGGCATCCCCGAGGAAGCCGACCTGGCCCGGGTGCAGGCCCGCAGGGAGCGCGCCGCGCGGGTGACCCAGGCGTTCCAGCTCGGGATCCTGCGGGACCTCTATCCCAAGGAACTGCACGACGACACGACACAGCACGTGCCACCGATCTTCAGGGCGTTCCGGGCGCTGCCGCCGCTGCGCCACCTCATGGGTCGCTTCATCGGCCTCGGCGCCCGCCCGGAGCACCTCGCCGCCTGATCGCGCCGGGCCCATCAGCCTCCCGTGCTGCTCTCGGGCGGTGGGCCTGTCGTCCCGCGTACCACCAGGTGGGGGTCGATGAGCAGCTCGCGTGGCGGGTGGGCCGACTTTCCGTCGAGCCGGCCGACGACGGAGTCGACCGCGAGGCGGGCCAGTTCGAGCGGGTCCTGGGCCACGGTCGTGAGGTTGACGTGGGTCATCCGCGCGAGCCTGGAGTCGTCGTAACCGACGACGGACATCTCTCCCGGGACGTCGACGCCGGCTCGCCGCAGGGTGTCCAGCACGCCCACGGCGCAACGATCGTTGCCGGCCAGAACGGCGGTCACGCCACCGCGGTCCCGCAGGAGCGCCCGCGCGGCGAGGACGCCGGACTCCTCGGTGTGGTCGCCGGGGACCACGTCGACCGTGAGCCGATGGCGGCGCATGGCGTTGCGGTAGCCGCGCCGCCGTTCGGTGGCGCCCGGGTGCCGGCCGCCGTCGACCAGCCGGATCCTGCGGTGGCCGAGCCCCAGCAGCAGCTCCACGGCGGCCTCGGCGCCGGCCTCGTCGGCGGCCCGGACCGCGTCCACCCCCGCCCGGTCGCCGCGCCGGCAGACGACGGTGACCGGCAGTCGCTCGCCCATCGTACGCAGCTGCGCGGCGGGGGCCTCCGTGCCGATGAGGAGCAGGGCCTCGCACCGGGAGGCGATCAGCCCGTCGACGGCACGGGACTCCGAACGGGTCGCCACCCTGGCCCCGAGGACGACCTCGTAGCCGGACCGCTCGGCCGCCGGATACAGCGCCTCCAGCAGATCGGCGTGGAAGGGGTCGCCCGGGTCGAAGAGCACCCCGATCAGCCGTGACCGGTGCTTGCGCAACAGCTGGGCCGTCGGGTCCGGCCGGTATCCCATCTCGGCCGCGGCACGCAGGACGGCCTCGCGTGAGGCCGCGCTGGGCCCGGGAACCTCACGGATCACCATCGACGCGAGGGCTTTGGAGACACCCGCGCGCGCGGCGACGTCGGCCAGCGTGACGCGGCCTCGCCCCGGGTTGTGTTCGGCGACCGTCATGGCGTCAGCGTAGCGACGCTCAGACCGGTTCGAAAGCCAAACTTAGACCGATCTAAATCACCCCTTGACGGAGAGGGCAACCCGAACCACACTAGGCCGCACCGAGGGACTTAGACCGATCTAAGTGCCCTCTTGCTGCAAAGGAGCGAGTCATGGTGAGGCTGGGGCTGATCGGTTGCGGGCGGATCGGCCGGGTGCACGCGGACTCGATCGACGTGCACCCGCGGGCGGAGCTCGTCCGGGTCTGCGATCCGGTCGAGTCTGCGGCGCACGAGGTCGGGGCCCGGTACGGGACAGCGTGGGGGACGGACCCCGGCGCGGTGCTCGGGGACCCGTCGATCGACGCCGTCGTCGTCGCCTCGCCGACCCCGACGCATGTCGACCTGCTGACGCGGGCCGTGCGGGCGGGCAAGGCGGTGCTGTGCGAGAAGCCGATCGACCTCGACCTGGCCCGGGTGGAGTCCTGCCGTTCGGAGATCGGCGAGCTGGCGGACCGGGTCATGGTGGGCTTCAACCGGCGCTTCGACCCGTCGTTCCGGGACATCCGCGCCCGGGTCGCGGCGGGCGAGGTCGGCGCGCTGGAGCAGCTCGTGATCATCAGCCGCGACCCGGCGCCGCCGCCGGCCGCGTACGTCGCGACCTCCGGCGGGCTGTTCCGGGACATGACGATCCACGACTTCGACATGGCCCGGTTCTTCCTCGGGGAGGTCGTGGAGGTGACCGCGACCGGGGCCAACCTCGTCTCGGACGAGATCGCCGCGGCCGGTGACATCGACGGCGCGGTCGTCGTCCTGCGGGGCGCGCAGGGGGCCCTCGCGTCGATCACGAACTCGCGCCGCTGCGCGTTCGGCTACGACCAGCGCCTCGAAGCGTTCGGCGAGCTGGGGATGCTGTCGGCGGCCAACCAGCTTCCGACCAGCGTCCGGTTCTCCGGAGCCGACAGGACCGAGGTGGCCGCGCCGTACTTCAACTTCTTCCTCGACAGGTACACCCCGGCCTACCGCGCGGAGATGGACCACTTCGTGACGGCGGTGGAGAGCGGCGCCGTGCCCTCCCCGGGCTTCGACGACGGCCAGGCCGCGCTCGTCCTGGCGGAGGCCGCGAGCGAGAGCCTGCGCACCGGGACGACCGTGAAGGTGGGGACGTGACCGTCCGCCGGGGCCTGCCGTCGACGGCGCCGATCGGCCGGGTGGTCGTCTCCGCGCTCCGCGCCGGCGGCGAGGCCGGGCTCGCTCGGCTCAGCGCGGGGTCGCGGGATCGGCGCCCTGGTCATCCGAGCGGAAACGCAGCACCCAGCGGCGCTGCCACGGGGTCTCGACGGCCCGATGGTGGTGGTGCTCGCGCGTCCAGGTGACGGCGTCGGCCGGGTCGGCGCCGGCCAGGACGGCGAGGCAGGCGATGACCGTGCCGGTACGCCCGACGCCGCCCCCGCACGCGACCTCCACCGCGGCGCCCGCCCGCGCCCGCTCGTGCAGCGCGCAAATCTGCCGCACGGCCAGGTCGTGGTCAGTGGGCAGCAGGAAGTCGGGCCACCGGATCCACTCGTGGGGCCAGCGCAGCTCGCTCTCGTGGCGGCGGCGGAGCCGGCCGGAGCCCAGGTACAGGCCGAAGTCGGGCGTCGGCCCCGCCGGCAGCGGATGGCGCAGCCCGCGCCCCCGGATCCAGGAGCCGTCCGGGAGCCGGAAGGCGCCGACGAGCACCGCGCCGTCCTCAGGGTCTCGCATGAAGGTCTCCTTCTGTCCTCACAGGGAGCCGGTTGCGTGCGCGGTGATTGGCGACGTTGAGCCGGTTGCCGCACAGCTCAGGCATGCAGTAGACGCGGCGCCCCCCGCGACTGGTGTCGACGAACACGCCGCGGCAGCCCGGGGCCACGCAGGCGCGGAACCGCCCGTGGCCGAGGGCGCGGACGGCGCCGAGCAGCCCGACGCCGATGACCGCGGCCAGCTCCTCCGCCAGGGACGCTCCGGGCGCGGTCGGCACGTACCACTGCCATCGCCCGCCGGCGTCGCGGTCCAGCACCGGACTGAGACCAGCCCGCCCGGCCAGTACGGCGGCGCCCGCGACGGCCTGCTCCTCCGTCTCGGTCTCCACCACGCCACGCGCCTCCCGGCGCAGCAGCTGGACCTCGCGCACGTCGTCGCCGGTCGGCAGCCGCCCGTCCGCCCGCCCATCCACCTGTCCATCCGCCAGGGCGTCGAGCCGCAGCCCGCGCTCCGCGAGGAACCGCGACAACGCTTCGGGCGTCGGCAGGGCCTCCCCCGCCATGGTCCGCACGGTGGGCGAGGTGTTGGCCAGGTCTCCGGCCAGCGCCGCGCCCACCGCATAGTCGGTGATGGAGATCCGCATGCCTCACCCGCTTCCCCGTAACCGATAAAACAAGACTATAGCCCTTACAGTCGCTGGATCTCACTCCAGAGCGTCGCGGACGCGCCGGACCTCCCATGGGGCCTCCGCCACGGGCCAGCCCGCGTCCAGCCGCTCGATCAGGTCGCGGTGCTCGCCGATCACCTCGTCGTACAGCAGCCCGTAGACGGCGGCCGCCTGGATCTCCACCTCGGGGCACCCCGTCACGCGCACCAGCACGGGAACCGAGCCGGGAGCCCCGTCCAGCACGCCGACGGCGGCGAGGCGGTCGCCGAGCGGAAGGGCGCGGTCGCACGCGACGTTCCCCAGCGCGGCCACGAGCCGCGGGTCCGCCTCCTCCGCGTCCTCGAACCACGACGACGCGAGCCTCAGGGCGGTGTCGCGGATCCAGTCGTTCGCGGCCCCTTCCAGGACGTCGGCGAGCAGCGGCTCGTCACGCACCCCGGCGGCCCGCAGGGCGCTCAACGCGCTCAGGTGGTTGGCCCCGAGGCCGGTGTCGGGGCTGAGATCGGCCGGTGACGGCGGCTGCCGGAGCGCCTCCCTGACGCGGTCGAGGACGAGCGGCGCCTCGGCGTTCCTGGCCTCCTCGCCGAAGTGCCGCGCGATCCCGTCCGGGTGCCACCAGTGGTCCAGGGCGATCCCCACGGCCACCTGGTCGCCGCCGGCGAGCAGGGTGCGCAGGGCGCGGTGGCACGCCTCGGCCGAGGTGGGGGCCCGCAGCTCCCGGTGGGCGCGGTGCAGGTCGGGGCCGGCGAGCCGGAGCCCCTCCCAAAAGCGGCTGTGCAGCTTGCCGAGCACCGTCTCGGCGACGTCCTCGCCCCACGGATACGCGGGCGGGCGCCCGCCCCAGCTCTCGGCGACCTCCACCAGCAGGTCGCGGTACCTGTCGAGACCTCCCGACCTGACCAGGTAGTAGACCGCGTGCGCCTGGGCCGGCGCGTCGTCGCCGCGCACCAGGCGCAGCAGCACGTCGTCGGCCTCCGGCCCGAGCGCCTCGGACAGGACGCGGATCGCCTGCTCCTTCACCGAGGTGAAGCGGGGCGCGGGGACGAACAGCAGGTCGCTCAGGGCGTCGACCAACCGCCGGTCCTTCACCTCCGCCTCGTCGAGCACGCCGTACGCCATCCAGACCGCATCGTCGCGAACCCGGTCCGTGGCCGCCCGCTCGAGGACGTCCACCACCAGGTCCGCGTCCGATGGCGTGGCGTGGGCCCTTCCGATCACGTTGAGGGCACTGACGTGGTTGGCGGCCTGCCCGTGCCCGGGGCTCAGCTCGGCGGGCGAGGGCGGTCGCCGCAGCTCCTCGCGGGCGCGGGCGAGCACCTCGGGCAGGTGGCGCCCGGCGGACGTCTCGTCGCGGAGCACCCGGCGCAGCCCCTGCCAGTGCTGGTAGTGGTCGAGCGCGATCCCCACGGCCACCGTGTCGTCGCTGCGGAGCAACGTCAGGAACGCCTGGAGGCAGGTCTCGTCGTCGATCGGGAAGCGCAGCTCCCAATGAGCGCCGCGCAACTCCGGGTCGGCCGGCTCGGCGCCGGCCCAGTGCAGGCTGTGGAAGCCCTCGAGGTTCTCGCGCACGGCCCGCGCGTCGCGCCCCATGTTCTCCGGCCAGGACGCCACGAGCCGTTCGACCCGCTCGCGGTGCGCCCTGATCCGGCCCGGCATCGAGAGCCGGATCGCGGCGCTGATCTGCAGAGCCTGCTCGCCCGACTCGCTCGCGCGGACGAGCAGGTCGTCGACCTCGGGGGCGTCGACCTGGTCCAGGGCCGAGAGGGCTTCGCACCGCGTGTCCACGTCGAGGGTTTCGTCGAGGACCATGGCGATGATCATCGCGAGCAGCCTCGGGTTCGGCCCGAGTTCGTCCATCAGGGCAGCGGTGGCCGCGGACAGGCCGTTCGCCAGCACGTCCGCGTCCGTGGCGGCGTCGAGGGCGTCGGCGATCAGGTCCACGTCCTCGCACTCGGCGAGGTTCCCCAGCACGTTGAGGGCGCTGGCGTGGACGTCCGGCGCGGCGGGCCGGCTGAGCAGGTCCCGCGCGACGAAGAGCACCTCGTTGGCGAACGGTTCGAGCGGATTGCTCCCGCCGAACCGGGTGAGCGCCTCCTCATGCCGGTAGTCGTCCAGGGCGGCGCACACGGCGTCGGCGTCCTCGCTGTGCAGCAGGGTGCTGAACGCGCGCAGGTACGCCTCCCGCCCGCTGGGCTTCCTCAGCTCGGTCAGCGCTTCGTCGAGGTCATTCGTGGTCATCCGTGGCAGGCTTCCAGAACGCGCCCGGCGGCGCCTCCCATTTGGCCGTCAGAACCAGTGCCAGATGGTGTTCCTGCGGTCGTTCGAGGTGGCGTTCGCCGTGGACAGGTAGCCCGCGGGCACGGGTCGAGAGGCGGCCGACCACCTCAGGACGTGCCGAACCACCCCGCAATGGACCGGCAGCACCTGGGGCAAGCAGTTCAGCACCAACCGGCTGCGCGGAGAAGAATTTGCTGATCGCGAAATATTGCTGATCCAGCAAATTCCTGTCATGGTGAGGGTGAGCGACGACGCGGGGCTCAGAGAGCAGAAGAAGCGGGCGACCCGGTGGCCTGTCCGCCCCACCACGAGAACAAGTGAGGCTTCACCATGACCATCGACGTCGCCGTCATCGGCGCGGGTCCGACCGGTTTGATGCTGGCCTGCGAGCTCAGCCTGGCCGGCGCCGAGCCCGTCCTGCTCGACCAACTCCCCGAGCCGAGCCAGGCGCCCAAGGCGAACGGCCTGGTCGGGCAGGCCGTCGAGCTCATGGACCGCCGCGGGCTGCTGGAAGGCCTCGGCGGCGCATCGCCGCCGGTTCCGATGCCGGGCTTCTCCTTCGGCGCGATCCAGCTCGATCTGAGCCGGCTCCAGGACAACCCCCTGCACGGCCTGGTCGTTCCTCAGGCGGTGCTCGAACGCGTGCTCATCGAACGGGCACACGAGCTCGGGGTGGACATCCGCCGCGGCCAGAAGGTGACGGGCGTCTCGCAGGACGCCTCCGGCGTGACGATCGACCTGGCCGGCACCCGGCTGCGGGCCCGTTAACGTCACTGACGCAGCCGGCCGGCTGGAACAATGGCTGCCGTTGATCATCCCTTCCGGGAAGGCGGGCAATGCCTCGGTGGCGTCATCTTCGATGGTGGCTGGCCGCGTTCGTGGTCAGCCTGCTCAGCTTCCTGGGCTTATGGCTGCCGGCGCTTTTCGAGAGTGCCGGCGCGGTGGGCTGCGCGGGTTATGGTCCGCTTCCATCGGGTCTGGCGAAACTGTGGGTCAGTGTGCGTGACATCTGGCTCGATTTTCGGCAGCGGTTCGCGTCCTCCGAAGAGAGCTTTCTGGCCTTCAACGTTCTTCCCATGGTGAGCATCCTGGCGTCCGGGGCGGTCGCCGCCTGGTCGAAGCGGTGGCCCGGGACGGTGATGGGGCTGCTGGCGGCACTCGTCGCGGCGGTCGTCGCGCTTCACTGGGCATTCATGACGTTCTCGGATCTCCTCGACTGCGGGGGAGGGGAGGGAAGGCTTCCGTGGCTGGTGTGGTGTTTCCTGCTGATGACCGGTTTCGGAAGTGCGGTGCCGCTGTTGCTCATCGGGGTTCGAGTTCGCCGAGCGGCGGGCCGATAGCCGAACACCATTGCGCCGGCGACGAAACCGGCCAATGTCGGCCGCCTGCCGGCGGGGTTGAGGCCGGTCAGCTCGGCTACCCGGCGCCTCCCGGATCCTGTGGGACTTCCTCTCCGCCCACCGCAGCCCCTCCGCGACCTGACCGCCGGCCCGGGTGGCGCGCGAGTGCACGGCGTCGCCGGGGTGATCAGACGTCGAGGAGCTCGATCGTCACGCTCGCCACGTCACCCGCGCCGAGCCCTTCGGCCTCGCGCACGGCCCGCTTGATCGGCAGCGCGTAGCAACCGCGCCCCTTGTCCGGAAAGATGGAGGTCTTCCAGCTGGTCCCGCCGATCGTGACCCGCACCCGCAGCGAACCGAACCCACGCCGCGGCCCGCCGGTCATGTCCTGAATCTCCTCGGACTCCTCGACAGGCAGGCTGACGAAGGTCCAGCTGTCATCCCGCCGGGCATCCCAGATCCACAGCTCGGCATCGAAGTCGACCATCACCGGCACAGCATGGCACGCGGGTCCGACATACCTGGGGCATATCGCCGCCTCCTATGAATGGTGATCAGGACCGTGGACCGGCGAGCCGCCCAGACGGCGCCGCCCGGCCGGTAGTACCGCGGCGAGACGCGGTTGGCGGTCGAGCCGGCCGCGCGGCTGTCCGCGCTCGGCCCTCCCGCCGCTGGAGTGCCGTCCGTCTGGGTGCGGCCGCGGCACCCGGAGAGGCCGGGCGCGAGGCCCTGCGGGTTCGATAGGCACGCTGGACCTTCAGCTCTCCCGATTTGAGCAACCGCTCAGATGCGTCGCTTGCGGCAGTGCGTTGCGGCGGATCACTTCGGCGTACCAATGACCGCTGTTCTTGATCGTGCGCTGCTGGGTGGTGTAGTCGACGTGGAGGAGGCCGAAGCGACGGGAGTATCCCCAACCCCATTCGAAGTTGTCCATCAGGGACCACGCGAAGTAGCCCTGTAGCGGCGCGCCGGCGCGGATCGCTTCCAGGCAGGCGTGCAGGTGCTGCGCGTAGTAGTCGATACGGTCCTGGTCGCGCACGCCGCCGTCGGCCTCGACTGTGTCGGGGTAGGCCGCGCCGTTCTCGGTGATGTAGAGCGGAATCGGTCCGTAATCCTCGGTGACGCGGCGCAGCAGCGCGGTGAGTCCGGCCGGGTCGACCTCCCAGCCCATCTGGGTGACCGGAAAGCCGCGGCGGACGAAGCTGACGTCCTCGCAGCCCGGCCAGGCCGCGCCGGCGCTGGGCCGGCCGTCGACGGACGCGGCGACCACGAGGGGGTTGTAGTAGTTGAGGCCGAGGAAGTCGATCGGCGCGGCGATGGTCGCCAGGTCGCCGGGGTGGATGAAGGACAGGTCGGTCAGGTGCGCGATGTCGGTGGCGACGTCGGCCGGGTATTCGGCACGCAGCAGCGGATCGAGGAAGATCCGGTTGCCGATGCCGTCGACGCGGCGCAGCGCCTCACTGTCGGCCGGGCTGTCCGAGTACGCGATGAACGACTGCACGTTGAGCGTGGTGCCGATGGCGGCAGCCGGGTCGGCGGCCCGGATCGCCCGGGTGGCCAGGCCGTGACCGAGCAGCAGGTGATGTGATGCGGCCAGCGCGGCGGCGCCGTCGCTGCGGCCGGGCGCGTGCCGGCCGTGGGCATAGCCGAGGAAGGCGGCGCACCACGGTTCGTTGAGCGTGATCCAGTGGCGGACGCGGTCGCCCAACGCTCCGTGGACGAGTGCGGCGTATTCGGCGAAGCGAGCGGCGGTGTCCCGGGCGGGCCACCCTCCGGCGTCTTCGAGTTCCTGCGGCAGGTCCCAGTGGTAGAGCGTGACCCACGGCTCGATCCCCCGGTCCAGCAGCTCGTCGGTGAGCCGCCGGTAGAAGTCGAGCCCGCGCTGGTTGGCCTGGCCCCGGCCGCCGGGCTGCACCCGGGGCCAGGAGACGGAGAACCGGTACGCGCCCAGGCCCAGCCGGGCCATGAGGGCGACGTCGTCGGCGTACCGGTGGTAGTGGTCGCAAGCGACGTCGCCGGTGTCGCCGTCGAGCACGCGTCCCGGGGTGTGGCTGAAGGTGTCCCAGATCGAGGCGGTGCGGCCGTCCTCGGCGACGGCGCCTTCGACCTGGTACGCCGCGGTCGCGGCACCCCACAGGAAGCCTTGGGGGAAGGTTACTTCGGACACGGAGGACCTCTCGGGTGAGGACGGCGCCGGCCAGGTGACCGGCGCCGTCGCGCCGGTCAGGACAGCGTCAGTTCCAGGTAGGGGCGGTTGTCGATCGCTTCCTTGCTGGAGAAGGAGGTGAACGGCCCGTACGCCGTGGCGGTGGACGTGATCGCGAGGCTGACGTCCTGCCCGGCCGCGAGCTGGGCCTGGACGAACGCGGTCACGTCGACGGTGTGCCAGGACGTGGTGGTGCCGAGCGTGAACGTGCCGAGGCCGGCGCCCAGCGGCGGCCGGGTGTTCCAGGTCAGCGTGGCCTCGCTCCAGGTCGCGTCGGTGACCGCGTGGACGGCGTCGGTCGCGCCCGCAGCGTCGCTGGTCGAGCCGTAGACGTGCAGGGTGGCCGAGTCGACCGTGCCGTGCACCGCGGTCAGCGGGAAGGTCAGGTACGCGACCCGGTCGAATCCGCTGCCGAGGCTGGGGTTGTTGCGTACTTCGAGGACGGAGCTCGTGCCGTAGGTGGTGGCGGCGTAGGTGCCGTCGCGGACGAACCCGTCGGCTACCGGTTCGATGTGCGACGGGTCGACCACCGACACCGGCACACGGACGACCTTCAGTATGGGTGGGCTGATGACCAGCGCGCCGACTTTCGCGCTGCCGCCACCGGCTGCGGTGACCAGGCCGGAGCCGTCCACCGTGGCCACGGCCGGATGGCTGCTGGTCCAGGTGATGATCGCCGTGGACAGATCGGCCGGGCGGCCGTCGGTCCGCTTGCCGGTCAGGCTCAGCCGCAGGGTGTCGCCGATCGACATGGGCGGCGGGCCGGCCGGGGATGCGGTCACGGTGCCGAGAACGACCGGCCGGGGAGCCGCGTCCGCCTGGGCGTCGGACCTCCTGGCGTAGATCCGGATCTCGGTGACGCTGTTGTAGCTGCTGACGGAGTTTCCGTGGCCGACCAGCCGAACGTGGCGGGCCGGCCGCGCCGTGAAGGAGAAGACTTCGGCGTCGTCGGACGTGCCGGCGGAGACGGCTCCCGTGAGCGCCGCGTTCCAGGTGGTGCCGTTGGCGGAGGTGAGGACGTCGAAGGTGGACGTTCGCGCGTGCCCGTTGAAGAATGCGAGGGCAACGGCGCCGACGGTGCGCTTGGCGCCGAGGTCGAGAGTGAGCGTCTGCCCGTCGCCCGCCGCGGCCCAGCGGCTGCCCATGTTGCCGTCGACGGCGTCGGCCGCGGGGCTGCCGTCGTTCGCGCTGGCGGTGACAGACGCGACGGGCAGTGCGGTGGCGGTCTTTCCCGCCTGCCGGAAGTGCACCTGGTAGGTGGGGCCGTAGACCTTTCGGTGGCCGGCGTCGAGCTGGAAGGTCGTCATGGTGGCCGTGCCCGGGATCGCGGTCGCCTGGGTGACGGCCGCGTAGGTGCCGCTCGGCGTCAGGGGGACGACCGTGGGCGCGGTGGCGGTGTTCGCGGGCAGGGTGATGTCGTAGCGGTAGCGCTGCGGATCGAATCCGGCCAGGCGGTCGGCGCTGATCATGATGTCGGTCAGGGCCATCGGGCCGGTCGCGCCCGGCGTCCAGGAGGTCAGCGGGGTTACCGCCAGGGTGCCGGTGGGCGGCTTCTGCCCCGCGGCGAGGGGAACCATCCGCATCGCCACCGTGGTGGTCCCGGCCGCGGTCAGATGGATGGCGAGGGTTCGTGAGCCCGGCTGGCGGCTCTGGCCAGTGGGGTCGGGGCTGTCCGGCAGGGGCCGGGAGTCCCCGATGAGCAGTCGCCCATCGGTGGTGAGCAGCTGGACCCAGAGCCGCTGTCCGCCGCGGTAGAGGGTGGCCGACCGTCCGTCGGAGGCCACCACGACGTCGGCGCGGGTGTGCAGGAACGACCAGTAGTCGATCGGTTCGCTCGTCCGCACCTCGTCCTGGAGCAGCACCTGCCGCCGGTCGTCGAACAGCTGCAGGCCGCGCTGGGCGCGTTGCACCCGGCCGCCGTAGAGGCCGGTGAGGTCGGTGATCTCGTACCACTTCTGGGGCGTCGAGCTGACGGTGGTGATCGGAGCGCCGGCGGTCAGCGCGGTGGAGGGGGTGGGCCCGGTGCCGAGCCGCATCGTGTTCTGGCCCTCGGGACGGGTCGTGTAGTAGTCCCATCGGCCGCTGGTGTCCTTGGTCCAGTCGAAGTATCCCGGCAGGCTGTAGCTGTCGAGGCCGAGGTCGTCGAACCAGCGCACGCCCGCGGCGTCGAGGACGAAGTCTCCGGCGTCGAGGTTCTCGTGGGCGGCGATCTGGTCGTACCCGGCGCGCATGCCCTTGGTGGCGACGGAGACCGCGTAGGGGTCGTCCCAGGCGCTGCGGGCGGTGGCGATCTCGGCGCCGTCGAAGAAGGCGTCGGTCGCCGCCGGATGGCCGGCGCCGCCGGCGTCGGCCGGGTCGTACCAGAGGATGTCCAGCGGGCTGGCCGAGCGGTCGGCGAGCCGCGCCTCCCAGGCCGTGTAGTACGGCTTGCCGTAGCGGGTGGCGAGCCACATCATGAACGGCGCCTGCCAGGTCGGGGTGACCGCGCCGAGCAGGTCGGTTCCGCCGTCGCCGTAGTTGAAGGTCAGGCCGGTCGCGCCGGTCACGTGGATGCCGTAGTCGCCGGTGGTGGCGAGGCCGGGCAGGTCGGACAGGCCGAAGTCGGTGCCGGTCGCGGTCTTCATGGCGGCGAGGTAGGCGACGAGGTACTCGGTGGCGTACTGCCAGTACTGCGGGCTCTCGCCGCTGGCGCCGTCCGGGCCGTAGCCGCTGATCCCGTTCTGGATCGAGGTGATGCCGGCCTTGAGCACCTGGTCGACGACGCTGCGCTCGTCGGCGGTCAGGGCTGGGTCGTCGCCGATGGCCAGCGCCCCGAGCGCGACCGCGTTGCAGACGAGGTTCCAGTTGTGGTTCTGGGTGTAGAAGCTGCTGGCGTACCCGTAGCGGACGAGGGCCGGCCGCAGGGCCTTGGAGACGATGGCGGAGCGGATCGTGGCCTTGTCGCTCGCCGACAGATAGTCGTAGAGCCAGTCGTAGCCGATCGCGACGCTGTTGGACAGCTCTCCGACCTCCAGGAACTGGCTCTGGTCCCAGGCCGGGACGGAGGAGAGGGCGACGAGTTCGCGCGCCGCGCGTTCGGCGTACCGGGTCTCGCCGGTGATCCGGTAGACGAGGGCGAGGGCGTAGACGCGGCGTTTCGCCTCGTCGATGACGGAGGTCGACAGGGCGGTCGGCGGCGAGGTGGCGAGGACGCCGTCCGCGCCGGCCTTGACCTGGGCATACCAGGCCTTGAGCCGGGTGTCGGTGCCGATGCGCCGGGCGGCGGCGGAGAACGTCTGCGCGGTCGCCAGGAGCCGGGGGTGCTGCGGGGTCAGCAGCGCGACGACGCTGGCCGGAGGCTGAACGGGGTCGGCGTGCGCGGGCGTGTCCACCGCCGCCAGCATGATCAACGTGGCGAAGGTGAGGACGAGGGCGGCGGCGCTCGCACGGAGCCGGGCGGCGGTTGTGCTCGAGGACGGCATGGCACAGCCTTTTCTCTTCGATGGAGTTGCCCCCATGCGACTTGTCGGGGCGCGCCGGCCACGCGGGTGCCCAGGTGGCCGGCGATGCGGTGGGTCAGTGGTTGGCCGCGTACTGCTCGGCGAGCTCCTTGGCGATCGCGTCGCCACCCTGGGACTTCCACTGCGAGACGGCCCCGCTCCAGTCCGACACCGGGCGCTTGCCCGAGATGATCGCGTTGGTCACGTCGATGATCTGCTGGTTGAGCTTGGTGCCCTTCGCGGCTTGGGTCGGCGAGACCAGGCCGTAAGACGGGTCGGCGATGCCGATGGGGACGATCTCCTGCTGGGCCTGGTGGCTGCGGCGGGTGGCGTCGGGGTTGCCAGGCAGGTAGAGCACGTACGGAGCGGCCGCGATGTACTGCAGGGGCAGGTTCGTCTTGTTCTCGCCGCCGGTGGTGGCCAGCGCGGTGGGCAACGGGTCGCCCTCGGTGCCGGTGGTGAAATGCACCCCGGCGACACCGTAGTTGATCAGCTCGTACTCCTTGCTGCCGAAAGGCGCGGCCAGGAAGTTCAGCACTCGCAGCAGCATCTTGACGCGCTCCGGCGACGCCTTCTTCAGGGCGGTGAAGCCGCCGCGGCCGCTGTTGGAGAACACCCCGCTGCCCAGCCACGGAGTCGGGTTGTCGCCGTACGGGCGGACGAAGTCGACGGTAAAGGCGTCGCCGACCCCGGAGATCATTCCCGGGTAGCCGCCGATGCCGCCGCCCATGGTCAGCGTCGTGCCGTTCATGAAGAACGTGTTCGCCTGGGTCGCCTGGGTGCTCAGCAGGTCCGGGTAGAAGTAGCCCTTGGCGTACCAGTCGCGCAGCCGCTGCAGCACCTCCGGGTAGACCGGGTTCTGGTAGCGGCTGGTGAACGCGCCGCCGTCGGCGAGCACCCAGTTGCTGGGGACACCGGCCGCGCCGAGGTGAATGTTCTCGCTGAAGTTGTTGCCGCCCAACGGGAACTGCTTGCTGGTGGCGAGCCTGGCCAGGCCCTCGGCGAACTGGGCCGTGGACACGCCGAGCCCCATCTTGATGCCGGCCGCCTCGAGCTTCTCCCTGTTGCCGAACATCACGCCGGCGAGCTGGGGCCGGGGCACCGGGATGCCGTACAGGCGGCCGCCGATTCGACCGACGTTCTGCCATGCGATCGTCGGCAGGTTGGCCAGGTTCGGGTACTCCTTGATCGCGTCACCGGAGATGTACTCGGTCAGATCGGCACACTTGGCCTGGGTGAACTGCAGTGCGTTGGACATCGCCAGGTCGATGGTGGCGATGATGTCAGGCAGGTCGCCGCCGGCCATCATGGTGGCGTACTTGGCGTTGAGATCGGCCGCCGGGACGAGGGTGAGGCGCAGGTCCACCCCGAGTGCCTCGTTGATCGCGGTCCACAGCTTGTTGCTCGCGGCCGGGGACGGCGCCGTGCCGTAGGTGATGACCATGCAGGTGACGACCGAGCCGTCGCCCGGCTTGCCGTCGACGGTCTGGGCCGGCTTCTGTGGATAGGTCAGGAAGGCGTCCTGGACGCCTTGGGCGGTGCCAGGCAGGTCCGGCTTCACCAGGTTGATCGGGATGTGGGCGGGGAGCGGGGCGAGACTCTTGCCTGCGTTTCCCACCGATACGCCCGGGCCGTCGCCGCAGGCGGCGAGGCTGGGTACGGCGGAGGCGAGCGCGACGCCGCCGGTCAGTCTGAGCAGCGATCTCCGGGAGATGTCCATGGCAAGCGCTTTCCCTTCCGGGGGGGGTTGTGCGGTCCGCGTTGGGCGCGGAAGGTGTGCATGGGGTGGGCCGTCCGGCCAGGTCAGCCCTTGATCGCGCCGGTGAGCACGCCTTTGGTGAAGAAGCGCTGCACGAGCGGATAGACCGCGAGAATCGGCAGCACCGCGACCACGACGGTGGCCATGGTCGTGGTCTGTGGGGCGACGCTGGCCCCGGCCCCGGCCGCGATCGACGTGTCGGGGTTGGCCCCGAGCATGACGATCTGCCGCAGCATCGGCTGCAGCGGCCAGGTGGACTGGTCGTCGAGGTAGAGCATGGCGTTGAAGAAGCTGTTCCAGTAGCCGACCGCGTAGTAGAAGCCGACCACCGCGATGATCGCTTTGGACAGCGGAAGTACGACGTGCCACAGCACGCGGCCGTCGCCGGCTCCGTCGATGCGGGCGCTCTCCGACAGCTGGGCCGGTAGGCCCTGGAAGTAGCCCCGCATGATGACCAGGTTGAAGGAGCTGATCAGCACCGGGGCGATCAGCGCCGCGTAGTGGTTGCGCAGGTCCAGGTTGCTGACGACCAGGAAGCTGGGGATGATCGCCGGCGGGAACAGGAAGGTGAGCAGGACGCCCAGCATGATCGGCTTACCGCCGAAGACGCTCGGCCGGGCCAGCGCGTACGCCATCAGCACGGTGGCGGTGAGGCTCACCGTGGTGCCCACGAGCGTGACCACGGCGGAGACGAGCACCGCGTGCGAGATCACCCCGGAACCGAACAGCCGCCGGTACGCGTCCAGCGTCACCTGCTCGGGCCAGATCGACCAGCCGCCGTTGCGGATCACCTGCATGTCGGGCGACAAGCTGGTGGCGACGACCACCCAGAACGGGATGATCACCAGCGCCACCGTGGTCATCACCGCGACGGCCTTCGCCGCCTTGGTGCTCAGCCGGGGCGGCTCCATCCAGACCGGACGTGTCATCGGTAGACTCCTTCCTCGCCAAGCCGGTGCGCGACCTTGTTGGCCACGACGATCAGGACCAGGCCGACGAGGCCCTTGAAGATGCCGGCCAGGGCGGCTGGTCCCCAGCTGCCGTCGACCACCCCGTGGTAATAGGTGTAGGTGTCCAGGACCTCCGCGACCCCGGGCGAGAACCCGTCGCGCTGCAGCAGGACCTGGTCGAAGCCGACGCTCAGGATGTCGCCCAGCCGCAGGATCAGCAGCAGGACGAGGACGGGTCGTAAGGACGGCAGGGTCACGTGCCACAGCCGCCGGCCCCACCCCGCGCCGTCGATCGCGGAGGCCTCGTAGAGCTGATCGTCCACGTTGTGCAGGGCGGCCAGCACAATGATCGTGCCCCAGCCGCAGTCCTTCCAGATCAGCTCGGCGATCATCAGTGGCTTGAACAACGACGGCTCGCTGAAGACGTTCACCAGGTGGTAGCCGTTGTCGGCGAACAGCCCGTTGAGGACGCCCGCCGCACCGAGCAGTTGCTGGAACAGCGCGACGACGATCACCCATGAGATGAAATGGGGCAGGTAGACGATGCTTTGGACCGCCTTGCGCACCCACCCTCGGGTCAGGCTGTGCAGCAGCAGCGCCAGGGCCACCGGCACCGGGAAATAGAAGATCAGCTGCAGCGTGGCGAGGCTGATCGTGTTGAACGCCGCCTGCCAGAAGTCGGGGTCGGCGAACAGCGTCCGGAAGTTGTCCAGGCCGGCCCAGGGGCTGTTCGCGATGCCCGCGAACGGCTGGTAGTCGAGGAAGACGATGACGTTGCCCAGCAGCGCGACGTAGTGGAACACCAGGAAGTACAGCACTCCCGGTGCCATCATGAGCAGCAAGAGGCGGCTGCGGCGCAGCCGCTGCCGCCGGCCGCCGCCGCGCCGGCGCGCGGACTCGGCCGCGCCGGTGGGCGGATCGTCCGTCCGCCGGTCAGCGAGGGTGACGGCCACGATGCCTCCTGGAAACAGCTACGTAATGTCGCTTGGTTCTCGGCACGTTAAAAGGGTTTCACTCTCACGTCAATACCCAAGCTTCACAAACGGGCCGATAGAGCCCACCCACTGGACCAACGGCGCGAGCACGCGCTAGGCTCCGGATTAAAGCCTTTTAACAAAGCGGTAACCGCGCACGGAGGTAGATCACGGCATGGAGAACGGGCGGGCGAGCATCCGCGACGTGGCGGCCCGAGCGGGCGTCTCGGTGTCCACCGTGTCACGCATCCTCAACGGCAGCTATCCGCCGGCGCCGGAGACCCGCGACAAGGTCATGCGCGCGGTCCGCGACCTCGACTACGTCGCCAATCCGCACGCCCGCGCGCTGATCCGCCAGGACGCCGGCACGATCGCGATCGTGGTCCGGATGCTCGACGACGGCTTCCTCATGAGCCTGGTCCAGAGCATCGCCAGCACCCTCGCCGACGCCAGCCGGTTCTGCCTGATCGGCACCACCGGCGGCGACCCCGATCGCGAGCTGCAGGTACTGCGGCAGATGAGCGCCCAGCACTCGCCGGCCATCGTCCTCATCGGCGCCGTCACCGAAACCCCGGAATACGTGCGCCAGACCAGCGCCTTCGCCGCCTCCCTCGCGCAGACCGGCTCACGTCTGGTGCTGTGCGCCCGCCCCCCGCTCGGCCCGGATGTCCCCGCCGGCGTGGTCGAGTACGACAACGAGGGCGGCGCGTACGCCGCGACCAGCCATCTGCTGTCGCGCGGCCATCGCCGCATCCTGCTCCTGAGCGGCCAGCAGGACCACAGCACCACTGTGCGGCGGCGGGACGGATACCGCCGTGCCCTGGCCGATCTCGGCGGCGACCTCGACCCCCGGCTGGAGGCGGGCCCCGCGTGGAGCCGCGAGACCGGCTACGCCCGCATGCGCGACATCTTGCGGGCCGGGCCGCCGGACTTCACCGCCGTGTTCGCCCACACCGACCACGTCGCGAGCGGCGTCCTGCAAGCCCTGCGAGAGGCCGGGCTGCGCACGCCCGAGGACATCTCGGTCGTGGGGTTCGACGACGCCGCCTTCGCCGCCGATCTCGGACTGACCACCGTGCACATTCCCGCCCGGGAGCTGGGCCGGCTCGCCGCCACGATGGCGATGGCGCCGGACACCGTCGACCAGCGGGTCGTGCTCGGCACTCACGTCGTCGTGCGGGACAGCGTCGCGATCGCAGCCACCACCGAATAGGAGCATGATGACCCGCCGGCCCGTGACAGCACTGGTCATGTCCGAACCCACCATCCGCCAGCTTTTCGACGCCGCACGATTCGAGCGACTGCACGCCCTCGCCCGGCTCGACCGCCCCGAACCGCTGACCGAGCTCGGCTCACCGGCAAGCCGCGCCCGACTCCGCGAGATCGAAGTCATGATCACAGGTTGGGGGTGTCCGCTCCTGACCGGCGAGGTCCTCGATGCCGCTCCCCATCTGCGCGCCGTGCTGCACGCGGCCGGCACCGTCAAGACGCATCTGACCGACGCCTCCTGCTGGGAACGCGGAATCCTCGTCACCTCCGCGGCCAACGCCAACGCGATGCCGGTCGCGGAATACACCCTCGCCGCGATCCTGCACAGCGGCAAACGCGTGAGCGCCTTCGCCGAGGCGTACCGGCGGCAGGGCTCCGACTCCGCGTGGCGCGAACGCGTGACCGCCGGGTCGAACTACGGTCGCGTCGTCGGCATCGTCGGCCTGTCGCACACCGGCCGGCGTGTGGCGCACCTGCTGCGGGCCTTCGACCTCACCGTGCTCGCGAGCGACCCCTACGCCACCGAGGCGGACGCCCAGGCCCTCGGCACGACCCTCGTTCCACTGCCCGACCTGCTGCGCCGCAGCGACATCGTGACCCTGCACGCGCCGTCACTGCCCGAGACCCGGAACCTGCTGAACGCCGACCGCCTCGCTCTGCTTCCCGACCACGCCACGGTCATCAACACCGCCCGAGGCAGCCTGATCGACACCGGCGCGCTCACCGCCGAATGCGTGAGCGGGCGGCTCAGCGCGATCCTCGACGTCACCGACCCCGAACCACTGCCGGTCGACTCACCGCTGTTCGGGCTGCCCAACGTGCAGCTCACGCCGCACATCGCCGGAGCCATGGGCACGGAGGTCCATCGCCTCGCCGAGGCTGCCCTCGACGAACTCGAGCGGTACGCGAAGGGGCTGCCTCCGGCGTACCCGATCCATATGCGGGACCTCGCCCGCATCGCCTAGAAACGGGCGAGCTGGTTTTGAGAGTGGCGACGAGCAGCGCCGCGGTCGTCCTGACTGGCAGGGGAGTTGGGAGACGTCGGGCGTCTTGTCGAAGCGGGAGGCCGGCCCGCGCCACTCCTCGATCCGATGGCCCGCCGCGCGGGACCCCGTCGCGAGTCGGACGTTGCGCTTGCCTAAAACGCCATCCATGCAGTTCAAGCCGCATGCGAGAGCAGGACCAACCGGTCGGGCCGATCCGCTGGACCATCGTCCCCGACCGGCGCGCGGACCCCGTCACCAACCCCGGCATCCTGCCGGATACTGAGGTCGTGGATGTGAGCCCGAGGTCCGTGCGCGCGGCGGACGCCGATGTGAAGGTCGACCGGCAGGCGCGGATCCTTGAGGCGGTGCTTCGGCTCCTGTCCGTGCAGGGCATATCCGGCGTCAGCATGCGGGCCGTCGCACGCGAAGCCGGGGTCTCGCTGGGTCTGGTCAACTACTACTACGAGGACAAGACGAGCCTGATCCGGGCGGCCCTGCACCGCATCGAGGAGCAAGACATCGCGATAGTCGAGCCGGACCTCACCCTGGAGCCGGAAGAGCGGCTGCGCGCCGCGCTCAAGCGAGTGGCCGACCCGGAGTTCCTGACGACGGAGTACCTGTCCCTGCGACTCCAGCTCTGGGCTCTCGCCCGGGTGCACGAGGACTTCGAGCGCATCAACACGGTGGCCCAGAAACGCTACCGCGCCGGGCTCGCCGCCCTCATCCGCGCGGCCCGGCCCGGACTGTCGCGCGGCGAGTGCGGCAAGCGGGCCGCCGACATCGACGTCCTCCAGAACGGCCTGTGGCTCACCGCCCTGCTGGGGCTCGACCGCGCCTCGATCAGAAGGAGCGTCACCCGCTGCGAGGAGATCGCGCTCGCCGACTGACCGGTCGCCCCGGGGCGACTTTGAACGAACGTCCAGTGATGCATTGAACGATCGTCCAACCCGTCGTACGCTCCCGCCATGGCATCAGTCACTGCGGAAGACGTACGCCGCGTCGGTATGGGGTTCCACGAGAGCCCCGAACGATCGATGTCTCTGCGGTCGGAGGCGTACACGGACCCGCTGTGGCTCGAGGTCGACCTTCGGGCGATCTTCGCCCGGACCTGGCAGTGGATCTGCCACGTGGAGAAGCTCGAGCCGGCGGGCAGCTACGTGTCGGCCGTCGTGGCCGGCATGCCGATCGCGATCGTCCGCGATCGTGACGGAGCGCTGCGCGCGTTCTACAACGTCTGCAAACACCGCGCCCATGAGCTGCTCACGGGCTCTGGCACCACGCGCAACATCGTCTGTCCCTACCACGCGTGGACCTACGGTCTCGACGGGCGACTGAAGGCGGCTCGTCGCGCCGAGAGGATGGAGTCCTTCGACAAGAGCGAGATCTGCCTCGACCAGGTGCGGGTGGAGGAGTTCGGCGGGTTCGTCTACGTCAACCTGGACCCGGGCGCCGCTCCTTTGGGCGAGCAGGCCGGGGACCTGGCGGCCGACATCGCCCGGTGGGCCCCCGACGTCGCCCGGCTGACCCACGCCGAGCGGTTGACGTACGACGTCAGGAGCAACTGGAAGAACGTCATCGACAACTTCCTGGAGTGCTACCACTGTCACATCGCCCACAAGGAATTCGTCGACCTCGTCGACATGGACACCTACGAGGTGAAGACCCACGGCATCTGGTCGAGCCACTTCGCCGAGGCCGGCAAGCACGAGAACGCGGCGTACGACGTCTCAGATGCGTCGGTCACCCAGCACGCGGTGTGGTGGCTCTGGCCCAACACCTGTCTGCTGCGATACCCGGGCCGCGGCAACTTCATGGTCTTCCAGGTCGTTCCGGCCGGCCCCGACCGGACCCTGGAGACCTGGGACTTCTACTTCGAAACGGCCGAGCTCACCGGCGCCGAGGTCCAGTCGGTGACGTACATCGACAAGGTGCTGCAGGAGCAGGACATCTCCCTCGTGGAGAGCGTTCAGCGCGGCATGAGCACTCCCGCCTTCGACCAGGGCCGCATCGTCTGCGACCCGGCCGGCTCAGGGCTGTCCGAGCACGGCGTGCACCACTTCCACGGCCTGGTCCTCGACGCCTACCGGTCGTGTGTGGCGGGCTCCGGCACCGGGCGCGATCACGAGGAAGCCGTCCCCACCCTCACCGCCTGAAGGAGCGGCCATGTCGCGGCCTGCGACAGCGCGGCCGGGTGTGGCTTGCGCGCTGCGACCGGCCGGACCGGAGCCGGGCTTCGGCGGTTGTCGCGGTACCAGGCGTGCCCTGTTTGCGGTGGCCGCCAGAGGTTGGGACAGCGCCGCGCCGGGCACCTGTGTCATCGCCGCACCTGCGCGTGCTCGACTCGCCATTCTCACCATCAGCGGTTTTACGCCCACTTTCGGCATCAGGCGTGTTTGCCGTGCCTCAATCCGATCAGACTGATCTATATGTCATCGACCTCCAGCAACCCATCGAACGCCCAGCGCACGTCCGATGCTGCTCCTACCTTCGTGCTGGTCCACGGTTCCGGCTCCAGTTCGTTCATGTGGGCCCCCATCCAGCGCGAACTCGCGTTGCTCGGCCACCGCAGCCTCGCTGTCGACCTGCCGGGCCATGGCCTTGACGCGCAGTACCCGGTCGCCTACCAGGCCCCACAGGATCTCGACGCCTGGGCGAGCGAGCCATCGACGTTGGCCGGCGTCACGCTGCAGGACAACATCGACGTGGTCGTCGACGTCGTCCGCCGCGTGGCGGAGCACGGGCCCGTGGTGCTCGTGGGCGCCAGCCTCGGGGGGACGGCCATCACCGGGGTAGGCAACACGATCCCCGAACTGGTGGATCGCCTCGTCTACATCTCCGCCTGGTCGTGCGTGCAACGGGCCAACCCCATCGAGTACATGCAGGAGCCCGAGTTCGAAGCCAACCTGTTGGCCCCTCTCCACGCGTTCAACGTCGGAGACCCGTCCCGACTCGGTGTCGGCCGGGCCAACTACCGTACCGCCGAGCCCACGCTGCTCGCCGACCTCAAGGCGGCGATCATGGCGGACGTCACCGACGAACAGTTCCGTGCCTTCCTCAACATCCTGCAGCCGGACGAGTCGATCGCGGTGATGACGGCCGACGCCCGCGTTCACGCCGACACCTGGGGCACGATCGCCCGCACCTACATTCGACTTACCGACGACCGAACCCTTCCGGTGGCCATGCAGGACAGGCTGATCGCCGAAGCGGACGCCCTGACCCCTGACAATCCGTACGAGGTTCACACCCTCGACACGTCCCACGCGGGGTTCCTGTTCAGAGCGGCCGAGGTGGCCGCCATCCTCGACAAACTGCCCTTCTAACGACAAACAGGAGCAACCTCGGGTCCGGGCATTCAATCCTCCGGACACGAGGCGTCCTCCGGTGGCGTCGAGCCCTCGTGTCACGCCTGGCGAGCGGCGGGGAAGCCGGGGCGAGCTCGTAAGCGAACACCACGGACCGCAGATCCAGCAGGATGCACCCGACGTCTTCACCGTGGCCGGGCTGAGGGTGTACCGCTCGAATAGTGAGTTACGCGCCCCGAGCTGCGGTCAAGCGACGCAGTGGTATTCGCTGATCGAGCTCGATGGCCTGCGCCCCTGATCACACCAGTCCGCAGGACCGCCAGGCGATCGGCACGCGCGGCGACCACTGCCCGCCGTCGCCGCGCACCACCACGTACGCGGTGAGCGGCGACGCGAACGAGCTGCCACCGCACAGGACCCGCCCCGTGTCGACCGAGTAGCTGCCCGCCGGTCCGTTACCGCCCGACTGCGCCGTGGCACGGCCCTGCCACAGCACTCGGTCATCCGAGGCGCGCTTGACCTGGACGGTGACCTGGGTGCCCGGCGTCAGGTAGTAGCCGCGGACGCCCACGGTCTGGTACGGCCCCTCGTTGGTGGTGGAGCAGGTTTCACCATCGCACGAGGGCCCGTTCCCGGCGTGGTTGCGCTTCATCATGATGACCCAGGCGAGCCTGCGGGCCGCGCTGCCGTTGTCCCGCCGCGCCTGGGTGCGAGAGCTGGGGACCACGCACCGGTGGTCACCGGTGTACGCCTCCCGCCAGACGAACCCGGTCGTGCACGCGTGCCAGACGCCGGAGGCGTTCTCCGACCGCGTCCGGTCGCGTACGGACGGGTCCACGCAGACGTGGTCGCTGGACCGCGCGCCGCGCCAGACGTACCCGCCGGCGCAGGTGTCAGGGGCGAACGCGGTCTCGGCACCGGCCCCCGTAACCCCCAGCACCGACATCGCCAGGCATCCCGATGCGGTCATCGCCGCGAGCCTGCCGGAACGTGTGAGCATGGTCTTCCTCCAGGAGGGATCAAAGAACAGATCGCGGGCGGGCACTCCCGACCCCGTGATCGCATCCTGACCCGCAGCCCACCGCCGGACCTGAGTACCCCCTACTCATATTCGGCTGCCGCCGCACTCCAGTTGATTCCAGCCACCGAGGTACGGTTGGTTGAATCTGTCTCGCAGATCATGCGGCGTCGGCTCACGCCAAGCCGGTGGCGCCCACCGCCTTCCGCCCAGCGGTGGCGGACGGCGACGACCGGAACGCCGCTGCTCATGCAAAGCCGGGCGCGATCCCCCGTCTACGACGAGCTCGATCCCGGTGATGTACCACGTTGTCGATGCCCACGAATCAGGCGATCTCGATGTGGTCCAGTTCCGCCCAACGCGCCTGATACTGGAAGCGCAAGGTGTTCCACCCGGCGTTCAGCGTGAGCTGGGCCGGCACCTGCGTCCAGTTGTCCCAGCCGCGGTTGGGATAGCTCAGCGTGAACCGCGTGCCCCCGTTCACCGTCACCAGGTGCTGCGCGTCGCCGTAACCGGCGGCGTAGGCCACGTACGCGGTGTAGGCCCCGGCGACCGGCGCGGACACCCGGACGTCGACCCAGCTGTCCGCATAGTCGATCTTGGCTACGACGGCTCCCTGTGACGCTCCGGCCGCGCCGGTACGGACCTCGGCATGGTTGAGCGTGCCGCGCTCGGCCTCGTACCGTACCCGGCTGCCGCGGACGACCGGGTAGTCGTCGGCCCAGCCCAGCTCCGCCGTGTACAGGTGACGCGCGTTGCCCACCCATCCGTGGAAGAAGACACGGCTTCCGAGCACGTCGGTCCCGCCGGGGCCCTGAACGGCGCCGTCGAAGGTGGCCGTCGTCATCAGCGGCCGGTACGCCTTGGTGTAGGGCCCGGTGAGCGACGGGGACACGGCGTAGCTGGTGAAGTAGCTGTTGCCCGCGTAGGAACCCGCCGAGTAGAAGAGCACGTACTGGGAGGACCGCTTGACGAGCACGGGAGCCTCGATCACCCCGGCTTCTTCGGGCCGGTCGTTGCGGATGAGCTCGGTGCGGCCGCCGACGAAGGTGACGCCGTCCGCGCCGACCTGCTGCAGCCACAGAACGGTGGGCCGGCCGACGGCGTTGCCGTCGTTCTTGTAGAGCAGATACCGCTTGCCGTCGGTGTCGACGAAGCTCGACGGGTCGATGTCGCCGCCCTCGCCCGCGTCGCAGACGAGCGGTGAACTGCCGGCCGGTTGGAAGGGGCCAAGGGGGTTCGCCGAGGTCGCGGCGCCGATGCACATGCGCCCGGCGGCGGCGCTGGGGCCGGTGAAGTACATCAGGTAGCGGCCGTCAGGGAGCCGGGAGACGTCGGGCGCCCAGAACCCGCCGTTGCCCGCCCAGGACGGTTTGGCGGGCAGCGCGTCCCCGCGTACGGTCCACGGGCCGGTGGCGGACGAGGCGCTGGCGACCGGGATACGCCCGGCCCCGCTGCTGGTGGAGTAGGCGTAGAAGGTGGAGCCGACCTGGATGAGGTCCGGATCGGGGAAGTCGGCGCGAATCAGGGCCGTCGGGGCCACGGCGGCTGCCGCCGGCTCCGCACCGGCCGCAGGCAGGCAGAGCGCGGTCGTGGTGAACACGAGGAAGAGCCGGCCGAGCAGCCGCATGGGGACCTCCGATCATCTGTACTCATGGGTATAGGCCATTCCGGAGCCACGGAGAAGAGATTCTTTGGATTTCAGTCAAGAAATACTGATCCCGCTGTCAGACCAGTAGCTCGCGGTCTCCGGCGCCCACTGCAACCCGGTGGTGTCGCCGGCCGACTGTTGGCGAAGAGCGGACGGCGGCCTGTCCGGCGGCTACGTCGCCGCCCAGGTGCTGGGCGCCATCGGCGGTGCGGTGCCCGGCCAACGCGATGTTCGACAAGCCCGTGGTCTCCCTGTCGGCACCCAGCGATCGAGCGCGCCTCTGTGGCTCGGCGACGTGGTCGCGACCTCCGGCCTGGTGCTGGTGATCTTCTGTCTGACCCGGTCGGGTCGTACGGCCGTCACCCCGCTGGCGGTGGGCGGCTACATCGGGGCGGCATACTGGTTCATCTCCGCCACCAGCTTCGCCAACCCCCGCCGTCACCATCGGCCGGGCCTTCTCTTGCGCACGTGTTCTGCCGGATCGGTGCCGGTGGCGGCTGGGGTGCGGCAGCTCGGCCCAGGCAGAGCCCGGCTTGCGGCGGGCGGGGGCATGGGCCGGAAGCGGGTGGTGTGGTGGCCGCCGCAACTTTTCCGACCCGTTGATCATCGAACGGAGTCGGATCTCGGCGAGATCTGGCATGCACGCTCCCCCATGAAACGCCAGGCCGATCGACCACCCACGATGAGGACTGCCCATGACGCCTGCTGACGACGCGACCGAGCAGATCTCCGACAAGCCGGCTCGCCGCCCAGGGCTGCTGTTCCGCAATCGTGACTACACCGGCTGGTGGCTCGGCGAGACCGTTTCGGAGTTCGGCAGCGCGTTGTCGGTCGTCGCCTACCCGCTGCTGGTCCTCGCAGTGACCGGTTCGGCGGCGGGAGCCGGCGCGGTCGAGGCTGCCGCCAACATCGGTCTCCTGGTCACCCTGCTGATCGGCGGGGCGCTCGCCGACCGCTTCCCGCGTCGCACGATCATGCTGGCCGGACCGCTCGTGCAGGCGACCGCCGTGAGCACGGTGGTGGTCGCGGTGGCGCTCGACGGCGTCACCATCCCGCACATCGCCGCGGTGGGGTTCGTGCAGGGCCTGGCTGGAGGGCTGTCCGGTGGGGCGAAGTTCGCCGCGCTGCGCCGGGTGGTGCCGGAGCACCAGTTGCCGACCGCGTTCGCGCTCATGCAGGGGCGGACCATGGCGATCAGGCTGGCCGGGCCGTCCGCCGGAGGGTTCCTGTTCGGGCTGGCGCGGGCGGTGCCGTTCCTGGTCGACGTGCTCTCCTTCCTCGTCAGCGCGGCGGGCGTGCTGCTGATCCGCCGCCCCCTCGGCCCTGACCTGGACGAGAACGAGCCCCGGGAACCGATCCTCGCGAGCATCGCCGACGGCTTCCGCTTCATCCTCGGCCACGCCTACCTGCGGTTCATGACGGTGTGGATCGCGGTCGCCAACGCCTGCAACGGCGGGTTGTTCCTCCTGGTCGTCGTGTTGGTGCACGACGACGGCGGCAGCCCCGTGCTCGTCGGCGCGGTCACTTCCCTCGGCGCGGTGGGCGGGCTCGCCGGGTCGTTGCTGTCCGGATGGATCACCCGGCGGGTGCCAGGGCGGCTGCTCGCCATCTTCTCGTCCTGGTTGACGGCCGCCGTGGCCGTCGGAATCGCGTTCGCGCCGCACCCATGGCTGATCGGCGGGCTCATGTCGCTGATGATGTTCCTGGCCGGGCCGATCAACGTCGTCCTGGCCACCTATGAGGCCCGGACCATCCCGGACGCGTTGATGGGGCGGGTCTCCAGCGCGATCAACTTCGGGGCCTGGTCGATCCGGTGGGTCGGCGCCCTCGGGGCCGGTGTCCTGGCGTCGGTCTTCGGCCCGGTGGCGGCGACGATGGTCTTCGCCGGGGTGCTGGCGTCGATCGCGGTGAGCACCATGATCGCCAAGGGCCTGTACGTGCTCAACCGGCCCATCGACGAGGTCACCTCAGGCTAGCGAGCAACCCCGGGCGCGGACGGCTGGGTGACCTGGGAAGCGATCTTCCTCTCCTCCCTGAACGCTCAGCTCAGCTCCGGGCCGCCGCAGTGCGGCGGCCGGGCGCGCCCCCCCTGCGGGGAGCGGCCTGCTATCCGCCGATGTGTGGTGCGCGTGCGGCGGCGGAGCCGTCCCGGATCACCTCACCGGTGAGGTTGCCGTTGGCTCCCGAGCCCAGGAAGACGATGAGGTTGGCCACGTCGTCGGAGGTGGAGAGCCTGCGGGTGGGAGTGGCGGCGGCGAGGGCGTCGGTGACGAACGCCGGAATGTCCGGGCGGCTGTCGGTCAGGGTGAAGCCCGGCGCCACGACGTTGGCCAGGATCCCGTCCCGGCCGCCGTTCCAGGCCAAGCTGCGGGCGAGTCCGTACAGGCCCGATTTGGCGGTGCCGTACGGGCCCGGACCGGGCAGGCCCTCCTCCGCGACGCTCGAGGAGATCAGCACGATCCGGCCCCAGCCCTTGGCGCGCATGCCCGGCAGGACCGCGCGGACGGAGGCCGCCGTTCCGATCAGGTTGGCGCTGATCATCGCGTCCCACTCGTGCAGCGGCACGTCCTCGAACCGGAGGCCGGGATCGGGCGGGCCGTCGCCGCCCCAGCGCACGGCGTTGGCGACGAGGACGTCGATCCCGCCCCAGTGCTCGACGACGGTCGCGACGGCGCGGTCGACGGCGGGGAGGTCTTCGAGGTCGAGGCGGACGACGTACGCCTGCCCGCCCGAGGCCTCGACGTCGGCGGCCACCTTCTCGGCGCGGTCGGGGTTGTTGCGGTAGGTGATCGCCACGCGGGCGCCCTCGCGTCCGTAGGCGCGGGCGGTCGCGGCGCCGATCCCGGTCGACGCGCCGGTGATCAGGACCACGCGGCCGTTGAGATCTGTGTTCATGGTGTGGTTGTCCTCTTGTCTTCGCTGATCGGGTAGGGAGTCACGGTCAGGACGGCGTCTCGGCGCCCACCCGGGTGGCCAGGGTGCGCACCGCGTCGAGCGCCGCGGCGTGGGAGACCTCGTGCTGCTCGCGGAACTGCGCGAGGAAGGGCATGACCGTGGCGTGCGTGAGCTCGGCATGGACGAACTCCACGTCGTCCAGCCCGAGCACGGAGAAGTAGGCGCGCAGGTAGGGCTCCTGGAAGTCGAACTGCTCGCGGGGCGTGCCGGGCCCGTAGCCCCCGCCGCGCGCGCTCAGCACCACGGCCGACTTTCCCTTGAGCGGGAGCCAGGGCAGGGTCACGCGGTCGATCCACGCCTTGAGCGCGGCGGGCACCGTGAAGTTGTACATCGGCACGCCCAGGAGCAGGACGTCGGCCGCGAGGAGCTGCTCCACCAGCGGGCGGGTCGCCGCCCAGCTCCTGGCCGGCCCGGGGGCGCTCGCGGCCACCTGGTCCATGGCCTCGATGTCGCGCACCCCGTTCACGGATGACCGGGTGGCGAGGTCGACACGTTCCTCGTCGATGGGCGGCACCGGGTCCTTCACCAGGTCGCGATAGGTGTAGATCCCGGTCGGATGGGTGGCCCGCCAGTCGGCCACGAAGGCCTTCCCGAGCCTGCGCGAGAAGGAGTCGCTGCGTCCGCTGGCGTCCAGATGCAGAAGATGCGTCACAAGATTGCCTCACATTCGAGATGATCTGGAATCGCAATCAATATAGAACAAGATAGTCTTAAGTCAAGAACATCTCTGCTTGCTATCATGCTGGCATGGCCATCTCTGACGCCCCCGAGGGCTCGTCCGGCGGCTGGTTGCACCAGGACCTGCACTGGGTGTTCGCGCGGCTGAAGCAGGGCCTGGCCACAGCCGAGACCGCAGTCGTGCGGGAGCACGGAATGACGTTGTGGGGCTACACGGTTCTGATGGCGATCGTCGACGCCCCCGCCCGCACCCAGCTCGCCCTCGCCCAGGCCGTGTCGGTCGACAAGAGCAAGCTGGTCCTCATCCTCGACGAGCTGGAGAGCACGGGCCTGGTACGCCGCCGGCCGGACCCCGCCGACCGCAGGGCCCGGATCATCGAGGTCACCCCCGAAGGCACCCATGCGCTCAAAGCCGCCCGCGGCGACATCGAGGCGATCGAAGACCAGCTCCTGGCCAGTCTCACCCCTTCGGCTCGGACCGGCCTGCAGAGCGCGTTGCGGCATCTTGTCGGCGAGCCCATCGCGAGAGTCGAGGACGGGCGGCCACACGAAACCGCGTGCGCGCCCGACCAAGCCTGACCTTGTCTTCAGACCCCTCGACGGACGGCCGCACGCCCCCGAGCCCGCCTGACGATGGTGCCGCGCCTTCGTGCGAGTTCCGACCCGCCCCGAGCCCTTAACGCTCTGCGCGAACCCGTGCTCACCTGATACCGTTGCACGCGCAAGGCCATGGGAGGGCTTCCTTCTCACCCTTTTGGAACCGGAGTGCCCCTTCGCGGGGCGCCGGTCTGGTCCTAGCCCTTCCGCTCTCCTTGCATTCCGGGGCTTCCGCCCCGAAGACGCCCTTGAGGACGAGGGAAACGCCGCCCTCGGCTCAGGGGGTGGCGCTGTGCCGTGTGCGCCGCCGTCCGCGTCCGGCCGCCACGAGGCCGGCACCGGCCTCATCCTCGCCACCCAAAACGGGGGCGAACCCAGCCGGGCATGACGATGTGCGACATCTCATGTGATGAGCGTTACAAATTCTGGCGCGCCGCCATAAGACCGGCGCATACTCCTGTTCCATGCCAAATCACATGATCAACCGGCGGGCGCTCCTGCGCGCCGGCATCGCCGCCGGAGGTCTCCTGACCGGCGCGGCCTCCGCGGGCACCGCCGTGTTCGCCCGCACTGCTCAGCCCTCGAACGGGACCGTCCCCGACCAGCGACCCGCCACCCCGGACCAGGCGTGGGCGACGCTGCGCGAGGGCAACCGCCGCTGGGTGGACGGCACGGCCACCCACCCGCACCAGGACGCGGACCGGCGCAAGGAAGTGGCGCAGAAGCAGGACCCGTTCGCGGTCGTCTTCTCGTGCATCGACTCGAGGGTCTCCCCCGAGTTAGTCTTCGACGCCGGGCTGGGCGACCTGTTCGTGGTGCGGACCGCCGGGCAGACCATCGACCCGCTGGTGACGGGCGCCGCCGAGTACGGTCCGGCCGAACTCGGCACCCCGCTCGTCGTCGTGCTCGGCCATCAGCGCTGCGGAGCCGTCACGGCCGCCGCGGAAGCGCTGCACGAGCACAAGAAGCTGCCCGGCGAGCTGAACACGATCGCCTCAGCCCTGCGTTCGGCCTACACGCGTTCGGGCGGCGACGTCGACAAGATGATCCGCATCAACACCGTCGACGTGGTCAAGCAGCTCAAGAAGGACAAGCTCTTCGCGCCTCGCATCGCCAAGGGCGAGCTCAAGGTCATCGGCGCGTACTACTCGATCGACACCGGCGCGGTCACCCGCCTCGTCTGACCCGGGCTCGCGTCACCGAGCACACCCTCGACGGCGGGGGCGCCCAGCCTGAGCGCCCCCGCCGAGGTCGTCGAACGGAAACTCGGCTCCGCACGAGGTCGTCGTACGGAACTCGGCTCCGCCGCGAGCCCGGCCTCCACCCCGACACCGCGCTGGGCCGGCGTCCCTCACCCCGCCCGCAGTGCCGGTCGCTCCTGCGGCAGCGCCGCGCGCTCGGTCGCGGCGCCGGTGGCCGGAACGTCCGGCCCGGTCGCGCCGCCGTACGTGGTGATCTTGTACTCGATCGCCGTGAGGGAAAGGGTCAGCTCACGGATCCGGCGGCGGATGGTGTCGCGATGCTCGACCAGCATGTCGAGCCGCTCGGGCACCGTGTGCTCCCCCGCGTCGACGAGCGAGATGTAGTCCTGCAGATCGCGCATCGGCATGCCGGACAGCCGCATCCGGGTGAGGAACACCAGGCGCCGCACCGCGTGGGCGTCGTAGACCCGATGCCCGTTGCTGTCACGGGCCACCTCGACCAGCCCGGCCCGCTCGTAGTAGCGCAGCGTGTGGGGCGAGATGCCGAGGAGCTCGGAGACCTCAGCGATCATCATCGGCTCGGGCACGTCGGCCAGGTCGGTGAGGCGGTGGATCACCTCCACCGACAGCGGGCCGTCGTCCCCGACCGTTTCGAGTGCCCTGGTCATCAAGTCGTCGGTGGCCATTGGTAGTCAGGGGCGCGGTGCCGTGAAGGCCCGGTTCCCCATCCCCCTTTCAATTCCGTACGTGCGGTTTTCCCGCATACGGCTTACC
>NZ_JBITJQ010000063.1:0-29938 GCF_044460125.1 Nonomuraea sp. NPDC050153
AGGGTCACGCAGGCGCATCCGGTCGTCTTCGGTGACGAACTGGTGGATCCAGGTGATCCGCAGCGCCTGCACCGCCGGAAGATCCCGGAGCGGACGGGGTGCGTCGGCACGGTGGAGGACCTGCAGCAGGGTGCGGCCGTCGTGGCCGGTCTGCTCGGCGTAGGCGGCGCGGTCGGCCTTGTCTTGGGGCAACCGGAAGTCTTCGATGCGTCGCGCGTAGCGGTCGAACCATGAGATGGGGACCCATGAGGATAACCAGTGCGGTTCAGCCGTCGCGATCGCGTTGAGGGCGGCCCGCAGATGTTCGGCGACGTTTTCCAACCGGTTGAGCCGGCGGATCGCGGCTAGCACATGCGTGGCGTCGGTGCGTTGACGGCCCGGCCGCTTGAGCAGGCCGTGCTCCCGCATCCGGTCCAGGATCAGGTCCAGCAGCCGCTCGGAGTCTGCGCCGACGAGTTGGCGGTCGCGAAACTCGCTCAGCACCGAGTGGTCGAACCCGGTGTCGGTCAACTCCAGTCCGAGCAGGTACTTCCAGTCGATGCGCGCGCGTACGGCGGCCGCGGCCTGGCGGTCGGAGAGATCCTCCAGGAACTGGAGGATGGAAACGATCGCGAGCTGGTGCGGTGGCCAGGCTGGCTTGCCACGGTGCGGGAACAGGTCGAGGAAGTCCTCGTCGGCGAACAGCGGACCGAGCGCGTCACGCAGCCGCATGCACAAGCAGCCCTTGGGGAAGGCCTGACGGGCGACCTGTGCCGTCTGGGCAGGAATCTCGCCGGGAATACGGGGATGGAGCGACATCTTGATCAGCCCTCACGATGCTCGTGGATGAGCTCATCGTGCTCTCGGAAGACAGATCAGCTACGCCCTTTGGCAGATTCGCCAACAGTGTCCTCCGAGGACGCGACCCAGAGCCGAGCGCAGGTGATGTTCGCCGTAAACCCGCATGCGGTCGGTGCACTCAGGCCGCACCGTCCGGACCCAGCGCTCGGCAAAGCAACTCGCCCTCGGCGTCCTCGACCAGCCCCTGCTCTTCAAAGGCGAGAATTTCCCCAACGCCGACATCACCCCAGCTGTAACAGTCGCCGGTAAATGGCCGAGAGCTTCGGCGTTATTCGGCCGGTGCTGATGTTCGGGTGGGGCTGGTGGTAGCCGTGCGCTCGTTCGCGTCTGGCCGGGCCGTCGTCTGGGGCCTCACCCACATCGCCACGCAAAATTCGTTCCGGTCCTCTGCGGGTCCACTCAGGCCGGGGTGTAACTCCACGTAGCGTCCATTTCACCTACCAAAGCGGCGGAAGGATCATCGAAGGTGTCAGACCATGTGGAGAAGGTAGAGATCACTATCGACGACGTTGCGTCGCTGGCCTTGATCGAGCAGGACGGCTCGGTGCTGTTGAAGGCCACGGACGGAACCGCCATCCCACAGACGATCACAGTCGTCGACGCTGGGGGGAAGCCGGTTGCCGAGTACACCGCGGGCCCTGTTCCCAGGCCCCAGACTCGTGCTGCTCGATCTCTCGCTGCTGACGACGGCCCGTCTAAAGATCCTCGTAAACTCACCCATTCCGTGCTCGCGGTCGGCTTCGGCACCGAGGATGGGAAGCCCTACTTCCTCATCAAGTAGATCCGGCTGAAGCTCGTCTCTTCCTGGGCCACCCCAGGGCTGTAAACCCCGCTGTAGTCCGCTGAGCCCCTTGGCTCCCTCCTCCGCGGAGGGAGCCAAGGGGCTCTTTGCCTCTCGGGCGGGCCGCCGCAACGACGGACAGCTCAACCCGCCCAGACCACCTCATAGACCGAGACGGTACGGCGGGGCCGGTCAACGTAAAACGCGGCGATGCCGGCCACAGCTCTGCCGTCGCCCCACCCGCAAAGAGCTCACCCTCGGCCAGATAGCTCCGAGGATCCCGGCCATTTAGCGGCGGAACTTACACCCTGGTCGGGCTCGTGCCGTCCGGATCGGCGAAGGTGACCGCGGAACGCCCAGTGCGGCGCTGCGTTGACCCTGTGGGGTTCTGTGTCACAGTGCGGAGGTGCCGTGGCCACGCGGTACGACAAGCGCGAGCTCATCTACCCAGGGCACCCTCGATGTCACCTCGATCCGCATCTGGCTCCGCGACCCAGTCACATGATCACGGGACACGCCCTAATCCGTCGCGCTGGCGAGCCGGGCTGCCAGCGTCCTGACGTGTTCGACAAGCTCCGGGGGTTCGTGCACCCGGAAGTCGAACCCTTTGGTTGTCACGTAGATGGCCAACTCGTCCAGCGAGTTGGACCCGGCCCGCAGGGTGCAGCTGTGCTCGTCGATCGGCTCCAGCGCTCCGGTGGTGGGGGCGATCCGCTCCGCCGCGGTCTCGGCGCTGACGTGCAGGGTGAACCGGGCCTGGTAGCGGTAGGCCGACGTGGAGATCGCCCGCGAGGTGTAGCCGCTGATATCGGGGTCTGGCGGGGTGCGCGGGGTGAACCGGGGGCCGGTGGGCGTGCGCGGGTCGAGGCGGTCCACGCGGTAGGTGCGCCAGTCCTGGCGGTCGACGTCCCAGCCGATGAGGTACCAGCGCCGGCCCGCGTGCACCAGCCGGTGCGGCTCAGTCGTGCGGATGCTGCTGGTTCCGTCGTGGGTGCGGTAGTCGAAGCGCAGGCGCAGCGAGTCGCGGCAGGCGGCGGCGATGGCGGTGAGGGTGCTCGGGTCGACGGTGGGGCCGGTGTTGGCCATTGGCACCGTCATCGACTGCAGGGTGCTGATCCGGTGGCGCAATCGGGACGGCAGTACCTGTTCGAGCTTGGCCAGGGCCCGCACTGAGGTCTCCTCGATGCCGGTGATCGAACCGCCGGCGGCCGTGCGCAGGCCCATCGCGACCGCGACGGCTTCGTCGTCGTCGAGCAGCAGCGGTGGCAGGTCCGCGCCTGCACCCATCCGGTAGCCGGCGATGCCGGCGGTGGCCAGCACGGGGTAGCCGAGACCGCGCAGCCGGTCGATATCGCGGCGCACGGTCCGCGGAGTGATCTCCAGCCGCTCGGCCAGTTCGGCGCCGGACCAGTCGCGTCGGGTCTGAAGGAGCGAGAGCAATCGCAGCAGCCGTGCCGAGGTTTCCCACATGGTTTGAAGTCTGCCATCGGCCTAGGACCGAATCCGTCCTAACCGGCTCCTAGAGTTACCGGCATGGAGAACAACAGCGAGATTCGGCCCTTCACCATCGACATTCCCCAGGCTGACCTGGACGATCTGCGGGACCGGCTCGTCAGGACCCGGTGGGCCGCGGACCTGCCCGATGCCGGCTGGAGCCGTGGGGTGCCGGTGAGCTACCTCAAGGGGCTGGCCGAGTACTGGCGCGATGGCTACGACTGGCGCGTCTATGAGCGGGAGCTGAACAAGTACCCGCAGTTCACCACCGAGATCGACGGGCAGAACATTCACTTCCTGCACGTGCGCTCGCCCGAGCCGGACGCGCTGCCGCTGATCCTGACTCATGGCTGGCCCGGCTCGATCGTGGAGTTCCTGAACGTCATCGGCCCGCTGACCGACCCCAGGGCACATAGTGGCGACCCGGCCGACGCGTTCCACCTGGTGATCCCGTCGATCCCCGGCAGCGGGTTTTCCGGGCCGACCGGTGAGGCCGGCTGGGACACCAACCGGGTGACCAGGGCGTTCGCTGAGCTGATGAACCGGCTCGGCTACGATCGTTACGGCGCGCAGGGCGGCGACACCGGCGCGGTCATCTCCCCGGGGCTCGGCCGGCTCAACCCCGACAAGGTCGTCGGTGTGCACGCGAACGGGCTCTCCGCGTTCACCGAGGTCAACCCGGACGAGGTGGGAGAACTGACCGAGGCCGAGCGGGCGCGGCTGGAGCACCTGCAGTACCTGGAGACCGAGCAGTCCGGCTACGTGATGATCCAGATCACCCGGCCGCAGACTCTGGCGCACGGACTGCACGACTCTCCGGTGGGGCAGTTGGCCTGGATCGTGGAGAAGTTCAAGGAGTGGACCGATCCGGCCGCCGAACTGCCCGAGGACGCGGTGGACCGGGATCTGTTGCTCACCAACGTGATGCTGTACTGGCTGACCGGCACCGCCGGGTCCTCGGCCAACAGCTACTACGAGACCGCGCACGCCGGAGCCTGGGGCGCGAGTGAGCGTTCCACGGTGCCGACCGGGGTCGCGGTGTTCCCCATGGATGTGTCGATCCGGCGCACTGTCGAGCTCGAACACACTGTCGTGCACTGGTCCGAATTCGGCCGCGGCGGCCACTTCGCCGCCATGGAGGCCCCCGACCTGCTCGTCGGTGACATCCGGGCGTTCTTCAGCAAGCTGCGCTGACACCACCGCGGCGCCGACCTCGATCAAGTCGGCGCCGCGGTGGTGTTCGGTGCTCGGGCTCAGCGAACGACCGGGATCGGCGTGGTCAGCGGCTCCTGTGCCACATCGCACCGCTGGCCCCTACCGCGTATCGAACTCCGGATTTGGCTACTCCCGCTGGCCGCGATCGGCGTCATCGCCCTCCTGATCATCGCCGTACTTGTCACTGGCTAGAGCGGAGCGGCCGTGGTCCATCGAGGACTGAAGTGATCTTGCCCGTTACTGAGGACTTCTGGACACGAAGATCACCATCACCGGGTGTCACCCACCAGGCGATCCACCCCGAACCCACGAGCACCGGCGAGCTGCAACGGAACCGGACCGTACGCTAACGATCCCGCACCGGCCCTGGGCGACCGTCGCTCTGGCCTGCGGAAAGGCACTTACCGTACGAAACGGTTCCGTTGCAGGTCCACCCCCGTACCCGAGCGGCCCATCCTCTTGCACTGACTGCCTCGGGGCCCAGACCTGGCACCCATGCCCCCTTGGTGAGGCGCCATGTGCCGGGGGTCAGAGAGATTTGGAACGGAATCCGGCGTTAAAGGCGAACGTCCCGTTGGAGTGGGAGTTCGGCGCTGCTGCTGCACGCTTCGCCGATCCCTGGTATGTCGTCGATCGTGCATCTGGAGGAGAACCTGAGGGCCTTGACCGTGGAGCTGACGGCCAAGCGGCTGAGACGTCCCGTTGACCACCGGCCGACCGGTGTGGCAGCTTACGGATCATGAGATTCCAGGTCGCCCGTGCCGTCGCCGTCGGAGTGCTGCTCGCACTGACGGCATGTACGCCGGCAGGCGGTGGCCGAACCGGGCTTATGCTCGGCAGGAACGGCCATTTGACGGTGGCGGTGGCCTGGTGCGACCAGGCGCCGGATTCGATGGTCGTCTACCACCGCTCTGGTGGCGAGTTGCTCGATCAGGCCAGGATCAGCGGTCCGGCCCTGCAGGGTGAGAAGATCGGGTTCGTCGACCTGGAGGAGCTGCCCAAGGGCTGGTCCGTGACGGAGGGCGACCTCGACCTGCGCGAGGACCGGTTCTACAAGATCAGCGCGTTCAAGGCCGGCGTGCAGCTCACCTACGGTGGGGTTACGCTCAGAGCTGGCCATAAGAAGGACCTGCACCGGGACGGGATCGTGATCCAGTACTACGACGACGGCTCCGAGTACGGCTACGACGTCAAGCTCACTCAGGACGGCCTCAGGAACGCGGCCGAGGAGATGTGCTGAGGCCTGGCCCCCCAGGCGCGGATCAAGGCGCGGACCGCCCCTGTAGCGGGAACCCAGACGCGAGATCGCGAATCTGTGACCCCGTCACTGGCGATGCGCACGGAGAGCCGCGCCGACGACTCTGATGGCCGCGGCCGCAGCCATCAGCCTGTGCCCCTCGGTGTGGTAGACCTCCAGGGCCGGGCCTTGCGCCAGGATCGGTGCCAGGCGCTCGCGCGTGGCGGCCAGGTCCTCGCCGAGGCCGGGCAGCGCGGCCTCCAACTCGCGGCGGCGGGCCCGATGGGAGGGGCGCAACCGGCCCAGCCCGTCGAGCTCGCGAGCGATGTCGGCCTCGCGCTGGCGGCGCGCGCGGATGTGCGCGCGGCCGTCGATGACCGTCTGGCGGGCCTGCTGCAACCGCGTCGCCGCGCGCTCGGCGGCCTCGATCTGAGCGAGCTGCTCGGCGAGCTGGGCGCGGGTGTCGCATTTTCTGCATCGCTTCGTGTCGTCTGCAGGTGAGGGGTTTCGGCTGTGGACGGCGGTGCGAGGCACGGGCCGGATTACCTGCGTTCAACAGATCACGACTGTTTCTGGGCACGGGCTGCAACGAAGGCCCAGGTCAGAGCGTTGCGCCGCTCTCCGAACAGCCAGAATGCCTAGTAACACGATCCGGATGATTACAGCACGTTAAGCCGGGATTGGTGGTGTATCGTCTAGTCACGTGTTTGTGAGAGTGACGACACGGAAGAACAAGTCCGGCCAGGCGGTGCGCTACCTGCAACTCGCGCACAACGAGTGGGATCCCGCCGCTCGGACGTCGCGGACCAAAGTGCTGCACTCCTTCGGCCGCGAGGACCAGCTCGACCGCGCCGCGATCGAGCGTCTGGTCGCCTCACTGGCCCGGCTGCTCGACCCGGCCCGCGCCGCCGCCCTGACCACCCCCGGCGAGCTGGCCTATCTCGGCTCCCGGCCGTTCGGCGGCACCCTGGTCCTGGACGGACTATGGCACCGCCTCGCCCTGGACGAGGTGATCCGCCGCTGTCTCGCCGGCCGCAAACTCGACCCCCGCGTCGAACGCGTCCTGTTCGGCCTGGTCGCCAACCGGGTGCTGGGCGCCTCCTCCAAACTCGCCGCCGCCTCCTGGATGACCGGCCGAGTCCACATCAACGGTCTCGACGACGCCGACCTGGACGCCCAGACCTGCTACCGGGCCATGGACTGGCTGCTCCAGATCGAACCCGAGCTGGCGAAAGAGGCGTATTTCCAGGTCACCGACCTGTTGAACCTTGACCTCGACTTGATCTTTTTCGATACCACCTCAACGTATTTCGAGATCGACGAACCGGACGCGGCCCTCGCCCGCGACGAGCGCGGCCGCGTCGTCACCGGCCCCGAGCCCGACGGCGACGGCGACGGCGACGGCGACGGCGACGGCGACGGCGAGCAGAAGATGGCAGGGTTTCGCACCTACGGCAAGTCCAAGGACTCCCGCGACGATCTGCCCCAGGTCGTGGTCGGGATGGCCGTCACCCGCGAGGGCATCCCCGTGCGGGTCTGGTCCTGGCCCGGCAACACCGGCGACAGCGACCTGATCCGCCAGGTCAAGACCGACCTGCGGGAATGGTCACTATCGAAGGTGATCTGGGTGGCCGACCGGGGCTTCACCTCCCAGGCGAACCGGCGTGCCCTGATGAAGGGAGGCGGCGGCTACATCATCGGAGAGAAACTCCGCTCGAACTCGCCCGACATCAAAGCGGCCCTGTCACGGCAGGGCCGCTACGCGACCGTCTCGGGCAACCTGCAGGTCAAGGAGGTCAACGTCGGCACCACCGACCGGCTGATCATCTGTTTCAACCCGGCGCAGGCCGAGCGGGACGCCGCCGTGCGCGCCGACCTGGTCGCCCGGCTGGAGGAGGCCATCGACGGCTCGGACCGTCTGGACAAGCTGGAACGCGGCAAGCTCGCCGGGGTGCTGTCGACCAAGCCGGGCCTCAAACGCTTCCTGCGCCTGACCCCGGGCGGGCTGCTGCGCGTCGATCGGGCGAAGGTCAAGGCCGAGGCCAACCTGGACGGCAAGTACCTGCTGCGCAGCAGCGACCCGCACCTGAGCGCCGAGGACATCGCGCTTGGTTACCGTCAGTTGCTCGAAGTGGAGCGAGGCTGGCGAGACATGAAACAGATCTTGGACCTGCGGCCGGTCTACCACCGCACCGAGGACCGCATCCGCGCCCATGTGCTGCTGTACTGGCTCGGCCTGCTGCTGATCCGCCTCGTCGAGAACAGCACCGGGCAGACCTGGAACCGCGTCCGCGACCAGCTCGAGCAGATCTCTCTGGCCACCTTCGCCGGGCCGGCCGGCACCTACCGGCAGTGCTCGGAGCTGACCAAGCCTCAACGCGACGTGCTGTCCGCGCTCGACCTGCCCACACCCAAGCGCATCACCAGCTTGACCCCGGCCGAGTAGCGTCACCACGCTGACCAGCCACAACACAGGCGCCTAGTAACACGCCGCTGACGCGTGCCACTAGGCGTTTCCGCATGTCAAGCCCTGGATTCGTGTCCTAGACAGCATCGTGATCTGTTGAACCCAGGATATCCGGCGGCGACGCGGCGGCTGATGTCCCGCACGATGGCGCCGTAGAAACGGTCACCGGTATGCATCGAGGGAAGGGCGAGCAGCAGCTCATTGTCCAGGCGGGAGGCCTGTTCCAACAGCAGCAGGCCTTCCTGGATCGCGTCATGGTTGACCAGCAAACGCCGAGCTCAAGGGCGCCCACGGGGTCAGCCGAGATAACAGAAATTCCGGCCATAAGCGGATCTTGAACACTCTGACCTGCGAAAATATCGAGGTAACGAGCTCCGTCGTGGGCCTCGCGCCAGCCGTACTCCCGAGATTGTGCATCGCAGAGTCTCAGAGAACCTCGAATCCACTTCCGAGATTGCGAACATGATCGACTGATGGCCGCTTCTGGCCATACCGCAGCTCGACCCGAGCAGGAAAGCGCGGCCCCGGCTGGTCGACCAGAACAGGAACCCTCTGCCGACTCTTCCGCCGAGGGCTCCTATAACCGGTTGCGCACCAGCCTGGGCATACTGCCAAAATTGGCGCGTGACCGCGCCCGCCGACCTGGAATTCATGGCCGGGCTGCCGGCAGCGTGGGGTTTCCCCCCGGGCACGACGATCATCCGAGCCGAGCAGGGGACCAACAACCAGACGTTCATGCTCCGCCAGGGGGGCCTCCGATTCGTGCTCCGGGTCAGCCAGACCCAGTCCGCCGCCCAGGTCGGCGCCGAGCACCGAATCCTGCGGCGGCTACGGCAGGCCGGACTTCCCTTCCAGGTGCCTGAACCAGTCGCCGCGCCCAGCGGAGATACGGTGATCGAGACCGCGGCCGGGCCTGCCACCGTCTGCCGGTGGATCCCCGGCGTGCGGCCCGACCTCACGGACCAGACGGCACTCGAGCGCTTCGGCCGGGCGGCCGGGCTGCTCGGCGAGGCGATGCTCGGCGTGCCGCCAGAAGACGGGCTGGGGGACTGGCGCGTTAATCTTCTGGCTCACCCCGCCGTGCCGGACGTCGGCGCCCTTTGCCGTCAGCTGCGCGCCGCCGGGATCAGCCCGGAGCAGGTCGCCCGCCTCGACGCCGTGGCGCGCCGCGTCGGGCAGGAGTGGCCCGCGGGCGGCGGCGCGCTGCCGACCCAGGTCATCCACGGCGACCTGGCGGCCTCGAACGTGCTGGTCGACGAGGACACCGGGGAAGTGAGCGGGCTGCTTGACTTCGAGTTCGCCGGGATCGGCTTCCTGGTCCAGGACATGGTGGCGGCGCTGTTCTACAGCGGGGCCCTGGAGACGCGCGACTGGCAGCCCCGCACAGCGGCCTTCCTCCGGGGATACGCCTCGGTCCGCCCGCTGGACGCCTCCGAGGCCGACGCGCTGCCCCGGCTGCTCCTCGCCCGGGCGGTCGGCAGCGCCCTGTCGCGAGCGGGCCGCTGGCTGAACGGCAAGGCACAGCTCGGCGAGGTCACCGACCGGATCCACAAGCTGGAGGACACGACCCGCTGGCTCGACGCCAACAGCGGAAGGCTCCGGTCACTCGCGGCCGCCGGCGGGCACGGGTGATTCGGAAGTACGGCTGACGCGAGCCCCACAACGGAGCTCGTTACCTCGATATTTTCGCAGGTCAGAGTGTTCAAGATCCGCTTATGGCCGGAATTCCTGTTATCTCGGCTGAGCCCGATGGAGGGCGTCGAGCTGACGCGCCAGGAGGAGGAGCGGGCCCAGCAGCTGTTCCCGGACGCTCACGCACGCTTCCAGGCCGCCCTGCAGGCGCTGCCCGCTGAGCAGGCCGCCAGCCCGTTCGCCGCGTCGCTCGCCGAGCTGGTCGCCCTTCAGGCGGATCAGTTCCACGGCCACGGCGGATTCGTCGTCCTACGGGAGTGGGCCGAAATCCTGGACCGGCACTTCCCAGCCACCGACCGATAGCTCAGACCGGGGGCTCTTCCAGGGGAACCCGGCACGAAGAGAGCCCCGGGCCCCCTCAAAATGGCGCATTCGAGGGATCGTCGCAACGCAGGTGATCATTCGCTGGCGGCAGTCAGCATAGCGAGATGGTTACCGCTGAGTGTCCTTCCGAGGGCGGTCGGTCCGCTCCGGGAAGGACGCCCGCCACCTCTGGTCTGGGAATCCTCTGGTCCTGCCAGAGAACCAACCCATGAACCTGATCATCACACCACGCATGAGGTCATTTCAGCGAGCGAGCGCGTGGCTGGCCACGTTCGTCATCGGGCTGCCCGCGCTGGGTTTGGTCGCAGCGATCGTCACGTTGCGGGGGCGGTCGTGGGTGCTGTTCTCGGTGCCGTACCTGGTGCTGTTCATGCTGGCCTACCTCGCAGGCCTAATCCTGCTCGCCCTGCTGCGCTTCCGGCCGGACTGGCTGCGCGCGCTCGTGGCGGCGGTGGCCGTGTACGCGATCGCGTCGGTCACGCCGTTGGTCGACACGATGGCCCATTATCCGTACCACGTGGTCAGGTGCGGCGGCCTGCCCGTCGTGGCCAGTGGCTTCGCGGCAGGGATGAGCTACAACGTCCCCGGGGACGAGGACTACGCGGTGACGCCGTTCGACGGTCCGTTCTTCTGCACGGAGAAGGAGGCCAAGGCCGCCGACTTCCACCACTACGTCTTCTGACTCTGGTCTCGGGCCCGGCGATGTTCGGGGAGAATTGCGATGTCGTCCCGCAACCGGTTGAGCGTCGAGCTTGAGCCTTGGAGCGATGCCACAGGGCCGCCTGCTGCCAGGTCAGGCGCAGGCCGCAAGAGCTCCGCGAGGCGCTTCGCAGGGGTGTCCCAGCCGAGCGTCTTGCGGGGTCGGGAGTTCAGCTCGGCGGCGACGGCGTCGAGCTACTCGCGCGTGTGGACGGACAGGTCGGTGCCCTTGGGGAAGTACTGACGCAGCAGGCCGTTGGTGTTCTCGTTGGAGCCACGCTGCCACGGGCTGGCCGGATCGCAGAAGTAGACCGGCATGTCCGCGGCGACGGAGAACTCGTGGTGGCGCCGGTTGCGGCGGATCTCCCGGCTGATGGTCGAAGGCGCGCGGCCGAGTTCGCGCGCGATGTCACGGATTGAGGCCTTCTCCAGCACCCTGTCGGCGATGTAGATCCGCTCGTCCTCCCGCAGGTAGCGGGACGCTCCAGAAGGGGGCACCGTCGGTCGTCTGGCCGGCGGTGCCCCCTTCTTCTTTGCCTTGTTCGGTGCCGTGCCGTTCCGCCAGCGCTTTCCGGTCCTGATGTTGATCCCGACGATCCGGCACGCTTCGCGGCTGCTGACCCCTTGATCCACAAGCCGGAAGTATGCCTCTCGCTCACGGGTCAGCTTCTTCGGGCCTTGCCGCTCCCGGCTTGCCCTGATCTCGAAGTCCATCGCACTCCCCGAGCTGGGGTGTTGCGACGACCACTTGAAGGGAGGAAATCAAGGGGGGCCCGGGGGCTCTCAGGTGCTCAGGCGGGGGGTGTCGCGCTGACGCAGCAGCGCCAGGACTTCGCCGGCGCGAGCGTCGGCGGCCTCGGCACGTTGGACAGCCTCCCGGGCTGACGCCTCCGCGGCGCTCTTGGCCTCCTGCAGGGCGGTGGCCCGCGTCTCGGCGACCTCCGCCCGCTGGGTGGCGCTCTGGGTCGCGGACTGCGCGGCGGCCAGTTGGCCGCGCGTCTCCTCCAGGCGCTCCCCGGCGGCGGCCAGGTCCTCGCGCTGCCGTGCCGTTTCCCGGCGGGGTTACCAGATCTCGGCGGGGCTCTCCGCGCCGCCGCTCCACACGGTCGTGCCGTTCAGCTTCCACCGCTGGCGCACGTCGTGGAGCTTGCCGGCCCGCGGCGTGGTGGCCGTGAACGGGCCGCACACGGCGACGCCGCCGTTGGTCATCGGTGAGACGCCCTTGCACATGTACGGCTGCGAGGCGTTGGTCTCGGCGTCGGTGTTGTAGAGCTGGAGGTGGATGTCCGACCGGACCGACTTGGGGCCCTTGATCTTGCCCTTGATGTGGAAGACGCCGTCCACCAGGACCATGCAGGGCGCCATCATCGTGCCCTCGCCCACCGGGGCCCAGGGTCGGCAGCGCCAGTCCAGCTTCGACACCTGGTCGGTGTCGGGCTTCTGGGTGCCGTCGTCGGGCTTGACCTCGTCCGTCTCGTCGGTGGTGCGCGGCTTGGGCGAGTCGACGGGCTTGGACTCCGTGGTCGGCCCGGAGGCCGGCTCGTGGGTGGTGGTCTTCTTCTTCGGCTCCGTGGACGGGGGGCCGGCGGGGTCGGCGGTGGTGCCGTCATCCACCTGGCGGGCCGTGCCGCCCTTGCGCTCGTCACGCTTCCCGGTGCCGGGGGTGGTGGCTCCCGGGGGGGTGACCGGTGTCGTGGGGGCGGGCTGCACGGCGAGCGGCGCCAGGGCGTCCTGGGCCACCACTGTGACGGGTGCGCGCCAGGGGGCCACATAGGCGACGGCCGCGGCGCTGACCGCCAGGGCCGCCCCGGCGGCCGACAACACGACCACCCGCTTGCGCGACCGGCGCTCAGGACCGCCCCCGGGGCCTCCCGGATCGGCGGGCCCTCCTGGGCCTGCCGGGCCGGCCATCGGCGGGGGCGGGACGGGCGGACCGGCCGGGGCAGTGCCGGACAAGCCGACCGGCGAGGGCACGGAGCCGGACGCGCGGACCAGAGAAGGCGCGGGCGAGGGCGGGACCGGCGGGGCCAGCGGCTCGGAGGTGACCGACAGGGCCTCGCCCCGCGAGACAGGCGGCAGCGCCGGAAGGCCCGCCAGCGCGGGCGCGGCCTCGCGCAGCGCCGCCACGACCGCCCCCGCGGACGGGCGCGCCGCCGGGTCCTTGGCCGCGCACGCCGAGACGAGCGCCCACAGCGGGTCGGGCATCCCGGGCAGCCGCCGGGGCGCGGCCATCGCGTGCTGCCGGATCAGCACCATCGGGTGCTCCCCCACGAACGGCGGACGCCCGGCCAGCAGCTCGTAGAGGATCAGCCCGAGGGCGTACACGTCCACGGCCGGCGTCGCGGCCTCGCCGTCGGCCACCTCGGGTGCCAGGTACACGGGCGTGCCGATGACGGCGCTGGTCTGGGTGATGCCAGGGCCGTGCAGGATGCGGGCCACCCCGAAGTCCGTCAGCCGGACCTGACCGGTGGCCCGGTCGAGCAGGACATTGCCCGGCTTGACGTCGCGGTGGACGATGCCGATCTCGTGTGCGGCGGCCAGCGCGCCGGCCGTCTGTGCCAGCAGGGCCGCCGCCTCCCCCGGGGGCAGGGTGCCGCGCCGCTGGATCAGCGTGCGCAGGTCGCCACCCTCGACCAGGTCCATCACCAGGGCCAGGCGCTCGCCCTCGACGACGAAGTCGCGGACCGTGACGATGTGGGGATGGCGTAAGGTGCGCATCACCTGACGTTCCTGGATGAAACGCAGCACCAGGTCCTGGTCGGCGGCGAGGCCGTCACGCAGCAGCTTGACCGCCACGACGTCGCCGGTGTCCCGGTGCCGCGCCCGCCAGACGGTGCCCATGCCGCCGGCGCCGATCTCCTCCAGGAGCACGTACCCGCTGCCCAGCGAAACCTCAGACCCGTCCGCCATCAACCGCTTTCCCCCTCCGAAAGATGAAGATCACAATAGTCAGGAAGATCCGCCTCCAGGTAGACGGAGCCAAGCCACCCCTCACGATCACGTCCATCGCGACCGATCGGTTCGATCTGCTCCCGCTGGAGGTCGGACACACCGCCGAGATGGCCGTGGTCCCTCGCCCCCTTCCAGGGGAGCTGGCACGAAGAGAGCCTCCCGGCGCCCTCGAAGAAAAAAGGGAGGCCGGGGGCTCTCGAATGCGATCTTGTACGTGAATCAGCGGGGACTTACTGACGTACGGATCACAGGTCGTGTACGTCGTGAAGGACGGTGTCGGCGGGGTCGCCGAACAGCGGGCCGGGAGTGGCGAGCAACTGGTCGACGGCCTCGGTACGGGACGCGGCGCGGCGCACGACGACGCGCCCGTCAGGGTTGAGGGCCTGCCAGCGGCGACCGGTCCGGTAGACGCGGCCCAGCTCCGTGTCGTCGTAGCCGTCGTCGATGTGCACGCGGTAGGAGCCATCGGCCAGACGCGGCAGATTCTCCGTCAGCGCGGCGGCGGCCAGCTGCGCCGGGGTGAAGGGGCTGATTGGCCGCTCCCGCGGCGAGCGGGCGCGCGGCCGGCGGGCGGTGCGGGCTTCGGGGTCGAGCTCGGGCAAAGGGGCGGGGGCGATGAGTGCGGCCAGCAGCGCGGTCACGGCCTGCACGCGGTTGGTGCCGGCCGATCCGGGTACGGGGCCGTCCAGCGTGCAGGCGACGTCACGGCCGCGGGAGTCGCGTTGCAGCCAGCCGACGCAGCGGCCGCGCACGATCACGTCGACGCGGCCGGGGACGCGGCCCTTGAGCAGGCTCCAGGACGCCAGCGCCGCCGGCGAGGTGTCCATCGTTCTGCCCCGGTGGTCGTCGAGCCGCCCGACCGTCACCCCTGCGCGTTCGGCGCCGCCGATGCCCAGCGCGGCCGCCGCGCGCCGGGCGAGGTCCAGCCCGACCACCACGCCGTGCCCGGGCGCGTCGTCGGCGGGCAGCGTGGTGACGAGCCGCCCGTGCCGGTCGTGGACCTGCCAGCCCTCGGGTGCGGGATGCAGCCATCCCACCCGGGCCCCGTCGACCAGGAGAACACGGTTCCCGCCGCCAAGCTGCGCCAGGTACACCTCAGACACCGGCGCGGCCGGGGGCCTCTGGTCGACCGGCTGGGCGTGCTCGGCGAGGCCCCCCGCGAGTCCTTCAGCGAGGCCTTCGCCGGACGCCTCGGTGAGGGCCTGGCCGACGTCGGTCTGGTCGGCGTCAACGGGCGCGGGCGTCGCCCGGCGCCCTCTGGTGCGGGTGGCCGGTTCCTCGACCGCCGGCTCGCGCGCCGAGCTCGGCGCTGCGGCGTCAGCCGTGGGGGTGGGGTCGGCCTCCGGAAGGGGAGCGGGACGGGGGCCTGTTCCGGCCAGCTCGGCGAGGCGGGCGTGGCCGGCCGCGGTGAGCGCCCTGACGTCGCCGGCCTTCAGGGTGACCAGGCCCCGGTCGCGCAGTCTCTCGACGTGGTGGTGGACGCGGCGCTCAGCCTGGTCGTGCCAGCCGTCGCCCCGGTAGAAGGCCGGGATGTCGGCGTACGGGCCGGCCAGGACGCCGGTGGCGATGTCGGCCAGCAGCTGCTGGTCGACCGGGTCGGTGAACGGGGCGAAGTCGGGGCCGGGCTCGTGCAGCTCGATGTGCGGGTAGCGGGCGCGGTAGCGGTCGGCGTTGGCGCGGACGTGGGCGCGGCCGGTCTCGGTGATCCACCGGCGGGTGTCCTCCTGCCGCCCACGCTGGTCGCGGCTGATGACGTAGGCCACCTCCACGCCGCGGCGGCGGTGGCTCACACCGAGCCGACTCCAGGCCGGTCCGTCCTGGGCGATCCAGCGGCCGTGCTCGCCGGCGGCGTAGGCGGCGGCCAGCAGCCGCCACAGGTCCTCGGGCAGCAGCCTGCCATCGTCGGCCGGGCCGCCGTCGCCGCCATCGCCGGCGTCGCCCTTGTCGTTCTGATCCTCGTCATGGTGCGGGGTGGGCGAGGTGTGGTCCATGTCGGCCTGCTGCCCGAAGCGGCGCCGGGCGGTGTCAGGGTGCATCTCCAGGGCCTGGCACCGAAGCCGTCGCCGCCGCGCTCGCCGAGCACGACCCCAGCCGCCGGCACCACTGACCGGCCACCATCCCGGCCTTCGGTACTGGTGAGGTACAGCCGTTGGCGCTGAGAACAATCATGGTCGTTTAGGCCCTCCACTCGGGAAGCTGCGATGAGACCCAAGTAGGACTGCGTAGCAATCACTACGGCCTGTGACCAGCGTTCGGTGTGGAATTTGGCGTGGTGCTCCATGTTGCGCTTGGTTCGCAGACGGCCGGCTGCTGGCCGCCAACCCCGACCCGGCCTGGGCGCTGGTGGTCGGGTCGGTCGCCTGCCCGGCGATCGGCAAGGTACGAGCTGAGTGCCTCACGTGGGCCCGGCTGATGGAGGCGGTGGTGGCCGGGCGCCGTCCCGACCGGCCGGTCGGGACGGTTGTGCATCTGCTGGCCACCGCTATCGAGGAGGGCCGGGGCTTGTCCTCGATGAGCGGCGTGCCGGCCGGCGCCGCCTACCGCCTGCTGCTGGCCTGGCGGCGGGCCCCGGCCCGCGGCTAGCGCAGATGCCGGGCGAAGAACCCAGCCGCGTCCTCCCCGGCGAACTGCGGGACACCGGTGTGCCCGCCCATGTTGGCGTGCAGCGTTTTCTCCTTGGAGCCGAAGGCGTCGAACAGGTCCAGGGCCGCCTGCCTGTCGTTCCCTTCGTCATCCCACTGCAGCAGGACATGCAGCGGAATGGTGACCTGTCGGGCCTCCCCGAACATGGTGCGAGGCACGAAACTCCCGGCGAAGAAGCCGGCGGCCACGATGCGCGGCTCGATCAGTGCAAGCCGGATGCCGATGGAGATCACTCCCCCCGAGTACCCGACCGGGCCGCCGATCTCGGGCAGCGCAAGGAGGGCGTCCAAGGTGGCCTGCCATTCCGGGACCGCCTTGTCGACGAGCGGGAGGATGAGGGCGTCGATGATCTCGTCGCCGACCGGCTCGCCGGCCTCCATAGCCCGGCGCAGGTCGGCGCCTACCTGCTCGGCGCCGGCCCAACGGGGCCGGTCACCGCTCCCCGGGAGCTCGATGGTGGCCGCAGCGAAGCCATCCGCCGCGGCGTGCCGGGCCCGCGCCACCAGCCGGGGGTACATCTTGTGCAGTCCGAGCGGGGGGTGGCCGAGCAGGATCAGCGGGACCGGTGCGGACGCGGATGAGGGCGTCCATAGGATGCCGGGGATCTCACCGAGGGTGAATTCGCGTTCGACGACGCCGTCGTCGAGGCGCTGTTCAGAAGTGAATTGCATGGTCGTGCCTTTCAGGAGTGCTCTTGAACGGCACTCCCGGACGACCTATCGCCCGACCGTGACCCCGGAGGGGAGCACCCATGTCGATACTGCGTTCACGGGTACCACCTCCTCGTTCTCTGGCACGGCCTCCAGAAAGCTAGCAGTGGTCGCCGTGGTCCGCCAACGGGTTTTCGCGGAGGCTCCGTGGCCGGATGCCACGGAGCCACTCGCCTGAAGCCCAAGGCCGTGTCGTAAAGGGCTTCGCTGTGACGTGATCGCAGCGTGACGAAATCGGAACACTGCGCAGAGCTACCTGGGGTCTCATCGCAGCTGTCCGAGTGGAGGGCCGTTTGGTGCATGATCCGCTCGTTCGCTGGGGTTCGGCGAAACCCTGTCGGGTGGACCCTGGGTCTGGTGAAGGTCCGGTCGTACCAGTGGAGTTTCTGGGTGATGAGCAGGCCGAGGCGTACGGGACGTTCGCCGAGGAGCCGACGAGGCCCCGAGCTGGAATGAGAGCCGGCGGCCTTCAGGGCACTGATCAGTTCGCCGGGAGGAGGGTGATCCAGGCGCCGCGGTCCAGGTACAGGCTAGAGGTTGCCACCAGCCCCTCGCCCACGGTCTCGGTCAGCCACTGGTCGTCACCGACTTCGCCGCACCGCTGTAGGTTCCGGATAGACCTGTCGGTGTCCGAGTGTGTTGTCGTCAGCAGAAGGCGATCAGAACACCATCGTAAGCAGGTCGGCAAACAGCTCCTGTTCATCGATCTCGAGCCCGCGGTTCGTGAACCAGGTGGCCATGTTGTGGCAGTCGCGCATCAGGAAGTCCATGCCCTTCGGGTTGCCGACGATGTCGACGACCTGGGGCAGGTCGATCATCACGATCCGCTCGGCCTGCGCGAGGACGTTGTACGGCGAAAGGTCGCCGTGCGCGAGTCCCGCGCGGGCCAGTTCACGCATGCCGTTGCGGAGCTGCTCGAAATACACACCGAGCAGCTCCTTCGACGGCCGGACCTGGGCGAGCCGGGGCGCGGCACCGCCCTCGCCGTCGTCGATGAACTCCATCAGCAGCTCGGTGCCGTCCACCTGCACGGGATACGGCACCGGGACGCCGGCCTTCCACAATCGGTTGAGGGCGTCCCATTCGGCGTATGCCCACTGACCGGCCGCGACACTGCGGCCGTGCGAGGTCTTCTTCGCCATCGCCCGGCTGTCGCGGCTGTTGCGGGTACGGCGGCCTTCGACGTACGACGTACTGCGGTGGAAGGACCGGTGCTCCTCGGTGCGGTACCTTTTCGCGGCCAGCAGCGAGGACTTCGCCGGGTTGTCGCCGATGGCTTCGACGGCCCGTTCGAGCAGGAAGACGTCGGCTTCCTTGCCGGTTTTGAGGACGCCGAGCTCGGTGTCGATCGCAGCCTGTTCCGTCACAACCCACGAGGGGCGTGGTTCCGGGCCGCGAGAACCGCGCTCGACCTCCAGCCAGGTGGACCACCGCTGATCCGGGCCCGGCTCCTCGTCGACCGAATGGAACGTGAAGACGAAGGCTGCGGCCGGATCTGGTTGGGACTCGTCACGGGTGAATTCCGACCGGGGGGAGTCGAGGTCGGAGTAGATATCAGAGGGCTCGTACTCGGAAGACAACGGGTGTGCTCCTGAACAAAGAGGTGGGACTGATGCGGACATGCCGCAGCGCAGTGATGGCCATCCGTCAGCCCTCCTTAGTCCAGGCAGCGCTCTCCGCCGCTCGATCGACCCAGCATGCCCCGCCCGTTTGGACCCCGCAACGTATTTACCGGAGCTGGGACCGTGCGGTCGGGCTCGGCCGGAGCTCCAGGCACTACTCAGGCACCTTCTACCTGGGCTAACACCGCTCGCGTGTACTTGGTGACAGCCTCCTTAACGGCAGGCCAAGTGCCCACGAGAGTGTCAGTGGGGTCTTGCCGTCGGATGTCAGTGGAGCCAGAAACGACGGAGATGTCCAACGAGGTGGGCGTTCCCGACTGACACGTCTACGGTCGAGTGCATGGGCTGGATGTTCGCGCTGTGGGGGCTGGGCGGTGGGCTGGCCATCGAGGCGCTCGACTTCATCAAGGCGGTGCGGCGGGTGGGCCACGGCTGGCCCTGGCGCTATCCACATGGGCCGGGCGGCGGCCCTACCTGGTCTCGGTGCTGGGCCGCGCGGCCGCCAGCGCGGTGGTGGCCGGCGCCGCCGGCGCGTCGGTCAACGGCATGACACCCCTCATCGCCCTGGCGCTGGGAGCGGCCGCACCGCTCATCCTGGAAAAGCTCAGCCAGCAGATCCCCGTGCAGGCCGACCTCCCCACCGTCGCCGGCATGACGAGACCCGCCGAGATGGGGCCGGCCGCCGCGGCGCCCGATCAGGGCGATCAGTCCAGGCCGGGCATCATCGCCGAGCCGGGGGCTGCGTCATCGGCCGACCCGGTCACCAGGCAGGTAGGAGAAAGCGATGCTGCGCGCTGACTCACTCGCGGGCCGGCTCATCACGGCCTTCGCCCGTACCTCGCCCGCTTTCCGCCCGACCGGCGACCGCAAGCCCAGACGGTCGTGGTGGCGAGCCTTTGCCCGCACCACCCCGGCATTCGCACCCTCGTGGCCCCCGATGTGGCCCGGCGCGCTCCTGTTCGGCGTGGACCTGACCGGCGCCGACCTGAGCAACGCGGACCTGAGCAACGCGAAGCTCACCCGTGCGGACCTGACCCGCGCGAACCTGGGCGGCGCGAACCTGACCGACGCGGACCTGCCCCACGCGACCCTGAACGGCGCGAACCTGGTCGACGCGGTCGGGACCCGGGCGAACCTGTTCGGTGCGGACCTGATCGGCGCGAACCTGACCGGCGCGAACCTGACCGGCGCGGTCCTGACCCAAGCGGACCTCACCCGCGCGAACCTGACCGACGCGAACCTGACCAGCGCGAACCTCACCCGCGCGAACCTGGACGGCGCGCACCTGGCCGACACGGTCTTGATCCGCGCGGACCTGACCGGCGCGAACCTCACCCGCGCGGACCTTGACCGCGCGAATTTCGCCGGTGTGGTCTGGAGTGAGCGGACCCGGTGGCCCACAGGCGAGTGGGAGGCGCGCCTGCGAGCGGCCTCCGAGCAGTTGCCGGACGGTCGGCTTCGGGTCCGCGCGGAGGATGTCTCGGACAGCGCCCGGATCCACGCCTAAAACACCCCAGGCGGCGGCTGCATGGTGCCGGACGCACGGGAGGCCCTGGAAGAAAGGATCGTCAGCGGGAGGGCGCGGCGCCCATGGCGGCGGGCGGGTCGTCGTTCTCCAGCGCCCGATACAGCGTCGACCGCCCCACGCCGAGTTCCAGGGCGATCCGGGTGACCGACCGGCCGCGCTCGCGGCGGGCCCGGGCGGCGGCGAGCACGTCCTCGGTCACCATCACCGGGCGGCCACCGACGCGGCCGGAAGCAGCGCAGAGAACTACGGACAAGCCGGCGCTTCACAGTCCTCTGCACAGATCCCCGAAAGCCCAGGACATCCGTGCACACAACTTCGGAAAGTGACAACGGGTTTCGGGACGATAGTTCCTGCGGAAACGTGATCGCGGCAAGTCCTGCGGTGGCCGTCCCGCAAACAACCGTTTCGCGACGTCGTGATGACTGGTAACGCGTTCGCCACTATGGGCCCGCTCGTGCCGGTTCGGGAGCACTCTGGAGACATGTCGAAGACGACGCCGGGGGCGGAAAGCGCGCCAGGGTCGCGGCTGTGGCGCGGCGTAGCGGTGATCGCGGTCGTGGTGTTGGCGGCCTCGCTGGCGGTGGGGCTGGTCTGGTTCTTCGCCGATCCGCTGCACCTGCCCACGGACGTACTGGGGGTGCTGGATCAGCGGGCCAGCGTGGTCGGCATGTTCACCGGCATGGTGGTCGGTGTGGCCGGGCTGGTGGTCGCCGTGATGGCGTTGCGGGCGCAGGTGCGCGCCGACCGCGCCCAGCCGGCCACCGTCGCTACTCCGGACCCGCCGGACGCCGCGCGGAAGGCGTTGCCGCAGGTGTCAGCCTCGGGCGAGCGGTCGATCGCCATCGGCGGCAATAACACCGGCATCGTCTCGACCGGTGACGGGGCGCGTAACGTGCAGATGCGGGCGCAGGCCTCGGGCCAGGGCCGGGTGTATCAGGCCGGCGGCGACCAGACCATTCACGAAGGCGACGATCACCGTCGCGCCTACGGCGGCGATCACCTCGAGTTCCACCACAACACCTTCCACGACAAGGTCGTAGGCAAACAGGTGGGCGACCCCTACCCCGCCGCGCCGGATGGGAATGACGACGGGGATGACGATGGACGGCGCTGAGGGCGACCACATCGACTACCACGACAACGTCATCAACAAGGCCGTGGGCGTCGAGCACCATCACCACTACCCACCCGCACCCGAGCCCGGCCAGATCGTCGAGGGGGACATCCCGCAGCGCCCGCCCGGCTTCCAAGAGCGCCCCCAGCTGACCCAGCGGCTCGCCGAAGTGCTCGGCGAACCCGGCGCCAGCGGGCGGGATGCGGGCAGCGGCGGAGCGGTGGTGATCTGCGCTGGCCGGCACGCCCGGAGTGGGCAAGACGATGCTGGCCGCCTCCTACGCCTGGGCCTGCCAGGCGGCGCGCTGGCCGGTGGTGGCCTGGATCGCCGCCGAGACCCCCGACCAGATCCTGGCCGGGCTGGCCGCCCTGGACGAACGGCTCGGCGAGCGCCGGCCTGATGATGACGCCGCCACAGCCGCGCGGCGCGCCAAGACCTGGCTGGCCGCCACCACCGAGCCGGCCCTGCTGGTCTTCGACAACGCCACCGACGTGGCCGCGCTACGCGCCTGGTGCCCGGCCACCGGCGCCACCCGAGTGATGATCACCTCGCGCAACCGCGCCTTCCTGCGCGCCTATGAGCCGGTACAGGTGGAGATGTTCACCGCCGCCCAGGCGGCGGCCTTCCTGCACGAGCGCACCGGCCTGGCAGATCCGGCTGGCGCCGCCGAACTGGCCGCCGAGCTCGGGCATCTGCCGCTGGCCCTGGCCCAGGCCGCCGCGATGATCTCCCGGCTGCCCCTGGACTACCACGGCTACCTGGAAGAGCTACGCGCCTTCCCCGTCGGCGACTACCTGCCCGCCCAGCACGGCGACGCCTACCCGGCCGGCACCGCCGAAGCGATCTTGCTGTCGGTCACCCAGGCCGAGGCCGCCCTACCGCCGGCGCAGGAATTGCTGGGCATGCTCGCAGTGCTGTCCCCAGCCGGCGTCCCGCTGCCGATCCTGCACCGGTGGACCGGTGCGGGCACCGAGCCGGTAGGCGCCCGGCAGCTGCTGGCCGACCTGGCCGACACCTCGCTGATCACCTTCAGCGAGGACCGCCAAACGGTCTTGATGCACCGCCTCATCCAACGTGTGCTCCGCGAACGCGCCGCCCACCACGGCGGCCTCGACACCCTTCTGGACCAGGCCACCGGCCTGCTGCACGCCTTCAACGCCACGCTGCCCGACGGCTCCGGCACGTGGGCGGCTCGCGCCGCGGTCGAGCTGCTCATCGAACAGACCGACATCCTCTACCGGCAGGCCCGTGCCAGCAACGGCCTGCCTACTGACCTGCTGGATCTCCGCGCCTGGTGCGGCCGGTACCTGTACGACGTGGCCGACCTCACCCGCGCCATCCCCCTGCTGCAGCAGACCTTCACCGACCGGGAGCGGGTGCTGGGCGGCGACCACCCCTCCACCCTGACCTCCCGCAACAACCTCGCCCACACCTACCAGTCGGCGGGGGACCTGGACCGGGCCATCCCGCTGTACGAGGCCACCCTCGCCGAATGCGAGCGGGTACTGGGCGACGACCACCCGACGACGCGTATCGTCCGAGGCAACCTTGAGCGGGCTGCCGCGGAAAATGCCGGGAGATCCGTTAGGTGGTGGAAGCGCGTGCTGCCGGGGCGAGGGCGGGAAGGCCGTTGATCTCATAGGGTCTGACGATTTAAGGCTGCAGGTCAGGGGTTGATCGCGGTTCGGCCACGGAGGTTGGCATGGGAACGGCCGTCTGGGCATGATCGGTCTGCGAAGAAACGATCACCAGAACGGCCGTGGAGTTCATTGTGCCCTGTAACGCGCCATGCGGGAAGTCTCCGCTCTGGAGCAGCTGGCGGCGTTCCGCGCCGAGGTGTACTCGGTGTTCGGCAGGTGGGCCGATGCGTTGTTCGAGATCGTGGATGCGCTGGCGGGTGCCGGGCGGCCGATCCGCAGTGTGGCGGAGTTGATGTTCGACCGAGCGTGCCGGCGGGGCTGGGGCAGCCTGTATCAGGCGCTGGAGTCTGGTGAGGTCATCGTCGAGCAGGCACGGGATGTGCTGGCCCGCTGGGTGCGCCCGGCCGGGCCGGCAGGGGTGGCGATGTTCGCCATCGACGCCTCCAAGTACCCGCGGCCCGGCACCCGGTACGTTCCTGATGTCGGCATGCAGTACGACGCCGCCCTGGACGGGGGCCGGCCGGAATACACCAGAAACGGGCCGCGGGGAGTCCATGGCTAGCTCTCACCTGCGGCTTCGGGCGCGGTGACGCGCGATGTTGGGTGCTGACCACGAACCGGTTCGGCGGTCCCCTTATCCGCTGGACGAGCACATCGTGGAGTGGCTCAAGTAGGTGTTCGGCGTGCAGGGATGCAGAGGAGGGAAAGGGACACGACCTGCGAAGGGCAGGGACGCGATGGGCATCTACCTTCATTTGAAGGAGTGGGACTCCTGGGCGGACGCCGCCGAATGGAATGACGCCGTCGAGTGGGCGGGCGACCTGTGCGGCCCGCTGTGGCACAGCGCCTTCGCCGCCCACTACCAGGGCCCGGACGCGACGGCCGCTGTCCTGATCGCCGCCGGAGGGCTGTGGCTGCCGTGCAGCCCACAGCCCTCCGGGGTGTTACTCAAGTTCCTCGACACTCGCGGCCGGTGCAGCGGTCAGACGATGTCGAAACTCGCGGGCAAGCTTTGCCGCTCTCTGCGTACATGGCCCATGTGAGCGCTCCCGCGGAGCTCTGGACCGTGGTCTTCTTCGACTCGATCGCCAGCGGTGAGGGCCCGCGTGATGCCGTAGCCGGGGGTGTCAGAGCTGGGTCTGGCCGCCGTCGACGACGAGGTCGGCTCCGGTGGTGAAGCGGTTGTCGTCGGCGGCGAGGAACAGCACGGCCGCGGCGACCTCCTCGGGCAGGCCCATGCGGCCCACGGGGACCATGGCGGCCATGGCGGTGCGCAGAGCCTGCGGGTCCTCAGCGGCATCGAACGCGGGGGTGTCGATGGCTCCCGGGCTGATCGTGTTCACCCGGATCCCGCGGCCTTTGAGCTCGCGCGCCCAGGTGCGGGAGAAGGACCGCACGGCGGCCTTGGCGGCGTAGTAGGCGGTGTAGTCCGGTGTGCTGTCCATGTGCCCGCCCGAAGAGATCAGGATGACCGAGCCGTTGTCATTGAGCAGCCCAAGCGCCTTCTGCACGGTGAAGAACGTGCCCCGGGCGGTGACGGAGAAGACCCTGTCGAAGTGCTCGGGGGTGGCTTGGGCCAGGGTGGCCTGCTCGCCATGGGCGGCGTTGGCGACGATGACGTCAACAGAGCCCTTCTCGTCCTTGACCTGCTGCCACAGGCGGTCGAGGTCTGCCAGGCGGGAGATGTCGCCCTGCACGCTGGTGACGTTGCGGCCGATCTCGGCTCGGGCCTTGCCGAGTTCCTCCGTGCGGCGGCCGGTGATGTACACATACGCGCCTTCGGCGACGAACGTCTTGGCGGTCGCCAGGCCGATCCCGCTGCTTCCTCCAGTGATGACCGCGGTCTTGCCGTTCAGCTTGCCCATGAGGGGCACCCCTATCTTTCACGTGTTGATCTAGAGTGATGAAATCGTTGCGCTCTGTTGCCGTGAGGTCGGCTGGCCATCGGCGGTGCGCGTCGGCGTCCCCGGTCTCGCCTCTTCGGGCCGCCTGTCTGCCGACTGCCGTGCTGGTCACCAGGCGACCGGCAGCCGGTGATCTTCATGTGGATTCTCTCTGTGGATCGAGCCTCATGCCGGGTCCTGTCCGTGACCGAGCGGACGCCCCAAGCACAAGCTAGCCAACACATGTCGGCAAAACAACTTGTGTCGGTTAATGTAGAGTGGTGGCCATGGCCACGACGCACCACGGCACCCCGGCCGTCGACCGCCGCGTGCGCCGCACTCACGCGGCCCTGCACAGCGCGCTGATCCGGCTCGCCGAGGAACGGGATCTGGAGCAGATCAGCGTCGCGGACGTGACCGAACAGGCCGGGGTGAACCGCACGACCTTCTACGACCACTACCGGAACGTGCATGAACTGGCCGAGGCGGCCTGCACCTCGACGATCGACAACCTCATCGAGTCTCTGCCCGCCTTCGACCCTGCCGCGGCCGCCCCCGCTTGCTCCCTCGTCGCCTTCTTCGAGATCCTCGGCGAGCACGCCGGCCTGTTCCGCAGCCTGCTCGGCAATCAGGGCAGCCCCCGCGTCATCGGCCACATCCGCGGCCGCATCACCATCACCGTCCACGTCGCCGTACGCCGGAAGGCCGGCGCCGCGCCGGACAGCATCTCCTCGGCCGACATCCCGCACGACGTACCCGCCGCGTTCATCGCCGGCGCGCTCCTCGGCGTGGCCACCGACTGGCTCGAGCGCGGCTGCCCGCGCACCCCGGCCGAGATGGCCACCCTGACCTGGCCCCTCCTCGTCACCGGTCAGTCCTGAACACGCGCCATGTCCCCGATGGACAGAGGGACCGCGCCGTCACGCTGCAGACAGTACGCAGCGAACATCGGCAGCGGGCCTGCAGGCGCGAGCCGAACCGGAAGCCGGGAGCTGATTCCCCACGTCAGGGCATGTTCGGCGGCTGGTGCCACGTGACGAACGGCGCCGCACACGAACGCGGTTACAGATCTTCGACGTAGCCGGCGGCGATCTCCTCAGGCGGGTTGGTGTACAGCTTCAGGTACCGCTCGTTGGCGTGGCCCAGGCGGCGTTCCAGCTCGGCCCGGTTGTGGCCGGAGGCTTGGGAGAGCAGGTAGGCGAAGGTGTGGCGCAGGTCATGCGGGCGCAGCCTGCCGAGCCGCCGGTCGTCGCTGGCGATCTGCAGGTCGTGGATGGCGCCGATCTCAGCCACGATGGTGTTGATCGAGCGCGGAGACAGCCGCCCGTCGGGCCGACGGGCGGCGATAGAGGAGGCGGCCAGGAACAGCGCGGCCGAGTCGGCCGTGGCATCGCGTCCGCGTTCGTGCTCGAGGTAGTCGGCCAGCGCGGTGCAGGCGTCCAGGCCGAGGAAGACGCTACGGCTGGTGCGGCCCTTGCCGCGTACCCCGCTCAGCTTGGCCTTCTTCACCCGTCGCAGCTGGTCGGGTTCGTGCGGCTCCAACTGGGCCAGGTCCAGGCCGGCGATCTCGGCGCGGCGCAGCCCGGTGCCCAGCATGGTGTGCACGATGGCGCGATCACGCAGCGGCCGGGCGTGGCGGTGCGTGGAGCTCCGGCCGCCGCTGCGGTGGCGGCGGCCGGTGAGGTGGTGAAAGGACTCCAACCGGTCGAGCACGTTCTTGACGGTGCGCACCTGGGCGGCGTTCAGCGCACGGACCTCGGGGGCGGGCAGCCGCAGCGGCTCGACTCGCTTGGTCGGATCGCCGCCCGGCAGCAGCGCGGCCGGAGCGTGCGCGCTGATCCACGAGAACAGCGCCGAAGCGTGGGCGAGGTGGTTGTTGACCGTAGCCGGGGCCATGGCCACCGCGCCGCCGTCCTTGCGGCGCCCCCCGGCGGCGGCCAGATGATCGCGCCAGGCGGTGATCTCGCGGACGGTGACCGCCGAGACGCGCGGGTGCCCGAGCCCGGCGGCCAGCCAGCCGCGCAACCGCTCCAGGTGACGGCTGATCTTCGCGCTCACCTCGGCGGAGCGCACCCCCTCACCGCGAGGGCGAGGTAGCGCTCGATCCACACGCCAAGATCGTCATCGGTCGGGTCGAGCTCGCCGGACAGGCTGACAACCTTTCGTGAAGTGATTTTGCGATCCTGCCCCTGGGCCGGAACGGGCGAGCTGGGCTTGGGCGAAGGCACGCGACCAGATTACTTCAGGGAAGGGCCTTTTCCTGAAGTGAACTGGAAGCTCATGTCGTCACTCGCGGTGGAGCCAGTCGATGGCCAGTTGATAAGCGCACCGGCCGACACACCGTCGGCGAGTCGGTCACGGAGCGTCCAAGCGGGAGATCATCGGCGGACGGCGATGTGAACGGCTGCGGTGGTGCGGCTGCGCATGTGGTCGATGACGCGGGGAGTCCCTGTGGTTCCCACAGCCTGCGGCAGTGTCGGCGTGACGCGTCTCTCACTATTTTAAGCCGACACATGTCGTCTAACCGACGAGCGTCGGCTAACGTGGGTGTGGAAGCACCGCCTGCCCGAGAGGAGAAATCCATGACCACGACCGAATCCCCCGATCTCGCCACCGTCCCTGGCGCGCGTGCCATGCGCCGCCCCTGCGATCCGCAGCTCACATTCCGCGATGGCACCGTCATCTGTGGCATCCGCGAACTGCCGGTCGCGCGGTGAACGCGGCCATGGATTCTCGTGTGCTGACAGGCAAAGTGGCGATCGTGACCGGGGCCGGGCAGGGGATCGGGCGTGCCATCGCGATCGCGATGGCCAAGGCCGGCGCCCGTGTGTCGGTCGTCGATCTCAACCCCGCCACGGCCGAGAACGTCGCGGTCGAGCTCGGCGAACACGGCGAGCCGGGTCTCGCGATCGAGTGCGATGTAAGCCAACGGGATCAGGTCGGGAAGGCCGTCGAGCGGACGGTCTCCAAGTGGGGCGGCATCGACATCCTGGTCAACAACGCCCACAACCTGCGTGATATCCGGAGATCGTTCCTGGACACCGACGAGCCGCACCTGCTGCAGCATCTGACGAGTGGCCTGTTCGGCACCTATTACTTCCTGCAGGAGTCCTATCGGTATCTCAAGGCGCGCAAGGGAAGCGTGGTCAACGTGGCCTCGGCCGCCGGCGTGCTCGGACTGCCGCAGCACTTCTCCTACGCGGCCACCAAGGAAGCGATCCGCGCGACATCGCGGGTCGTGGCCAAGGAGTGGGGTCCCGACGGGATCAGGGTCAACACGATCTGCCCGGCCGCATCCGAGACCGAGGCGGCGCGGCCCTATTTCGAGTCCCTGAGTGACGAAGGGCGCGATGCCTATCTGGCCCAGCTTCCGTTGCGGCGCTTTGGCACCGCTGACGATGTCGCGTCAGTGGCGGTCTTTCTGGCCAGTGACGCCTCGGGCTACATCACAGGGCACACCTTGATGGTCGATGGCGGCGGCACCATGGACGCCGCCCGCTGAGCGTCGGGGAACGCGCTCCGGAAAATGTGCCGACAAGACGGATATCACACCATTTCAGGAAGGGCATCATGCAAGGTCTCAACGGAAAGCGCATCATCATCGCCGGTGGTGGGAGTGGAATCGGCGCCGCCACCGCCGAACGCCTCGGTGCGGAAGGTGCCGCGGTCGTTGTCGGCGACATCAACCTCGACGGTGCGCAGGCCACCGCCAAGCGCATCGCCGACATCGGCGGAACCGCCCTGGCCGTCGAGTTCGACCTCACCGACGAACGATCCGTCCGCGCGCTCGTCGGCACTGCCGTCGAGCAGTTCGGCGGGGTCGACGGGCTCTTCAACGTGGCCGCCGACGCCTCGGCGGCCGTGCTCGGCCGCGACGGTGACCTCCTCGACATGGACCCGGCCGTATGGCGGCGGACCTTCGAGGTGAACCTGATCGGCTACGCGCGCACCGCCCGTGCCGTTCTGCCGGTGCTGCTCGACCAGGGCGCCGGCGCGATCGTCAACACCGCCTCCGCCGCGGCGCACGTCGGTGACCACGTGCGGGCGGCCTATCAGTCCAGCAAAGCCGGCGTCAACGCACTCACCCGCCACATCGCCAACCGCTGGGGCAAACAAGGCATCCGCGCCAACAGCGTCTCCCCCGGCATCGTGCTGACCGAGTCCGCGACGACGATGGCCCTGACCCCGGAGGTGCTGGAGTTCACGCGGCAGACCATCCCCAGCCCCCGGCTCGGCAAGCCGGAAGACCTGGCCGGCGTGGTCACCTTCCTCCTGTCCGACGACGCCGCGTGGATCAACGGCCAGACCTGGTCGATCAACGGTGGCGCGCTGTTGCGTGAGTGAAGCCCTCTGGCCTCACGCGCCGATGCTCCCGGCGTCGGTGAGGTGGTGGGCGACGAGGAGGGGCCAGGTCCGTTCGGCCATCTCGGCCGGAGTTCGCGGGCGGTCGCGCTCGAGCCAGTCGGTGGCCACGCCGAGGAGCGCGCCGGCGGTGAACGCGGCGGGTACGTCGTGCGGGATGTCGGTCGGGGAGGTGCCGTTCGGCGGTGCGTCGGTGCTCAGGCGTACGGCGACGTGGACGGTGGCGGCGATGCGGCGGCGCAAATGGCCGATGACGCGGGCGCTGCCCTGATTGCCGAGCAGGCTGCGGAACAGGCCGGCGTGCTCGGCGAGGTTGTCGAAGAAGGCCACGAGGGGCCGGGCGGGGTCCGCGTCCGGGCCGGCCGGTGCGGGATCGAGGACGGGGAGGGGCTCGATCAGGGCGTCGATCACGGAGGTGCAGGCGACCTCGGCCAGTTCGTGCACGTCCTGGCAGCGGTTGTAGAAGGTCGTGCGGTTCACCCCGCCCGCTCGGTCACGTCCGCGACGGTGATCTGCGCCAGGTCCTGTTCCTCGGCGAGCTGGATCAGCGCGCCCCGCAGGGCTGCGTGAGTGCGGCGCACGCGCCGGTCGCCCGTCGGGGTGCTCTGTCTCATCGTGGCCATGAGCCACACACCCCCTTAGAGCCTGCTGACAAAGGGTTTGGTCGGTACGGCCGAGTTGGGGCGATCTCGGCGGTTCTCCCGGTGTGTCACACCTGCGGACAGGAGCGGGCTC
>NZ_JBITJQ010000064.1:0-28672 GCF_044460125.1 Nonomuraea sp. NPDC050153
CCACTCCCATTCACAGGTCAACAGCCTGAAAATGACCACACCCCGACGGTCTTCTGACTCGAACCCGTCACCAAATCCGTTCGTCAGCAGGCTCTTAGGTTTGGTATCCGGAGGGCACTGTCGACGCGGGGCGCTGTCGGTGGACGGGAACCGCTGGTGGGGCGGCACTCCCACCGGGGGTGGTGCCCCCGCTGGAGGTGGTGCTGTCAATGAGGGCAGCTGTCAGTGAGGGCTGTTGGCAGGGGCAGCGCTGGGGGCACGTCGAGGGCTTGGCGGTGGTGAGGTGTTGACGACATTCGAGAGCTCGGGCAACAGGTTTGCGTGCGCTCGGAGGCAGTGACTGTCCTGCCGGAGTGGCGTTGCGTTCCCAGGAGCGGCGCTCGGTGTCCGGTGGCGATGCGGAGGCCGCGGGAACGGGGTTGCTCGCCCAGAGGCGGTGTTAGGCGCGCGAAAGGCGACATAGAGGAAGGGCCCCATTGGCGGGTCCGGACGCTCAACGGCGTCACATCCCAGAGGCGGTATTGGACGCATGATGCCATCGCGCTCCCAAAGGCGGATTGGATAGGCAGCGGCATCGGGCCCTGGAGACGACGTCAGGTGTACGGCGCCAGTTCCTTCAAGCGCCAAGCCTGATAGACGGCGGCAGCGCGCTTCAGAGGCGGCGTCGCATGCGCGGCACCATCGCACCCGCAAAGGCAGAGTCGGAAAGACCGCAGCATCGCGCCTCAGAGGCGGCGTCTGGGAGACCGCGGCAGCGCGCGGCGTCGGGTGCGTGGGATGCGGTGTGAGGGCGTTGCAGAAATCCGTGGGCGGGTAGCGGGCTCCAGCACCGCTCCACTGTGTGTTGTCGGATGGGCCTGGCCCGCCACTGAGAAGGTGCCGGCGGGGGCTCCGGCAGATGGGCCTGCTTCGTCAGTGAGTCATCCGAACGCAGACCTTTGTCGCTGTCGATCTTCAACTTGCCGTCTGACCGTGGACTTGTCGCTTCGCCCTGTTTCTCCCAGTCACGAGCCTATTCATGTACTGAAGGACGGCGTCCGATCCTCTCCCGCAGGAGAAACAACTTCAGCTTGTGTATGAAGAACCCCACTCTGGCCACGATGGATGGCCGCCGCGAGTGTGGACTTTCTGTCATGGTGTGCTCCGCAGCAAAACCCGGCTCGTCATCAGACCCCGGGAACTCGTCTGAGCTGGTACAAAGGCGGGAATTCATGGACCTAGAGACACAGATCCTCGAGTTGCTGTTGCACCTCCGTACGCTCAAAGCGGGCCAGCACTGCAGCAACAACAGAACTACGGCCGACATGGCCCAAGTGAAGGCCGACATCAGCCACGTCCAGACCGCGATAAGGCAAGATCTCGCCGTTCTGTGCGACGAAGTCGCAGCCCTTCAACGGCATATGAACGAGCACCTCACATCCAATCGACCACGATGCTGCAAAAGCCGTAATCCCGATAAGGCACAGTGATCGGCTGACGACTCGGACTCGATCGTTCGCTGCACCTGCATGGGACTTGGCCTGAGCCCTCCGGTCTGCGGCTGGAAGCTCAGGCCCGGTTCGACGTAGGGGCGGCGTTGGGGTGCGGAAGGCGGCGTGGACGCCCAGACAGCGGTGCCTCCTCAAGGGTCCTGGGGGCGTGGGAAGCGATGTAAGTATGAGCAATCGCGGTTCTGGGCGGAGGCTTGGGGTCGCCGGGGTTGGTTGCCCCGTCCGTCCGGCGGGAGGCTGGCCTGGAAAGGCGTTTCTGCGGTTGGCGCTTCGTTAGGGTCTCGGCGACGGTGGGGTTGTGAGGCGGACTGGGGCTGTCGTTCGCCTTGATGCCGGTTGTTCTTCGATCGCGGTTTGGTGCTGGGCCTTGGGTGTTGCTCCCAAGGGGGTTATCAGCTCCTTCGTCGAGAGGAGCCTGAAAGGGGCCTGGTTTGTGGTGGGGTCGCGTGGACTTCTCTCGGCGGGATAGGCGGACATGAAGTTGTTTTCGCGAGACAGGGCTTGGCGGGTGCGGCATTTCCTTTATGGTTGATTTGTCCTAGGAACGTGGACGGCTGCGGCGTCGTCGTTCTACGGGAGGATGATTGTGGAGGCCAGTCCGGCTATTACAGGGATGATTCCCAGCAGGACGAATGCTGGGAGGAAGCACAGGCCTAGTGGGGCTACTGCTTTCACTCCGACACTTCTGGCCGAGGCGACGGAATCGGCTCTGGCGGCTTCGCGGGCGTCGTCGGCCAGGCGGGTCAGGACGTCCGCCACCGGTGCGCCGCTTTGAGCTGCTCGGCTCATCGCTCGGGAGAGTTGGGCCGTGGTTGGGTCCTTGGCGAGGGTTGCCCAGGTGGGGTCGGGATCGGCGCCCAAGCGTAGTTGGGTACTGACCCATTTCAGCCGCTGGCCGAGGGGTCCGGTGATCGCATTGGCGGCGATTTCCGTGGCGTCGCTCACCGGGCGGCCGGCGAGCAGGCATGCAGTCATCAAATCGGCGGCGAAGGGCAGGTCGGCTGCAATTCGGCGGCGGTCGCGGTGGCTCTGCTGGGGTTGTTTCTTGTGGAGGAACGCTGCCAGTGCCGGGGTGATCAGGAGGCCGGCGATGGTTCCGGTGACGCCGCCGATCAGGAGTGCGGTCAATAGGCCTGTGCAGGTGGCCATGGTGATCGTCTTGCGGGTGATGCGGGGTGAAGGGGGATCTTGCCAGGGCGGCTCGTCGTCGCGATTGCGGTCTTGTGCTTGTTGGGTTGGATGCGGCTCTTGAGGGTTGTGCTCGCGCCTGGGTGAGGGCTCGACTGGCGGGCGTAGTCGGGACAGGCGTTCTGCTGGAGTCTGGGGAGAGAACCACATCCACGTGGCCAGGCCGGCGAGCAAGGCGGAGACCCATTCGAGCATTGGGCGTGGTCCGATCGGTTCGGTGTGGTGTGGGTTTGGCGGGGTCGGCCAGCGTGCCGGGTCGGTGGGCGTGCCGGATCGGTGGGCGTGGCCAGCGGCGAGTGCTGGGTGGGTAGCGGTTCTGCCTGGAGTGGAGGGTTTCTGCCTGCGGTTGCGGCGCCTGCCGGTGTGTGGCGGGTTCTGTCTTGGGTGACGTCTCCTGCCTAGGTTGCGGGTCCGCCTTGGGATGCCGGCCTGGCCTCAGGTGCAGGTCTGGCTTGGGGTGCAGGTCTGGCCTGAGGTGCAGGTCTGGCTTGGGGTGTGGGTTTGGTGAAGTGGGGGGTTTGTGTGGGTGGATGTGGGCTTGGGCTTTTGGGTGGGTTGTTGTTTCGGGCTTGTGTTTGGGTGTTGGTCTGGTTCTTGGGGGGTTGGGTTAGGTCTGGGCTTGGGTTGCCATGTGGTTTGTCCACCACAGGCCGCAGGCGTCGAGGGCGATGCCTGCTAGCAGGCACATGAGGCCGGGGAGGCTGCCTAGGAGGAAGTCCAGAGGGTGCATGTTGAGGGCCGCGGCCATGAGGAGGCCGAGGGCCGGCAGTACGGCCAGGAGGCGGGCTGTGGTGCGGGGGCCTGCAAGTTGGGCGGCTACGTCCTGGCGGTGGGCTTGGGCTGTGCGTAATGTGCCCGCGACTCGCTCGACCAGGGCAGCCAGGCCTGCGCCCACTGTGACGCCTACTTCCCAGCAGGCCGCCAGTTGGCGGAGACCCTCGCCTCCCTGGGGTGGGGCGGATGAGGTGAGGGCTGCGGAGACGTCGCCGCCGTCTCTTGCCGCGGCTACGACAGGGCGCAAGATCTCTGCGTCTGGGAAGTCCACTGATGTGATTGCCCTGGTCAGGGCCTCTCCGGGGGTGCGTCCGGCCGACAATTCCGCTGACAGGGATTGGCAGAGCTCTATTGATGCGTGGCGCCAGAGCTGTGCGCGGCGGGCGGGGGTCGGGCGGGTGAGGCGGGTGGTCAGGGAGGTCCAGCGGGGTTTGTTCCTGCCTGTGACGAGCCTGGTCAGGCGGGTGGTGGGGGTGTCTGGAGCTGTCCACAGCCAGATCGCGCAGGCTGTGGACAGTGTCGCTATGAGGGCGCCGGTCATCGTGCCGCCTTCGTCTTGGGACTCATGGCTGTGCTCTTCGGGAGAGGGCTTCGTAGGCAGGGCCGGGTTGGGAGTTGCCCTTGGCGTCGAAGGTCAGGGCCGGGATCGACTCGACGAAGCCGGCTGACGTTCTGGAGAGCAGGCGGATCTCGGCGATACGACGTCGGCCGTCCGGGCGGCCGCGGGTCAGGTGAATGACCGCGTCGAGTGCCGCGGCCAGCTGACTGTGTACGGCTTCCCTGGTCAGGCCTGCTGCGCAGCCCAGGGCTTCCAGGCGAGGGGGTACGTCGGCCGCGGTGTTGGCGTGAAGCGTGCCGCAGCCGCCTTCGTGGCCTGTGTTGAGAGCGGCCAGCAGGTCCACCACCTCGCTGCCCCTGACCTCCCCCACCACCAGGCGGTCCGGGCGCATTCGGAGCGCTTGGCGTACCAGGTCGCGCAGGCTCACGCCGCCCGCGCCCTCCAGGTTCGCCGGGCGGGTTTCCAGGCGGACGACATGGGGGTGGAGAGGGCGGAGCTCGGCTGAGTCTTCTACCAAGAGCAGGCGTTCTGCCGGGTCGGCGAGTGACAGCAGGGCTGACAGGAGTGTCGTCTTGCCGGTGCCTGTGCCGCCCGTCACCAGGAAGGCCAGCCTGGCGCTCACCATGGCGGTCAGCACCGGGATGGCGGATGGGGTGATCGTGCCCGCCGCCACCAGGTCGTCCAGGGTGAACGTGCGGCGCGGTGGTAGGCGTAGCGAGACGCAGGTGCCGCCCGACGCCACCGGTGGAAGCACGGCATGGAGGCGGACGCCGCCGGCGAGCCTGGCGTCCACGTGCGGGGAGGCGTCGTCGAGTCTTCTGCCCGCGACGGACGCCAGGCGCTGGGCCAGCCGGCGGACGGCCCCGTCGTCCGCGAAGGTCACAGAAGTGCGGCGTAGGCCGCTGCCATCGTCGATCCACACCTCGCGTGGGCCGTTGACCAGGACGTCTGTTACGTCTGGCCGGGCCAGGAGCGGCTCCAAGGGGCCGGCGCCCATCAGGTCGGCGCAGAGAGCCCTGGCCACGGCGAGGATCTCCGCGTCGCCGTACACGGATTTCTCGGCTCGCAGGGCCACTGCCACCTGGGCGGCGCTGGGCTCTACGCCTGCTCTGGCCAGGCGTACCCGAACTGCTTCCACCAGCTCCTGGGACACGGCTCCTGTCGGTGTGGGCGATTTCAGGGTGCTCATGTCGGGAGGAGGTCTCGGAGGAGTGTGGTGCACAGGGCGCCCAGCACGGTGCGGGGGCCCAGTTTGGGTAGCTCGCCGCGGTTGAGGGTGGCGGTGAGTCTCGGCTGGTCGGGCAGGGTGCCGACGGACGGGATGCCCAGGGCGGCCGCGGCCATGTCGTCGTCCACGACTCCCGGGCGGAGGATCGCGCGGATGTCGGAGGTGTGTTTGCGGGTCTCGCCCAGCACCTGGACCGCCGAGAGGATGCCGCGGACGTCGGCCGTGGCGACCATCAGTGTGGTCTTCGCTCTGGTGAGGGCCTCGATCGCGGCCGGGTCGAGGTGGCGGGGAAGGTCGACGACTATCAGGTCGAAGCCTCGCTGACCCGCCTCCAGGACGGAGCGCATGGCTTGGGCGGGGATCGCCGCCACCTCACCTCTGTGGAAGGAGAGGACCGCCAGGTCTCCGAACGACGGCAGCGCGGCCTGAAGGGCGCTGGAGTTGATCCGGCCCTCTCTGGCCACCAGGTCTCCCCAGCGGGCGCCCGATGCCTCCTCGTGACCCAGCAGCGCGTCTATGCCGCCGCCCAATGGATCGGCATCCAGCAGCAAGGTACGGAGGTGGTCGCCGGAGGCGCGAAGGGACAGGCAGGCCGACAGCACGCTCGCGCCTGCCCCGCCTCGGCCGCCTATCACGCAGATCACGGATCCGGAGCGGGGGTCGGGCTCCATGGCGTCTGCCAGCCGCTCGACCAGGTGGCGTTCGTCGTTGGGGAGGGTCAGAACGGCCTGGGCGCCCACGGCCACGCATTTTCGCCAGGTATCCGGGTCGTCGGGGGCCCGGGTGACGAGGAGGACCTGGTCTCGGGTGGGGGGCGAGCTCGCGGCCACGGCGTCTGCCTGGTCGGCGCCTACCGCTATCAGTGGGGCCAGGTTCCAGAACGGGCGGGCGTGGGCGGGGACCTGGGCGACGTCGAGTTGGGCACCGGCTGCGGCGGCTATGCGGACCAGGTCGTCCAGCAGGGCGTGGTCTTCGGTGATGACCAGGGGGCGGTGCATGTCGGCCTCTCGGGGGTGGGTGGTGGGTGAGTGGGTGAGCGGCGTTGGGAGGCCAACCTTGCTGGAGGCGGGTGGGGTGGAGAGAGGGCGAACGGGGTTCTGGGGATTGTTGGGTGGGGGTGGGGTGGGGCTGTGGATATCGGGTGCGGTGGCGCGGCGTGATGATGACGGCGGCGGGGGCGGATGCGGGGCGCACGGATGCGGGGCGATGGTTGGCGCCGCTGCGGTGGAGGCTGCGTTGGGGGGAGGTGCTCGAAGAAGCGCCATGGTGACTGTGGTGGTAGGTGGCCAGGGTGGCGGGGCTGCTCGATGGGCGGCTTCTCATAGGAGACCGCGATGGTCAGATCCGATCTGCGGGAAGGCGTGGCGCTCGGCGAGACGTGCATCACAGGAGGACGTGGTGGTGGGGCGACGGCCGCTGAGAGGTGTGCCGTGGGAAGGCGCCTGCGTGCGAGGGCCCCTGTGAAAAGGCGCGGGGGTGGGGCGCCTCGCGGGAGGTCGCCGCAGGGGGACGTGGAGGCGGAGGCACGGCGCTCGGCGAGAGGTGCACCGTAAGGGACGCGAGGACGCGAGCACGCGAGCACGCGGCGGTCGGTGCGCCGTGCGCCGTGCGCTGTGCGCCGTGAAAAGGCGAGAGTGCAGTGCGGGACCGCTGCGGGAAGGGGCGAGGCGGGGGCGCTTGGTGAGGGGCCGTCGTGGGGAAGGCACGGAGACCGCGGGTGGGTGCTCGGTGAGAGCCCGCCGCGGGAAGGCGCAAGGGCGCGCGGGGGCGTTCGGTGGAAGACCCGCCGTAGAGAGGCGCAGGGGTTCGGTGGAAGACCCGCCTTGGGGAAGCGCCGGGGGCGTTCGGTGGAAGGCCCGCTGTTGGGAGGTGCGGGGGTGAGGCGCTTCGTAGGGGGCGTGGGGTGGGGGTGTGCCCTGCGGGAGTGGGTGGAAAAGGGGCGACCCCCGCCGGGGGGGAGAGCGGGGGTCGCCTGATCGGTCCGGCTCCGGGGGGGTAGAGCCGGTCCCGTTTCAGAAGAAAGCTTTCATCACTTCACCAGAGCCTGGCAAGGGACTGGCAAAGGTACTCCGTGCACAGTCGCTCCAGTTTCGGGCGATACCCCCGTATGCTGCCCGATGGACTCGAGTTTCGTCGAGGAGCAATCTCGCATTTTCGCCAAGTTTTTTGTCTGCGCCATAACGATCACATAAAGGCGATCACTCTCCGTAATCATCACAGGTTGGTAACCAGATCACGGAGGGTGGCGATGACGGGGTATGCGAGGGCGCCGCTCATCGCCTGGTAAAGGTCTTGGTCCAAGGGCTTCCCATCAGGGCGGATCCGTCGTAGAAAGGTGTCACGGACCACTTGTCCGGGCGCATCAGCCGGGTACCCACGCGCGACCAGCCGCGGGAGGCGCGTCGTGACGGGCTTGACCCGCTCCGACGAATACAGGTGCACGCTTGGTAACCCGGTGTGATGCGCCGGCAGACGGCGTCTCTTGACTGAGACGCCGTCAGCTATGTCAGCGGCCCGGCCCGACGGTCTCACCTGCGCCTCCGCCGCCGTGACCTCAGCCTCTTTGCATGGCCTCGCAGATGGCGGTCGCCTCGCGCACCCCCAGGCTTACCGCAGAGGCACACTGTTGTACCCACTGCGAGACGCCCTCCGGGGTCCCGCTCAGGTACGCCCGCAACGCTCCCGCGTACGAGCCGTGCTCCAGGTGTCCGACCTCCACGGCCACGAGGGACTTCGGGTCCAGGCCGTACTCGACCAGGGTCAGGCGCTCGGCCGCGCGCGCCACGATCCCGTCCGCCGTGCCGAAGGGGCGCAGTACGGCCAGCTCGGCGTGGACGACGGCGGCCAGCACGATCGCGGGCGCCTTCGTGGGCCGTTCGAGCAGGCCGAGCAGCCCGTCCATGCGTGTGGCCGCCTCCGACGCGCCCGGCGCGGGCCCCAGACCCAGCGGGTCCGGCGCCTCGTCCACCGCCCGCGGACGGCCCAGGACGGCTTGCGGGGCCAGACCGGTCGCCGCCACCGCGTGCAGGCGGGCGAGCACCTGCCGTGGCGACGCCCGCCACGTCGAGCCCAGCCGGCCCAACTCCGCCGAGGCGCGCAGGGCGCCCTGGACCAGCGGGTCGTGGACCTCGTCCCGGCGCAGGGCGTCCAGGGGCACGTCCACGCCCTCCAGGGACGCCGAGGCCCGCGCGCCCCGCAGGGACGACTCCGTGGAGACGGCCGGGCTGGCCCGGCGCAGGACTCGGTGGCGGTACAGCCGGTCGACGGCCTGCCGGGCGGATTCCACCGCCTCGGGGACGCCGGGGAACTCCGCGATGACAGCCAGTGGGTCACTCACGGGAACCGACCTTACCCGCGAGTACGACCGCTCCCGGTGACGACCGTACCGGCGCCCCGGGGAAGGCGGGGCGCGCTCAAAAGGTGACGGTGCGTCGAGAAATCCCGGCGATCGAATATGCGCAACCCTTTATGGGTCCCCACCTGATTTCAGGATGACAACGTTTCAATTGCGGCTGTCATGCGACCTGATAAGCGGAGGTCCCTCGGTACAGACCTGTCTAGACCTCTTGTGTGTGGAGGCCGTGAGCTGGTGAAGTGGGACACGACCTATCCAATCTGGCCATAGAAGGAGCACGAGGTGGCCCCGGAGACCCCTGGCAACGAGACCCAGGCGCTGTCCAACCTGCTACAGGAGAACCGCCGGTTCACACCGCCGGCTGACCTGGCGGCGGCCGCGAACGTGACCGCCGCCGCATATGACGAGGCCGCCGCCGACCGTCTCGCCTTCTGGGAGCGTGCGGCCGACCGGCTGGCGTGGGCCAAACGGTGGGAGACGACCCTCGAGTGGAACGCCCCGTTCGCCAAGTGGTTCGTCGGCGGCGAGCTCAACGTGGCCTACAACTGCGTCGACCGCCATGTCGAGGAGGGCCGCGGCGATAAGGTCGCCTACTACTGGGAGGGCGAGCCCGAGGGCGACACCCGCACCCTCACCTACGGCGACCTCCAGCGCGAGGTCAGCAAGGCCGCCAACGCCCTCCAGGAGCTCGGCGTCGGCAAGGGTGACCGGGTGGCCATCTACATGCCGATGATCCCCGAGCTGCCGATCGCGATGCTGGCCTGCGCCCGCATCGGGGCGGTCCACTCGGTGGTGTTCGGCGGCTTCTCGGCCGCGGCGCTGAAGAGCCGGATCGACGACGCCGACGCCAAGCTCGTCATCACCGCCGACGGCGGCTACCGCAGGGGCAACCCGTCGGCGCTCAAGCCCACGGTGGACGAGGCCGTCGCCGAGTGCCCGCAGGTCCAGAACGTCCTCGTCGTACGCCGTACCGGCCAGGACGTCGCCTTCGGCGCGAAGGACGTCTGGTGGCACGACCTGGTCGACCGTCAGAGCGACCAGCACGCCGCCGAGCCCCACGACGCCGAGGACCCGCTGTACATCCTCTACACCAGCGGCACCACCGGTAAGCCCAAGGGCATCCTGCACACCACCGGCGGCTACCTCACCCAGACCGCCTGGACGCACCACGCGGTCTTCGACCTCAAGCCCGACACCGACATCTACTGGTGCACGGCCGACATCGGCTGGGTGACCGGCCACTCCTACATCGTGTACGGCCCCCTCGCCAACGGCGCCACCAGCGTCATCTACGAGGGCACCCCGGACACCCCGCACCGCGGCCGGTTCTGGGAGATCGTGCAGAAGTACAAGATCACGATCCTCTACACGGCGCCCACCGCGATCAGGACGTTCATGAAGTGGGGCGACGACATCCCCGCGAAGTACGACATGTCCAGCCTGCGCATCCTGGGCTCCGTCGGCGAGCCGATCAACCCCGAGGCGTACGTCTGGTACCGCGAGCACATCGGCGGAGAGCGCTGCCCCGTGGTCGACACCTGGTGGCAGACGGAGACCGGCGCCATCATGATCAGCCCGCTGCCCGGCGTCACCGCGGGCAAGCCGGGCGCCGCGATGCGCCCGCTGCCCGGCATCTCGGCCGACGTGGTCGACGACCAGGGCAACAGCGTCCCCGACGGGGGCGGCGGCTTCCTCGTCGTACGCGAGCCGTGGCCGTCGATGCTCCGCACGATCTGGGGCGACGACCAGCGCTACATCGACACGTACTGGAGCAGGTTCGAGGGGATGTACTTCCCCGGCGACGGCGCCAAGAAGGACGACGACGGCGACCTGTGGCTGCTCGGCCGCGTGGACGACGTCATGCTCGTCTCCGGCCACAACATCTCCACCACAGAGGTGGAGAGCGCGCTGGTCAGCCACCCGAAGGTGGCCGAGGCGGCCGTGGTCGGCGCGACCGACCCGGTGACCGGCCAGGCGATCGTGTCGTTCGTGATCCTGCGCGGCTCGGCGGAGGAGAGCGACGACATCGCCGCCGACCTGCGCAACCACGTGGCCAAGACCCTGGGTCCGATCGCCAAGCCGCGTCAGATCCTGGTCGTGCCCGAGCTGCCCAAGACCCGCTCCGGCAAGATCATGCGCCGCCTCCTGCGCGACGTGGCCGAGAACCGCAGCATCGGCGACGTCACGACCCTGGCCGACAGCACGGTGATGAACCTGATCTCGGAGAAGCTCCCGTCCGCCAAGTCCGAGGACTGATCACACCTTACAGGCGTATGTCCCAATAAATCGGGACATACGCCTGTCTGCTGAGACCTTGAGGGCCTGGGGGCGAAGCCCGGCGGACCCGGCGTGGGCGCTATCTTGTTCGATCGGGTAGTTCTGGGAGTGACAGCGGGACTCGCGCTCGACAAGTTTCGGCGTGTTCGGGGCGCCTGGCTGTCAGCGCGGCTCGGCCTGGCGAAACTGTCGGAAGAGCTCCTGGCGGCGGTGCTGCTTCATACACGGTACGCGAGCGTCGCATTGCGCTGGATGATGTTTGACACGGCCACCAGGCCTCGATAGGAGACGTTCATGCCGCAGACTCCCGAGGAAGAATCCCTGGGCTCGCTGGTCGCCCAGGCGAGCAGTCAGATCTCGGACCTGGTCCGCTCGGAGATCGAGCTGGCCAAGGCCGAGTTCAGGTTCGACGCCAAGCGGGTCGGCACGGCGGGCGGCCTGTTCGCCGCCGCCGCCTTCATGGCGCACCTGTGCCTGATCCTCGCCTCGTTCACGATCGCGTTCGTGCTGGCGCAGTGGCTGCCCAACTGGGCGGCCTTCCTCATCGTGACCGTGTTCTACCTGGTGGCGGCGGGTCTGCTGGTGTTCATCGGGGTCAGGCGGCTCAAGGGACTGGCCGGGATGAAGCGCACAGCCAGATCGATCAAGGGACTCAAGGAAATTGCCACGCCCGAGGACGAGACGCTGCCCGCGGTTCGTTCCGATCGTGAGCCGGTGACACGTGATGGCACCTGACGAGTCGGTCGTACAGATCGAAGGGCCCTGGACGCACCGCGCGGTCCACGCGGGCGGCACCCGCTTCCACGTCGTCGAGGCCGGCGAGGGGCCGCTGGTGCTGCTGCTGCACGGGTTCCCGCAGTTCTGGTGGACGTGGCGCAACCAGCTCGTCTCCCTGCCGAAGGCGGGTTACCGGGCGGTCGCGGCCGATCTGCGCGGCTACGGCGGCAGCGACAAGCCGCCGCGCGGCTACGACCTGCCCACGCTGGCCGCCGACGCGACCGGCCTGATCAGGGCCCTGGGCGAGACCGGGGCGATCGTGGTCGGGCACGACTGGGGCGGCCTGCTGGCCTGGACGATGGCCGTGCTCGACGCCAAGTGCGTGCACCGGCTGGTCGCCGTGTCCGCCCCGCATCCCCTGCGGCTGCGCAAGGCGCTGCTGACCGACCCGTTGGGCCAGCTCAAGGCCAGCCGGCAGGCGCTGGGCCACCAGCTGCCGCTGCTGCCCGAGCACCGGCTCAGGCGCCGCGACGCGGCCCTGGTGGGCAGGCTGCTCAACGACTGGTCGCGGCCGGGCTGGCCCGATCCCGAGACCGCGCGTACGTACCGCGAGGCGTTCCGCATCCCCGCCGTGGCACACTGCGCGCTGGAGTACCACCGCTGGTTCGGCCGCTCCCAGCTGCGGCCCGACGGCCGCCGCTACGCCAGGGCCATGCGTACCGAGGTCGAGGCCCCCACGCTCCACCTGCACGGGGCGCTCGACCCGCGCGCCCTGCCGCGGACGGCGCAGGGCTCGGGCCGCTACGTGGCGGCTTCGTACCGGTGGCGGCTGCTCGAAGGAGCCGGCCACTTCCCCCATGAGGAGATCCCCGACGTGTTCGACACCGAGTTGCTCGGTTGGCTGGCCGATCCGGAGCCCGCGCGATGAGAGACCGCGATCCCGAGGGCAGGCCGCGTAACGCCAGGCCGCGCGACGCGTACGGCAGGCCGCTCCCCTATGGCGAGCAGGGCATGCCCCGGGTCCCCGACGACTACGCCCCCACCACCGAACAAGCCATGGCCGACGCCCGCCGCTTCCTGGCCGAGGGGCTGCCGTTCAACGCGCACGAGGTGTTCGAGGGCCGCTGGAAGTGCGCGCCGGAGGACGAGCGCGAGCTGTGGCAGGGCCTCGCGCAGATCTGCGTCGGGCTGACGCACCTGCAGCGCGGCAACGGGCGCGGGGCGCTGACCCTCTTCAGCCGCGGCGCCGCCAGGATCCAGGGGTACGGCGGCGCCTACGACGGGGTCGGCAAGGCGGCCTCGGGGTTCGGCCAGGACAGCGACCCCGACGAGGCCGTCGCCGTGATCCTGGACAAGCTGCCCGGCTGAGCGGCGGGCGGTCAGTCGCAGTTCTGGGTGCTGGCCGGCGAGGTGTCGGTGCGGCCCTGGGACGCGTCGGGGGCGACCTCCTCGGCCGTCAGGACGTAGCCGGTCTCCTCTTCGTTGATCGCGGCGGCGAAGATCACGCCGTAGACCCGGCCGTCCACCGTGAGCAGCGGGCCTCCCGAGTTGCCGGGCAGCACCCGGCCGCGGATCGCGTAGACCTTGCGCCGGACCGTGGCGTCGCGGTAGATGTCGGGCCCCTCGGCGTCGAGCTGGCCGCCGATCCTGGCAGGCTCGGCGGTGAAGCCCTTGCCCTTGGGGAAGCCGGCGATGATGGCGCTGTCGCCGCGCGAGCCGTCGCCGTCGAAGGAGAGCTGCGGCAGGCCGAGGCCGGGCACGTACAGGACGGCGATGTCGCGGCGCGGGTTGTAGCGCACGACGGTGGCCGCGTGGGGCGTGTTGGTGGAGTCGATGACCTGCAGGTCGCGGGTCACGCCGGCGACCACGTGGGCGTTGGTCATGATCCGGTCGGGGGCGTAGACGAAGCCGGTGCCCTCGATGTGCTTGTTGCAGCTCTCGGCGTTGCCCTGCACCTTGACGATGGCCCGCCGGGCGCGGCTCAGCTTGGCGCCCTGCAGCACGCTCTGGTCGGGCGGCGGCACGTCGACGATCGTGCCCGCGCCGATCGCGTCGAAGACCGGCGGGAACTCCGACCGGTCGATGAACTTCTTGAACGGCTGCTGCCAGTTGCGCGCGGCCTGCGGGATCACGTCGTCGACGGTGGTCAGCAGCGCGGAGTTCTTCACCTGGTCGACGAGCGGGCTGAAGGCCGTGGAGACGATCAGCGAGCCGATCAGCCAGGCGATGACCAGCACGGACAGCGCGCTGGAGAACGTGCCGCCGACCGCGTCGGCGACCTTGGCGGGCTCCCAGGTGACGTGGCTGCGCACGACGGCGCCGAGCGTCGAGGACGCGAACTGGCCGATGGTGGCGGACAGGAAGACGATCACGATGGCCAGGAGCGCCTGCGGCGTGTCGCCGCTGACCACGGCCTTGGAGATCGGCGGCGCGATGAAGACCCCGAGCACGGCCCCGCCCACGAACCCCACGAAGCTCATTACCCCGATGATGAAGCCCTGCCGGTAACCCGAGACGCCGAAGGCGATCACGAGGCCGATCAAGATGAGGTCAAGCAGATCACCGCGCACGCTTCAAAGGTAACCAGGGATACGGTCAAGTGTGCACGTCTTCCGCCAGGACGGCGTCACCGCGTGGCTACCTTGAGCGGTATGCCGCCGGCCGAGGGAAGAGTGCGCGATCTCATCGAGGCAGCTCTGTGCGACCCCGACCCCGACGGCCCGCTGCGCTGGCACGTGATCTCCGTGCTGAGCCGGCGCAGCGATCTTGAGTCCTTCATCGAGGCGCGCCGGCTGTGCGCCGCGGACAGCGTGGCGGAGCGGCTGCTCGGCGTGGACATCATGGGGATGCTGCAGCCGTTCGTGGACCGTACGCTGCCGGTGCTGCGGTATCTGGCCGCCAGCGAGGACGACGCCATGGTGCTCTACTCGGTGCTGATCGCGTTCGGGCATCTGGCCGACCCCCGGTCGCTGCCTTCGGTGATCGAGCTGGCCGGCCACGACGACGCGAGGGTGCGCTACGGCGCCGCGTACGCGCTGCAGCACGTGCTGGGCGACCCCCCGGACCGGGCCGGCCTGAAGACGCTGCACACGCTGGCGGCCGACAGCGACAAGGACGTGGCGGGCTGGGCCTCCCTGGGCGTGACCCTGCGATCGGCCCGCTAACCCCTCGACGCCAGGTCGATCACTTCCTGCGGGAGGTCCTCCACCTGCGCGGGGTCCCACGGACGTTCGAGCCCGCCCGCGCGCAGCACCGTGTCGAGCACCATCGCGGTGAACCCCCACACCAGCATCCCCCGCACCCGGAACGCGGGCCCCGCCGTGCCCCTCGGATGCCGCAGCGTGACCCGGTTGCCGGGATCGACCAGCTCGGCGATCGGCACCCGCTCCACCGACTCCACCTCGTACGGGGAGGCCGCGTGCACGGCCGACGGCTCGCGCCACCAGGCGATCACGGGGGTGACCCGGTTGTCGCTGTGGCTGAGGTACAGCTCGGGCATCGTGCACAGCACGTGGACCCCCGCGGGATCGGCCCCGGTCTCCTCCTCGGCCTCGCGCAGCGCCGCCGCGACAGGCCCGCCGTCGTCGGGGTCGACGCCGCCGCCGGGGAAGGCGGGCTGGCCGGCGTGCCTGCGCCCGTGCGTGCTGCGCTGGATGAGCAGGATGTCGGGGCCGTGCGGCCCCTCGCCGAACAGCATCAGCACCGCCGCGGCCCGGCCGCTCCCGTTCGGGGGTCTCCACCATCGCGGTACGTCGAAGCGCTGAGCCTGCGCCGCCAGTCTGTCGAGCCAGTCGGGCACTTGGGTCACGCATCCTCCAACACGCCGGGGCATCCGGGGCTTCCCACCATCACGAGAAGGGGCCGGACGGCTTCCGCGATCACGAGAAGGGACCGGACCTGACGAGCTTCTCGGCCTCGGCCGCCGCCGTGGGGCCGATGCCGTACGACGGGCAGAGCGCGGCCAGCGGGCACACGCCGCACGCGGGCCGCCGCGCGTGGCAGATGCGGCGGCCGTGCCAGATCACCCGATGGGAGAAGATCGTCCACTCGCGCCTGGGCAGCAGCTCCCCCACGACGTGCTCGATCTTGACCGGATCGGTCTCCTCCGTCCAGCCGAAGCGGCGCACCAGCCGCTGGAAGTGGGTGTCGACGGTGAGCCCTGGCACGTCGAACGCGTTGCCCAGCACCACGTTGGCGGTCTTGCGGCCCACGCCGGGCAGGGTGACCAGGTCCTTCAGCTTGCCGGGCACCTCGCCGCCGTACTTGTCGCACACCGCCTGCGCCATGCCGATGATGCTGTTGGTCTTCGCGCGGAAGAAGCCGGTCGAGCGGATGATCTCCTCCATCTCGGACCGGTCGGCGGCGGCGTAGTCCTCCACTGTCGGATATTTCGCGAAGAGGATGGGGGTCACCATGTTGACCCGCTTGTCCGTGCATTGGGCGGAGAGGATGGTCGCGACCAGGAGTTCTAACGGGTTGCCGAAGTCGAGCTCGCAGTGGGCCTCTGGATAGGTGTCCGCGAGGATGCGGTTCATCTTGCGGGCCCGCCGTACCAATGCGAGCCGGGTCTCCGGCTTGCGCCCCGCCGCGTTCGTGGCCATGCCGCAAGACTAGAAGCTTCCGCGAACTGTTGAACCCAGGACGGCCCTGCCCGCGTACAACCTGGCGACACGGGAGGCGGTGGCCATGAGTGGTCAGGGTGCGGTGCTGTCGGACTTCGTGCGTACATCGGGGCCTTTGCGGGGGCAGGCGCTGCAACGCCTGGCCCTGACCTGCGCCTCCGCGGTGGCCAAGCTGCACGCCCGCGGCAACGTGGGGCTCCGGCTCAGCCACGAGAGCATCGCGCTCGGCGCCCACGGCCAGGTGCTGATCGGCTGGCAACCCGGCCTCACGCCGGGCTCCGCGGCCGACGACGTGCTGGCCTGGGCCGATCTGGTGGTCTTCGCGGCGACGGGCCGCACGGACGGCGACACCTCCGTCCTGCCTCCCGCGCTGCACCTGGCGGTACGGCAGTGCCGCCAGCCCGACCCCACGGCCCGCCCGCGCGCGGCGGACGTGCTCCGCGTGCTCGTCGGCCAGTCGGTGGCGGCCGCGGTGGCCTCCGTCGACGGTCTTCTCGCTTCTTGAGACGCCTCTGGGACCCTTTGCGGCTCTTGTGGGGCTCTTCTGCGGCACGAGGGAGGGTCGATAGCCCCTGAAATCAGGGCATCAGGTACCTTTCCCCTGGATACGACTCATCCGAAAAGCGCAGAACACTCCAGCATTCCCATAACCTGTGTGTGCCACGCAGAGTGGGGTGAGTCACAATGGCAGCAGAGGAGGCAGAGTGAACACCGAAGATGTGCTGGGCAAGGCCCCCCTGTTCGCCGCGCTGGACCGCGAGAGCGCCGCGGCGCTGCGCACGAGCATCACAGAGGTCCAGCTCTCCAAGGGACAGACGCTCTTCCACGAGAACGAGACCGGTGACCGGCTCTACGTCGTGCTCGAAGGCAAGATCAAGCTGTCCCGCACCTCGCCCGACGGACGGGAAAACCTGCTGAGCGTGCTCGGGCCGAGCGAGATGTTCGGCGAGCTGTCGCTGTTCGACCCGCGGCCGCGCACGGCCTCGGCGACGGCGCTGACCGACGTGCGGCTGGCCGGGCTCGGCCACGACGACCTGCGCCCCTGGCTGACCGGCCGCCCCGAGGTGGCGCTGCACCTGCTGCGCGCGCTCGCCCAGCGGCTGCGCCGCACCAACGACGTGCTGGCCGACCTGGTCTTCACCGACGTGCCCGGACGCGTGGCCAAGCAGCTGCTCGACCTGGCCGAGCGGTTCGGCACCAAGACCGACGACGGCCTGCGGGTGCACCACGACCTGACGCAGGAGGAGCTGGCGCAGCTCGTCGGCGCCTCGCGCGAGACGGTCAACAAGGCACTGGCCGACTTCGCCCAGCGCGGCTGGCTGCGGATCGAGGCCAAGGCCGTGGTCATCCTCGACATGGACCGGCTCTACAACCGGTCCAGGTAGTCGAGCTGGGCCACGACCGACATCTCGGCGGCGGCCCAGAGGGAACTGTCGACGTCGGCGTACACGATCTTGACGATCTCGCGCGGCGTGCGCGCGCCCTGGGCGCGCGCCGCCCTGATCTGGTCGAGGCGCTGCCTCCGGTGCGCGATGTAGCCGTCGAGCGCGGCGATCGGGTCGGGCAGCACGGGGCCGTGGCCGGGCAGCAGCGCCCGCGCCTCCAGGCTCTCCGCGGCCGCCCTGAGCCGGTCGAGGCTGCGGAGGTAGTCGGCCAGGCCGCCGTCGCGGGCGATGATCGTGGTACCCCTGCCGAGCACGGTGTCGCCGGTCAGCATCGCGTGGTCCTGCGGCAGCCAGAAGCAGAGCGAGTCGAACGAGTGGCCCGGCGTGCCGTACACGTGGATCTCCAGGCCCGCCACGGTCACCACGTCGCCGTCGGCGAGCCCCTCCGCGCCCAACCGGTGCCGCGGGTCCAGCGCCCGGACGGGGGCGCGCACCATCTCGGCGAAGCGCCTGGCGCCGCCGCTGTGGTCGAAGTGCCCGTGGGTGAGCAGGATCTCGGTGACGCGCCGCTCCCCTAGATGATCATGTACGCGGCGCAGGTGCGACTCGTCCTCGGGCCCGGGGTCGACGACCACCACCTCGTCCCCGCCGATGACCCAGGTGTTGGTGCCGTCGAGGGTCATGATGGACGGGTTGGGCGCGAGCAGGTTCTCGGCGTGTTCGGTACGGGAGCCGTCGGGCGTCCCGATCGGGATGTGCAGCCCGCTCACCGCGTCACCAGCCGCATCTCGCCCTCGATCTCCACGGCCCTCGGCATGATCGGCACGATCTCCCTAGGCTCGGCCAGGATCCCCGCCACGCTGTCGTGGGCCGCCAGCTCGGACAGGGTTTGGTACGTGGGCGGCATCAGGAAGATCTCCCCCCGATGCGCCAGCTCGATCGCCTCCGCGGGGCGCCGCCAGGCCACCTGGTCGGCCTCACCGCCGACGTCACGGGTGCGCTGGCCCTCGGGGAGCACGGCGACGAAGAACCGCGTGTCGAAGCGCCTGTGCTCGATCTCCGGAGTGATCCAGTGGGCCCACGGCTTGAGCAGGTCGGACCGGAGCACCAGGCCGCGCCTGGCGAGGAAGTCGGCGAAGCCCAGACTCCTGTCGATCAGCGCCAGCCGGTCGGACTCCCAGTCGTCGCCCGTCGTGTCGGCGACCACGGAGCCGGGCCCGGGACCGGCCAGCAGCACTCCCGACTCCTCGAACGTCTCGCGTACGGCCGCGCACACCAGGCCGCGCGCGACCTGCTCGCTCGCGTGGAAGACCGCGCCCCACTCGGCCGGTGACGGACCGGCCCAGGCCACGGCCTGGTCGGTGTCACGGACGTCCACCGAGCCGCCGGGGAAGACGTACGCGCCCGCCGCGAAGGCCATCGTGGCCTTGCGCCGCAGCAAGTACGCTTCCGGCCCTTCCCGCAAAATCACCACCGTGGCGGCGTCCCTCGTGGGGACCGGCTCGACCCGCCCCGCGAGGAGGTCCCGTGCCCGCGCGGCAAGCTCGACTGGAAGCGGCAATCCGGTCACATCGGTCATAGTGCCTCAGGCTACTTCGGCGATCAGCTCCACTTCCACAGGTGCGTCCAGCGGGAGGACGGCCACGCCCACGGCGCTGCGGGCATGCCTGCCCGGCTCGCCGAGCACGGCGGCGAGCAGCTCGCTGGCGCCGTTGCCGACCTTGGGCTGCTCGGTGAAGCCCGGGTCGCTGGCCACGAACACCACGACCTTGACGATCCGGACGACCTTGCTCAGATCGCCCACCTCAGCCTTGATGGCCGCAAGCGCGTTGAGCGCGCAGACGCGGGCCTGCTCCGCGCCCTCCTCCGTGGTCAGATCGGCCCCGAGCTTGCCGGTCCGCTGCAGCTTGCCGTCGACGAACGGCACCTGGCCGGAGGTGTAGACGAGGTTGCCCGTGCGCACGGCCGGCACGTAGGCGCCCGCCGGCGCCGCCACCTCGGGCAACGTCAGGCCGAGATCCGCGATCTTCTGCTCGGGGGTCACTGCTTCTCCCTCTTGAAGTAGGCGACGAGCTGCTCGGGCGAGGCACCCTGAACGATCTGGACCAGCTCCCAGCCGTCGGAGCCGAAGTTGTCCAGGATCATCTTGGTGTTGTGGATCAGCACCGGAGCGGTGAGGTACTCCCATTTCTTCATGAAGGTCAGCTTCTCATAAGAAACCCGCCCGCCGGCCTGCCTTGTGCCTGCTCAGACCATGGTCGCGGGCAAGTTCCCCGTCGGGGTGTGAGCAATCTCAAAGGGTGGTCGTCGGCTTCCGACAAGTGACCGTTCGGTAGCCTCGAATGGTGGACTCTCCGGACACGGATTGGGCCGGTGTGCGGCTGCACGTTGTCACCGGCAAGGGCGGCACCGGCAAGACGACCGTGGCCGCCGCTCTCGCGCTCGCGCTGGCCGCGGGCGGCCGCAAGGTGCTCCTCGTCGAGGTCGAGGGCAGGCAGGGCATCGCGCAGATCTTCGATCTGCCGCCGCTGCCGTACGAGGAGCGCAAGATCGCCGTGGCGCCCTCCGGCGGCGACGTGTACGCGCTGGCCATCGATCCCGAGGAGGCCATGCTCGATTACATGGAGATGTTCTACGGGATGCGCAGGGCGGGCCGGGCGCTGACCAAGATGGGCGTCGTCGACTTCGCCACCACCGTGGCCCCCGGTTTCCGCGACGTGCTCGTCACGGGCAAGACGACCGAGGCCGTGCGCAGGCGGGCCAAGAACGGCCGCAGGGTCTACGACGCGGTCGTGCTCGACGCGCCGCCCACGGGCCGCATCACGCGCTTCCTGAACGTCACCCAGGAGGTGGCGGGCCTGGCCAAGGTCGGACCGATCAAGAACCACTCCGACCTGGTCAACGGGGTCGTGAAATCTCCTGAGACGGCGGTGCACTTCGTGACGCTGCTGGAGGAGATGCCCGTGCAGGAGACCCTCGACGGGCTCGCCGAACTGCGTTCGGCAGGGCTTCCCCCCGGCGGAATCTTCATCAATATGGTGCGCGATTCACTGATCCCGCAGGCCGCCCTTGACACAGCTGTCAAGGGCCGTTTCGACGCGGCGGAGCTCGTGCTCGGGCTGAAGGCGGCCGGGGTGGCCGACGGGGCGGAGGCCACGACGATCGCCGAGGCGCTCGCGGAGGAGATCTCCGAGCACGCCCACCGTACCGAGCTGGAGCGCGCCGAGCGCGACTCCCTCGGCGAGGCCGGGCTGACGAGCTACGAGCTGCCGCTGCTGGCCGACGGCGTCGACCTGGCCGGCCTGTACGAGCTGGCAGAGAGCATGCGCACCCAAGGAGCAGCGTGAAGAAACCCGCCGCACTCGACATCGACGCGATACTCGACGACGCCGGCACCCGGATCATCGTCTGCTGCGGAGCCGGCGGGGTGGGCAAGACCACGACCGCGGCGGCGCTCGGGCTGCGGGCGGCCGAACGCGGCAGGTGCGCCGTCGTGCTCACCGTGGACCCCGCGCGCCGGCTGGCCCAGTCGATGGGGCTGACCGAGCTCGACAACACCCCGCGCCTGGTCAGCTCGCCCGAGGGCGGCGGCCAGCTCTACGCCATGATGCTCGACATGAAGCGCACGTTCGACGAGATCATCGAGGCGCACGCCGATCCCGTGCGGGCCCGCCAGATCCTGTCGAACCCCTTCTACCAGTCCCTCTCCTCCAGCTTCGCCGGCACGCAGGAGTACATGGCCATGGAGAAGCTGGGCCAGCTGCGCCGCTCGGACGAGTGGGACCTGATCATCGTGGACACGCCGCCGTCGCGCTCCGCGCTCGACTTCCTCGACGCGCCCGAGCGGCTCGGGCGCTTCCTCGACGGACGGTTCATCCGGCTGCTGACCGCACCGGCCAAGGCCGGGGGGCGCAGCGCGTTCCGGCTGCTCAACGCCGGGTTCGGGTTGATGGCCGGAGCGATGACCAAGCTGCTCGGCGCGCAGGTGATCAAGGATCTGCAGACGTTCGTGTCCGCGCTCGACGCCGTCTTCGGCGGCTTCAGGCAGCGGGCGGAGATGACGTACAAGCTGCTGCAGGCCCCTGGAACGGCCTTCCTCGTGGTGGCCGCGCCCGAGCGGGACGCCATGCGTGAGGCGTCCTACTTCGTCGAGAGGCTCGCCGAAGAGCGCATGCCACTGGCCGGCCTGGTGGTCAACCGCGTGCACATGTCGCCCGCCTCGGTCCTCTCAGCCGCCCGTAGCGCCGCGGCCGCGGAAGACCTCGAGGCGCGGGGCGAGCATGAGCTGACCGCCGCCGTGCTGCGGCTGCACGCCGGGCGAATGCAGCTCACCGCTCGCGAACACCGCGAGCAGGAGCATTTCATCTCGGCCCACCCCACGGTGCCCGTGGTGCAGGTTCGCGCCATGTCCGAGGACGTCCACGATCTCATCGGTCTGCGCCAGATCGGGGACCTGTTGGCGAGCGCATGAAAGTACGGCCGGCGGACGGCGCCGGCCGTACTTCGGCTCGCCGGGCTTGGATCAGCCCGCGATCAGCTCGTTGGTTCGTTCGTACTCTTCCTTGGCGGACTCGAGCAGGTCTCGCCACGAGTCCACATCTGGCCGCCGTCGAAGCAGCGCACGCCGTTCGCGTTCGGTCATACCGCCCCACACCCCGAACTCGATGCGATTGTCCAGCGCATCGGCGAGGCATTCAGTACGGACCGGGCAGCCCCGGCAGATGAGCTTGGCCCTGTTCTGCGCGGCGCCCTGCACGAACAGGGCATCCGGATCCGCACCCTTACAGGCGGCACGGGAGGTCCAATCCGTGATCCACATTGTTCGACCCCACTCCCCTTAGGTGGTCAGTCGTCATTTGGGGCCGACGGGCGCGGGCGCCGAGCCTCCGTATTCAGTTGCCGCAGGGAGAACGTACGCAACTACCCGTTCGGGCCGACAGACCCCAGAGGACCAATTTCTCGCGGCCATCTTGACCGGGAATGACTAGTCACCCCCGTCAGTCAAGGCGAAATGGTGTCGCGCTACCGATTCGGTCAGTCTTTCGACGTACTCTTGGTACCGTGCAAGCGCAGCGCAAAGATCGCTCCAACCCCATCCTCGGCATCCTGCGTCTGATCATCGCAGGTTCGGTCGCCGGGGTGCTGGCCGCGGCCGTGGCTCTACCTGCGGTCGGCGGGGCGGGGATGTCCACGAAGAGCGCTGTGGAAAGCCTCAACCTCAAGCCCGAAGAGCTCGACGAACCCCCTCTTCCCGAGCGCACCGTCCTGAAGGACGCCAACGGCAAGCAGTTCGCCCAGTTCTACTTTGAGAACCGGCAGTCTGTCCGCCTTGACCAGGTCGCCCCGATCATGCAAACAGCGCTGATCGCGATCGAGGACTTCCGTTTCTACCAGCACGGGCCGATCGATGTTGAGGGAACGGCCAGAGCGCTCGTGAAGAATTTGTCGGGCGGCGGCGTGATGCAGGGCGGCTCGTCGATCACCCAGCAGTACGTCAAGCAGGTGCTGGTCAACAAGGCCGAGACGCCCGAGGAGCAGGCGGCGGCCATTGCCCCGACGCTCTCCCGCAAGCTGTCCGAGCTACGTAACGCGATGGCGATCGAGAAGAAGTACTCGAAAAATCAGATTCTCGAGAAATATCTGAACATCGCCTACTTCGGCGCGGGTGCCCACGGCATCCAGGCCGCGGCCCGGCGCTTCTTCGACAAACCCGCCGCCGAGCTCAATCTCGTCGAGAGCGCCACGCTGGCCGGTGCCGTACAGAACCCCGCGCGCACCGACCCGAGCGTCGGCCCCGAGTCGCGGGCGCGGCTGCTGCAGCGGCGCAACATCGTGCTCGACCGGATGGCCGAGATCGGCAAGATCACGCCGCAGGAGGCCGCCGAGTCCAAGGCGAAGAAGCTGGGCTGGAAGAACATCAAGGCGCCCGGCGGCTGCGAGGCCAGCAAATATCCGTACTTCTGCCTCTACGTTCAGTACGAGATCCTCAACAACGAGGACTTCGGCAAGAACCAGGAGGAGCGCAAGAAGCTGCTGCAGCGGGGCGGTCTGACGATCAAGACCACGATCGACCCGAAGATGCAGGCCGCCGCCGACAAGGCGATCAAGAAGTTCGTCTCCAAGAAGGACAAGCCCGTGGCCTCGCAGGCCATGGTCGTTCCCGGCACCGGCGAGATCAAGGCCATGGCAGCCTCGCGGAAGTTCGGCGGGAGCAAGAAGAAGAACGAGATGAGCTACAACATCGTGGCCGACGCGGCGCACGGCGGCGGGCGCGGGTTCCAGCAGGGCTCGACGGCCAAGGTCTACACGCTGGCCACGGCGCTGGAGGAGGGCCTGAAGTACAACGACGGCTTCCCGGCGCCCGCGGGCTACCAGGCCGGCGGCTACAGCACGTTCAAGAACTGCAAGGGCGAGAACGTCGGCGACCCGTCCCACACCGTGCACAACTCCAGCGAGGGCGGCGGCGGCTTCAAGACGCTGCAGTCCGGCACCTGGGGCTCGGTGAACACGTTCTTCCTCAAGCTCGAGGAGCGGATCGGGCTCTGCAGCGTGGTCAAGATGGCCAAGAAGCTCGGGGTCAAGCGGGCCGACGGGCAGAAGCTGTCGGAGGTGGAGACGTTCACGCTGGGGGTCAACGAGGTCGACCCCGTGACGATCGCCAGCTCGTACGCCGTCTTCGCCTCCCGCGGGCAGTACTGCAGGCCGCTGGCGATCACGGAGATCAAGGACAGGGACGGCAAGGCCAAGCAGTACAAGCCGAAGTGCTCCCAGGTGCTGGAGGAGGAGGTCGCCGACGCGGTCAGCGGCATCCTGTCCGGGGTGTTCACCAAGGGCACGATGCGGGAGGTCGGCGGCATCGGGCGTGACGCGGCCGGCAAGACGGGGACGACGGACAACTACGCGTCCGCCTGGTTCGCCGGTTACACCCCCAACCTGTCGTCGGCCGTCAGCCTGGGCGACCCGCGCGGCACCAGGGGCAACGAGCTGATCGGGGTCACGATCGGGGGCCGGTACTACCCGTACGTGTACGGGGCCTCCATTTCGGGGCGGATCTGGAAAGACTCGATGCTGGTCGCGCTGAAGGGGATCGAGCCCGCGGAGTTCACGCCGGTGGACACGTCGCGGTTCGGCGGGTGCACGGAGCACTGCGCACCGAAGAAGCCCGAGAAGGAGAAGAAGGACGAGCAGGGGCCGCCCTTCGGGGACGGCGACCCGTTCGACATCTTCGACCCGCCGAACGGGGACCGGGGAGACGGACGCGGCGGGCGCGGCGGGGACGGGACGGGCAACGGCCGCGGCCGCACCGTCGTCGGCCCCGGCGTCTCACCCACCGGCTGACGCCCCGGGTCCTGCCCGGCCACCGGAGGGGCGCTCAGGCCCTCACTGCCTGACGGCCTGAGGCCCGCTCCGACTCCCGCCGCCTATCCGGGTACCCCTGAGCTCTTTCCGGCGCGCTGAGACCGCCTCCAGGCCCTTCTGAGGGGTCGGTAGGACCCCGGACGCGGGGGCACCCGGGGCTACTACGGCTACTACTTCGCCGCCAGCCGGGCCCGGACGACGGCGGCCACCCGGCCACCCTCGGCCCGCCCGGCGATCTTCGGGTTGACGGCCTTCATGACCTGCCCCATGGCCTGCGGCCCGGCGGCGCCGGTCTCCGCGATGGCGGCGTCGACGATGGCACCCAGCTCCTCGTCGCTGAGCTGCGCCGGAAGGTACTCCTCCAGCACCGCCTGCTCGTCCAGCTCGGCCTGCGCCTGCGTGGCCCGCCCCGCGTTCCCGAACGCCTCGGCCGCCTCCTTGCGCTTCTTGGCCTCCTTGGTCAGCACCTTGATGACCTCGTCGTCGGTCAGCTCCCTGGCCTGCTTGCCGGCGACCTCCTCGACGTTCACCGCGGCCAGTGCCATCCGAATCGTCCGGAGACGTACCTCGTCCCGGCTCTTAAGCGAGGCCGTCAGATCGGCCTTCAGCTTGTCCTTCAATGCGCTCATGCGCTCCATCTTGCCGTCTGCGCGGACTGTCCGGACGCCGCGCGCCCGATGTCGGGCATCATGAGTAGGTGAGGAAAGCCGTCGCAGTGCCATTGTCCATGCTCGGTCTCGGCCTGGCCGGGCTGGGTTACGCCTCCGTGGTGGAGCGCAACTGGTTCCGCCTGCGCCGCTTCGACGTGCCGGTGCTGGAGCGCGGTCAGCGTCCCGTACGCATTCTCCACCTGTCCGACCTGCACCTGACGCCGCGCCGGACGATGCTGATCAACTGGGTCCGCTCCCTGGGCCCGCTGAAGCCGGACCTGGTGGTCAACACCGGCGACTCGATCGCGCACCCGGACGCCGTCCCCTCGCTCCTGTACGCCCTGGAGCCCCTGCTGTCGCGCCCGGGCCTGTTCGTCTACGGCTCCAACGACCTCTACGCCCCCAAGCCCAAGAACCCGGCCCGCTACCTCTGGCGCACCTCCAAGAACGACCGCCGCCAGCACATCCCCTCCCTGCCCTGGGAGGAGCTGGGGGCCGGCATGGCGGCCGAGGGCTGGCTCGACATGAACAACACCACGGCCCGCATCAAGGTGGGCGACCTCGACGTAGCGGTGGCGGGCATCCACGACTCCCACATCAACCGCGACCGCTACGACCTCGTCGCCGGCCCGGCCCCCGCCGACGCCGACCTCCGGCTGGGCGTCATGCACTCCCCGGAGCCCCGCAACATGACCCGCTTCGCCGCGGACGGCTACCAGCTCCTGCTGGCCGGCCACACCCACGGCGGCCAGCTCTGCATCCCGTTCTACGGCGCCCTGGTGACCAACTGCGGCATCGACCGCGCCCGCGTCAAGGGCCTGAACCGCCACGACAACGCCTGGCTCCACGTCTCAGCCGGCCTCGGCACCTCCCCTTACGCCCCGGCCCGCTTCGCCTGCTTCCCTGAGGCGTCACTGCTCACCCTCGTTCCCCGCCGTTGACACGGTCACAACTACCTTGGGAGTCCGCTAGACTTTTCCAAGCACGAGCAAGACGGGCGTGCACCGGGGTGTAGCGCAGCTTGGCAGCGCGCTTCGTTCGGGACGAAGAGGTCGTGGGTTCAAATCCCGCCACCCCGACCCAGCTAGAAGGCCACTTCCGATCTTCGGAGGTGGCCTTTTTGCATGTCGTACAGCAACAAAGTACAGCTACAGCTGCCGCCTTAGCGGGCTGATCCCCACGTCCGCCAGCTGGCGAGCGCCACGGTCGCGCGGACGGGTCCTTCCAAGGAAGCCGTGACAAGTCGCGGCCGGGGGTCGGGGGTGGGAGTTACAGGTCAGCAGGGGCGTGACAGCGTGACAACGGCCCCGTGACACGGGCATGACAAGTGCCGTGACAGGCCCCGTAACAAGATCGCGTGGCACCCCCACGGGGGCCACGGGCGGGGGCTGGGGGGTGGGGTTACAGGTCGGAAGGGGTGCCACACTTCGTGGCCCCCCTCTGTGGCACCCCTGTGGCCCCTCCGTGGCGCCCCCTGTGGCCCTCCGTGGCACCCCCTGCGGCCCTCCGTGGCACCCATCGTGGCCCCCCGGTGGCGGCGACAAGAAAGAGTAAGCGGGTCCGGTGCTTCGCGCCCACACACTGAAGATCGGTAGCGACTCCTCGCACCCCTGAGACAAGCCGTGTGTCCCGTTCCGGTCGCTGTCGGTGACAACTAGCCGACGACGTTCTAGCGTGTGAGCCGTGGGAATAGAGATCATTGCTCTTCTTGCCGGATCAGCCGTAGCCGGGGCGCTCAGCGCTCTCGTGGAGTGGGTCCGTGATCTCCTACAAAGGCGCGCGGAAGTCCACGAAGTCGCAACACCAGCTGCTCCAACGATTGAGAGCCGCGCGGATGAGCTGGCGGAGATCTTGAAGCGCTCGACGACTCTGCTCAACGAGCTGACGGCCGAGATTCAGGCCCGAACCTCGACGGCTATGGAGATGGAAGCGAAGGCGAAGCACGCCGAGAACCTGGCTGCGATGCATGAAGAACAGCGTCAGGCCGTGGAGAAGCTACTGGACGCGAGGTTGGAAGCCCGGCTGAAGGAGAGCGGTAAAACGTCCTTCCGTCAGGGTATGTGGCTGAACATCATCAGCGGAGCGTTCTTCTTCGCGGCTGGTGTTGTTGTGACGCTCCTGATTGGAGGTTGATAGGCAGACGGCTCGCCCTTCCCGGCGTACGTTCGGCATATGAGCGTGAATAAGATCATCTGGGTCAAGCCGTTCAACCCCGAGAACCACAACGTTGAGACCGAAGGCCGCGCGGGACGGTGCGGGTGGCACGGGACGAACGAGGGAACGCCCTGCGGCGAGCCGCCCTACGCCAGCGTCAAGTTCAACTATGCGGACTTCCAGCCGATCTACTCGGCGTGCGCACGGGCCCTCCGGAAGATCTCGGAGGAGAACGGCTTCCCGATCCCGCCGAGCCCCTAGGCCCACGCTCCCCGCGCGAGGTACCCGCTTAGCTTCCCTCTCCTTCGGCTTCCCGGCCTCTTAGCTGCCACTACGGCCACGCCTAGCCACATCTGTCAGTGGCACCCCGTGGCCCGTGGCTGCAAGATCAAAAGTTGCTGCGACTGCAGCCCACGCGCAGCCGCGCGGAGCCATCCAACCGGCGACAGACCAAGCCCTGAGACGGCCGTAGAGGCGCGAACCGGCTTGCCCTGATGTCATGCCATGCGGACAAAATTGGTCTTGTTAGAGCGCTGCTGAGAGCGCTCGGAGGGTGCCGTGGAGGGCCGTACCGGGTTTTCGCAGGTGAGGGCTCTAGGCGCTAGGTCGCAGGTCGGGCGCCATCTTGGCCCCTAGGTGAGCCTCTAGACCTAACGGGGTTTCACCCCAGCCCGACGAGCCATGTGAGGCTGTCGCAGAGTTGTCGATCTCCGCCTGTCAAGGTGATCTTTGAGGTCGGGAGAACCGATTCTTGATCGTCATTTCGGTTGGGTCAGTCACAGTGATCACACGCGCGTCGTGCATGCGTGACGTTTAACCTCATCCCCCGCGCCGTGGAGCGCGGGTTGGTGTTTCCGCCGAACATCCGGGACTGGCTGCCGCCGGAGCATCTGTGCTGGAAGATCCAGGCGGTG
>NZ_JBITJQ010000065.1:0-25932 GCF_044460125.1 Nonomuraea sp. NPDC050153
GAGCGGCTGCTGCGCGCGATCTTCGGTGAGAAGGCCCGCGAGGTGCGTGACACCTCGCTGAAGGTGCCGCACGGCGAGCAGGGCAAGGTCATCGGGGTGCGGGTGTTCTCCCGTGAGGAGGGCGACGAGCTGCCGCCGGGTGTCAACGAGCTGGTGCGCGTGTACGTGGCGCAGAAGCGGAAGATCACCGACGGCGACAAGCTGGCCGGCCGGCACGGCAACAAGGGCGTCATCTCCAAGATCCTGCCGGTGGAGGACATGCCGTTCCTGGAGGACGGCACGCCGGTCGACATCATCCTCAACCCGCTGGGCGTGCCCGGCCGGATGAACGTCGGTCAGGTGCTGGAGACCCACCTGGGATGGATCGCCGCCCGTGGGTGGGACATCTCGGGCATCCAGGAGGCGTGGGCCGAGCGGCTGCGCGACAAGGGCTTCGAACGGGTCGAGCCGCGCACCAACGTCGCGACCCCCGTCTTCGACGGCGCCCACGAGGAAGAGATCATCGGGCTCCTCGACAACACCATCCCCAACCGCGACGGGGACCGGCTGGTGCAGCGCAGCGGGAAGGCCCGGCTGTTCGACGGCCGCTCCGGCGAGCCGTTCCCGTATCCGATCTCGGTCGGTTACATCTACATCCTCAAGCTGCTGCACCTGGTCGACGACAAGATTCACGCGCGTTCGACGGGCCCTTACTCGATGATCACTCAGCAGCCGCTGGGTGGTAAGGCCCAGTTCGGTGGGCAGCGCTTCGGTGAGATGGAGGTGTGGGCGCTGGAGGCGTACGGCGCGGCCTACGCTCTGCAGGAGCTGCTGACCATCAAGTCCGACGACGTTCTCGGCCGGGTGAAGGTCTACGAGGCCATCGTCAAGGGCGAGAACATTCCCGAGCCTGGCATTCCGGAGTCCTTCAAGGTGCTCATCAAGGAGATGCAGTCGCTGTGCCTCAATGTCGAGGTGCTGTCCAGCGACGGCATGTCCATCGAGATGCGCGACACCGACGAGGACGTCTTCCGCGCGGCGGAAGAGCTCGGCATCGATCTGTCCCGGCGTGAGCCGAGCAGCGTGGAAGAGGTCTGACCCCGACGGCGCCGGACGACGGCTCAGGCCGCGTCCGGCGCCGGGAGCGCCTGCTCGGCCCAGATGCACTTGCCGTCGACGGTGAAGCGGGTTCCCCAGCGTTGCGAGAGGGCGGCGACGAGCTGCAGGCCGCGCCCGCCCTCGTCGGTCTCGGCGGCGCGGCGGATCCTCGGGGTGGTCAGGCTGCCGTCGGCGACCTCGCAGATGAGCGTACGGCTGCGCAGCAACCGCAGCCGGAGCGGGCCCTTGGCGTGCCGGATGACGTTGCCGACCAGCTCGCTGGCCACGAGTTCGGTGGTCATGACGAGGTCGTCCAGCTGCCAGACGGCGAGCTGGTCGCGTACGTGCTCGCGGGCCTCGCGGGCCGCGATCGGGTTGTCGGGGAGGGGCCAGGAGGCGACGTCCTCGGCCGCCAGCCGGTGGGTGCGGGCGATGAGCAGGGCGGCGTCGTCGGGGATCTGCTGCCGGGTCGGCAGCATGGCCTCGGTGACGGACTCGCACAGGCGGTCGAGGTCGCTGTCCGAGAGCCCGCGGCGCAGGCCGGTCAGGAGCCGGGTGAGCTCGGCCAGCCCGCTGTCGATGTCGCGGGTGGACGACTCGATCAGCCCGTCGGTGTAGAACACGAGCAGGCTGTCCTCGGGCAGGTGCAGCTCGTGCGTGGTGAGGGGCGGCGCGGCGGCGCCGAGGGGCGGATCGGGGGCCACGTCGAGCACGCGGACCGTGCCGTCGGGATGGACGAACGCGGGCGGCGGATGACCGGCGCTGACCAGGGAGCACTCGCCGCTGGTCGGGTCGTACACGGCGTACAGGCAGGTGACGTAGAAGTCGTCGCCGAGATCGCTGACGAGGTCGTTGAGGTGGGCGAGGAGCTCTCCGGGCGGCAGTTCGAGGTCCGCGAGGGTGCGTACGGCGGTGCGCAGGCGCCCCATGGTGGCGGCCTCGGTCAGGCCGTGGCCCATGACGTCGCCGATGACGAGGGCGACCCGGTCCGCGGACAGCGGGATGATGTCGTACCAGTCGCCGCCGACCGCCACGGTGCCGCCGGGCAGATAGCGGGCCGCGGCGGTGAGGCCGGGCAGGGACGGCAGGGCGCGGGGGAGCAGGTGGCGCTGCAACTCCTGGGCGCGGGTGTGCTCCAGGTCGTACATGCGGGCCCGGGCCAGGGCCTGGGCGATCAGCCCGCTGAGCGCCGTGAGCAGGGTGCGCTCCTCGCTGGTGAACTGGTGCGGCCGGTCGAAGGAGATCACGCAGTAGCCCATCGGCTGGTCGGGCACGCGCAGCGGCAGGATGGCCCAGCTGTCCATGCGCGAACCGGCCGTCCGGTCGGCGCCGCCGGGGCCCGGCCGACGCTGCTCGGCCGTCGACGTGATGAAGACCGGCACGTGGGAGCGGAGCACGTCGGCGTAGGCGGAGGGGACGAGGGCCGCCCGGCTCTGGAACTCGCCGAGGATGTCGGTGGGGCTGCCGATGGAGTCGGCCAGGTGCAGGTGATCGCCCTCCCGGGTCAGGACGGCCAGGCCCGAGGCCCCGAACGGCGGCAGCACCTGCTCGGCGATGACCTGCATGACGTCGCGGAGCGTCACCGCGTCGCCGAGGGTGCGGGTCAGCTCCTGGATCCGTGCGGCCCGCTCGGCGGCGGCGTGTTCGGCGGCTTCGCGCTGCTCGTCCTGGATCCGCTTCTCGGTGACGTCGGCGAGGTAGAGCGTCAGGCCGTCCGGCACCGGCACCAGGCGCACGTGGTACCACCGGTCGTCGGTCGGCCAGCGGATGTCGAAGCTGGCGGGCACGCGTTCGGTGGCGACCTGGCGGCACATCGCCTGCAGCTCCGGCTGGTGAGCCGCGGTCAGCTCCCACAGCACCCGGCCGAGCAGGTCGTCGTCCCCGAGGAGGCGCTCGGCGACGAGGTTGACGAACACGATCCGCCAGTCGCCGTCCACGGCGAGGAAGGCGTCGCTCATGTCACGCAGCGCGCGACCGGCCGACTCGCGGGCGACCCGGCTCTCGGTGGTGTCCCAGACGGTGCCGACCATGCGGAGCGGCTCGCCCTGCTCGTCCAGCACCGGGTGGCCCCGCGCATGCATCCAGCCGGTGGTCCCGTCCGGGCGGCGGGCGCGGTACTCGATCTCGTAGACGCTCCGGGTGCGGATGGCCTCCTCGGTCGCGGCCATTATCCTGGGCAGGTCCTTCGGGTGGACGATGTTCGACCAGGTGTCGATGTGGTGCGGTGCGGTCGCGGGGTCGATGCCCAGCATGTTCAGGGCCGGCTCGTCCCAGCGGAGCTCGCCGGTGCGGATGTCCCAGTCCCAGGACCCGATCTTGACCTCTTTCAGCGCCTTGCGCAGGCCGGAGTCGGCGAACCGCTCCGGCCACCACAGGACCTTCAGGCCCGAGTTGGCACCGGTCCTGGCCAGCCGCTTGGTCAGCCAGACGGCCAGGGACTCCAGGAACGCCCGCTGCTCGGCGGTCGGCTCGGTGTCCCCGTCCTGGAGCACCGACAGCACGCCGAGCGGCGGGCCGGGGCCGCGCAGCGGGACGGCGGTCACCGTCGCGAGCCCGGTCCGGCCCGTCTGGAAGGTGGGGCGGGTGATGGGGGCGCAGGCGGGCGTCCCGTCGCGCAGGACGCGCACGATCACCTCCCGGGTCACGCCCCACATCTCCATGACCGACGGGGGCAGCCCGGACGCGGTCACCAGGCGCGGCTCGCGGCTGCCGACCGGCCCGGCCCAGTGGATCATCCCGCCGAGCGCGTGCAGGTCGGCGACCGCCTGATCCAGGCCGTACTCCAGCACCTCGATGTCGCTCAGCCCGGCGCACACCGAGGTGAGCACATTGAGCCGTTCCTCCCCCGAAGCCGCGACGGAGGACCTGTTCACCGCCATCCTCTCGCCCCCCAGAAGTCACGAGAGAGGTAGGCCACCAGCTTCTTTCACAGAGTAACGAAACAGGCCCCAAGACCAGGTAAAAGCCTCAGCGGGCCGCCGCGACGGCGGCGGAGTGCGCCTGCCGCAGGGCCGACATGAAGACGTCGGCCGACTGGGCGCCCGACACGCCCCAGGTGTTGTTGAGCACGAAGAACGGCACCCCGCCGGCGCCGAGCCGCTGCGCGTCGCGGACGTCCGCGGCCACCTCGGCGGTGTACGCGTCGCCGCCGACGACCCGCCGGACCTCCTCGCCGGGGAGCCCGACCTCGGCGCCCAGGCGTGCCAGGGTGTCGGGGTCGTCGACCAGCTCGCCCTCGATCAGGTGCGCGCGCAGCAGCCGCTCGTGCATCTGGCCGTCCAGGCCGTGCTCGGCCGCCAGCTGGTTGAGCCGGTGCGCGTCCAGGGTGTTCACCGACACGGCGCGGTCGAAGTCGTAGGACAGGCCCTCGGCGGCGGCCAGCTGGGCGACGTGGCCGGTCATCTGCCGTACCTGGGCCGCCGACCCGCCGATCTTCTTGGCCAGCATGTCGTACACCGGCTCGCGGACCCCCTTGGGGTGCGACGGGTCGAGCTGGAAGCTGTGCCAGCGCACCTGCACCTCGTCGGCGTGTTCGAACTGGCCGATGGCCGTCTCCAGGCGGCGCTTGCCGATGTAGCACCACGGGCAGACGATGTCGGACCACACATCGATCCGTACCTGGGCGCTCACAGGTAGCACACTCCGTCCGTGCACACCGGCGCGGATTCCGCGCCGACGGGGATCAGGGACGGGAGCTCGGTATCGGGCTGGTCGGCGGCGTCGACCGGCGACGACGCCTCGAAGGTGGAGGCAGACATGGTCACTTCCTAATAGTTACTTCTTGTATGCAACCCAAGGATAGGTAACCGAAGAGGTAATCAGGAAGAAGGTACATTCATGTCAGTTACGTACACGCGTGTGCCTTAGAGGAGGCGATCCGGTGTCAGGCCCGTACCTGAACGTTCCCGTGCCCGTCCCCGCCGACGGCGACTGCCCCATCCGCGAGGTCCTCGACATCGTGGCCGACAAGTGGAGCGTACTGATCGTCGTCCTGCTCGGGCAACGGATCCACCGCTTCAGCGAGCTGCATCGCTCGATCGAGGGCATCAGCCAGCGCATGCTCACCCTCACCCTGCGCACCCTCGTACGCGACGGCCTGGTCGCCCGGACCGCCTACCCGACCGTGCCGCCGCGCGTGGAGTACGAGCTGACCGAGCTCGGCCGCACCCTGCTCGGCCCGCTGACCGCGCTCGACGCCTGGGCGCGCGAGCACCGCGACGACATCGTGGCGGCCCGGCAGCGCCACGACGCCCCCGAGGCGGAGGCCGCCCGGCGGTGAGCCCCGGGGGTCAGGCTCGGGCCTCCAAGAGGCGGACGATCTCCGCGGGGCGCAGGGTGATGGCCGTCACGAGCAGGCCGTCGGCGGCGAGCCAGCGGCCGGCGAAGCCGGTCAGCTCGCGGCCGAGCACCCGGGGGCCGGGGACGAGGAAGCGGGCCGTGAAGGTGCCCGTGCGGGTGAGGGTGATGCGCGCCTCCTCGAAGCCCAGCCAGCGTCGCGTCAGCGGGAACCACGCCTTGTAGACCGTCTCCTTCGCGCAGAACAGCAGCCGGTCCCAGTGGACGCCGCCGCCGAGCCGGGCCAGGTCGGCGCGCTCCCGGTCGAGGGCGACGGCCTCCAGGACGCCGTCGGGGAGCGGCTCGTCGGGCTCGGCGTCGATGCCGACGGCCAGCGCGTCCAGGGAGACCGCGGCCGCCCGGTAGCCGGCGCAGTGCGTGATCGCCCCGGTCACCCCCGGCGGCCAGCCGGGAGCACCGCGTTCGCCGGGCAGGATCGGGGCCGGGGGCAGCCCGAGCCGGGACAGGGCGCGGCGGGCGCAGTGGCGGGCCGTGGTGAACTCGCGGCGCCGCTTGTCGACCGCGCGGGCGATGACGGCCTCCTCCTCGGGGAAGAGCGTCGCGTCCGGCGGGTCCTCGAACGCCTCCTCGGCGGCCACCCACGGCGGCAGGATCTTCTCGATCATGGCACGGGCAGGATCTGCCGGAGCCGGCCGGGCGGGGTGGGGCGGGGCCGCCACTCGCGCGGGTAACCCAAGGAGACCTCCTCGAAGCGGATGCCGTCGTACCAGGTGGTGCGGGGGATGTGGAGATGGCCGTAGACGACCGCGCAGGCGTTGAAGCGCAGGTGCCAGTCGGCGGTGCGCTCGGTGCCGCACCAGATCGCGAACTCCGGATGGCGCAGGACGAGCGTCGGCTCCCGGACCAGCGGATAGTGGTTGACCAGCACCGTCGGCACGCCGGGCGGGAGGCCGGCCAGGCGGCGTTCGGTCTCGGCGACCCTGGCCGCGCACCAGGCCTCCCGGGAGGCGTGGGGGTCCGGGTGGAGCAGGAACTCGTCCGTGCAGACCACGCCCTTGGCGTACGCGAGGGCGAGGGCCTCGTCCTTCGTCCCGGCGCCGGGGGTGCGGAAGGTGTAGTCGTACAGGACGAACAGCGGGACGATCACGGCCGGGCCGCCGGGGCCCGTCCAGGTCGGGTACGGGTCCTCCGGCGTGACCACGCCCAGGCTGCGGCAGACCTTGACCAGGTGCCGGTAGCGCTCCTCGCCGCGCAGCTGGACCGGGTCGGAGGGATGCGTCCACACCTCGTGGTTGCCCGGCACCCACACCACCTTCGCGAAGCGGCGGCTGAGCAGCGTCAGGGCCCATTCGAGGCCGGAGACCTCCTCCGACACGTCCCCGGCCACCAGCAGCCAGTCCGAGGGGTCGCTCGGCCGGAGGTCCTCGACGATGCGCCTGTTCTCCGCGTACCCGATGTGCAGATCGCTGATGGCCAGCAGCGCGGTCATGCCCGGATCGTCTTCAGGGACGTGCGGATCGTCTCGGCCACGGCGGCGTTGTGGTCGCGGACGAAGAAGTGCCCGCCGGAGAAGACGTGCAGTTCGAAGCCGCCGCCGGTGTGCGCCTCCCAGGCCTGCGCCTCGGCCAGGTTCGTCAGGGGGTCGGCGTCGCCGGTCAGCGCGACGATCGGGCAGCCCACCGGCGCCCCTCCCGCGAACCGGTAGGTCTCGATCGCCCGGTAGTCGGCGCGGATCGTGGCCAGCACCATCGCCCGCAGCTCCGCGTCGTCCAGCACCGCCGACTCGCTGCCGTTCAGCGCCCTCAGATGCCGCACCAGGTCGTGGTCGTCGAGCAGGTGCAGCATCTCGTGGCGGACCCGGCTGGGGGCGCGCCGCCCCGACACGAACAGTGCCAGCGGACCGCGGTCGCCGAGGGCCAGAGCGGTCTCGAACGCGACGAGTGCCCCCATGCTGTGCCCGAAGAACGCCCGCGGCCGGCCGTCCCCGGGGCCCAGCACGTCGGCGATGCGCCCGGCCAGGACCCGCAGGTCCTGGACGGGCGGCTCGTGGCGGCGCTCCTGCCTGCCGGGGTACTGGACGGCCAGCAGCTCGGCGGAGGGCGAGAGCGCCGCCGACAGGCCGTGGTAGAAGCTGGCCGACCCTCCGGCGTGCGGGAAGCAGACCACCTGGACGTCGCTGTTCGGCGACGGATGGGGGCGGTGGAGCCAGGGATTGGCACTCGTCACGACGTCTCTCCTTCGGTTCGGGGACTCAGTTCGGGGACGGGGAGTCGCGGAACTCGGCGGCGACGGAACGGATGTAGCGGCCGTAGCTGGACGCGGAGAGCTCACTGCCCAGCCGGTCGCAGGCGTCGGCGTCGATGAAGCCCATCCGGAGCGCGATCTCCTCCACGCACGCGATGCGCACCCCCTGGCGCTGCTCCAGCACCTGAACGTACTGGCTGGCCTGGAGGATGGACTCCGGGGTCCCGGCGTCCAGCCAGGCGAACCCGCGCCCGAGGTCGACGAGCCGGGCCTTCCCGCGTTCCAGATAGGTGCGGTTGACGTCGGTGATCTCCAGCTCGCCGCGGGCGGACGGCTGCAGGTTCTTGGCGATGTCCACCACGTCGTTGTCGTAGAGGTACAGGCCGACGATCGCCCGGTTGGAGCGGGGGTTGGCGGGTTTCTCCTCGATGGAGATGAGCCTGCCGTCGGCGTCGGTCTCGCCGATCCCGTAGCGCTCGGGGTCGCTCACCGGATAGCCGAACAGCACGCAGCCGTCCACGTCGGTCGTGCTCCGCTGGAGGATGTCGAAGAACGAATGGCCGTGGAAGATGTTGTCACCGAGGACGAGGGCCACCGAGTCGTCGCCGATGTGGTCGGCGCCGAGGATGAACGCGTCCGCCAGGCCGACCGGCTCGGCCTGCTCCGCGTAACTGATGTCCAGCCCGAGATGCGACCCGTCACGCAGCAGGCGGGTCAGCTGCGGCAGGTCCGCGGGGGTCGAGATGATCAGGATTTCCGTGATGTTCGCCAGCATAAGCGCCGACAGCGGATAGTAGATCATCGGCTTGTCGTTCACCGGGAGAAGCTGTTTCGAGACGGCCAGGGTCAGCGGGTAGAGCCGGGTTCCGTGACCGCCCGCCAGAATGATGCCCTTCATGTCTGATTCCTTCGATGAAGACTCGTAAATGGAGATCAATCAGTGGGGGTGAGAGTGATCCTGCTCGCGGCGTTCCGCTCCACCTGCGCGCGGCTGTAGAGAAGCGGGAAATAGTCGCCCGACCGCCAGCGTTCGGCCAGGTCCCGGTAGTGCGGGCTGCGCGGGTCGCCGGACTGGCCGGGGGCGTTCACCGCGCGGGAGTCGTCCCATCGGCCGACGTCGAGCACCATCTTGAACGACGCGCCGGACGACTGCTGGAAGGTGGACGCGTTGTAGGAGGAGGCGTCCACCGTGTACGCCGAGCCGCCCCGGGGGAAGGGGCCCACGTCCGCGCCCAGAGGGTTCGTGAACGCGGTGTACTGCAGCGCCCCCCACCTCCACGTGCGCGGGTCGTCGCCGAGCCGCCCGGCGACCTCGCGGTAGGCGGCGGCCAGCGACGTCCGCAGCAGGTCGTCCCGCGCGGCCTTCCCGCCGGTCCCGAACCAGCGGTCCGGGTTCTCCAGCGCGTCGATCAGCAGGCGGGCGTCGACGAAGGGGATGGAGTCCGCCACCTCGGGCGGCAGCACGGCGCGGCGGAAGGCCGGCGTGAGCCGGCGCGAGAACCACGACTCGAACAGCGCCGCCGCCGGCGAGTCCGCGGCCGCCACCCCGTCGTAGGAGCGCAGCAGCCGCAGCGCCCGCGTGGTGTCCGGGTCCGTGCTCTCCAGGTCGTCGAGCCGGCGCACGATCCGCTTCGCGGGCGTGGACGCCTTGTCGGCCTGAAGGCGGATGGAGTCCTCGACCGTGCCGCGCGGGCTCGACGCGAGCACCTCGTCGATCCGCTGCTTGCGGTAGGGCGGATCCCACTCGAACCCGATCTCGTCCGGATGGTTCGCGGGGAGGTTGTACTCGTTCGCCGAGGCGACGAACCCCTGCCGCGGATTGTAGGAGCGGGGCAGGCGGGCGCCGTCGAGGAAGCCGTCCCACTCGTAGCGGCCGTCGCCCGGGACGGGCAGCAGGCCGTCGTAGCCGTCGCGCTTGGGGGTGAGGGCCCCGGGCACCCAGCCGATGTTGCCCGAGACGTCGGCGTACACCTGGTTCTCGGGAGGCCCACCCCAGGTGCGCATGGCCGCCGAGAACTCCGTGAAGTCGCGGGCCCCCATGTACGACATGCTGCCGAAGTAGGGGGACGTGCCGGGCTCCAGCCAGGCGGTGCGCACGGCGTACGCGAGGTTGCGCTGCCGGTCGATCTTGATCACGGGGCCGTGCCTGGTGAAGGGCAGCTCCACGTCCACCGGCGCCGCGCCCGCGACCGTCAGCCGCTCGGCCGTCGCCTTGAAGCGCTCCCAGCCGTCGCCGTACCGGTACCTGCCCGGGTCGGCGGGGTCGAGCTCGTAGACGTAGAGGTCCTCCTGGTCGGCGCCGAAGATGGTCAGGCCGAACGCGACGGTGCCGTTGTGCCCCATCGAGATCCCGGGGAGCGCGGGCTCGCCGGCGCCGATGACGTCGAGCCCGGGGGCCGACAGATGGGCCATGTAACGCAGCGAGGGCGCCGTCAGCGACCGGTGCGGGTCGCCGGCCAGGATGGGGCGGCCCGTGGCGGTGCGGCTCGGTGAGATCGCCCAGCTGTTGCTGCCCCCCGGGTCCGCGGGGGTGGTGGGGGCCGGGCGCAGCGCGCCGTTCTCGAAGACCACGCCCCGCGTGGCCAGCTCGTACGTCCGCAACACGTCCATGGGCACGTCGCAGGGGTCGAGCCCCTTGGGCACGGTGGCGTCGCGCTCGGGCTCCAGCCGCCACAGGGCCGCGGAGGCCTTGGCCCCGCCCGCGCAGACGACGACCGAGCGGAGCACCTCGCTGTAGAGGTTCTTGGCGATGCCGTGGCTCCTGATCCGCACCACGTCCTCCGGCCGCCACAGCGCGGGCGTGTAGCCGAGCTGCCGGAACTCGGGCGGCAACCGCTCCGGGTTCCGCGCCAGCCAGCGCACGTAGGCGTTGATGCCCTCGGTGAAGCGGGTCGCGGCCTGCTTGGCCCCGGGGCCGTAGCCCGACCACTCCCGGTCCATGTCACCCCGGTACAGGAACAGCCGTGCCGCCTTGTCCTGCTCCACGTAGGCGGGGCCGAACACCGAGGAGAGCTCTCCCAGGCCGCGCCGCCGCCAGAGGTCGATCTGGAACAGCCGGTCCCTGGCGGCGTTGAACCCCTGGGCGAGGAAGAGGTCGTCGGTGTTGCGGGCGTAGATGTGCGGCACCCCCCACCGGTCGACGATCAGCTCCACCGGCTGCCTGAGACCCGGGACCCGCCGGGTCTCGGTGTCCTGCGACAGGGCCGCCGCGGGCAGGGCCGCCGCGGGCAGGGCCGTCAGCGCCAGGACGAGCCCGGCGGCCAGCGCCGTTCCGGCGCGCAGGCGTCTCCACATGGCACAGCACCTCTCGTTCAACGCGGCTCGTATCCTTTGAGGGGCTTCCACCAGTCGCGGTGCTCCTGATACCAGAGCACCGTCTCCGCCAGCCCCGCGATGAACGGGACGCGCGGCGCGTAGCCCAGCTCCTTCTGGATCTTGCTGATGTCCACGGAGTAGCGGAAGTCGTGGCCCTTCCGGTCCGCCACCGGCCGCACCATGGACCAGTCCATGCCCATGATGTCCAGCACGCGCCTGGTCAGCGTCAGGTTGCTCAGCTCGGTGCCGCCGCCGATGTTGTAGACCTCCCCGGCGCGGCCCTTCTGCGCGACCAGCGCGATGCCGTCGCAGTGGTCGTCGACGTGCAGCCAGTCCCGCACGTTCGCGCCGTCGCCGTAGAGGGGAACCTGCAGGCCGTCCGCCAGGTTGGTGACGAACAGCGGGATGACCTTCTCGGGGAACTGGTAAGGGCCGTAGTTGTTGGAGCATCGGGTCACGCACACGTCCAGCCCGTGCGTCCGGTGATAGGCCAGGGCGAGCAGGTCGGACGACGCCTTCGACGCCGAGTACGGGGAGTTCGGCCGGAGGGGATCGTCCTCCGAGAACGAGCCCTCCGGGACGGACCCGTAGACCTCGTCCGTGGAGACGTGCACGAACCTGCCGACGCCGGCCTCCAGCGCGCACTGCAGCAGCACCTGCGTGCCGAGCACGTTCGTCCGGACGAACTCCGCCGACTCCTCGATGGAGCGGTCGACATGCGATTCGGCGGCGAAGTGAAGGACCAGATCCACCTTGTCCATCGCGTCCCGCACGATCGGCACGCCGGCGATGTCCCCGTGCACGAACCGTAGCCGGGGGTCGTCGAGCACCTCCGCCAGATTCTCCAGGTTCCCCGCGTACGTCAGCTTGTCGAGCACCACGACCTCGGCCTCGGCCAGCGCCGGATAGTGCCCCTGGAACACCCTGTTGACGAAGTTCGACCCGATGAAACCGGCGCCACCCGTCACAAGAATGCGCATCCTCAGTCCTCTTCGTAGGCCCGATCCGGTCCGCCCGGCGGCGACTTCCATGACAGGCCGCCCGCGGCGGCGTCGGCCAGTGAATTCAGGATATTTAGGGGGGACCGGCGCCGGAAAAAGCTCTTCCGTCCGGCCGCGCCGGACTTTTAGGGGCCGTTTAGGGGCTGACGGGACAGCACTCGGCCGTGCCTGCCAAAACCCGGTAGGGGGGGTGATAAGGGTTGGTGTGCGAGTGGCGCCCATGTAGCGTTCTTGCTGATGAGACCGGCCGAATTCAGCGCCGTCTCGAAAATTTCCGGACGACCGGTCGCACCCGTGCCCACGGCTTGTGAGAGGTGGCGAACGTGCGAGAAAAGACCTCCTTTTCGGAATCAAATCCTTTTGAGGGCGGACGACGTTGCTGACTATCAGCTCCACCGGCTCCCCTGTCGTTCAGGAGGACCGCGAGCGCGATTTCCGTGAACCTGCCGTCCGCCTCGGCCTGCTGCTGGACGCCGGCTCGGTCGTGCCGCTGCACGACGCCGACGCCAGCGGCGTGACCGCCGTGCGCGGGCGCGTCGCGGGACGGGAGGTGATCGCCTACTGCACCGACGCCCTCAACATGGGCGGTGCGATGGGCGCGGAGGGCTGCCGCTGGATCGAGGTCGCCATCGACACGGCCGTGCTCGAAGGCGTTCCCGTGCTCGGCCTGTGGCATTCCGGCGGGGCCAGGCTGGCCGACGGCGTCGAGTCGATGGACGGCGTCGGGAAGGTGTTCCGCGCGATGACCCGGGCCTCGGGCCGGGTGCCGCAGATCTCGGTCGTCCTCGGACCGGCCGCCGGCGCCGCCGCCTACGGGCCCGCGCTGACGGATGTCGTGATCATGTCGTCCGCCGCCCGCATGTTCGTCACCGGCCCCGACGTCGTACGCACCGTCACGGGCGAGCAGGTCGACATGGAGTCCCTCGGCGGCCCCGGCGCCCACGGCCGCAAGTCGGGCGTGGCGCACATGGTCGTCGAGACCGAGGCGGAGGCGTACCGGACGGCACGGCGCCTCACCGAGCTCTTCGACGGCCCGCGCTCCTTCGACCCGGACCTGGTCAAGGACGGCGACGACCTCGGGGCGCTGCTGCCGGAGAACCCGCGCCGCGCCTACGACGTACGGCCCCTGGTACGCGAGCTCCTCGACGACGGCGTGTTCGAGGAGCTGCAGCCGCGCTGGGCGGCCAACGTCGTCGTCGGCCTCGGCCGGCTCGCCGGCGGGACCGTCGGCGTCATCGCCAACAACCCCCTGCGCAAGGGCGGTTGCCTGGACTCGCTCAGCGCCGAGAAGGCCTCGCGGTTCGTCCGCATGTGCGACGCGTTCGGCATCCCGCTGGTCGTGCTCGTGGACGTGCCCGGCTACCTGCCCGGCGTCGGCCAGGAGTGGGACGGCGTGATCCGGCGCGGCGCCAAGCTCCTGCACGCGTTCGCCGAGGCCGTCGTGCCCCGGGTCACCCTCGTGACGCGCAAGTCGTACGGGGGCGCGTACATCGCGATGAACTCCCGCTGCCTCGGGGCGACGGCGGTCTTCGCCTGGCCTCAGGCGGAGGTCGCGGTGATGAGCGCGGAGGCCGCCGTGGGCGTCCTGCACCGCAAGAAGCTCGCCGCCGCCCCCGACGAGGACCGCGAGTCGCTGCGGCTGAGCCTCGTCGAGGAGCAGGTCCGTACGGCCGGCGGCGTGGGCAGGGCCCTCGCGCTGGGCGTCGTGGACGAGGTGGTCGAGCCCGAGCACACCCGGCTGAGGATCGTCGAGGCCCTGGCCGCGTCGCCGGCGCGGCGCGGCGACCACGGCAACATCCCCCTCTGACCGCGCCCGGCGACCGCTCATGGCCCTGGTGGTACGGACGCGTGAGCGGTCGCGAAGTGTGATGGGAAAGGCGTACTGGCAGTGGCCAAGCAATCCACGGGAATCCTGGGAACCGGTTCCTATCTGCCCAAGGAAGAGGTCGCCAACGAAGAGGTGGCGGCCAAGGCCGGCGTCACCGCGGAATGGATCCAGCGGAAGACCCAGATCGCCTTCCGCCGCCATGCCGCGCCCGACGAGGCCACCTCCGACCTCGCCATCAAGGCGGCCAGGAACGCGCTGAGCCAGGCTCGCGTCGACATCGGCCGGATCGGCTACATCATCGTGTCCACCTCGACCGGCGACTCGCCCCAGCCGCCGACCTCGTACCTGGTCCAGGACGCGCTCGGAGGGCGCGGCGCCGCCTGCTTCGACGTCAACGTCGTCTGCAGCGGCTTCGTGTACGCGCTGGCGCTCGCGCACAGCCTCGTCGAGCTCCACCCCGGCACCTACGCGCTGGTCGTGGCCGCGGACGTGTATTCGCGCATCCTCGACGCGACCGACCGCCGCACGGCCGTGCTCTTCGGGGACGGCGCCGGCGCGGCCGTCGTCGGCCCGGTGCCGGACCGGTCCGGGATCATCGGCTTCGATCTGTCCAGCGACGGCTCGGCCAGCCAGCTCATCAGGGTCGACGCCGGCGGCAGCAGGCTGCCCGCCTCCCGCGAGACGGTCGAGGCCGGCGACCACTACTTCCGCATGGACGGCCGCGGCGTCCGGAACTTCGTCATGGAGCACGTGCCGCCCGTCCTGGAGGGCCTGCTGGGCCGCGCCGGGTTCCGGCCGCGCGAGGTCGACGTCTTCGTGCCGCACCAGGCGAACGGGGTCATGGTCAACGAACTGGTCGAATGCGCCGGCCTCACCGGCGCGCACATCGCCCGGACGCTGGAGCGGTACGGGAACGTGGGCAGCGCCTCGGTCCCCGTGGCGCTCGACGAGGCCAACCGGTCGGGCCTCATCAAGGACGGCGACCTCGTCCTGCTCGCCGGGTTCGGCGGCGGCATGTCCATCGGGGCGTGCCTTCTTCACTGGTCGGCGCCGACGGTGCCGGCGTCACAGGAGGCGTGATGAGCGAGATCCACAAGGTCGGCATCGTCGGCAGCGGCGTCATGGGCTCGGGCATAGCCGAGGCGTGCGCCCGCGCCGGGCTCGACGTGATCGTCGCCGTGTCCACGGAGGCGTCCCTCGCGCCCGCGCGGCGGCGCGTGACCGCGTGGCTCGACCGGGGCCTGCGCAAGGCCACCATCACCGAGGCCGAGCGGGACGCGGCGCTGGCCCGGGTCTCCTTCGTCACGGACCTCGCCGAGCTCGGCGACCGGCAGATCGTCTTCGAGGCCGTCCCGGAGAGCGAGTCGATCAAGCTCGAGGTGCTGGGCACGCTGGACAAGATCCTCGACGACCAGAACGCGATCCTCGCCTCGAACACCTCCTCCATCCCGATCATCAGGCTGGCGCGGGCCACCAGCCGGCCCGCCCAGGTGATCGGGGTGCACTTCTTCAACCCGGTGCCCGCGCTCCCGCTGGTGGAGCTCATCGGGTCGCTGCTGACGGCGGACGAGACGTACGCGCGGGCCGAGTCCTTCGTCGCCGGGACGCTCGGGAAGCAGGTGATCAGGTCGCAGGACCGCGCGGGTTTCGTGGTCAACGCGCTGCTCATCCCGTTCCTGCTGTCGGCCGTGCGGATGGTGGAGAGCGGGTTCGCCCGCGCCGACGTCGTCGACCGCGGCATGGTGCTGGGCTGCTCCCACCCGATGGGCCCGCTGAAGCTGGCCGACCTGATCGGCCTGGACACGGTGGCCTCGATCGCGGAGGCCCTCTACGAGGAGTTCAAGGAGCCGCTCTACACGCCCCCGCCGCTCCTGCTGCGCATGGTCGAGGGCGGACTCCTGGGAAAGAAGACCGGCCGCGGATTCTACGAATACGCGTAGCGGCCGGGCGGACATCACAGAAAGGTTTTTCGGACATGCAGATCCGCCAGCTCGCGGTGGACGGCGCGTTCCTGGTCGAGCCCAAGGTCTTCCACGACGACCGGGGCCTGTTCCTCGAGGCGTTCAGCCAGCCGGAGTTCCAGAAGGCGGTCGGTCATACGCTCTCGGTCGCCCAGGTCAACTGCTCGGTGTCGCGGCGCGGCACCATCCGCGGCCTGCACGCCACCGCGCTGCCGGGCCAGGCCCGCTACATGACCTGCCCGCAGGGCGCCATCATCGACATCCTGGTCGACATCCGGGTCGGCTCGCCCACCTACGGCGAGCACGTCGCGGTCGAGCTGAGCGCGGAGAACCGCAACGCCCTCTACCTGGCCGAAGGGCTCGCGCACGGGTTCGCGCCGCTCACGGACCAGGCCACGGTCGTGTACCTGTGCTCCAGCACCTGGTCGCCCGGCACGTCGATCCAGATCGACCCCCTGGACCCGGAGCTCGCGCTGCCCTGGCCGCCCAGGCGCGACCTGCTGTCGGAGAAGGACCTCGCCGCCCCGTCCCTGCGCGAGGCCGAGAAGCTCGGGCTGCTGCCGGACTACTCCGCGTGCCGCGCCCGCTACGCCGAACTCGAGGACCCCGCCCTCGTCGGCTGACGACGGGCGCGCAGAGGCAAGGAGCACAACCCAATGATCCCGTTGTTCAAGGTGCCGATGTCCGACGAGGCGCCGGCCGCCGTCGCCGAGGTGGTCGGCAGCGGCCAGATCGGCCAGGGGGCCAAGGTCGTCGAGTTCGAGGAGGCGCTCGCCGCCAGGATCGGCAACCCCAGGGTGGCCACGGTCAACAGCGCCACCGCCGGCCTCCAGCTCGCGCTGCGCATGGTCGCCGGCGACGACGACGGCCAGGGCGAGGTGCTGTCCACGCCGCTGACCATGGAGGCCACCAACTGGGCGATCCTGGCCAACCGGCTGCGGATCAAGTGGGTGGACGTCGACCCGGCCACCCTCAACGTCGACCTCGACGACCTGGCCAGGAAGATCACCCCCAGGACCCGCGCCATCATGGTCGTGCACTTCGCCGGATATCCGGTGGACCTCGACCGGCTCGCCGCGATCATCGACGATGCCGAGGCCGCGTTCGGCTCCCGGATCACCGTGATCGAGGACTGCGCGCACGCCTGGGGCGCCACCTACCGCGGCGCGCGGATCGGCACCCACGGCAACGTCTCCGTGTTCAGCTTCCAGGCCATCAAGCACCTCACCACCGGCGACGGCGGCGCTCTCGCGCTGCCCACCGACGAGCTGCACGAGCGGGCCAGGCTGCTGCGCTGGTTCGGCATCGACCGCGCCGCGGACCGGCTGCGCAACCCGCCGGACGTGCCCGAGTGGGGCTACAAGTTCCACATGACCGACATCAACGCCGCGATCGGGCTGGCCAACCTGGCCAAGGCGGACGAGGTCGTGGCCAGGCACCGCGACAACGCCGCCTTCTACGACCGCGAGCTGGCCGGCGTCCCCGGGCTGGAGCTGACCGAACGCGCCGGCGACCGCCAGTCCTCCTTCTGGATCTACCCGATGAAGGTGGACGACCGGGACGGGTTCCTCAAGCGCATGGACGCGGCCGGGATCATGGCCAGCAACGTGCACGAGCGCAACGACCTGCACACGTGCGTGCGCGAGTACGCCGCCCTGCTCCCCGGCCTCGAACGGGTCGCCAAGCGCGTGGTGTGCGTCCCCGTGGGCTGGTGGGTCACCGACGAGCAGCGACGCCACATCGTGGACACCATCAAGGAGGGCTGGTGACCCCCGCCGTGTCACCCGCCGTGCCATCGGGGACCGCGATCGTCTTTCCCGGGATGGGCCCCGTCCAGTTCGCCGACGTCGCCGACTTCATGCGGGGCGATCCCACGGCGCGGCGGCTGATCGCCGTCGCCGACGACGTCCTCGGCTACTCGCTGGTGGAGCGTTTCCAGGAGTCCCGGGGCGACTACACCGAGGCCGCCCAGGTGGCGTTCATGGTGAACTGCGTGGCTCTCGCGGACTGGGCCGAGCGGACCCTGGGCGTGCGGCCGGAGGTGTGCGTCGGCCCGAGCTTCGGCGGCAAGGCGGCCGCGGCCTACTCGGGCGCCCTGTCCTTCGACGACGCCGTGCGCATGACGGCCGGCCTGGCCCGCTGCACGGACGACTACTTCGCCCGCGAGCACCGGGACATCGTCACCCACTCCTTCGTGCGCACCCCGGAGCCCAGGCTGCGGGAGGTGCTGGCCGAACTGGACGAGCGCGGCGAGTGGTACGACCTGTCCTGCTACATCGACCACGACTTCCACATGCTCTCCCTGGCGGAGCGGCAGGTGGAGTGGCTGCAGCAGCGGGTGCGGTCCATCGGCGGGCTCCCGCTCTACACGATGCGCCCCCCGATGCACTCGGCCGCGTTCCTGCCGCTGCGGCGGCGGGCGGAGGAGGAGGTCTTCGGCGGCCTGCGGTTCGCCGACCCGAGGCTGCCGGTGGTGGACGACCATGACGGCACGCTGCTGACGACCGGGGACGGCGTGCGGACGATGCTGCTCGACGGCTTCGTCCGGCCCCTGCGCTGGCCGGAGGTGGTGGCGGCGCTGCGGCGGCTGGAGGTCGCCAGGGTGTGCGTCTCCGGCCCGGACAGCCTGTTCGGGCGGGTGGCGGTCACCAGGGAGAACTTCGCGGTGACCCCGGTGAACCCGAGGCTGGCGATGATGTCGCGCCCCGCTCCGGTGGCCTAGCCCGGCATGCGACGAGGCCACGGCTCACCCGGTGCGCGCGTGGCCTCGTCTCGGGAGGTCAGCCGGCGGTCTCGGAAATCCGGTCCAACGTCTTCCACAGCACGGCGGGCGTCTGGAAGGTCTCCGGGGTCAGCGCGTCGTCCAGGAAACGCACCCCGTACGCGTCCTCCAGGGCGCCCAGCAGTTGCACGATGCCGAGCGAGTCGAGGCCGAAGTCCGTCAGCCGGATGTCCTCCTGGAGTTTCTCGTCGGCCGGGAGAAAAGGCAGGTGCAGGCGCAGGATCTCCTCGAAACGATTGTCCCACATAATGCGCGGACCCCTTTCTGGATCGAATTATCTGAACTTGACGCTATAGCGCGGAAACCCCGATGTCCACGGATTCGTCAGAAGAATCCGATAAACAAATTCCGGGCCGGGGTCCGGAATTATTGTGGCCGAATACGGCGAGGAGGAACAATGGCCGGAGAATCCAACCCCGCCCTCTATGAATTCTTTCTGCGGGGGCTGGCGAAGTCGCCCGGCGGGGCGGCGTTCCGGGTCGGCGCGGAAACCCTGACCTACGACCAGGTCCACCGGCTGGCCCTGCTGTGGGGCGGCGCGCTGCTGCGTACGTCGCCCACCGCCGTCGGGGTGCTCGCCGCCAAGGGGACCGTCTCCTACGTCGGGATCCTGGCCGGCCTCTTCGCCGGGGTGACCGTCGTGCCGCTGCAGCCGGACTTCCCGGCCGCGCGCACCAGGCAGATGATCGAGGCCGCCGGGGTGTCGGCGCTCATCGTCGACGAACGCGGGCGGAAGGTCGCCGAGGAACTGCTGGGCGAGGGCGTGGACGTCTCCGTCCTCGCGCCCGACGCCGACCCGATCGACCCCGGGCACGCCCTCCCGGAGCCCCGGCCGGTCGAGGCCGGCGACATCGCGTACGTGCTGTTCACCTCGGGCTCCACCGGGACCCCCAAGGGCGTGCCGATCACCCACGGCAACACCGGCCACTACTTCCGCTTCCTGGCCGGGCGGTACGACTTCACCGGCGACGACGTCTTCTCCCAGACCTTCGACCTGACCTTCGACTGCGCCATGTTCGACCTGTTCTGCGCCTGGGGAGCCGGGGCGACGTCCGTGGCCGTGCCGCCGCACGCCTACCGCGACCTGCCGCGCTTCCTCGCCGAGCAGGGGATCACGGTGTGGTTCTCCACCCCGAGCGCGATCTCGATGGTGCGCAGGACCGGCGGCCTCGGCGCCGCGGCCATGCCGTTCCTGCGCTGGAGCTTCTTCGCCGGAGAGGCGCTGAAGTGCGCGGACGCCACCGACTGGCAGCGGGCCGCCCCCGCCTCCGTCCTGGAGAACCTGTACGGCCCGACCGAGCTGACCATCACCATCGTCGGCCACCGCTGGTCCCAGGAGACCTCGCCCGAGCTGGGCGTCAACGGCCTGTCGCCGATCGGGTTCGTCAACGACGGCCACGACCACCTGCTGCTCGACGACGAGGGACGGCCGGCCGAGCCCGAGGGCGAGCTGTGGATCACCGGGCCGCAGACCACCCCCGGATACCTCGACCCGAAGCAGGACCACGGCCGCTTCGTCGAGCGGGAGGGCCGCGTCTGGTACAACACCGGCGACCGGGTCCGGCGCGCGGCCAACGGGGAGCTCGTCTACCTCGGCCGGGGCGACGCCCAGGTCCAGGTGCAGGGCTGGCGGGTCGAGCTGGCCGAGATCGACCACGCCGTACGCGGCTGCGACGGCGTCGAGGACGCGGTGACGGTCAGCACCACGGCCGACGACGCCACCGCGCTCGTCGTGTTCTACACCGGGGCCCCCACGCCGCCGGCCCGCTTCGCCGCCCAGCTCCGCAGGACGCTGCCGGTGGGCCTCATTCCCCGGCACTACCACCATCTGGAGGAGCTGCCGCTGAACCCCAACCGGAAGGTCGACCGGGCCGGGCTGCGGGACCGGGCCGCGAAGCCGGCCGGCTGAACGAGCACGAGGGGCGAGGAGGGCGGGGCTCAGCGGCCCCGCATCCCGCGGCGCAGCGAGAAGATCATGTCCTCGCGCATCTTCTTCGTGATCTCGGCGTGCGCGATCACGGACGCGCCGTGGAAGGTCCCCGGATACAGCACGAGCTCCGTTGCGACCCCCGCCTGGACGAGCCGCTGGGCGTACTCGATGCCCTCGTCGCGCAGCGGGTCGAACTCGCACACCACCACCAGCGCCGGAGGCAGGCCGGTGAGGTCGACGGCCCGCATGGGCGCCGCGTACGGGGACACGTCCGGTCCCCCAGGAGCCGGGCCGTCCTTGAGGTAGTACCGCCACATGGCCTCGTTGTTGCGGCTGTTCCAGCTGGGCGTGTCGACGAACTCCCGCACGGACTTCGTCGTCATCCGATCGTCCAGCACCGGCACGTCCAGGAACTGGAAGCAGATCTTCGGGCCGCCGCGGTCGCGGGCGAGGAGGGAGACCGCCGCGGACAGGTTCCCGCCGGCGCTGTCACCGCCGACCGCGATCCGCTCGGGGTCGACGTCGAGCTCCCCGGCCGCGGAGCGCAGCCACGTCAGCGACGCGTACGTGTCCTCCAGCGCGCCGGGGAACGGCGTCTCGGGGGAGAGCCGGTAGTCGACCGACACGACGACGGCGCCGACCCTGTCGGCGATCTCCGTGCACCGGGCGTCGAACACCACCATGTCGGAGGCGACGAACCCGCCCCCGTGCAGGTAGAGGAGCGCCGGCATGGGCCGGTCGGCGGCGGACGGCCGGTAGAGGCGCACCTTCACCGGGGGAGCGCCCTCGGGGCCGGGGATCTCCCGATCGCCGATGTCCACGGCGTGCTCGGGCGTGTAGCGCGGGAGCTTCTCGTGGAAGGCCCGCTCCTCCTCGGGGGTGAGGGTGATCTCCCGGTTGACGACCTGGGAGAGTTCGACGTCGGGAATCATCGACGCCCACGGCGCGAGCTCTGAGTCGAGGTTGTAGCGCATGAGATCATCCTCCGTGCCCGAGCGGCGCCGGGTCATCCGCCGAATGGCCGCGGCCGGGCGGGTCCGCCCGGCCGAACGGCGGTGGTCACTACTGCGCGGTGGCGCCGCCGTCGATCGCCAGCGCCGCGCCGGTGATGAAGGCCGCGTCGTCGCTGAGGAGGAACGCGACGAACGCGGCGATCTCCTCCGGCTGCGCCGCGCGTCCTGAGGGATTGGGCACGCGGGCCTCCATCGGCCCGTCCAGCGGCACCCCCATCAGGTTGCGGAGCAGCGGGGTGTCGACGTTGCCGGTGACCAGCGCGTTGACCCGGATGCCCCGCTCGGCGTTCTCCAGGGCCACGGCCCTGGTCAGCCCGACCACACCGTGCTTGGCCGCCACGTACGGCGCCGCGCCCGGGATCGCCGCGCAGCCGTAGGTGGAGGCGTTGGTCACGATCGAGCCGCCGCCGGAGGCCAGGATCGCCGGAACCTGGTGCTTGAGGCCGTAGAAGACGCTGGTGAGGTTCTGCTCCAGGTCCGCCCGCCAGTTCGCCTCGTCTATGTCGGACACCAACCCGGTCCCGTTCACGCCGCCGACGTTGTTGAACGCCCCGTCCAGCCGGCCGAACTCCGTCACCGCCACCCGCACCACACGTTCGGCGTCGGCCTCCACCGTGACGTCGGCCCGGACGAACAGCGCCCGGCCCCCTTTCGCCTGGATGTCGGCCGCCACCTGCGCGCCGAGCTCCTCGCGCCGGGCCGCGATCACCACGGCGCCGCCGTCGGCGGCGACCCGTTCCGCGACGGCCTTCCCGATGCCGGAAGTCCCTCCTGTGATCACGACGACCTTGGAAGTCAGGTCAACGGCCACGTCTCATCCTCCGCAATCTCGGTGTCCGGATGTTCCGCTCAGTCCTCGCGGAACCGGTTGATCTGATCGATGTGGCGGGCGCGGAACTCGGGGTCGTCGACTCCGAGACCCGGGCGCGGCGCCAGGCACAGGACCCCGACCTTGCCGCTGTGGGCGTTCGCGTGGACGCGGCGGGTCGCCACCCCGACCTCGTCGAGGCCGTAGACGGCCGACAGGGTGGGGTGGATCGCCCCCTTGGCGATGAGCCGGTTGGCCTCCCAGGCCTCCCGGTAGTTCGCGAAGTGGGTGCCGACGATCCGCTTCAGCGCCATCCACAGGTAGCGGTTGTCGTATTGGTGCTGGTAGCCGGAGGTGGAGGCGCAGGTGACGATCGTCCCGCCGCGGCGGGCCACGTACACGCTGGCGCCCATGGTCTCCCGGCCCGGGTGCTCGAAGACCACGTCGGGGTCGTCGCCGCCGGTCAGCTCCCGGATCCGGGCCCCGAAGCGCTTCCACTCCTTGGGGTCGGGGCTCTCCGGGTCCTTCCAGAACCGGAAGCCCTCCTCGGCCCGGTTGATGATCAGCTCGGCGCCCTGGGCCCGGACCAGCTCCGCCTTGTGGTCGCTGGACACCACGCACACGGGGATCGCCCCGGCGCGCAGGGCGAGCTGGGTGGCGTACGAGCCGAGCCCGCCCGCGGCGCCCCAGATGAGCACCACGTCGCCCACCTTGATCTGCGCCCCGTTGCGCGAGATGAGCTGGCGGTAGGCCGTGGAGTGCACCAGGCCGGAGGACGCCGCCTCCTCCCAGGTCAGGTGGGCGGGCTTGGGCATGAGCTGGTTCGCCTTGACCAGGCTGAGCTGGGCGAGCCCGCCGTAGTTGGTCTCGTATCCCCAGATGCGCTGGTCGGGGTCGAGCATGCTGTCGTCGTGGCCGTCGGCAGAAGAGAGCTCGACCGACAGGCAGTGCGCCACGACCTTGTCACCGGCCTGCCAGCGGTGCACGCCGGGACCGGTCTTCAGCACGACGCCGGACATGTCCGAACCGAGCACGTGGAAGGACTGATCGTGGACCCCGGCCGACGGGACCGCCTTCGCGTAGCGCTTCAGGAAACCGAACGTGTGCATCGGCTCGAAGATGGCGCTCCACACCGTGTTGTAGTTGATGCTGCTCGCCATCACCGCGACGAGCACCTCGCCGGGGCCCGGCTCCGGCGTGGGGACGTCGGACAGGGTCAGCGACTTCGCCGGGTCGCGGTTCTCGGCCGGGATGTCGCCGAACATGTCGACGTCATCGCGGAGCACGACCGCCGCCCGGTAGCTCTCCGGGATCGGGAGGTTCCTGAGCTGCTCGGCGTCGTACTCCTCGGACAGGAGGACGTCTCTGATTTCCTTCATCGATTCTCCTTGACGGGAGTTCGAGCGGGTTTGGGTCAAGGGCCGGCGACAGGACGCGCGGCCCGCCGGGTCAGGACGCGCCGAGCTGGTCGTCCAGCGCGGCGAAGAGCTCCTCGTCCGAAAGGGCGTCGAGGTCCCGGTCGGCTTCCTCCGCCGCGCCGTTCACCCCTTCGGCCACGTGCATGATGGCCCGGAACCGGTCGCTGATGTGCGCCCGGTCCCCGGCGGACAGGGCCTGCTCGCGCAGCAGCCGCTCCATCTCGTCGAGCTGGGCGAAGATCGAGCCCGATGCCTGCTCGGGCGCGAGCTTCTCCTGGACGAACCGGGCGAGGGCGGCCGGGGTGGGATAGTCGAAGACCAGGGTGGCCGGGAGCTTCAGGCCGGTCGCCCGGCCCAGCCGGTTGCGCAGCTCCACCGCGGTCAGCGAGTCGAACCCGAGCTCGTTGAACGCCCGGTCCGGCTGGACCGGGTCGTCCGAGGTGTGCCCCAGCACCGCCGCGGCCTCCGCGCGTACCAGGGACACCACCATGCGCTCCCGCTTGGCCGGCGGCAGGTCCGCGAGCCGCGCCGCGAACGCCGTACCGTCGTCGTCGCCCTCGGCGGCCGCCGGCGCGTCCAGCGCCCGCGTGAACTCCGGAATGGCGCCCACCAGGGGGCGCGGGCGCGCCAGCGCGAAGGCGGGCGCGAAGCGCTCCCAGTCGATGTCGGTCACCACCAGGTGGCCTTCGCCGCTGCCCAGCAGCTGGCCGATGGCCGGCGCCGCGGCGTCGGGCGCCATCGGCCGCAGGCCGCTCCTGCCCAGCTGCTCCCCGGCGGCCTCCATCATCCCGCCACCCCCCCAGCCGCCCCAGGCGATCGAGGAGCCCGCGAGCCCGCGGATCCGCCGGCGCTGTGCCAGCCCGTCGAGGAACGCGTTGGCGGCGGCGTAGGAGGCCTGACCGCTGGAGCCCCAGACGGCCGCGCCGGAGGAGAACATCATGAACGCCTCCAGCGGCCGCTCACCCAGGAGCTCGTCCAGGTTGATCGCCCCGATGACCTTGGAGCGCGCGTAGCCGGCGAAGTCCTCCAGCGTGGTGTCGGCCACGAGCGCGTTCTCATGCCCGACACCGGCCGCGTGCATCACCGCCGTCAGCTCGGGGAGCGACTCCAGCAGGTCCCGCACCGCCGCGCGGTCGGCGACGTCGCAGGCGGCGACCGTGACCGCGGCGCCCAGCTCCGTCAGCTCCGCTTCCAGCTTCGCGACGCCCTCGGCGCCGCTCCCACTGCGGCTGGCCAGCACCAGATGGTCGGCGCCCTCCCGGGCGAGCCACCGCGCGACGTTCGCGCCGACCCCGCTGGTGCCGCCGGTGACCAGCACCGTCCCGTGCGGCCGCCAGCTCCGTGCCGGACCCGCTCCGCCGTTCGGCGACCGCACCATGCGGCGCGCCCGTACGACGCCCGAGCGGATGGCCACCTGGTCCTCGCCGCTCGCGCCCGAGATCACCCCCTGGAGCAGCGCGATGTCCTCGGCTGCCGGCGCGGGGGGAAGGTCGACCAGGCCGCCCCAGGTGTCCGGGTGGTCCACCGCGAGAACCGCGCCGAGGCCCCAGACGGACGTCTGGAACGGGCTAACGGATTCGGTGGCCTCGTCGAGGGCGACCGCGCCGGACGTGGCCAGCCATAGAGGCGCGCTCACCTCGGCGTCGGCCAGGGCCTGCACCAGCGTGACGGTCGCCGCGGCGCCCCGGGACAGCGTCGGGTGCTCCTCGTGGGGCTCGTCGTCGAGCGGCAGGAGACTGAGCACACCGGTCAGCCCGGGCCTGGCCTCCGCGCGGATGGCCTCGGCGAGCGCGGCGCGGTCCTCGCCGCCGACCACCAGCGGATGCACCCGGGCGGCCCGCGCGGACAGTCCGTCGAGGACGTCCTGGACGATGCGCGGCTCCCCGCCCGCGGCGGGCACGGCCACCAGCCACGTCGTACCGGTGATCCCGGCCGCGTTCGGCGCGCTCACCCCGCGCCACACCAGCTTGTAGCGCCAGTCGTCGAGCGCGGACCGCTTGCGCTCCGCGTCCCGCAGGGACGACAGGGCGGGAAGCACGCTCCTCAGCGCGTCGGCGTCCACCTTCAACCGGGTGGCCAGCGCCTCCGTCTCCTCCGACTCCAGCGCCTCCCAGAACCCGTCGTCCCGGCGCCCTTCCGCCCCGTGCCCGTGGGCCGGCGGCTCCAGCCAGTAGTGGTGGTGTTGGAAGGGGTAGGTGGGCAGGTCGGTGGTGGTGGTGTGGGTGGGGAGGAGGTTGTGCCAGGTGATGGGGGTGGTGG
>NZ_JBITJQ010000066.1:0-25337 GCF_044460125.1 Nonomuraea sp. NPDC050153
GATCTCTACGTCACCAGCATCGACTCCTGACGCTGAGGCATGATCAGTCTCGGTCCGTCAACCCCGGAGAGACTTCCAGGCGGCACCACTTAGCCAGCCCTCGCGCTCGTGGTGACCAGGGCGGCGGCCGGCGTGGCACGGCGCTCTAGTTGACCACCACACGCATCCCCCGCGCGACCAGCAGGCGCGCGGTGGCCTCGCCGATCCCGCGGCTGGCCCCGGTCACCAATGCCACCCTGCCTGTCGCCCCAGTCACGAGCCCACCTCCTGCTCGTCTTCGCGGGCCGTCGGACCGACCGCCCGAAGTCGTTCAAGGCATGCTGAGCGGATCACCCCGCTGAGCTGGTCTTCATGGGCTGGTCTTGATGGCGGCTCCTCGCTTCTACGCTACCAAGGCCCGCCTTCCGGGCACGTGGGGCCACCACCGGCTATGAGCGGGTCTCCGCGTACTCGGGCCGGGTTGCCGGGCGCAGGGCCAGGACCAGTACGGCCAGCCCGGCGAAGATGACCGCGGCGACGACGCCGGTGACGTGCACGCCGGCGGTGAACGCCTCCCGCGCGGCGTGCAGCAGCTCCGCGCCCTGGTCGGCGGGAAGGTGCCGGGCGGCGGCGACCGCGCCGGCCAGCGAGTCGGACGTGCCGCCCATCCGGCCGCGGTATACCACCGCGGCCACCACGCCGAGCAGGGCGAAGCCGAGCGAGCCGCCGAAGTAGTTGCCGGTCTCCGACATCGACGCCGCCGAGCCGGCGCGCTGCGGCGGCACGGACCCGACGACCAGCCCGGTGCCCAGCGCGAACAGCGGGCCGGTGCCCAGCGCCTGCACGGCGATGCCGATCATGACCAGCGGCAGGGCTCCCGCGCCGCCGGCGCCGACGCCGATCAGCAGCAGGCTGCCCAAAGCCGACGCCACCAGCCCGCCGGCGATCACGGTCGGCTGCCTCATCCGCCGGGCCAGCGCCGGCGCGGCCATGGTGCCGACCGCCACGCCCAGGCCCATGGGCGCGAACAGCACCGCCGACGCGAACGGCGACAAACCCAGCACGCTCTGTAGGTACTGGGTCACCAGCAGGCCCGTACCGGCCATGGCGATGCCGGCGAAGACCAGCGCGACGATCACGGCCGTGAACGGGCGGTTGCGGAACAGCCGCAGGTCCAGCAGCGGCGCCTCCAGCCGCAGCTGCCGGCGTACGAACAGCCACCCCAGGGCCACGCCCACGACGAGGGCCATCGCCGGCACGACCGGCGCGCTCTCGACCGCCAGCTGCTTGACGCCGTAAACCATCAGCAGCACCGACGCGAGCGACAGCCCGACGCCGGCCAGGTCCAGCCGCCCGGCCTGGTCGCTGCGGAACTCCGGCAGCAGGACCGGCCCGGTGAGCAGCAGCAACGCCATGGCCGGCACGGCGACCAGGAACACCGACCCCCACCAGAAGTGCTGGAGCAGGAACCCTGCGAGCACGGGCCCGAGCGCGCCGCCGGTGAACTGGCAGGTCGCCCAGATCGCGATGGCCCGCCCGCGCTGCCGTCCGTCGCGGAACATGTTGGTGATCAAGGCCAGTGTGGACGGCGCCAGGGTCGCGCCGGCGACGCCCAGCAGCGCACGCGCGACGATCAGCATCAGCGGGCCGGCCGCGAAGGCGGCCACGACCGACAGCACCGCGAACGCCGCCGCGCCGATCATCAGCAGCCGCCGTCGGCCGATCCGGTCGCCGAGCGTGCCCATCGTGATGACCATGCCGGCCACCATGAACCCGTAGCTGTCACTGATCCACAGCTGCTCGACGTTGGTGGCCCTCAGGTCGGCGCTCAGCCATGGGAGGGCGAGGAGCAACGCCGTCGCGTCCATCGCGACGAGCAATGTCGGCAGCATGAGGACGCCCAGTCCCAGCCAGGCCCGGTTGACTCGCATATCCGGAACTCCCTGTTCTCTCGATGTTTCGCCGGCTGGTCGGAGCGGACGGGAGCTTCTTGACATCGGTACGGAGGGAAAAATTCGCGAAAACGTTCGGGCGGGGATGTCAAGACGGCGGCGACGGCTCCGACCACCTGGCGAACGGGCCCGGCTAGGCTCGCGAACCACGAGGAGGACGAGATGAAGTTCCTGATCAGCATGCACATCAACCCGGCGGTGCTGGACGCGCTGACCGACGAGGAGAAGGCGGCGATCGGCGACGGCCACGGCAGGTTCGTCGAGGCGCTGAAGAGGTCCGGCGAGCTGATCATCACGCAGGCGCTGGTCGACCCGTCGCAGGCCGCCGTGGTGTCCGTGCGCAACGGCCAGCCGGTGGTGACCGACGGCCCTTTCCTGGAGTCGAAGGAGTATCTGGGCGGCTTCTACCTGATCGACTGCGAGAACAAGGAGCGGGCGATCGAGCTGGCGGCGCAGATCCCGGACACCGCGATCAAGGGGCTGGGGGTCGAGGTGCGGCAGGTGATGTTCTCTGACGGACAATTGGAGGCATGACAGCCCCAGCCATCGAGGGCCTGCTGCGTGAGCTCACGCCGCAGGTCCTCGGCGCGATGGTACGCCGGCACGGCCAGTTCGAAGGGTGCGAGGACGCCGTGCAGGAGGCCGTCCTCGCCGCCACCGTTCAGTGGCCGGCCGAGGGCGTGCCGGACAACCCGCGCGGCTGGCTGACGACCGTCGCCTCGCGGCGGCTCATCGACCAGATGCGCAGTGACCACGCGCGCCGCGGGCGGGAGGCGGCGACGGCCGCCGAGGTGGCGCCCGAGGACGTGCCGGACACCGACGACTCGCTCGTCCTGCTGTTCCTGTGCTGCCATCCGACGCTGACCCCGGCCTCCCAGACCGCCCTGACGCTGCGGGCGGTCGGCGGCCTGACCACGGCCGAGATCGCCCGCGCGTTCCTGGTGCCGGAGGCCACGATGGCGGCCAGGATCAGCCGGGCCAAGCAGCGCATCAAGGCCGCCGGCAGCTCCTTCGGGCTCCCGGACGGCGCGGACCGCGAGGAGCGGCTGCGGGTCGTCCTGCACGTGCTCTACCTGATCTTCAACGAGGGCTACACCGCCTCCTCGGGCAGCGAACTGCACCGCGCCGACCTCGCGCGCGAGGCGATCCGGCTGGCCCGGATGGTGCACGCGCAGCTGCCCGACGACGGCGAGGTGACCGGGCTGCTCGCGCTGATGCTGCTGACCCACGCCCGCCGGGACACCCGTACGACCGCGGCCGGCGACCTGGTGCCGCTGGACGAGCAGGACCGTGCGAAGTGGGACCGCGGGCTGATCGACGAGGGCACCGAGCTGGTCAAGGCGTCGCTGGCCGGGCCGGCTCTGGGGCCGTACCAGCTGCAGGCCGCCATCGCCGCCACGCACGCCGACGCGGCCACGGCCGGGGAGACCGACTGGCGGCAGGTGCACGCCCTCTACCTGATCCTGGAACGGATCGCGCCCAATCCGATGGTCACCCTCAACCGGGCGATCGCGCTCGCCGAGATCGAGGGCCCGGCGGCCGGGCTGGCCCTGCTGTCCACCTTGGACGGCGACGAGCGGATGGCCGGGCATCACCGGCTGCTGTCCGTACGGGCGCATCTGCTGGAGGAGACCGGCGACACTGCCGGGGCGTACGAGCACTACCGGCGCGCCGCGAAATCCACCGCCAGCATCGCCGAGCAGCGCTACCTGGAATCCCGGGCCGGCCGGCTGAAGATCTAGCATCGATATCCGGATCGATATGGCGGGATGCCCCATATCAATATTGGACGTCGGCGGAGGTTTTCTGATCTTCTCTTCGGCATGATTCGACCTCTCCCACTGCGACTCGCGGTGGTCGCGACCTTGACCGCTTCCACGCTCCTGAGCGGCCCCGCCCACGCGGCGAGCGCCTCTGACCTGGCCAAGACGCTGCAGGAGCTCGAGAAGTCCTACAACGGGCGGATCGGCGCCGTCGGCATCGATCTGGGGAGCGGCAAGACGGTCGGCTACCGGGCCGACGAGCGCTTCCCGTTCAACTCCATGTTCAAGGTGTTCGCGTGCGCGGCGGTGCTGCGCAAGGCCCGCGCCGGCGACCCCGGGCTGATGGACAGGGTGATTCGCTGGAAGCCCGCCGACATGGCCGAGCTGACCGGCAACTCCCCCGAGACCACCGAATACACCGACACCGGCATGACACCCGCGCAGCTGTGCCGCGCCGGGATCACCAAGTCCGACGGCTTCGCGGGCAACACGCTGCTGAAGCAGATCGACGGGCCGCGCGGGCTGACCGCGTTCTTCCGCGCCACCGGTGATCGGACGAGCCGTCTGGACCGGCCGGAGCCCGGCCTGACCGAGTGGAAGCCCGGCGAGGAGCGCGACACCACCACCCCCGCGGCGGCCGCGCGGACCTTCGGCAAGCTCACCACCGGCAAGACCCTGGACGCCCTCGACCGGGAGCGGCTGGTCGGCTGGCTGAAGGCCAGTCTCACCGGCGCGAACCGGATCCGGGCGGGGCTCCCCAAGGACTGGACGGTCGGCGACAAGACCGGCACCGGCGGCGCGAAGAACTACGGCACCGCCAACGACCTGGCGATCGTCTGGACACCCGGATCGAACGCGCCGATCATCCTGTCGGTGTTCACCAACCGCACCGTCAACAACACCCCGAACGACGACAAGGTGATCGCCTCCACCGCTACCGCGCTGGCCAAGGCCCTCGGCAGGTTGTAACCGCCAACGGCTGCGCTCACCCAGGCGGCGCCGGAGCGCCACGCTCTCCCCGGAGGCCTCCACGCGTTGCCCGCGATGCCGCCGCCGACGGCCATGATGTCCGCCATGTCAGTCCTCCGCTGGAGTCGCGCCGCCCCGCCGGTCGCGGTCAGCGCCTGCCGGCTCGGGCCAGCGCGGCCTCGGCCTGGGCCGCCAGGGTGCCGACCAGCTCGGCCGCGGGCGGCAGGTCGTCGATGAGGTCGACGGCCTCGCCGGCCCACTGCGGCAATGCGGGGATCTCACCCCGTGCCACGGCCTCCTGGTATTCCCGCCGGGCGTGCGGGGCGGCCGCGAGCTCGTCCTCCCTGCCCCGCCATCCGTCGAGGAACGGGTGGCCCAGGGTGCGCGCGGTGTACTTCGCCGGCCACCGCGAGCCGCGGGCGATGTCCAGCACCCTGTTGCGCTCGGTGTCCTCCCCGCGCCCCTCGACGATCGCCCTGGCGGTCGCGGGGGCGACCAGGGCCTCAGCCGTGGCCTGGAAGCGGGTGCCGAGCAGCGCTCCGGCGGCCCCCAGCGCCAGGGCGGCCGCCACGCCACGGCCGTCCGCGATCCCGCCGGCCGCCAGCACCGGCACCGGCGCCGCCAGGTCGACCACGACGGGCACGAACGGCAGCGTGGAGCGCCCGTGCCGGGCCCCGTGCCCGCCCGCTTCGGTGCCCTGCGCCACGATCACGTCGGCTCCCAGGTCCACCGCCCGCCGGGCCTCCTCCAGGTCGGTGACCTGGAGGATCAGCGACGCGCCCGCGCCGCGGACGCGTTCCGCGAACGGGCCGGGGTCGCCGAAGGACAACATCACCGCGGCCGGGTCGTGCTCCAGCGCCCGCGCCACCACACCGTCGTCGATCGCCCACGACTGAAAGCCGATGCCCCAAGGTTTGCCGGCGCCTTCATCGGCCAGGATCGGCAGCTCGCGGGCCAGCCAGTCCTGGTCGCCGTTCCCGCTGCCCAGCAGCCCGAGGCCGCCGCCGCGCGAGACCGCCGCCGTCAGGGCGCCACCGGCCGACCCGCCCATCGGGGCCAGGGCGATCGGATGCTCCACGCCGAACAGTTCCGTGAACGCCGTCGACAATCCCATAACCGCGATCCTCACCTCGCCCGCACGGTCACCAGCCGACGGGGCCGAGGCGATCGATGAAGATCCCGGTCGGCCCGTCGGCGTCGATCATCGCAAGCCTAACGATCGAGTCGGTCCCCTCGGTGACGGTCAGCTGACCGGTGTGATGGTTCATGTCGGTGGCGGCGAACTTGCGGTTGGCGACCTCTCCGGGAGTGGCGACGTTGAACTTGATCGTCGGGAGCGCCTGGGCGTACCTGACGGTGATCATGTTCAGCGCCGCTTTCGACGAGCTGTACGCGAGCTCGTGCATCTTCGAGACGGGCTGGTCCGGATCGGTCACGACCGCGAACGAACCGCCACCGCTGGACACCATCACCACCCGCGGGTGCTCGGCCGCCTGCAGCAGGGGGAGGAACGCGTGCGTGACCCGGATCGGCCCGTACACGTTGGTGTCGTAGACGGCATGGATCTCGTCGGCCGTCGCGTCCGCGGGCGCGACGATGTTCCCCGGCGCGCCGGCGTTGTTGATCAGCACGTCCAGCCGGTCGGTGTGCTCCCGGACGAGGCGTGCCGCCTCGCTCACCGACTCGTCCGAGGTCACGTCCAGGGGGACCATGACCACGTTCACGCCGCCGCCGGCCAGCTCGGCGGCAGCGGCCCGTCCCCGGCCCTCGTCACGCGAGCCGAGGAAGATCGTCCAACCCAGCTCGCCCAGCCGCCGGGCCGCCTCAAGACCGAGTCCCTTGTTGCCTCCGGTGATCAGCACCGAGGTCTGCTTCGAGTTCGTCATGCCCTCTGAGACGAATTGCCCGACTCGGCTGTGACACGGTGTGAGCGTCCTCACAGCCGAAGGCCGTCGCGGGCCGGTGATCCCGATGAGGATGCGGCGTGACCCGCCAGCCGCTAGAGTTCGCGATCAAGGATCGTGCCGGTGCGCCTGCGAAGCTCTCCCCCACCACCTCATGCGCCAGGCAGGTCGGCCGGTGCCGGAGCGACGATAGAGGACATGGGTGGCCAGCCAGAGCAGAGGACGGCCGGGTTGGCTTCATGTCGGCGCGCTCGAAGAACGCGTCCACCGGGCCTGGGATCCGGGTACGTTCCCTCTTGCCGAGACCCTGCTGGCGATCATGACGCTGTCTGCGGTGCCGCGCGCCCTGGGCACCCGGCTGGCCGCTCACCTGTACGGCGGGATCGTCGTGGGGCCGGGAGCCGTGCCGGATTTACCGGGCTTCGAGCATTTACGGGGCATCCCGCTGCCCATCCAGCAGGGCGGGTGGGAGCGCAGCGCCGGCGTCTACGACGCCAGGCGGCGCGCGATCGGGGTGGGTAGCGTACCGTCACCGTCGGTGAGCGTGGCGGGTCACGAGCTGGGGCACGCGATCGACGACATGGACGGCATGCCGTCCCAGAGCCCGTTCTGGGCGGCCCTGCATGCCGCGAGCGCCGCACGCCTGGCTCCGCCGTACCGGGAGACGGTCACCGAGCTGTACGCCGAAGCCTTCGCCTGCGTGCTGGTCCGGCGGGCCCGGCGTCTCATCCAGCTGTTCGGCGACGAACACGCCGCCCAACAGGCCTACACCTGGTTCGCGGGGCGATATGGGATCGGCTGAGCGGCGCCCACTGCCACCGGCGTGCCGGGCGGCTATTCTGGGCAGAGAACCGTGGCAGATGGGGCGGAGGGGATGAAGCACATGACCGCGATCATGCTGGCCGGCGGCGTCCTTCGCGTTCCGGCCTCCACCGTGCTGCCCGACGGCACCCACATCGACGGCACCAGGGACATCACGCCCGATGCCCCCGACTATCAAGACTGGCTGCCGCACGCGATCGACGAGGAAGCCTCCTGGCACGGCGACCGCGACGACGAGGAGATCTTGCGGCGCTGGCGGGCAACAGCCAGCGCCTGACCACCCATCGCCCCGCCCGAAACCTCAGCGAGCCGCCGGCCGGACATCGGTCAGAGGCGGCGGGTGGCCGCGGTCCTCGCCTACCTGGGCTCCGAGCGGTAGGCGAGGCAACCTAAGGGGTGACCTAAGGGGTGAGGGGGAAGACGCGCGGGGGCGGGGCGAGGGACAGGGCGGCGAAGAGGTCCTGCTGGGCGTCGGTGAGCTCCGTGCGCAGCAGCAGGGTGCCGGCCTTGGAGGCGAAGACGCCGAGCTTGATGCGGTCGAGCTCGTACCGCAGCCGCGCCCACTCCATCCCCGTACGGCTCTCCGCGACGCGCACCAGCACCAGCGCCGCCCAGCGCAACAGCAGATCCCCATGGACGGCCGCCTCTCCCCGCGCGCGGACGGGCCGCAGGTCGGTCAGCAGGTCGTGCCAGCCGCGGTCGAAGTTGAGCAGTTGCGTGTAGCCGAGCGCGATCTCCTCCGCCGACAGCTCCGGGTCCGACGTGCGCACCAGGCACTTCCCGTCGAGGTTCTCCTCGGCCTTGACGGCCTTGGCGTCGATGCGCAGCAGCCCGCCTGGCGTCAGCCGGAGGTAGCGGTTCATGCCGGGCTGGGCCGAGATGAGGGTGCACAGCTCGGCACGGGCGGCGGGCGGCAGCCGGTCGGTGTCGGCGATCAGCTCGGCCAGCCGCTCCACCAGGCGGGCACGCGCGCGGGCGTCCCGCTCGGCGGCTTCGGCGTCGCAGTAGACCACGAACCGCTCGTCCCCCGCGATGCGTACCTCCTTGACCCGCAAGTGCGGCGCGACGCGCTGGTAGCGGCCCTGGCGGGACAGCGCCGCGTCGGCCTCGACGGATCCCGGGCGCAGCCGCTCGCCGATGATGTAGTGAAGGTCGTCGTCCGTCCGCAGGTCACGGAGGTCATACGCGGTGGCGCAGCCGCGCTCGGCGGTCCTGATGACGCGGGACAGGGTCCAGCCGTTCAGGTCGTCCTTGGCCTGCCGGACCATCGCCGAGTCGTCGGCGCAGCTGGGCCAGCACCACATCCGCAGCGGGATGCCGGTACGCGTGGCGGCCATCCCGATGACCACGTCGTGCGGGTCCTCGCGATCGTCCACGGCCGTCCCGAAGCACGCCATCCCGGTCAACCTGCCGTCGTCGTGCGGCCCCGGCGTGCCGGAGGGGGGCACGTGCCGGGCGCAGCCGCAGGCGCAGGAGGCGTCGAAGAGCACCAGGTCGACCTTCAGATCGTGACAGTCGACGACCCGGTGCAGCACCTCCTCCTCCAGCCGGCCGTAGATCTCGACCAGCCATTCCAGGGCCCGTTCGCAGGCGTCGTCGTCGGTGGCGGGCAGCCCGTCCACGAGGACGTCGTCGTTGACCCAGGCGGCGGGCGGCGGGCCGTGCCCGGGTGCCAGTGCCTGCTTGGCGACGAGCGCGAAGACCACCCTCTCCGTCGCCGCGTCGAGCCCGCCTTCCCGGCACATCCGCCGCAGGGTCGCGTCGATGCCGAGCTGCCGCCACAGCCCGTCCAGCACCCACGCCCCGCCCAGCGGACGGGACTCCACGAACTCCAGGCCGTCGGCCGCCACGGCGAGGATCTGCGCGGGGTCGAGGAACTTGATCGCCGAGGCGACCAGGCGTACCAGGGCCTCCCGGCTGGAGGCCTTCTCCTCCCTGCCGAAGTTGTAGATGACCTGCACCTTCGAACGCTTCGAGGCCTGATCCCACTCGTTGTGCGCCAGCTGCAGGTAGCGGACAACGGAGCCGTCCTTATTGCGCCGGGGGGTCGACCGTAAGTACATGAATCGAAGTTAACACCCGCCCCCATAAGGCGACTCTAATGTCACCACACCGTGACAACGAGTAATACTCGGCCCGACTCGGCAAGTAATTCGGCGGGCCGCGCGTCCGCCGGCGGGCGGGCCCGATGCCGTCCCCCGTCCCGCCGGGCCGGGCGAAGGCCCAGGTCAGCGACGGAATCGCGGGAAATAACCAAAAAATGAACGAACGTGTATCTAGGCCACGCCGCCGCCGGACGGGTGAAAAAGCTACTTGAACAGCGGGTTCGGCCGGTGCACGCCGGGCGGGCCGCGCCCCGGACCCGTTCGGACAAGAACCCTTACCAGACAATTAAGGCGGCCTCTATGAGGGCGCGAATCCATTGACAGAAGCCATGACTCACCGGGCTTGGCATACTGCTGAGCCGCGTGGATGATGAGGGATCATGAGCACCTGGTCCTTTCGTCGGCCTGCGGGGCCGATGACCCGGCGACTCCCCCACGTTGCCCACGCGGAGGCGCCCAGCTAGGCCGTGACGGTGCCACTTCTCACTGTAAGGACGACAGCACGACCATGCGGAAATGCATCCTATTTTGCGGCGGAGAGTTCGCGGCGACGGTGTAATAGGCACGAACTTACGGGGTGAACGATTTGCAGCAAGACGAAAACCAATACGGTCCGTCCCTTGACCTGGGCGACCACTCGCCCTGCATCATCACACCTTCCGAACCGAAAATCGTATCTGTCCCGATCGCCACGCTGATGCCTGGCGAGTCTCCCCGCCTCCAGGGTCAGGATCAGGAGCACGTGACCCGGCTGGCCGAGATCGACGGACCGCTTCCGCCCATTCTCGTCCGTCGCTCCGACAGGCGGGTCATCGACGGAATGCACCGTCTGCTCGCCGCCCTCATACGCGGGCAGGAGAGCATCGACGTCGAATTCTTCGACGGCACCACCGAGGACGCCTTTCTCCGCGCCGTCGAGTCGAACATCGCGCACGGGCTGCCGCTGACCCAGGCCGACCGGCGGGCCGCGGCGACCCGGATCGTGCTCTCGCATCCTCACATGTCGGATCGTGCCATCGCGCGGGCGTCGGGGCTCGGGGCCAAGGCCGTGGCCTCCATCCGCCGGCGTTCAACTGACTCCGTCCCGCAGTTGAACGCCCGCATCGGGCGGGACGGCAGGGTGCGCCCCCTGAGCGGGGACAGCGGCCGGTTACGCGCCGCCGAGGTGATCGCGCGCAACCCCGACGCCTCGCTCCGCGAGGTGGCCAGGCTCGCGGGCATCTCCCCTGCCACGGCCGGTGACGTGCGCAAGCGCATGTTGTCGAACGAGCCGCCGACGATGACACGCCCCACGGCCGCCAATACCGTCCAAACCGCCGAGACCGCGGCCGAGCCGCTCCACGACGACGTGCTGTCCATGCAGGCCGGGCGGCGCTCCGAGCCGGGGTCCGCGGCGCGCCTGCCGGAGCCGACCATGATGCTGGACAAGCTGCTGCGCGACCCGTCGCTGCGCCTGAAGGAGGAGGGCCGCCAGCTCCTGCGGCTGCTGCAGCAGAACGCGATTGCGACCGAGTGCTGGTCCGAGCTGATCGCCGCGGTCCCGCCGCACTGGGAGGCCCTGGTGGTCAGGCTGGCGCGCCAGTACGCCGCCACCTGGCAGCAGTTCGCGCAGACGCTCGACGAGCGGGACGGGTCACCGGTGTGGAAGGCGGTCGGCCAGTAGCGGGGCGGACCGGACGCCGCCGGACGCCGTCTCCGATCGGGGAAACGCCGACGTCGCCGACGCACCGGAGGTGGTCGGCGACGTGCTGGGACCGGCTGCTACTTCTCCATCGCCTCGATCAGGCTCTTGGGCCGCATGTCGGTCCAGGACTTCTCGATGTAGTCGAGGCACTCCTGGCGTCCGGCCTGCCCGAAGACCGTCTTCCAGCCCTCCGGGACCGCCACGAACACGGGCCAGAGCGAGTGCTGATTCTCGTCGTTCACCAGGACCAGGTACTGGGCATCCGGGTCGTCGAACGGGTTCGTCACCACGTCGTCCTTTCTCGGGTACGGGATGTGGGTGGCGCCGGAGCACGGACGTCCGTACGGCTCCGGTCCGGCGTTCGGTGGCCGCGTGATGCGTCGCTCGGCCCCGCTGGGATCAACTATGAACGCAGACGCCGTGCGCCAGTCAACCTCGACGGTTTCCCCGTTCAACTGCGCCTTGGCGGCAGTTGGCCGGGCACGGGTGAGCGCCGCCGTCCCCCTCGCGGGGTTCCTTCGACAGTGAGGCAGGTCTCCATTGACGGCACTGCGGTTCGACGACTCGATCACCCGGCAGCGGGTGAAGCGGGGCACGGTGCGGCGCATCCTCCCGTACGCGCTGCGCTACCGCCGGTTCCTGGCCCTGCTGATGCTGGCCACCGTCACCGGCGCGGTCATCACGGCCGTGGGGCCGCTGATCCTGAAAATGATCATCGATGACGGGATCCTGCCCCGGCGGACCGGCACGGTGGTGTGGTTGTGCCTGCTGGTCGCCGGGCTGTCCCTGGTGGAGGCCGGGGCGGCGTACCTGGGGGCCTGGTGCTCGGGCCGGATCGGCGAGGGCCTGGTCCACGACCTGCGGACCAAGGTGTTCGCGCACGTGCAGCGGCAGCCCTTGGCGTTCTTCACGCGTACCCAGACCGGCGCGCTGGTCAGCAGGCTCAACACCGACGTGGTGGGCGCCAGGCAGGCGGTGACGACGTTGCTGTCGCAGTCGGTGTCGACGCTGCTCACGCTCGTGCTCGTCCTCGTCGCGATGCTCTACCTGTCGTGGCAGATCACCGTCGCGGCGCTGCTGATGATCCCGTTCTTCCTGCTGCCGGCGCGGCTGGTGGCCAGGCGGCAGGAGCGGCTCGCCCGCGAGGCGATGGAGCTGGACGCCGGCATGAGCTCGATGATGCACGAGCGCTTCAACGTCTCGGGCGCGCTGCTGTCCAAGCTGTACGGCCACCCGGACGACGACCTGGCCGCGTTCGCGCGCAAGACGGCCAGGATCCGCGACATCTCCATCCTGCGCGTCGTGTACGGACGCCTGTTCGGCATCGTCGTCACCGTGCTCACGGCGCTGACCACGGCCGTCGTCTACGGCCTGGGCGGCGTGCTGACCATCGCGGGCTCGCTCGAGCTCGGGACCCTGGTCGCCATGGTGGCCCTGCTGATGCGGCTCTACGGACCGGTCAACCTGCTGGCCTCGATGCAGGCCACGGCGTTGACGGCGCTGGTCAGCTTCGACCGGGTGCTGGAAGTGCTCGACCTGGAGCCGCAGATCACCGAGCGGCCCGGCGCCCGCGCGCTGAACGGGCCGAACGCCTCGGGGCCGGCGGCGCCTGACGTCGTCTTCGACCGGGTGGGCTTCCGCTACCCGGACGCGGGCGAGGTCTCCCTGGCCTCCCTGGAGTCCGCCGCGCCCCGCGGACCGGAAGGGCCCGGCGAGTCGTGGACGCTGCGGGAGCTCAGCTTCCGGGCGCCCGCCGGACGGCTGACCGCGCTGGTCGGGCCCTCGGGAGCGGGCAAGACCACGATCACCCAGCTCGTGCCGCGCCTGTACGACGCCACCGAGGGCAGCGTGCGGATCGGCGGCCAGGACGTCCGCGACCTGACGCTGCAGTCCCTGCGGGACGCGGTCGGCGTGGTCAGCCAGGACGCGCACCTGTTCCACGACACCCTGCGGGCCAACCTGGAGTACGCCAGGCCGGGCGCGAGCGAACGGGAGGTGATCACGGCCTGCCGGGCGGCGCTGGTCTGGGACACGATCCAGGCCCTGCCGGACGGCCTGGACACCGTGGTCGGCGAGCGCGGCCACCGCCTGTCCGGCGGCGAGAAGCAGCGGGTGGCCCTGGCCAGGTTGCTGCTGAAAGCGCCGCCGATCATGGTGCTCGACGAGGCCACCGCGCACCTGGACTCGGAGTCGGAGGCGGCGATCCAGCGGGCGCTGCGGAGCGCGCTGGCCGGGCGTACGTCGCTGGTGATCGCGCACCGGCTGTCCACGGTCCGTGAGGCCGACCAGATCCTGGTCGTGGCGGCCGGCCGGATCCGCGAGCGGGGCACGCACGAGGAGCTGCTGCTGGCCGGCGGCCTGTACGCGGACCTGTACCGCACGCAGTTCGCCGGGCAGGCGGCCGGCACCCCGCGGTGACGCCGCTCGCTTTAGCGCGGTCGCGGAACTATCTTCAACACGGGCGTTACGGGCACGGGCCCGAATCTGTTTGGGAGTTCGCAGTGGTTTCTGGCCGAGTGGTGAAGTTCGACGGGACGAGGGGCTACGGGTTCATCGCACCCGACGACGGTGGGGAGGATGTGTTCCTCCACGTCAACGACATGCTGATCCCCGAGTCCGCGGTGCGGGCGGGGCTGGCGGTGGTGTTCGCGGTCGAAGAGGGAGACAGAGGACCGAAGGCGTCGCGGGTCCGGCTGGCGGAGGGCGCCGCCGCCGCGGCGAGCGTGGCGGCATCGCCTTCCGCGGTCGCCCCCGCGGTCGCCTTGGAGGTGGTGGACGACGATTCGATGTGCGACGTGCTCGACGCGGAGGAGTACCTGCGGGAGGTGACGGAGATCCTGCTGAGCGAGGCCCCGTCGCTGACGGGCGACCAGATCCTGCAGGTCCGCGCGGGCCTGCTGCAGTTCGCGAAGAACCACGGCTGGGCCGAGGGCTGACGCACGCGGAAGAGGGCGGGGACCGGTCGTACCGGTCCCCGCCCTCTTCGTTTTCTAGCGCGGCGGGGCGGAGAAGTCGTGCACGACGACGGCGACGGCGCCGACGCTGGGGTGGCGCTGGAAGACCGCCTCGATCTCGCCCAGTTCCATCCGCACCCCGGCGATCTTCACCTGCCGGTCCACCCGGCCGAGGTACTGCAGGGCGCCCTGCGGCAGCGCCCGCACCGCGTCGCCGGTGCGGTAGAGGCGCCCGGTGGGCGTGGCCGCGAAGGGATCCTGGAAGAACGCCTCGCGGGTGCGGTCGTGGTCGCCGGCGTACCCGCGGCCCACGCACACGCCGCCGACGAACAACTCGCCGGTCTCGCCCGGCTCGCAGGCGTGCCAGCCGTCGTCCTCACGGCGCAGGACGTACAGGTCGGTGTTGACGACGGGGGTGCCGATCGGCAGGCGCAGCAGGTCGAGGTCGGCGGCCGTGACGGTGTGGTGGGTGACGTCGTCGGAGCACTCGGTCGGCCCGTAGGCGTTGACCAGCCCGGCGTGCGGCATCTCGCGCAGCCAGCGGCGCGCCACCTCGGTGGGCAGTTCCTCGCCGGTGGCGAGCATCCAGCGCAGGCCGGCGAGCAGGCCCGCCTCGGGGGCGGCGGCCAGGTCGTCGAGGAGCAGCCGGACCATGGTGGGGACGAGCTCGACGATCGTGACGCCGTGCTCGCCCACCAGCCGGGCGAAGGCCACCGAGTCGTACGCCGTCGCGTCCCCGACCACACTGACCTGCGCGCCGACGACGAGCGGGCAGAGCATCTGCCAGATGGAGATGTCGAACCCGAGCGGTGCCGTCTGCGCCACCACGTCGTCGCCGGTCATGCCCAGATCGACGACCTTGGCGTGCAGGTGGTTGAGCATGCCCTGGTGCTCGACCACCGCGCCCTTGGGACGGCCGGTGGAGCCGGAGGTGAACAGCATGTACCGCGGCTGGTCGAGCGCTTCGAGCCGGGCGGGGCCCCGCCACGGCGCGTGCCTGGCGGCCGCGTCCGCGCGCACGACGCGCACCCCGGCGGCCCGCGCACCCTCGGCGAGCGCGGGCGCCGCGGCCCCGCGGGAGGTGTCCAGCAGCAGCACGGCGCCGGCCTGCGTCAGGACGCCGGCCACCCGCCCGGCGGGCCAGCCGCCGTCCGCGGGCACGTAGACCGCGCCGACCAGCTCGATCGCCAGGAACGCGGCGATGACCGCGACGTCGCGTTCGCCGCCCACCGCGACGACCGTGCCGGGGCCGGCGCCCTCGTGCTCCAGCAGCGCGGCCAGGCGGCGCGCCTCGACGGCCAGCTCGCCGTAGGTCAGGCGGCGGGTCCCGTCCCTGACCGCGGGGCGGTCGGCGTCGGTACGCTCGACCCGGGTGATCACGGCGTCGGCCAGGTCGACCGCGTGAGGGCGGCGCATCGCCAGCTCGCGGGCGCGCCGGACCTGCGGGGGTGAGCTGGGCAGCACGGGCAGTTCTGCGAGGCCGGGCAGGCCGTCAGCGAATGTCATTCACACGCTCCGATAATTGCCGGGAATTTCCGGACCTTGCCGGGCCGAGATGGCCTCAAGTATCGTGATCCGAGCTACGACGATCAAGGTTGTGCAGGTCCGGGAAAAATAGCCGGCGGCTCGTTTCCACCCCCTGCCCCGTTTCTGTCGCATCCATTCCCGTAAGCAGGGGGGTTCGGCGAAGTGCCTGTTATCAAAGCCCCGCAGGAGTTCAATGTCGAAGACCTTTTCATAGATCTGCGGGCGGTGCTCGGGACTGCGCTCTATTTGAAATGCGAAGGGTTCAACTTCGCGGGATCCGTCAAGTTGAAGGCGGCCGCGGAAATGGTCGCCGCCGCCGAGCGCGACGGCCTGATCGGCAGGGACTCGGTGCTGGTCGAGTCGTCGTCCGGGAATCTCGGCGTCGCGCTGGCGATGGTCGCCGCGGACAGGGGCCTGCGTTTCGTGTGCGTCACCGACCCGCGCTGCAACACCGCCTCGCGGCGGCTCATGCGCTCGCTGGGCGCCGAAGTCGTCATCGTCGAGACACAGGACTCCAACGGCGGCTACCTGAACAGCCGCATCTCCTACGTCCGCGACCTGTGCGCGTCCAGCCCCCGCTACGTGTGGCTCAACCAGTACGCCAACCCGGGCAACTGGCGCGCCCACTACCTGCACACGGCGCCCGCGATCGCCCGCAGCTTCCCCGACCTGGAGGTGCTGTTCGTCGGCGCGGGCACCACGGGCACGCTGATGGGCTGCGCCCGCTACTTCAAGGAGCGCGGCGCGCCGGTCACGATCGTAGCGGTCGACGCGGTCGGCTCGGTGACGTTCGGCGGCATCCCGGAGCGCCGCATGGTGCCGGGGCTGGGCACGAGCGTGCGGCCCGAACTGGTGGACGAGTCGTGGCTGGACGACGTGGTGCACGTCCCGGAACCGGACACGATCATGGCCTGCCACAGCCTGGCCGCCCGCGGTTTCCTGTTCGGCGGTTCCACGGGCACCGTCGTGAGCGGTGCCTCGCGCTGGCTGGCCGAGAAGTACCCGGGCGAGGAGCCGGTCGCGGTCGCGGTCTCCCCCGACCTCGGCGAGCGCTACCTCGACTCGATCTACGAGGAGGGCTGGCTGCGTGAGCACTTCGGCCGCCTCGACCTGCCCGACCGACCTGACAGGAGCGAGAGACCATGACCCGTGCCCCATCGTTCGCCGTCGTCCCGGGAGAGCAGGTCGCGGGCGTCCTGCATGGCCGGGAGAAGCAGGTCACGGCCGTGGTGGAGGCGGCCTACCGGCTGCACGGTGAGGGCCGCACGGTCAACCCGGACTCCTACTTCCTGCGCTTCCCCGACCGGCCGTCGGCGCGGATCATCGCGCTGCCCGCCTCGGTCGGGGAGCCGGTGGACGTGCACGGCGTCAAGTGGATCTCCTCGTTCCCCGAGAACGTGGCGGCGGGCCTGCCGCGCGCCTCGGCGGTGCTGATCCTCAACGACACGGCGACCGGCTATCCGATGGCGTGCCTGGAGAGTTCGATCATCAGCGCGGCCCGCACCGCCGCCTCGGCCGCGCTCGCGGCCACGACGCTGGCCGCCGCCCGCGGGGTGAGGCCGCGCCGCGCCGGGTTCGTGGGTGTGGGGCTCATCGCCCGTTACGTGCACACGTACCTGGCGGCCAACGGGCTGTCGTTCGACGAGGTCGGCGTGTTCGACCTCGTCCGCGAGCACGCCGAGGGCTTCCAGGGGTACCTGGAGGGGGCCGGGGCGGGCCCCGTCACCATCCACGACAGCGCGGAGTCGCTGATCGCCGCGTCGGATCTGGTCGTGCTGGCCACGGTCGCCGGCGAGCCGCACCTGCACGCGCCGGAGCTGCTGGCGCACAACCCGCTGGTGCTGCACGTCTCGCTGCGCGACCTCTCGCCGGAGATCATCCTGGCGTCCTGGAACATCGTCGACGACGTCGAGCACTGTCTGAAGGCCGGCACGTCGCCGCACCTCGCCGAGCAGCGTGCCGGCAATCGCTCGTTCGTGGCCGGCACCCTGTACGACGTGCTGGAGGGCCGGGTCGTCCCGCCCGCGGCGCGTCCGGTCGTGTTCTCGCCGTTCGGCCTCGGGGTGCTCGACCTCGCCGTGGCCAGATACGTCCACGACGAGGTCGCCGCGTCGGGCGACCTCATGACCGTGCCCGGCTTCTTCCATGAGATGAAGCGCTACGGCTGACCCCGTCACCACTGAGTCACCGCCGAGCTGAGAGCCCGCTCCCCCGCTGCCGGGGGGCGGGCTCTCAGCCTTCCAGGCCCAGCCGGCGGGACACCGCGGACCACACCTCGGCCAGGGTGTCGGGCTTGGCGATCTCGTAGTGGGTGCAGGCGATGCTCTCGACCGCGATCTCACCGGTCACGTACGGCCGCCACAGCTCGGGGCGGGGCTCCTGCCCCGGCCTGCCCTCCTCCGCGACGATCAGCAGGACGTCGCCGTCGAACCGGCCGTGCCGGAAGCCGCGGCGCAGCCTGCGGTGGTTCTGCAGCAGGCGGGCGAACGTGCGGATCTCGTCCTCGGTGGCCGCGCCGAAGCCGTTGCCGGCCTGCCAGCGCACGATGTCCATCTGCCGCTCCAGGGCGGCGTCGGGATCGTCGTCGTGCTCGTCGTCGTCCTGCTCGGGCACCCACGGGTACTGGTCGAGCAGGACCAGCGCCGCGACCTCCTCGCCGGCGGCGCGGAGCTGGACGGCGATCTCGTGCGCGACGCCGCCGCCGTAGGACCAGCCGAGCAGGTGGTACGGGCCGCTGGGCTGCACGGAGCGGATCTGCTCGACGTAGTCGGCCGCCATCTCCTCGATGGACCGGGCGAACTCCGTGGTGCCGTCGAGGCCGCGGGCTTGCACGCCGTACAGGGGGATGCCGGGCTGGACGTGGCGGGCCAGCGGCATGTAGCACCAGCTCAGGCCGCCCGCGGCGTGGACGCAGAAGAACGGCGGCCGCTCGCCCTCCGCGCGAATGGGCAGCAGCACGCCGAGGGCGTCCCGTACGGACGACAGCGTCATCCGCTTCATCAGCTCGGCGACCGTCGGGGCGACGAACAGGTCGCGGACCGCCACCGTCACCCCGCGTCCGCGCAGCCGCTCCACCAGCCGCACGGCGAGCAGCGAGTGGCCGCCGAGCGCGAAGAAGTCGTCGTCCACGCCGACCTCAGGCACGCCCAGAACCTCGGCGAACGCCTCGCACAGCCCGGCCGTGACCGAGGTGACGTCCCAGTGGGTGACGCGTTCCGGAGCCTCCGGGGCCGCGGCCGGGAGCGCTTTGCGGTCGAGCTTGCCGTTCGGCATGAGCGGCAGCCGGTCGATCACCACGACGGCCGCGGGCACCATGTAGCCGGGCAGGCGTTCCTGGGCGGCGGCGCGTACCGCCTGCGGCAGGCCATCGGCGTCGCCGTCCGGCACCACGTAGGCGACCAGCCGCTTGTCGCCGGGGTCGTCCTCGCGTACCAGCGCGACGGCCTGCGCCACGCGCGGGTGCGCGGCGAGGACGGCCTCGATCTCGCCCAGCTCGACGCGGAAGCCGCGGATCTTGACCTGGTCGTCGGAGCGGCCGGCGTACTGGAGCTCGCCTCCGGCCGTCCACCGCACCACGTCGCCGGTGCGGTACATGCGGGCACCGGGGCGGAAGGGGCAGGCCACGAAGCGGCCTGCCGTGAGCCCGGGGCGGCCGAGGTAACCGCGGGCCATGCCCTCACCCGCGATGTACAGCTCGCCGGTCACGCCGGGCGGCACCGGCCGCAGGGCATCGTCCAGGACGTACACCTGGGTGTTGGCGACGGGGACGCCGATCGAGGACACGTCGGCCGTGCCCGCCGTGAGCCGCTTGGCGGTGGACCAGACCGTGGTCTCGGTGGGACCGTACAGGTTGGTCAGGGTCGGCGTCCGGCCGAGCAGCGTGTGCGCCAGGTCGGCGGGCAGGGCCTCGGCGCCGATCATGGCGCGGATCCCGGTCCAGTCGATCGGGTCGTCGGCGTCGGCGATCAGGCCGCGCCAGAGGCTGGGCGTGGCGTGCACCGCCGTCGCGCCGGTGGAGCGGATGAGCGCGCGCAGCGCCCACGGGTCGAGCACCTGCTCCTGGGCGGCCATGACAATGCGCGCGCCGTTGACCAGCGGCAGGTAGAACTCGAAGCCGGCCATGTCGCAGCCGTGCGTGCTCACCGCGAGCAGGCGCTCGTCCGGGGTCAGCGCGAACATGTCCTGCATCGACAGCAGGAAGTTGACGATGGCGCGGTGCTCGACCAGCACGCCCTTGGGGCGGCCGGTGGAGCCGGAGGTGTAGATGACCCACATCGGGTGCTCGGGACGCGTGGCGACACCCGGCCTGCCGTCCGCCTCCGCGCGCACCGCCGGGTCGTCGATCATGACGATCGGCACGCCGTCGCCGATCTCGAACCCGGGCAGCCGCTCGCGCATGTCCTCACCGGTCAGCACGCACGCCGCGCCGGAGTCGGCGATCACGTACGCGATGCGGCCCGCGGGGTAGGCCGGGTCGATCGGCAGGTAGGCGGCCCCGGCCTTGATGACGCCGAGCAGCGCCACCACCAGGTCGATCCCGCGGTCGAAGACGACTGCCACGACCGACTCGGGGCCGATGCCCCTGCCGATCAGATGGCGGGCGACCTGGTTGGCGCGGGCGTCGAGGGCGGCATAGGTCAGCTCGGTCGCCCCGGAGGTGAGGGCGATGGCCTGGGGCGTACGTGTCGCCTGCGCCTCGAACAGCTCCACGACGGTCGTGGCGGGGAGCGGGGCGGCGGTGTCGTTCCAGGCGGTCAGCATGCGGCGCCGCTCGTCCGCGCCGAGCACGTCCACGGCGCTCAGCCTGGTGCCCGGGTCGGCGGCGAGGGCGGCCAGCACGCGGACCAGGCGATCGGCGACACGCTCCACCGAGGCCAGGTCGAACAGGTCGGCGGCGCCGATCATCGCGCCGCGCATACCCGCCGGAGCGCCGTCGGCGTCGAACGTCTCGCCGACGCTGACGTCCAGGTCGAACTTCACCACCGACAGTTGCTCGCCGGGTGTGGCGGTGCTCCGGTCGGCTCCCCGGGCCGCGGCGAGCCCCGGCAGGTCCAGCCTGGCGCCCTCGGTGTTCTGCAGCAGCAGCATCACCTGGAACAGCGGGTGGCGGGCCAGCGACCTGGCCGGGGACAGCTCCTCGACCAGCCGCTCGAACGGCACGTCCGGATGGGCGAACGCGCCCAGCCCCGCCTCCCTGACCCGCCCCAGCACCTCGCGCAAGGTGGGGTCGCCGGACAGGTCGGTACGCAGGACGAAGGTGTTGACGAAATACCCCACGAGGTCGTCGAGCGCCTCGTCGGTGCGTCCGGCCAGTGCCGAGCCGATGGGCACGTCGGTGCCGCCGCCGAGCCGGGACAGCAGCACCGCCAACGCCCCGTGCAGCATCATGAACATGGTCACGCCCTCGGCACGGGCGACCTCGCGCAGCCGGGCGTGCACCTCGGCCGGGATCTCCAGCGGCACCCGCCGTCCCAGGTGCCCGGCCACCTCGGGCCGCGTGCGGTCGAAGGGCAGTTCCAGCTCCTCCGGCAGGCCGGCCAGCGTCTCCCGCCAGTAGGCGACCTGGCTGGAGATGAGGCTGTCCGGGTCCTCCCCGTCGCCGAGCACGGCACGCTGCCACAGCGCGTAGTCGGCGTACTGCACCGGCAGCGGCTCCCACCCCGGCGCCCGTCCCTCGCGGCGTGCGGCGTAGGCGGTGGATACGTCCCTGGCCAGCGGCGCCCACGACCAGCCGTCGCCGGCGATGTGGTGCACCACGACGACGAGCACGTGCTCCTCCGGCCCGCTGCTGAACAGCCAGGCCCGGATCGGCGGCTCGGCGGACAGGTCGAAGGTGTGCGCCCGCGCCGCCTCGACGGCCGCTTCCATGTCCCCGGGCGCGACACGCACCGCGGTCAGCTCCCCGTCGAGGTCCTCGATGGGCAGGATGTGCTGGTACGGCTCCCCGTCGGCCACCGGGAACACCGTGCGCAGCACCTCGTGGCGGGTGAGGACGTCACGGAAGGCGGCGGCCATGGCCGGGACGTCCACCGGGCCGGACAGCCGTACCGCGACGGGGATGTTGTACGTGGCGCTCGGGCCTTCGAGCTGAGCGATGATCCACATGCGCCGCTGACCGTAGGACAGGGGGATGCGAGCGGGACGCTCCCCCGCCGTGAGCGCGGCGCGGGCGCGGGCGGCGCCGTTCAGCCCGGCGGCCAGGCCTGCCACGGTGGGGGTGTCGAACAGGGCGCGGATCTCGATCTCGACGCCGAGGAGGGCGCGGATGCGGCTGACCAGGCGGACGGCCAGGAGCGAGTGACCGCCGAGTGCGAAGAAGTCGTCGTCGACGCCGACCTCGGGCAGGCCGAGCACCTCGGCGAAGGCCAGGCACAGGATCTCCTCCTGCGCCGTCGCCGCCTGACGGCCGCCGGCCGTGTGGGCGGAGGCGTAGTCGGGGGCGGGGAGGGCGTGGCGGTCGAGCTTGCCATTGGCGGTCAGCGGCAGAGCGTCCAGCACCACCCAGGCGGAGGGCACCATGTGGTCCGGCAGCCGTTCGGCCGCGAAGCGGCGCACCACCGACGGAAGCTCGCCCGCGTTGTCCGCGTCACCGGCCACCAGATAACCCACCAGCCGCACATCACCCGGCATCTCCTCCCGGGCAACCACCGCCACCTGCTCCACACCCCGGCACCCGGCCAGCACCGCGCCGACCTCACCCGGCTCCACCCGGAAACCACGAATCTTCACCTGATCATCCACCCGGCCCGCGAACACCACCTGCCCATCAGCAGTCCAACGCGCCCGATCACCCGTCCGATACATCCGCCCACCCACGGCAAACGGGCAAGCCACGAACCGCTCCCCGGTCAACCCCGGCCGCCCCAAATACCCACGCGCCACCTGCGCGCCGGCGATATACAACTCCCCTGTCACACCCGCAGGGACCGGCGCAAGGTGTTCATCCAGCACATACAAGCTCGTGTTCGCGACCGGCCTGCCGACCGGGACCACCCCCCCGCCAGGCCGCAGGCGGGTCGTCGCCACCCCGATCGTCGCCTCGGTCGGACCATAATGGTTGAACACCGCACAACCACGCCGCCCAGCCGCCTCCAGCAACTGCTCCACCCAGCCCGGCGCCGCCGCCTCCCCACCCAGCACCAACGACCGATCCGGCAACACCGGCTCCAACCCACCCGCCGCACCCAACGCCGCCAGATGCGAGGGCACCACCTTCAGGAAATCCACCCGCAAACCACTCAAAGCAGCCGGATCGGTAGCCGCAGCCTCGGACAGAATGTGCAACCGCCCACCCGAGGTCAAACTGGCGAACACCACCGTGTTCCCCAGATCGGTCGCCTGCCCCTGCACCAACGCATACCGACCCCCGGCCATCCCCAGCCGACCCGGCACCGAACCCACATAATTGGCCAGCCCAGCCTGCGTGACCACCACACCCTTCGGCCGGCCCGTCGACCCGGAGGTGTAGATGAGGTAGGCCGCCTGCCCACCGAGCAGCGTCCGCTCCGGCCTGATCGCAGGCGCAGCGGCCAACCGCATCCTGGTGAAGGCGTCGTCCAGGGTGAGCATCCGGGCCCGGCCCGCGGGCAGTTCCTCGGCGATCTCCTCGCTGGTGACGGTCACCACCGCACGGCTGTCGGCCAGCATGAACGCGATCCGCTCCACCGGCTGCCGAGGATCAACCGGCACATACGCCGCCCCCGCCTTCCACACCGCCAGCAACGCCACCACCAGATCGACACCACGCTCCAAGCAGACGCCCACCACCGACTCGGCCTGAACACCCTCACCGATCAGGACATGCGCCAGCCGATTGGCCCGCTCATCCAACTCCCCGAAAGAGACCTCCACCCCATCGGCCACCACCGCCACCGCACCCGGATCCTGCCCCTCGATCAACTCCACCACCGACGCGTCCAAACCCTCGACCGCCGTGGAATTCCACTCCTCCACCACCCGACGACGCTCATCGGAGTCCAGCAACCCCACACCGCTCACCCTGACCCGCGGATCCGAGCCCACCGCATCCAGCACCCGCACCCAATAGCGAGCAATGCGATCAGCCCACACCGCATCGAACAGATCAGCGGCCACCGTCACCGACCCCCGCACCCCCGCCGGCGCCCCCTGACCGTCAAACGCCTCGCTCACCATCACGTCAAGATCGAATTTGGCCGCCCGTGCCCCGGCCGACGAGGCGCCCGGCCGGACGACGGGCAGGCCGTCGAGCACCGCGTCCACGGTGTCGCCCTTGGTCAGGACCACCTGGAACAGCGGGTGACGAGCCATCGACCGGGCAGGGGCGAGCTCCTCCACCAGCCGCTCGAAAGGCACGTCCTGGTGCGCGAACGCCGACAGGCTCCGCTCCCGCACCCGTCCCAGCAGGTCGACGAACATCGGGTCGTCGGCGAGGTCCACGCGTACGACGAGGGTGTTGACGAAGCAGCCGATGAGGTCTTCGAGGGCCGCGTCGGTGCGGCCCGCGTTCGCGGACCCTATCGGGATGTCGGTACCGGCGCCGAGCCGCGACAGCAGCACCGCCAGCGCGGCCTGCAGCACCATGAACGTGGTCACGCCTTCGGCCCGCGCCACCTCCGCCAGCCGCGCGTGCACCTCGGCCGGGACCGCCAGCGGAACGGAGTATCCGCGATGCGAGGCCACCGCCGGGCGCGGCCGGTCGAAGGGCAGGGCCAGTTCCTCGGGCGCTCCCGCCAGCGCCTGCCGCCAGTACGCGACCTGGCGTGACATCAGGCTGTCCGGGTCGCGTTCGTCTCCCAGGAGTTCGCGCTGCCACAGGGTGTAGTCGGCGTACTGCACCGGCAGCGGCTCCCACACCGGAGCCCGGCCGGCGCGGCGGGCCGCGTACGCCAGCGAGAAGTCGCGGGCCAGCGGCGCCCGCGACCAGCCGTCGCTGGCCGCGTGGTGCAGCACCACGACGAGCACCCGATCGTCCGGCCCGGCCTCGAACAGCCACGCCCGCATCGGGACCTCCCGGGTGAGGTCGAACGCGTGGCCCACGGCCTGGGCGACCGCGCCATCCAGGTCGGCCGGTGCCACCTGGGCGGTCGACAGCGTCCAGTCGAGCTCGTCGAGCTGGATGACCCGCTGGTGCGGTTCGCCGTCCGCGACCGTGAAGACCGTCCGCAGCACCTCGTGCCGCCCGATCACGTCCCGCAGCGCCAGCCCGAGAGCCTCCTGATCGACGTCCCCCGAGAGCCGCAGCACGATCGGCACGTTGTACGTCGCGCTCGGCCCTTCGAGCTGGCTGATGAACCACAACCGCCGCTGCGCGAACGACAGCGGCACCCGCTCCGGCCGCTCCCTCGCGGTCAACGCCAGCCGTGCTCCGTCGGCGTCGGCCAGCCGCTCAGCCAGCGTCGCGACCGTGGGCGCCTCGAACAACGCCCGCAACGGCACCTCCACGCCGAGGACCGTGCGTACCCGGCTGATCAGCCGCACCGCCAGCAGCGAGTGGCCGCCGAGCGCGAAGAAGTCGTCGTCCACCGCGACCTCGGGGAGGCCCAGCACCTGCGCGAACACCCCGCAGAGGATCTCTTCGCGCATGTCGGCCGGGCCTCGGCCGGCGTGGCCGGTGTAGTGGGGGGCGGGCAGGGCTTTGCGGTCGAGCTTGCCGTTGGCGTTCAGCGGCAGCGCGTCGATGACGACGAACGCTGAGGG
>NZ_JBITJQ010000067.1:0-23950 GCF_044460125.1 Nonomuraea sp. NPDC050153
AAGTCTGTCTGTAGCACTCATGACTGCTTTCCCTTCAGGTGTCGGGAGTTCTTGGTCTTGATGTGCGGGCTCCCGTGGCGTCGGCGGTGAAGCCGAACCCGCGAGGCACCGTCTTGTGGACGGCCAAGGCTCCCTCCGCTCGCACTTACGTTACAGACAATGACTGTAACGTAAGTATTCCCAGCCCGCCAGCAGCCGTGCTTGTGTTACAGTTACGGTCTGTAACGTATCTCGTACGGCATGGGCCCAGCCGTCATCTGCGAGGTGAGCCATGGTCCGAGAACGACAACCGCAGGGCGAACAACGTGGCGGCAATGGCACGACAGGCGAGACCGAACGTACGCATCCCGGAGGCCGGCCTCGCGACGCGGCCATCGACGAGGCCATCATCCGGGCCACCCGCGAGCGGCTCGTACGCGACGGCTACTCGAGGATGACGATCGGTGACATCGTCGCCGACGCCAAGGTGACCCGACCCACGCTCTATCGCCGCTGGAAGAACAAGTTCGACCTGGTGGTGGACGCGCTCGATTATGGGTTTCGCAAGCAGCGCGAGACGTACACCGTCGACCTTTCCGAGTTGGATCCCCGAGACGCGCTCGTCGAAGCCGTCCGCCGACTCGACCCCGCGTACTTCAATCCCGACGCCATGGTGCTGATGGGCAACTTCGCCGGCGAGGCGCCCCGCACCCCGGAGCTGCTGGAGATTCTGCGCGAGCGTGGTGTCGCGCCTCGTGTCGCCCTGGTGGAGGAGGTGCTGAAGCAACTGCAGGAACGCCACGCGGTCAACGCCGACATCGATACCCGCACGATCGCGATGATGTGCTTCGGCAGTTACTTCGCCGCGTTCTACGCCGGCGAGCCGAAGGAGGAGATTCCCGAAAGCGTCGTGGCCGTACTTTGGCCGGCCATCGCCACCGCACCGCGAGGGCGTTCCGGCACTGGAACCGGACGATCCAAGTAGTTCCCATGGACGGCCGTGGCCGATGTAACCGGGTGTGCGCGAGATCGGTGTAGATCCCATGCCTGTAAGTTCCGACTGTAAATGGGTCTGGCGCACTTGCTGGGGAGTGGTCACGCAGCGCGACGTCCGAGCAGCCAGTGAGCCCGTGGCCATGGTGACGTCGATCGCGATCTCGTAACTCGTCGCGCATGAACACGACTGCCCTGTCACGATCTGGATCGCCAAGATCAGGATCATAAAGAGCGGCCGTGGAGGTCATTGTGCTGCAGGAGCTCAGCGACGGGGAAGTCAATCTGCTGCACACGCTGTTCCCGCACCTGGCGGGACTGATCCTCTCCCAGGTCGAGGATCAGGGGGAGAGCGTGACGATCCTGGCTCGCACCGGACCGGTCCCGATGGCCTGCAATGGGTGTGGAAGGCCACCGATGCGGGTGCACGATCGATACCGGCGTCGTCTGCATGACTTGTCCTGCGCCGGCCGTCCGGTCCGGGTCGAGTTGGAGGTCCGCCGGTTCATCTGCGACAACTCTGCCTGCTCGGTGGCGACGTTCGCCGAGCAGGTGGCCGGGCTGACCGCCCAAGAGTGCGGCCGAACCGCCGCAGATCTTCCAGCAGCAAGGCGGGCTCCTCCAACGAGGGGAAATGACCGCCTCGTGGCATGTCCGTCCACTGCACGACCGTGCGGGATTTCTCCACGAACTCCGGGGGAGGGGGCGGACAGTGCGGATCCGGGAAGGCGGCGAACCCCACCGGCTGTAAGTTCCGACTGTACCCATTTACCGCCGGAACTTACACGCATGGGACATGAGTAGAGCCCTGTGTCGAGCGGCCTGCACCGCCGTTTCACGCCGATGTCATCTTGTGCGCGGGGCTACCTGATCGCGATGCTGTCAGGCATGGGCAGTGGTCGGAGGGGTCGATGGGTTCTGTCACCGGTGACGCTCGCGCTCATCCCGATCGTGCTCGGCCTGGTGGTGAACCTGGCGACCAGCACCTTCGAGGTGAAGGCCGCATGGTGGCCACCGCTGGTCTGGACGATCGTCGTGCTCCTCACCGCCGTAAGCGTGCTCTCCCAGGTGACCGCGGCTCGGAGCACGCCGCCTGACCGGCAGGTGGTTCTCGACAACGTGGTGGCCGACCTACGGGCCACGATCAAGCGGCAATGGCATGACGAGGCCGTGCGGGTCCTGGGGCTGGAACGCGATCCGATGCCGGTGCGCTGGAACCTCGTGGCGCAGCCCGGCTTCACGGCGAACCCGGACGACATGGCCAGTACGGCGGGGTTGAACCAGATCGGCATCACCGGCGAGACGGTCTGGTCGGGTTCCGGCGACCGGATCGGCGACGTCGTGGCCCGCTTCCGCGCTCTGGACCGGCCCCGGCTCGTGGTGCTTGGCGGGCCGGGCGCAGGTAAGACCACCCTGGCGATTCAGCTCCTGCGCGAGTTGCTCAACGGCCCGCAGGCCGACGAGCCAGTGCCCGTCCTGCTCACCCTGACCGGGTGGGATCGCGCGGAACATCCGCACTTCGGGGACTGGCTGGCCGCCCGCCTCGAACAGCGCTACTCCTCTCTGCCCGCTGCCGGGCCCGGCACGGCGCTGGCCCTGTTCAGAACCGGCCGGATCATGCCGATCCTGGACGGTCTGGACGAAGTACACGCGGAGCTCTTGCCGGACGTCCTCAACGCGATCAACGACGCACTCGAAGCGTCCACCAGAATCGTCGTCACCTGCCGGACTCCCGAATACCTGCAGGCCATCGCGGTAGGGCAATCGATCGCCGACGCGGCCCTGCTCAGCGCCCAGCCCCTGTCGGCCGCCGTCACGGCCGACTATCTCGAACGGATCCTAGCCCGCACCATCCGGCACCCCGGCTGGAACCAGGTCCTCGACCATTTGCGCGGGGAAACTCCGAGCGCTCTGACCGAGGTTGTGGCCAGTCCGCTCGGCCTCTGGCTCACGAGCACCACCTACGTGACGCCCGGCACCGACCCCGGCCCTCTCCTCGGTTTCGCCGCGCCTGCCGCGCTCCGATCTCATTTGCTTGACCGGCTCGTCCCCGCGCTCATCGCCGCCCGCAGCCCCGCCCAGCCTGACGATACCGACCTGTTCCGCCCGCGGCGGGTCTATGAGGCGTCGGATGTGACCCGCTGGCTCGCATTCCTGGCCCGCATCCTGGCCCGGGAGCCGTCAACCGAGCGTGGCATCGGCCGTGCGAGCGTCGGCAAGCGCGACCTGGCCTGGTGGGAACTGGCCGCAGCCGTCACCACCGGCTACCCGCCGGGCTGGCGGGTGACAGTGGCCATGACCATCGCGAGCATCACCTGGGGTCTGGTCATCGGCGGCCTGGTTCTTGGCTTCGGGCCGTGGACCGCGCTCGTCGGCGGGATAGGGCTGTTCCTCGGCTACCGGGAGGGGCCGGGCCACCGCGATCACGGCACCTGGTTATCCCACAGCCCTGCCCGCGCCGACCTCCGGCTGGGCGGCGGCCGGACCGGGCTCCTGCTCCGCAAGGTTCTGCTCGACCTCGCGATCTGGGTCGTCGTGCTGGCCGTCGTCGGCGCCGTCTCGGGCGTCGTCGGCTATTTCTCCAACGAGGGAGCACTCTCGCACGTGCTGGGAGCGGTGCTACTCCTGGGGCCAGCGCTCGTCCTCGTAGCCATGGTGAACGCGGTGGTGGCCTGGGCAGAGAGCCCAGTCGCTGCAGCAGGGGCCAGCACACCGCTCACCACCTGGCGCGCCGACAAGACCCTCAACCTGTTCCGGATCGTGCTGGGCGGCGCCCTGGGCGCGATCTGCGGCGGGTCCATGCTGAGCCTCGCGGACCAGCCTGTAGCGGTCGTGGTCGTCGGAACGGCGCTGACGACAGGTGCCGGCCTCGTCTACGGCGTGGTGTCGGGCAGACACCACGCCTGGCTGGTCTTCGCCACGGCACAGCGGTAGGCGCGTTGTCCGGGCGGTGATTCCAGAGGAATCACGCGGGGTGCAGCCCAAATACGAGAGAAGGGGGCGGTTCGCCCCGCCTCACGCGGGCGACCGCAGGTCGGCCGCGTGAGGCTACCCCCCTACGCGGGGGCGAGATGGCGGGGCAGGCGCAGATTCGACCGATGTGAACCATTGCTGTCTGCTGAAAGGCCTTGACCTTCCGTAACTCTGATGAGACTTTGCGACCATGGACGAGCTGTCTCGGCAAGCGCTGGAGGGCACGTTAAAGACCAGACACGCCGCCAGGGTTCAGAAGTTCGAGCTGACCAACCTACTCCCGATCGATCTGTACGCCCAAGAGCTGGACACGAGCGGCAGGCCAGGAGAGCCGATTCCGCTCAAGCAGCTCACCAGCAGGCCCGTTGGAGTGTACTTCGTTATCCGGGCGGCGTTCTCCGGGGCTTTGTCGGTGTTGTCGAGATCGACCAAGCCAAGGAGCTCCACGAGCTGTCGGATCTGATGCTGACCCGGCCGAACTGCATTGGCCCCTATCCGAAGCCGACCAAGACCACGCTGATCCCGCCTGACTCGCCGCGCATCCTGGTGGCCTGCGGCACCACCGATAAGAACAAGGTTGTGGTCAGGGAGCAGTTCTGGAAACGCGCCGCCGAGTCCCACACGCTGACTCCCAAGCAGACGCACACCATCGGATTTTCCGTCACCAGTGGCCTCGAGGAGACCACCTCGTCGCAGCAGAGCATCGCCGCTCAACTCGGCCTGTCGGCCTCGGCGGGCTGGGGGCCGATCTCCGCGAGCGTCTCGGCCAGCCTGAGCATGAACTCCACGACCTTCCAGCAGGTGACCATCACCCAGCAGGACACCCGGTACGAAACCATCGTGCTGACCAACACGACGGACCGCGTGCAAACCCTGTTGAAGTGGCAGCTGACCGACGTGATCACCATCCTGGACAACAAGGTGCCGACCGCCAGCATCGTTCTCGCCCAAGCTCCCACCCTGATCGCCGGGCCGTACGGAGGTGATCGGAACAATGACGAGCGATGACCGATGGGGTGGACGGCTCCCCGGCTTGATCGACAAGATCGTCTTCACTAATCGGCTCGACCTCCCACTCACCGTGTTTCGGCTCGACGACAAGGAACGGCAACTCCCCGCCACGCTGCCGGAGCGGGGTGAGACGTTCACCGTTCCCGCCCAGGGCAAGGGTGATCTGCTCGGCGGTGAAGACGGCCGCTACATCGTGCTGACCGCCGCCAGTGGCGCGCGGGTCTGCACCATCGACGCTAATGAACGCGGCATGTACACGATCACGTACGGAATGCTCACCAAGCCGCACGACATCGGCCCGTTCCCTGAACCCACCGCGGAGATGCTGATCCCGGCGGACTCGCCCCGTGTCCTGGTGGCCTGCGGCCACGCACCCCCTGTTAGGCGTCGTTCGTTCTGACCATGGATCGGGTTTACGACACCCCGATGGTCCACGGCGACCCCTTTGGCGCCCTGGGACTGTGTGCGAAGGCCACCAGCCGCATCAGGCTCGGCATCGGCGTGACCTCACCGGCGTTGCGCTCGGCGCCGGCCGCCGCGAGCGGGTTCGCCAGCCTCAACGCCCTGGCGCCGGGCCGGATCATCTGCGGGGTCGGCACCGGGAACACCGCCCGGTGCACGCTGGGCATGCGGCCGACCACGGCGGCCACGTTGGAGAGCTTCACCGCCGCACTGCAGGACCTGTGCGCCGGACGCACCATCGAGTACCGCGAGGGTGACCGGGTCCGCGACGTCCGGTTCCTGCACACCGGGGCGCACGTGAACACGGCCGACCCGATCGAGTTCGTCGTGGCCGCGCTAGGACCGAAGGCCGCCGCCGTCGCCGGCCGCCGCGGCACCGGCCTGATCTCCTTCGGCCTGCTGGACCCCACCGCCTGGCAAGCACTGCACGACGCCCGCCGCCACGCCGCTCACGACACACCCCGCGACCCCGACTCCCGTATGGACTCCTACCTGGTCACCGCGCTGCACATACTCGACGAGGACGAGGACGAGGACCCCCACGGCGACGCGTCCCGGGACGCGACCGGCCACGTCGTCCTGTCGCTGCTGGCCTTCGCCGCCGACACCGCTGCCGAGGCACGCGCCCTCGCCGAGCAACTCGGTCCCGAGGAACGCGAGGCGGTGAGGCGACTCCTCGACCGGCGCGGCGCCACCGCACCCGGCCGGCACACCAAGTTCTACCCCAACTACCTCGGACAGGCAGCCCTCGTACTGCAATCGGATGTGGATCGTCGAGTCAGGAAATACGCTCTGCCGCTCCGTCCGCGGCTGCCACAATCGGCTCGTGATCCAACAGGAGCGGATAGACCCTCGTGGCTACGTCGAGGCGGTCGCGGGCGCGCTGAGGGCGCTGGACGCCGATGTCAGTAACCCCCGACCCGTGAAGCTGGACCCGCCCATCCGCGCCATGCGCCTCTGGCCTTCGCGTAGCGATTATTGGGACAACGAGGAGTTCGAGGACGCTTTCCAGCTGACCATCGAGTGGGACGAGGAATACGGCTGGCACCTGTACGCGATCGAGGAACCTGGCGCCGTGCGAGGCATGGTCCACGTCCATTACGAGGTTGGCCTGGGCCTCGTGCCGGAACCTGACCTGGTCGCGCGGCGCATCCAGGAGGCGCTGACGGGCGAGTCGAACCTCTTCACCGGCCGAGGCCGCAGGCTTCGTGAGGCCGCAACCCACGATCCGGAGCTTGAGGCGAGGCTGGCCTCCCACCTTCCGTCCTGACCTGGCATGGGAGCCCGGCTCTCAGGGCCGGCGACGGGCCGATATGGCCGGTGTAACCGCCGGAATCACTGCGAACACCACGCCCAGAACGAGGAGCACGAACCCGACCAGCGATCAGGAGTGGGCTGCCACGAGCTCGGCGAGGTCCAACGCGTCCCCTCTGATGCCGGCCAGCCAATCATCTTGTACGTACTCGAAGCCGCCGGTTTCGGTGTCGAACAGACCGATGCTCCCGGCCGTCACCCGCTGCTCCTGGTTGATCGGCTCCGGCTCCCACAGGGTGGACCTGGGCCGAACCAACTGGGCGAGCGCGTAGGAGGTCGTGCAGCCGTAGCGGCGCGGGCCGTTGAGGTGATGGTAGTGGCCGCTGACATGCAGGCGCGGTTGCAGATGCTCGATGAGTGCCGTCAGCTTCGCCGAGCCCTGTACGTTCCCGCGCCGGTCGCGTGACATCCCGTAAGGGCCGTCATGGGTTACCAAGACATCCACGTCACCCGGTGCGACCGCCATCAACCGCGCGTATGCGCTCTCGTCCAGGTCCATCTTCCCCGGAACCTCGATCAGCCCGAGGAACGCCACGCGCTGCCCGGCGACCTGGACCACGTTCCCGCAGGCGACATGGCGGAAGGCACCGAGCGGGTCCACCGGCACGACCTCGGCGGCCGCCGCGTCGTGTAAGGCCGCCGCGTCGTGTAAGGAGGCCAGCCAGTCGTGATCCTCGTGGTTGCCGCTGACGAACAGCACAGAGGGAACCCGCCCGAGAGCCGAGCGCACCCCCTCGGCGAATGCCGGTGACGGATCGAGCAGGTGAAAGAAGTCACCCTGAGCGGGATGATCCCGGGCGAAACGACGGCTGGCCTCATCCCACCGATCAAACGACGGGAAGGCGCCCAGATCACCTACCTGGATCACGGCGTCGAGCCGAACCCCCAGGTGACTCTGCAGCACCACGGCCGCACCCAGCGCGTGCAGCACACAACCATGGACATCACCCAAGAAAGCGATCTTCATCGCTTGCCGACCTTTCGCGAAGAGCCATCCGGACATGGCCCAGCAATGGTCGAGCGGCGCAACGATGCGGTGTCAACCACCGGCCCTGGACCGGTGACTCACATCCCAGCGCTCGACCGCCATCTCGACGACCGAGCCAAGCCGAGCGTCGCACCAAAGCAGGAGGAACGTCAACGAATTTGCCACAAGTGGTTCGTCACCGCATCCACGCGCTCCGCACGCGGGGGGCCGCTCTGTCAACCCGTCTCAGGATGGCCGCGGCCGCCGCCACCGAGGCCCGCGCCGAGGCCCGGGCGGTGCGCGCGGAACTCACCGCCGAGCGGCATCGCTTCGACGACGAACGCGACCGGCTCCGCGAGCAGGCCGAACAGGCACGGCGCGCCCAGGCGGACGCCGACACCGCGGCGGCGGCCGCAGCGGGCCTCCAAGCCCGGCTCCAGGTCACCACCGAGGACCTGCAGGCGACACGCGGATCAGGGGCTGCCCGAGTGATCGCCTCGACCGTAAGGAGCATCCTGACAGCGGTGAGGGGCCCGGCGGCGGGCCATCGCGGTCGTGGGCAAGGTCTGGTGCCGGGCGGATGCCTCCTCTCAGCCCATCCGGGTCGGCAACCTGCTCACCACCTCCGCGACACCGGGGCACGCGATGGCCGCGGTCGACCGCGACTCGGCTTACGGCGCGGTCCTGGGGAAAGCCCTGACGCCCCTGGCCTCGGGTACGGGGTTGGTCCTCGTCCTCGTCAGCCTGGGATGATCCGAGTGATTCGGTTTCTCGTCGCGGCCACGGGCGCGAGGTCAGCTATGCCGATATCGCCGCCGGCGTCAAGTTCCCGAACGGTCACCGGCTGCGGCGGGCCGCCCGCATCGTACGGGTGATCGCGGCCAACCGGGGCGACCGCCTGGAACGGTTCCAGTCCTCAGCCGACCCCACCCGACGCGACGCCGACCGGCGCCGGGTCTGAACCACCCGCCACATGCTCTCCGGGCACGGTGATAAGTTCAGCGCCCGCGACGCGATGTCCGCCGCCCGCACCGCGATGAAGGGCATGCACCGCGCCACCACCTTCGAGGCCGGCAACGACAAGTCGATCGCGCGCCAGGAGTTCGCCACGATGGCCCAAGCCGCCGACGAGTGCATCACCGAGGTCTCCGGCATCGACAAACTCGGCCCGCAAGCGGTCCGGCGCGAGAACACCAGCCTGCTCACCCAGATCATCGCCGAGCTCGAAGCCCGGCTCACCGAGCCGGCGGCAGGTTGACCAGGAACGACCGGTCGGGAGCCCCATCATCGGCCCGACACCCGATGGGCGACACACCGGGCATGTCAGGATGAACCGCATGCCCACCGACCACAACCCTGCCACGATCCGGCAGCGTCTCGCCGACGAGCACCGCACCACCGTCGCCTAAACGCCTGATTCCTCGAGCGCGGCGCCGAGGAGGATCGGCTCAGTCGTCGAGTTCGGGCTGCCCGATCTTTCCCGTACGGCGGTGCCGTACGGGAAAACGGGTTTCAGGCTTTGATCGTGTCTGTGCGGTGCAGGCGCCATGTGGCCAGTGCGGTGAGCGCGGCGGCCGCGGCGAGCATCAGCGGGACGCCGATCGCGGCGATGGCGACGGTGTTGTCCTCGTGCCAGAGCAGGTTGGCCGGGAAGACCACGAAGTCCTTGACGGCCGGGGGGTAGAGGTCGGGCCGGTAGATGTACATACCGCCGGGCAGCGCTGTGACGACGAAGATGGCGGCTGCCGCCAGGATCGCGTTGTAGGTGTCGCGGACGAACAGGAAGGCCAGGTTGGCGATCGCCAGCATGACCACCGACAGGGCGAACACCGTCAGGCTGGTGGCGATGAACGCGACCGGCTTGAAGTCGGCCGGGCCGAGGAAGATGAGCACTCCGGCGGCCGCGGCCAGCGTCCCCACGAGGTGGACCATGGTGAGGGCGAGCACCGTCGGGGTCAGCTTGCTGACGAAATAGCGGGTGCGGCTGATCGGCTTGGTCAGATACAGGGCGAGCTGGCGTTCCTCGGCCGGGGTGATGTAGACGCGCAGCAGGTCGAACACTCCCACCCAGTACACCACGGTGAGCAGTCCGGTGTAGTCGTTGATCAGGATGGTGTGCACGCCGTTGCGGGCGCCGAAGACGACTTCGAAGAAGTGCTGGATGGTGGGGATGCCCGGCAGGAGGCCGTCGCCGATGCCGATTGCGACGAGGAGGACGCAGGCCCACAGGTGGTAACGGCGCAGCGCCGCCCGGGCTTCGAGGCGGGTGTAGGCGGCGTAGTTCGCGACGTGCGTGGTCACTGCTCCTCCCGGGAGACTTTCCAGGCGCCGAGGGCGGCGGTGGCGAGGTGGAAGGCGAGCAGCGCGGCGATCGGGGTGAGCATGTCCGCCAGGGTGAAGGTGTGCATCTGCCCGATCAGCGAGACGCCGTGGTAGAAGGGGTTGAGCCAGCCCAGCCAGGCGGAGTCGGTGTAGAAGGGCAGGAAGGCGATGCCGACGAAGGTGCCGAGCAGCAGCAGGCTGATGAGCATGGCGGGGATCTTTCGGCCGAGCAGCACGCCCATGGTGCCGGCCAGGGTGACCGCGTAGCAGGCGGCGAACAGATGGACCGTCGCCATGCCCAGATAGATGAGCGGGTCGAACCCGGCCACCTGACTGGGGTAGTAGAGGGTGCCGATCAGCGTGACCGTCGCGTAGATCAGGGCGAACAGCAGGACGGCGCCGGTCAGCCGGACCAGGAAGTAGCGGGCGCGGGTGACAGGTTTGCTCCACAGCAGCGGCAGTTCGCCGCGGGCGCGTTCGTCGGCGATGATGCCGCCGGCCAGGATGATGCCGGCGAACATCGCGACCTTGTTCATGTTCAGGTCCAGGTAGGCGAACATGAACAGGGTGAACGAGCCGTCGCCGTCGAACCAGGTCGTGGCCAGGTCCACCATGCTCTGCGGGGGTTGTTTCATCGCGATGGGGAAGGCGAGCAGGGCGTAGCAGATGACCGCCGCGATGATCTTGGCGCGGCGGGTGCGCAGCAGCGCGCGCACCTCCTGGCGCAGGAAGGTGGTCACGCCGGGATCCCTTCGCGCGCCATGGCGCCGCGGACCAGGGTGAGGTAGAGGTCGTCCATGCGCTCGGTGCCGTGGGCGGTCTTGAGCTCGCCCAGGTCTCCGGCGGCCAGCAGCTTGCCGTGGTGCAGGATGGCGACCCGCTTGGAGGCGTCCTCGATGTCGGACAGGATGTGCGTGGAGAACAGCACGGTGACGCCTTTGTCGCGGGCCAGGCCGGCCAGGTGCTGCATGAGCTCGGCGCGGCCGATCGGGTCCAGCGCGGTGCTGGGTTCGTCGAGGAACAGCACCTTGGGGTCGTTGATGAGCGCCTGGGCGAGGCCGACCTTCTGCGTCATGCCGCTGGAGAATCCGCCGAGCTTCTTCTTGGCGACCTTGCCCAGGTCGAACATGGTGAGCAGCTCGTCTATCTTGTCGCGTACCGGTCTGCCGCTCATGCCGAACATGGACGCCACATAGGCAAGGAACGTGACCGGCGTCATGTCTCTGGGCAGCGCGTAGGAGGCGGGCAGGAATCCGGAGATCCGCCGTACGGCCAGCGAGTCGGCGACGACGTCGTGACCGAGGACGGAGGCGGTGCCCGCGGTGGGCCGGATCAGGCCCAGCAGCATCTGGATGGTGGTGGTCTTGCCGGCGCCGTTGTGGCCGACGAAGCCGAACACCTCGCCGGGCGCCACGCTGAAGGTGACGTCATCCACGGCGCGGATGTCTTTGTACTGCTTGGTCAGGCCCCGGATGTCGATGGCGGGGGTCATGTGGGTGCTCTCTTTCTGAGCGTTGCAGGTACTCGCCGCAGAACATATAGAGATTTCAGAGATTTGTAAATACTCAAAGTTCTCGAAGCGTTTGGTACCCTCTGCCCTATGGACAGCAATGCGAGGCTGCGCGCGGCCGCCGAGAACCTGGCGCTGACCCTGGCCCAGGGCGGCATGCAGAAGACGACCGCCCGGGTGATGACCGCCCTGCTCTACACCGGGCAGGAGGCGATGACCGCCGCCGACCTGTGCGAGGAACTGTCCATCAGCTCAGGCGCGGTGTCCACGGCGATCAAGCAGCTGATCCCGCTCGGCCTGGTCGAACGCGTCCCCGCGCCCGGCAGTCGCCGTGACCACTACCGTTTCCGCCAAGGCGCTTGGCCGACCCTGATGTCCCAGCAGAACGCCCTGCTGGCCGTCATGCGCGACGCCGCCCAGGAAGGCATCGACGCGGCCGGCGAGCACAGCCTCACCGGCCGGCGCCTGCACGAGATGCAGGACTTCTACGCCTACATGCTCGACGAACTCGTCCCACTGATCAACCGGTGGCGCGAGCAGTACACCGCCAAGAACAGCTGACCCGACGACCCCTCGATTTCCTCAAAGGGGACAGGGGGCGACGCCCAGAACGGGCCCATACTCGCGGGGCCGGCTGGAAGCGGGCGCGTGGATCTCGCGGCGCTTGAGGTGGCGGTGGAACTGCTCCAGCACGCAGAACACGTACGCGTTGCGGTCGACCAGGTTGTCGGTGCGGGCCGGATGGCCGAACACCAGCCGCTTCCACGCCCCGGCCACCACCAGCGGGTCGATCAGCCGCAGCAGCAGCACCGTGACCGGATGGTGGCGCGAGCGGTAGGCCGGCGCGTCCGGCAGGGCCTGCATCGCCGCCAGCACCCGCGCTCCCTCAGCGTTGGCCTCGAACGCGATCACCGCGGTCAGCAGCTTCACGAACCCGGACACGGTGGCGTACTCGCTCGCCATCGCCGCTCGCCATCGCCGCCCGCCATCGCCGCCCGCCATCCGCCGTCGTCCTCGGCGTCCGGCGGCGGCACCAGCCCGGTCACGGTGGCCACCGCCGAACGCAGCTGAGCGTGGGGCACGACCGCGTCGATCATCTCCCACACCTCCAACAGCCGCACGTCCTCGCTCCACCCCTCGGCCTCCAGCAACACCTCCACCGCCTGGGCCAGCGCCTGGGCCGGCCGGGCCCAGCATCGGCGAAGGCTCATTCCGCAGGACGGCTCAGGGCGGGTGAGGTGTCCATGCGCCAGGCCTGCCGCAGGATGACGGCCAGGCACACCACTTCCACGGCGGCCAGGACCAGGTAGTGGGGTTTCGCCGATCCGCCGCCGATGATGAACGCCGCGGTCAGCGGGACCGCCACCAAGGTGACCCGCCGGATCACCGCCGGTTTCAACACGCGCGACAACACCACCATCACGATCGGGATCTCGACCATGACCGCGGATCCCACCAGAAGCAGCGGGGTGACGGGAACGCCCTCGGCATGCCCCGCCATGAGCCCCCGCAGAAATCCGGCGTTCAGGAAACTGAGGACATCCGCGTAGAGCATGGTGAACATCACGACGATCCACAGGGTGGAGAGTCTTGCTCGCACGTCACTCATTTCGGCCTCGGCGCCTTTCTGGTCGTTGGACGGGGGTCCGGGGATTCCCGGCCGGTTCCGCGCGGCCTCCGGCGATGACGGAAGCTGCCCGTACCGGTCATGGGGACAGGCTGGCGCGACGGGCGGGCGCATCGCTACGGCCGCAGGTCGGCGCCCGGATGGCCGAAGGTTGGCGGTACGGGATCTACTTTGGTCGGATTCCGCTGGACCGGGAGCGGCCGTACCCTTTGGTGGTGATGACCCCGGCAGGCCTGGACCATCGGATCCTGCTCCCCGCCGGCGCGCCCAGCGGCCCCGAGCCCGCCCCGGCGCGCCCGGCCGGACGCACCAGGCGCGACTGGGCGGCCGATGTGGCGTTGTTCCTGCTGGCCATCGGCCTCACGGCGCTCAGCGTCGTGGAAGGCCTCGGCCAGCATCCCGCACCGGTGCCGTTCGCGGTGGATGCCGCCCTCGGCGGGCTGAGCTGCCTGGGGGTGTGGCTGCGCCGGCGCCGGCCGGTCGGCTTCGCGGCGGTCGCGGTGGCGTTCAGCGTCTATTCGATGTCGGCCGCGGGGGTGGCGCTGATCGCGCTGTTCACCGTCGCGGCGCACCGGCGCGTGGCGGTGGCCGGCCCGATCGTGGCCGGGTGCGTGCTGGTGTCGTTCCTGACGCCGCTGGTCCGGCCGGACGTCCCGGTGCCGCCCTGGTGGGAGGTCCTGCTGGGCTACGCCTGCATCGCCGCGGTGCTCGCCTGGGGGATGTTCGTACGAGCCCGGCGGCAGTCCCTGCGCGAACGGGCCCGGCGGGTCGAATCCGAGCGGGAACTGCGCCTCGCCCAGGTCCGCCAGTCCGAACGCGACCGGATCGCCCGGGAGATGCACGATGTGCTCGCCCACCGCCTGTCCCTGCTCAGTCTGCACGCCGGGGCGCTGGAGCTTCGTCCTGACGCCGCGCCCGAGGAGGTCGCCCGGGCCGCCGGGGTGGTCCGCGACAGCGCGTACCGGGCGCTGGAGGATTTGCGCGAGGTCATCGGCATGCTCCGCGCCGGCCTCGACCGCTCCGAGGAGGGGCCGGAGCGGCCCCAGCCCACCCTGGCCGATCTTCCCGACCTGGTCGATCAGTCACGGCGCGCGGGCATGCGGGTGCTGCTTGCCACCGTACCGGGTCGAGTGGGCAACGGGCACGTCGCTGGGCGGCGCGCTGCTGTGGTCAGCCGATCTGCCGGACCACGAAAAACTGGGGACGGCCGGCGTCTGGGCGATGGCCGCCTGCGGGCCGCCGGGCCAGGCCATGGTGGCCGTCGCATCCTGGGGCCGTGACGGTTGGACCTGGGACCTGGGATCGGGCAGATGCGTCGGCAGGCCCGCATTCGACGACGGAGGGGTCGAAGCCCTGGAGACCGAGGTGCTCGACGGTCGTCGATCGCTGATCGTCAGCGGATACAGCATCGTCGGCGACCTCGTGCGGGCGAGTGTGTGGGTGATGGACCTCGACTCCGGGCAGCGCGTCGGCTCACCGTTTGTCACCGAAGGAAACACGAGCGATCCTCTGGCCGTCACCACGGTGGCGGGCCGTCCGGTCGCGATCTCCGGCGGATCGGCGGTGAGGGTCTGGGACCTGCTCGCGGGGCGCCCGTTGGGCACCCCGTTCGCGGCGCACAACGGCACGAGGGTGATCTCGATCGCCGCTACGACCCTGGACGGCCGCGCGGTCGCGGTCACCGGTGACGACAACGGCCTCGTGCATGTGTGGGATCCCCTCAACGGGATGGAGGTCGCGGCACCGATCGAGACGTCCGGCAAGCCGGAAAGCCTGCTCACCCTGTCCCTCGACGGTCGCCCCGTCGTAGTCTGCGGTGGCGGCGGCTACGACGGCCCGGTCGAAGTCCGGGATCTACGCGGTGGAACACTCGTCCGCGAACTGCTGCCCGAAGGCGTGCTGGCCGGGCGCGGCCGGTCGCTCGCGGCCGCTGAACTTCATGGCCGCCCGATCCTGGTCGCCGTTGACCGCGATGGGTGCCTGCGCGTGCTGGACCCGGCCACGGGTGAGCCGTTGTGCGCGCCCTTGCCGCCGGGGCGCGGAAGACCCGATGCGGTTCGCGTGGCCGAGGCCGACGGCCGTCCGATCGCCGTCACCAGCGGCTTTCACTCGCCCGTGGTGCAGGCATGGGACCTGGCCGCCGCGTGTGCCGCACCCGCCGCCGGGCGGCCACGCAGCCTGCCAGGCGACATCACCGCCCTGACGGTCGGTAAGATCAACGGCCGCGAGGTCATCGTCACGGCTCACCATGACGACCCCGCCAAGGACCCCAGACGGGGCGAGGGCTATGTGTGCGTCACCGACCTGGCCGACGGCACTTCGATGGGACCCGCCATACCCACCGGGGAAGGACAGATCCGGCTCGCCCTGGCCGACCTCCACGGCGCCCCCGTCGCGGTGATCAACTGTAACCAGCGATTCGAGCCGCGACTGCTGCGCCTGCCCGGCGGTCAGGACATGAACATCACCTTCCGGACCCCGCACTACAAGCAGGACCACCACGGCCACATCACCGCAGTCGCCACCGGCCACCTGGACGACCGCCCCGTAGTGGTGACCGGCGGAGGGCGCAACGAAGCGCGCGTGTGGTTCCTGGACGACGGCTCCATGCGCACGTCCGTCACCGGGCGAGGTGATGAGTACACCCATGTCGCTGCCGTAGCCGTCGGCTCGCTACGAGGCCGCCCGGTGGCGGTCACCGCCGGACACGGATTCGACGCGCCCGAGATCCGGGTGTGGTGGCTGTCCAGCGGCCGAGCGGTCTGCCAGCCGGAGACCGGTCACAACGGGGCGGTGAACGCTGCCGCGATCAGCGCCCTGGACGGCGTCCCGGTCGTGGTGACCGGCAGCGCGGATCGCACCGTCCGGGTGTGGGGTCTGGACAGCGGACGGCTGGTCCGCGATCCCCTGATGGGGCACACGGCGGCGGTGCTGGCCGTGGTCGTGACAGAACTGGACGGCCGCCCGGTCGTGGTGGCCGGGAGCGCGGATCGTACCGTCCGGGTGTGGGATCTGGACAGCGGCCGTCAACTACAGCAAGCGGACCTGCCCGGCGCGGTGTCGCACGTCGCCGTCGCGTCGGATGGCCGGCTGATCGTGGCGTTCGGTGACGACATCGCCGTCCTGGCACTCCAAAGCCTGGCAGCGGAGAGGGAGTCGTGAGAAGGCCGAAACGCACGCCCAGGAAGCATAAGCCCGGCATTGCAGACGCACGAAGGGCGTCATCGAAACGGGTGAAGATCTTCGCTGATGACGGCCGCTATCGCAAGAGCCTGCGCTGCGTCGACCCGCCGCAGTGGGCGACACCCGGGGACGGAACTCCCGCCACCAGATGCGGCAGCGTGGCAGCGTGGCAGCATCGGACAACGACACGATCGTGAACTACTGCGGTCCGCCCAGCTGCGCAGTAGCCGCGCCGCCGCCCAGCGGCAGACGCTTGCCCACGTCCAGCCGCACCTCGCCGTAGGGCTGGACGTGCTGCCAGAACAGCGGAGTCAGCCCGCGCCGGTCGGCGGGCTTGAGCAGCGTGGCCCACTCCGGATCGGCGAGGACGTCCTGCAGCATCAGGGTGTTGATGTAGACGAGCGCGGCCTGCAGGGCGGCCTGGAAACGGGCGTGCGCGTCCGGGAACAGCTGCTGGGCCCGCTCTTGTTCCTGGCGCGTCTGTTCGACGCCTTCCATGAGTCGCGCATGCTGGGCTAGGTAGTCGGCGTGGACCTGGTTGACCGCGACGCCGTCCTCGACCCACACGGTGACCACCTTGTCGTCGGTCAGCGGGAAGGTGGCCTGGCAGGTCGGGCACAGACGGGTCCGGGTGTCATGCTGGCTGGCGGTCATGTCCATCACCTCTCAGGATCGGGGAGCGCCTGAGCCGTTGCCCGGGGTGGGTAACCGCAGCAGGCCGCCGTCGAAGGCCAGATGGAACACGGCGCCCAGGCGTACGGCCGCGAAGTCGGGGTCGACCGAGGCGATCGTGGGGGTATCGGGACGGAGCGCGGCCTCCAGCAGGCAAGAGAGGATGGGGCCGGCCGGAATACACCAGAAACGGGCCGCGTGGTGGTGAGAGGGGTTGATCGTTAAGGTAGGAGCGCTGCCAGCTCGGTGATCTTTCCGGGGGTTATGGATGACGTCGATCGATCGGACGGCGTATCCCCGGTTTGCGCGGGTGATGTCGGCCCGCGGGTTGGCCGAGACCTTCACCCCCACCGATGACGAGGTGGACTGGGCTCGGAGCCGTACCCAGGACGAGCAGCATCTGCTGGCTCTGCTGGTGTGGTTGAAGTCCTACCAGCGGCTGGGCCACTTTCCGAAGCTGGATCAGGTGCCGTCCGCGGCGGCCGCGCACGTACGCGGCATTCTGGAATTGCCGGAGTCGGTCGGGCTGGAGCAGGCCGCGGAGCGGTCGGCCAAGCGGCACCGGCAGTTCGTGCGGGAGCGGCTGGGCGTGGTGTACGAGCCGGCCCGGGTGCGGGAGATCGCCGAGGAGGCGATCCGCAAGGCGGCCCAGACCAAGGACAATCCGGCTGACCTGATCAACGTGGCGTTGGAGGAACTGGTGCGGGTCCGGTGTGAGTTACCGGGCTACACCACGTTGGACGCGATGACCGCGACAATCCGCACGGAGATCAACACCGGTTTGTTCGCGATGGTCGCGGGCCGGGTGGACGGGGCGGGGCGGGCACGTCTGATCCGGCTGCTGCTGGTGGATCCAGTCAGCCGGCGCAGCGAGTTCGACAAGCTGAAGGAGGTGGCCCAGGCCGCCTCGCTGACGAAGTTCAAGACGCGGCTGTAGTTCTTGCGCCACCTGGACGCGCTGGGCCCGACAGAGGAATGGCTGGAAGGCGTGCCGCCGGGCAAGGTGGCGCATTTCGCCGGTGAGGCGAAGGTCACCGATGTGGCCGATTTTGCGCAAGGTGGTAGCCGAGGACAAGCGGCTGACGCTGATCATCAGCCTGCTGTACACCGTGCGGACCAGCACCCGCGATGAGGTGGTGACCATGTTCTGCAAGCGCATGGCCGCCATCCACAAGAAGGGCCGCGACCAGCTGGAGGCGTTGCGCGAGGCGCATCGGGCCGAGTCCGAGCGGCTGCTGGGCGTGTTCGGCGAGGTGCTGTCGGCGGTCCGCGAGGCCATGGCCCCGCCCGGCGCCACCGAGCAGGAAGACACCGAGCAGAGTTTGGAAGCCGGAGGACAGGGTTCGCAGGCGAGTGGGGACGGCCAGGGCGGCACGGCGGTTGAGGGCGTCGGCGGCGATGCCGCTGGGGACGCTGGCAAGGCCGAACCGGGATCGGTGGTGGCCGAGCGGGCGGGGCGGCTGGTGCTGAAGAAGCTGGAGCAGGCCGGCGGTCTGGAGGCGCTGGCCAGCGCCCACGAGGCCGTCTCGGCGCATCACGGCAACAACTACCTGCCGCTGCTGGAGCGGCACTACCGCTCGCACCGGCCGGCGCTGTTCACGCTGGTGGACTCGATCGAGCTGGAGGCGACCAGCGCCGAGCGCAGCGTGCTGGATGCGGTGAAGTTCCTGCGCGCGCACCGCAACTCCCGCTCGGCCTACCTGGCGGAGACGGTGACGGTGGAGGAGAGCGGCCCGGACGGCGAGGTGGTCGAGCGCACGCTGGTGATCGAGGTGGAGGCGTTCGCCTCGCAGGCCTGGCGCAAGATCCTGCGCGATGCCGAGCGTCCCGGGTTGCTGGTGCGGCGTCATCTGGAGGTGTGCGTGTTCTCCTACCTGGCGGCCGAGCTGCGCAGCGGCGACATCGCGGTGATCGGCTCGGACTCCTACGCCAACCTGCACGCCCAGTTGATGTCGTGGGAGGAATGCGAGCCGCACGTGGCGGCCTTTTGCGAGCAGGCCGGCATCCCTGCCGAGGCCAAGGCGCTGACGAGCCATTTCAGAAGCCAGCTCAGCGCGATCGCCAAGGAGGTGGACGCAGGCTATCCGGGCAACACCGACCTGACCTTGGAGGGCGGCCGTCCGGTGCTGAAACGCCGCAAGGGCGCCGACCGGCGAGAGTCGGCGATCAAGCTGGAGCAAGCCATCCACGACCGGCTGCCGCAGCGCGCCCTGCTGGACATCTTGACCCGGACCGCGTACCTGCTGGGCTGGCACCACCACTTCGGGCCCGCATCCGGCTCGGACCCGAAGATCCGCGACGCGATGGCCCGATACGTGCTGACCGCGTTCACGCACGGCAGCCTGCTGGGCGCGTCCCAGGTGGCCGCGCACATGCGCGGGCAGGTTAGCGTGCACGAGTTGTCGCTGGCGGGCAACAAGCACGCCACCGCAGGCAAGATCGACAAGGCGTCCGCGGTGGTCATCAATGCCTTCAACAAGCTGGACGTGGCGGGCATGTGGGGCGATGGCAAGGTTGCGGCCGCCGACGGCTCGCAGGTGGAAACGTGGGAGAACAATCTCCTGGCGGAAACATCGGTTCGATATGGGGGGTATGGAGGAATTGCGTACAGACATATCTCAAATTCCTATATTGCCCTCTTTAGTCATTTTATCCCGTGTGGGGTGTGGGAGGCGGTATACATCATCGAAGGGCTGCTGCGTAACGAGTCCGACATTCAGCCCGATACCGTGCACGCAGATACCCAGGGGCAGTCGTTGCCGGTGTTCGGGCTGGCCGCGCTGCTGGGCTTCGATCTTCTGCCACGCATCCGTAACTGGCAGGATCTGATCTTCTATCGGCCGGACGAGCGCGCCCGCTACACGCACATCGAGCCGCTGTTCGGGGAGGAGGTGATCGATTGGGGGCTCATCGAGACGCATTGGACGGATTTGCTGCGTACGGCGATCTCCATCCGGGAGAGCCGGTTGTCGTCGGTGACGCTGCTGCGCCGGCTGGGTAACCATTCGCGCAAGAACCGGCTATATCGGGTGTTTCGGGAGCTGGGGCGGGCGATCCGTACGATCACGCTGTTGCGGTATTTGTCGCAGCCGGAGCTGCGCGAGCAGATCACCGCGATCACCAACCGCACCGAGGCGTTCCACGGTTTTGCCGAGTGGCTGATGTTCGGCGGCAAGCTGATCGGCCACAACGACCCGGACTACCAGGAGAAGGTGATCAAGTTTAATGAGCTGATCGCGAACTGCGTCATTTACTCGACGGCCTGCGATATCACCGATGCGGCCAATCAGCTGGCCGCCGAAGGGGAGCCGGTGGACATCGACGACCTGGCTACCATCTCGCCGTACATCACCCATACGGTGCGCCGGTTCGGCAACTGGGTGATCAATTTGACCCCGCCGGACCAGGCGCCGACCACGCGCTTGGATCTGGAGCCGCGCGTGCTGTTTCCCGCCGGCCCGGCGTGAGGTAGCCCGGCCGGGTTGGCCGGTTATGCCCGTACCGCAGGCGCGGGCGGGCTACGGTGAGCGCCATGACCGCCGTGCCTCGCTCCGAGGAGCCAGCCTCGGTGCAGCAGTTGGTGTCCGCCCTGATGGCGTTGGGCGTCTACACGGGCGAGGGCGAGCAGGCCGAGCATGACGCCGAAGCCGAACGCCTGGGCGAGCGCCGCTACCAGGCGCGGTTGGCCAACGCGCTGCTGGGCGCTGCGCAGATCGAGGCGATGCTGGCCGAGACCCTCGCCGTCGGCGAGGTGGACCTGGCCGAGGCGCACGACCAGCAACTTCTCACCGCGGGCGTCCGCGACGACCCGGTCAAGCTGACCGCCTTCCTGTAGTGGCAGACCCTGCGGGTGCCCGGGCCGTTGCGGCTGGTCGCCCAGGACGCCAGCACCGGCCCGATCCCGTTGGCGGCCGCGCACGCCTCCGAGGGGCTGCAGCGGCTGCTGGGGGTCGTGGCGGCCGGGCAGGTGCCCAGCGTCGAGCAGGTCAAGGAGCACGTCGCGCAGATCGAGGCGGCTCGTGAGTGTTTCGTGCACGCGATCGGCAACATCGACATCCTGCTCGACATGCTCGGCGGCCTGCACACTCTCCTCGGCGACGACTGACTCCCTGGTCAGCGGGCGGACCTGGTGTCGGCCGGCCCGGCCAGCAGGAATACGCCGCCGTACGGGCACGTGTTCACGCTGGTGTCGCGGAGTTGACGGCTGTGGTGGTCCACCACTGGCGTAACGGGGCGGTGCCGGTGCCTTTGGCAAAGGAGCGGTCGGGGCGCCGAGGAACTGGCGGGTGATCGGGTCGAGGCCGGTGCGCTGCAGCAGGTGCGGTGCGGGGTCGTCGACAGGCTGGAGCCAGCGGTAGCCGTACTGCAGCATGACGGCGATGCGTGGCTGGCCGGAGGTGTTGATGCCGCCGGCGTGTCAGGTGCGGTTCTCGAACAGGACGACGTCGCACGGCCCAAGTCGGGGGTGATCGCGGCGGACGGGTCGATCGCACCGGCGGCGATCGCAGGCGGCTGGGAACGAGGTGGCTGCCGGGCAGGAACATGGTCAAGCCGCAGTCGGTGGTGATGTCGGTGAGGTAGTGGGCGAGCTTGATGGCCATGCGCGGGGTGTGGGGCCAGTCGAGGTCGTCGGTGACGCCGTACATGTCGCGGTGCCAGCCGGGCCGCTCGGGGACGCGGATGGTGCGGGCCGGGCCGGAGAGCAGGGCGATCAGGTGGACTGACAGCAGGTGGATGTTGGGGCTGAGCAGGTCAGGAGGGCGGGCAGGGTGGCCGGGTTCGCCGAAGGTGACGAGATCTTCGGTTCGGCTCTGCCGCGGGCGCTGCGCGCGTTTGCCGGCGCGGGGAAACCGTCGCTGGGCACCGGTTCGCTGGCCGAGTACGCGGTGTTCGAGGCGGACACACCGTTGCTCACGCACCAGCCGTCGGGACTGTCCGCACCGGACGCCGCGGCGCTGGCGACCGCGGGGTTGATGGCACGTGCGCTGATCACCACGGCAGAACCGAAGGCCGGCGAAACCGTGCTCGTCGTCGGCACGAGCGGCGGCATCGGCACCGCGCTGATGCCGCCGCTCGCCGCCGCGGGAGTGCGGGTCATCGCCACCTCCACGGCTGCGGACCGGGAACTCCTGCGTCGCCTCGGCGCCGAGGCGACCATCGGCTATGAGGACGCGTACCCGGCCGACGTCGACGCCGCGTTCAACCTGGCGTTGTCCGGTGAGGCGCTGGCCGGGCTGACTGCGGCCGTCCGTCCAGGTGGCTGCCTGGTCACCGCCCTCTATCCGGCGCCGCGGCCAGATCAGGTCGGCCGCGACGACGTGGACCTGAGACTCGTGCTCGTCTCCGACGGCGAGCTCGGCGGCATGCGTGAGGTCGCCGAGCTGGCGGTGGACGGCACGCTGCCGGCCACGATCAGCCGTCGCTACACCCTCGACGAGGCCCCGCGCGTGCGTCGACTTGGTCCGCGAGCACACCATCGGCAAGCTGGTCGTCACGATGTAGCGTGCGCTTGTCCATGGTGGCTCCCATGTCCATGGTGGCTCCAGGCGGGGCGGGCACGCGATCGGCAGGCTCGGCACGGAGACCTGCGTCGGCGTGCCCGGCCTCGCCGTTCAGATCGGCTGCGTGCGTACTGTCGTGGTCACCAGGTGACCGGTAGGTGGTGGGGGCCGTAGGTGATCGTGTTGTTCCGGAACGCGATCTGGTCCAGCGGTACCGCCAGCCGCAGGTTCGGCAGCCTGCGTAGCAGTGCGGGCAGGGCGATCTGCAGTTCCACACGGGCCAGGGGCTGACCGAGGCACTGGTGGGTGCCGTAGCCGAAGGCGAGGTGGCCGCGGGTGTTGCGGTCCGGGTCGAAGGTGTCGGGGTCGGCGGAGAAGGACGCGTCGCGGTTGCCGGCGGGCAGGTTGATGAGCACGGCCTCGCCGGCCTGGACGAGTTGCCCGCCGATGGTGATGTCCTGCGTGGTGACGCGGTAGATCCCGTCCTGGACGATGGTCAGGTACCGCAGCAGTTCCTCGACGGTGTTCGCCACCTCGGTGGGGTCGGTGGCGGCGCGAAGCCGGGCAAGCCGGCCGGGATTCTCCAGCAGGGCCAGGGTGCCCAGGGCGATCATGTTGGCCGTGGTCTCGTGTCCGGCGACCAGCAGCGTCAAGGCGTTGACCACCACGGTGTCGCGGCTGATCTCCCCTGCGGCGACCCGCTGGAGCTGCCGGCTGATCAGGTCGTCGCCGGGCTCGCGCTCCTTGCGTGCCACCAACTCGTACATGTAGCCGGCCAGCGCCGTGACGGCCGCCTGCTGCTCCTGGCCCGTGACGTCGGCGGTGACCATGGTGTTGCTGTGGTCCTGGAAGAACGCGTGGTCCTCATACGGCACCCCGAGCATGAGAGAGATGACCATGGACGGGACCGGGAAGGCGTAGGCGCTCACCAGATCCGCCGGCTGCCCCGCACTGATCATCTGTTCCAGGAAGTGGTCGACCTGCTCCTGGATCAGCGGGCGCAGCCGCTCCATCTGCTTGACGGTGAACTCACCGGTGAGCATCCGGCGCAGGCGCAGGTGTTCCGGGTCGTCCATCCGGATGAAGGCTTGGGCCACCTCGGACCCGGCAGCGGGCGGGAGGGGAAAGCCCGGCGTCCGGTCGTCCGCGCTCAGCCGCGGGTCGCTGAGGGCTTCGCGGATGTCGGCGAACCGGCTCACGACCCACACCGGCTTGCCACGCCACAGTGCCCGCCGCAGGCCCTCGCCTTCGCGCCAGTCGGCGTAGTCGGTCGGCGGATCGAAGGGGCAGCGCCCGGACCTCACACCGGGGAACGGGGGCAGCTCGATACTCATGGGTTTACTCCTGTGTGTCCAGTAGTGATTGGTGGTTGATCGAAATGAGTGATTGACGATCGGTTGCGGAAGCTCGTCGTCGCTTGCCGGTGGAAGTCCGGT
>NZ_JBITJQ010000068.1:0-21331 GCF_044460125.1 Nonomuraea sp. NPDC050153
TCGCGTGCGACCGAGCGCAGGGACAGGGTTTCGTAGGTGGCGCCTTGCTCCAGGAGTTTGGCGGCGGCGGCGATCAGGTCCTGGCGGAGCCGGTCGCCTTGGCCGCGCCGGTTGGGCGTGTGCCGTGGGGTTGGTTCGGCAGGTGTCGTCATAGGTGTCCCTCCCGTGCGGCGAAGCGTGGTGCGGGTCTGGAAGTGGCGGGCGGCGTTTCCACACTCAAGCTACAGTGTAGTGCTAGCCTGTAGCCGCATAGGTGACACTGCGGTCACGATGCGTGGTCGCTCAGAGTATCGACGGCATCGGATGGCGGATTCGAAAGACCCATCGGGAGTCCGGCGGCCAGGTGGTCGCCGAACATCGCCGCCGCGCGACTGCGGGCAAACGCCCGCTCGTCGAACACGTCCACGCCGAAGGCCCCACGACCGGGAGATCGCCTACATCCAGACCGGCCTGACCGGCGCTGACACCACAGTCGTGGCGGTCAGCGGACCTGAGGGCCAGGTCCTCGGCCGCTACGACCACCGCCCGTTCGGGGACCTCATGGGCGCCGTCGCCGATAGGCGGCCCGCACCGCCGGCCTGCCGCTTCACCGGGCAGGAACGGGACGCCGAAACGGAGGCTCTACGACCCATGGCCGTACCGCTTCCACGCCACCGACCCGGCCGGCAGTCCACTCCCAGCCTCTTCTGGGCCTATGGCGGCATCGGCGTCCCCTGGTGGGGGATCGCAGGTGCGCCGTCCTTGGCGGCGACGGCCATGGATCACTGGGTGAAGGCGACTTCTTACCTTTTGCCTTCATGAGAAGTCATTAATCGGACATACAGTGACAAACTATGACAGCAAGTCGGGACTGGCAGCACGAGTGGGTCGCCACCCTCACGTGGACGGCCGAGGCTTGGGTTGTCACCCTCGCTGCCTGCGCCGTGGCGGTCTGGCTGCTCACGCGATACACGGGGTGGGGGCGCCAGTTCAAGCAGCTCGCGTTTCCCTACTTCGTACCGCTGCGCAGGCGGGGGCCGCTGCCCATGGTCCTGCTCATGCTCGCGCTCACGATCCTCGGGGTACGTCTCCAGGTGCTGATCTCCTATGCGCTGAACGACACGTTCACGGCGCTGGGGCGTCTGGACGCACAGGACTTCTGGTTCTCCATCGGGCTTTTCGTGATCCTGGCCGCGTTGTACGTGGCCGGCTCTCTCACCAGCTATCTCGTCGCCCAGCGGTTCACCATCCGCTGGCGGACCTGGCTGACCGACCACATGATCACCGACTGGCTCAAGGGGCAGGCCTACCATCGGGGCCAGTTCGTGACGGAGCCGGTCGACAACCCCGACCAGCGTATCCAGGAAGACGTCCAGCAATTCGTGGAGGAGTCCCACTCCCTGGCGATCGGTGCGGTGGACGCCGCCTTGAGGCTGGTGTCGTTCACCGTGATCCTGTGGGGACTGTCGGGGCCGATATCGGTCCTCGGCGTCGAGGTGCCACGGGCGATGATCATTCTCTCCTACGTCTACGTGCTGGTGGCGTCCCTCATCGCCTTCAGGGTCGGGCACCCGCTGATCAGGCTGGAGTTCCTGCGCGAGGGGCTGTCGGCGTCCTTCCGCCACGCGCTGATCCGCCTGCGTGACCACTCCGAGAACATCGCCTTCTACGGCGGCGAGAGAGTGGAGCGGGCAACCCTGGCCACCAGATTCACCGACGTCATCTCCAACGCCTGGACCATCGCGCTGCGGAGACTGAAACTTCAGGGGTTCAACGACTCGGTCACCCAGCTGGCGCAGGTTTTCCCGTACGTGATCCAGGCACCGCGCTTCTTCGCCGGGACGATCACGCTCGGTGACGTCACCCAAGCCGGCGACGCGTTCGGCCAGGTGCACGACTCGTTGTCGTTCTTCAGGAACTCCTACGACTCCTTCGCCGGGTACCGAGCCGCACTCGATCGGCTGACGGCCCTGATGGACACGAACCGCGACTCGCGCCGACTGCCGTCGCCGACCGTCGCCCACCATCCCGGTGCGCTGGTGATCGAGGGCCTGAGAGTCTGGCGTCCCGATCACGAGCCACTGATCGAAGGCCTGACCCTGACCGTGAACCCGGGCCAGGCGCTCCTGGTCAAGGGCGCCTCGGGCAGCGGCAAGACCAGCCTGCTGCGCAGCATGGCCAACATCTGGCCACACGCGCACGGCACCATCCGCCGGCCCGTCGGCGGGCGCACCCTGTTCCTGTCGCAGCAGCCGTACCTGCCCATGGGCAGCCTTCGTGCCGCCCTGGCCTATCCGGAGCCGTCACATCAGATCGAGGATCAGCTCGCGCGCGAGATGTTGCACAGGGTGCAGCTCGGCCACCTGGAGTTCCGGATCGACGAGGAAGCCCACTGGTCCCGCATCTTGTCCCCCGGGGAGCAGCAACGCCTCGGGTTCGCCAGGGTCCTGGTGAACCAACCACACCTGGTCTTCCTCGACGAGGCCACCTCGGCCGTCGACGAGGGCCTCGAACACGCCCTGTACCGCCTGGTCCGGGAACGCCTGCCGAGATGCATGATCGTCAGCGTCGGCCACCGAAGCACCCTGAACGCGTTCCACACTCTCCATCTCAACTTGCTGGGCGCCGGGCGTTGGGGCGTGGCCGCGGCGTGAAACGCCGCCGGGATGCCGACAGGCTCATTGCCTGATCGGCGTCGGCTCTCACCGCGGGGCGCGGGCGTGCTCGCAGGACGGACGGTGCGGGCCGAACGATGCGGCGGTGAGCCGGCCCGATGGGGACACAGGCAACGTGCGCGAAGGAGCCGTATAGCGGGGTGGGCGTCCGCCGTACTGGAAATGGGCGCCGAAGGCGGCCGGGTGGGTTTGGCCCCAGGTGCGCCACAGCAGGTGGTTTTCGAAGCGCAGGAGGGTTCTCCCGGGCACATGCGGCTGTCCGCTGCTCTCGACGTCCCAGACAGCCGATGCGGCGGGCAGGGGGATGGACAGCCGGGTGCCCATGGCCTGGACGAGCCCGCCGATCCGGTTGAAGAGCGCGGCCAGCTTCCGCTGACGTGCGGGCGCGTCAGGGGGGAGTCGCACGGGGGTGCCGGGCGCGAGGGGCGTCGTGCTGAGCTCGGGCTGGTCGCGCAGGAACAGTCGCAGGTTGGCGGCGGCCGTCCAGCCGTGGCCGGCACCGTCGAGGCCGGCGGTCCAGTGGTAGCTGCCGCTGGTCTGCTGGACGCGTACCCGGGTGAACGCCGGATGGTCGTTGTCCCGCTGTTTCCGTAGGTCGTACTGGGTCCTGGTGTCCGTCGGCCGATGGTTGACGGAGCCGCAGGGTCACGACGACCGGCAGGGCCGTACCCCGGCGTCCGTCATGGACGCATCCGCCCGTCAACGATCTGATATGCCTTTTCCGCTGGTCTGGGCTATGGTCGGCCCTATGACGGGACCGTGGAGAACACCACGAGGGTCCATCGCGTTCGTCGGCGTGATGGGCCTGGTCCTGCTGTCCCTGATTTCGCTGTCGCTGATGCTGACCGGTGCTGCGGGCAGGGCGAGCGGCGACGGCCCGACCGCTGTGCAAGGGGCGGTCTCCGGCCCGGTATGGAGCCTGGGCGGCGTGGACGCCGACCTGTCCAGTCTGCCGCCGCAGGCGGGGAGCGTCCGAGAGCACCACGTGCTGTCGTTGTGGCCGCCGCTGCGCGGCGAACGACACGGCGATCTCGCCCATCTGGCGCTGCTGCCGTCACCGGGCTCGGACGCGGACACGCTCCGCGATCCTCAGCAACTGGCGCACCGCACCGCGGGATCGCGCAGCCCGCCGCGCGCCTACGTCTTCCCCCCCGCCGGGCTCCGCGGCCACGCGCCGCGAAGCCTGACGCACGCCCGCGCGTGCTGCGAAGCTGACGCACCGGCCACGCGTGCCGCCAAGCCTGACGCACTGGTACACGCGCGCCGCGCAGCCTGACACCAGGCGGCCCACGCCCAGGCTCACCCATGGCGCTGATGCGCGCGTGCCGTCGCGCCCGGAGACATCTCGCGACCCGTCCCCAGGACAGGGCAAGCGGTAGCGCCGCCTGCCCTGGGCTCTTCCATGCCGTCCTCTTCCTCGACCTGCCTCGACACCAGCTAGGAGCCGATCATCGTCATGGCCGTTGTCAGACCAGTTCACCTCTCTCCTCGGTTGAAGCCGGACGCCCCTGTGGCGCGGCCCAGCCCGGCGGCCCGTGGGAGTGCGGGATGAGCCCGGCGCGGCGCTTCGTGGCGCTCGACCTGGGCACCGCCCGTACCCGATCACTGGTCCTGGGCGGGCACGCCATCGTCGACCGGCCGTCGGCGATCCTGCGGCGCTCGTCCGCCTCCGGCGAGGCGGACGTGGTGCGGCCCGTCCGGCACGGCATGGTGACCGACCCGGGCGCCTGCCTGCGGCTGGTGCGCCTGGTGGTGCGGGACACGCGGCTTTATGACGGCCGGCATCCCGTTCGAACGGCTCAAGATCCGGCCGCTGGCACGTACCTGCATCGACTGCCAGCGGCGGCACGAGGCCGCCTGACACCGAGAAAGAGGGGGCAGGCATCCTGCCCCCTTTCATGGAGCTGATCATGATCACATTGGATCGCCTGGTGAACGTGCTCGGCGGGTACGGCGTGCGGCTGTGCAACCGTCCCGAGGCCCGCGCGGCGGGTCTGCGCAGCGTGGCCATGCCCGACACCGCCGACCGTCACATCGCCGCCGACCTGTTCCTGGCCGTCGGCGCCTCCTCGCTGGCCGAGGCGGTACGGTGGGCGGCCGCGGCCAGGGCCACAGCGGTCCTGGTCCGCCCCGCCAAGACCGGCCCAGACAGCCAAACCGACAGCGGAACCGGCGACGTAAGCGCGAGCCGCGCGGACGCCGAGCGCCAGGCCGCCGCGCTCGGCGACCGGCACGAGGTGGCCGTTCTGCTGGCCGACGTCGCCGTCTCGTGGAGCCAGCTGGCCGGCGTGGTGTACGGGCTGGTGCTGGAGGGCCGCGAGACCGCGTCGGGACGCGGCCCGACCGACCTGTTCGCCCTGGCCGACAGCCTGGCCGACGTCATCGGCGGGGCGGTGACCATCGAGGACCGGCACTCGCGGGTGCTGGCCTACTCCCGCTCGCAGCAGGCTGGCGACCCCGCCCGGCTGGAGACCATCCTGGCCCGCCGCGTTCCCGACCGGCTGCGCGAGCTGTTCCAGCAGCAGGGAGTTCTCACCCGCCTGGCGGCCGCGGACGAGCCGGTGTTCGTGCCCGCCGATCCCCGGCACGGCCTGACCGGACGGATGGTGGTGGCGGTGCGGGCCGGCCGCGAGCTGCTCGGCTCCGTGTGGGTGACCTGTGAGCGGCCGCCGGCCGGTGCCCACCGCCGCGCCCTGGCCGACGGCGCGCGGACAGTGGCGCTGCACCTGCTGCGCTCCCGGGCCAGCGCCGACCTGGAGCGGCAGGTGGAGTCCGACCTGGTCATCCAGCTGCTGGAGGGCGGCGCCGACGCCGTCACGGTGATCAGCCGGCTGGGTTTGGCGCCGCGGCCGTTGCGGGTCGTCGCGGTGCGCGCCCACACCGACGGCGAGCGCCACGTCGCACTGCTGCTGGCCTTCGAGCAGGCCACCACCGGGTTCGGCTGGTCCAGGCCAGGCCGCAGCGCGCTGCTGGGCGAGACGCTCTACACCGTCCTGCCTGCCGAGCAGGCCGACATGGCCCGCCGCTGGATCACCGCGCTGCGCGCCGAGCTGCCCGCCCGGGTGCACGTCGCGGCCGGGATCGGCGCACCCGCCGAGATCGAGGAGCTGCCCGCCGGCCGCCAGGAGGCCGACGAGTGCCTGGCGCTGCACGAGAGCAGACCCGGCAGCATCTCGCCCGCCTACGACGAATCATGGGACGACATCCTGCTGCGACGGTTGCGCGCGGCCGCGCGCAGCGGACGGACCCCGGCTCGCGGACCGGTTTCCACGCTGCTGCGGCACGACAGCCGCCACGGAACGCGCTTTGCCGCCACGCTGCGGGCCTGGCTGGAGACCCAGGGCGACCTCACCGTGGCCGCCGAGCGGCTCGGCGTGCATCCCAACACCGTCCGCAACCGGCTGCGCAAGATGGGCGAGCTCACCTCGCTGGACCTGGACGACGCCCGCCGGCGCCTCGCCATGATCATCATGCTGGCCGCCTCCGAGGACGAACCCCGCCGATGACCTGCTGATGGCGTTGTGCCGGATGCACAACGGCGGCGCCGCGATTGTCGCCCGCCCATAACGCCGCCGGCTGCCGCCCGGGCCATGCTGACTGCGACAGCGGCATTCGTACCCCTTGGAGGTTGGACATGGTCGGCAACCGGCCGCGCTCGGTGATCGTGGTGGGCGCGGGCATCGTGGGCCTGTCGACGGCCTGGTTCCTGCAGGAGCGCGGCGTCCAGGTCGACGTGGTCGACCGCGGCGGCGTGGCGGCCGGCGCGTCCTGGGGCAACGCCGGATGGGTCGCGCCGGGACTGGCCATCCCGCTCAACGAACCCGCCGTGCTGCGCTACGGCCTGCGCTCCCTGTTCGATCCGGCCGCGCCGCTGCACGTGCCCGCCGGCTTCGATCCGGGCCTGTGGAGGTTCCTGGCCCGCTTCGCCGCCAACAGCCACTGGCGCTCCTGGACGCGCGCCGCGCGCGCCAACCTGCCGCTCAACGACGAATGCGTCGAAGCGTACGAGGTGCTGGCCGCCGACGGCGTGTCCGCCCCGGTCGTCGCCGCGCCGATCACCGCCGCGTTCCGCACCCCCCGCCAGGCCGAGAGCCTGCTGCGCGAGCTGCGCAGGCTCCAGGCGGTCGGGCAGCACGTCGAGCACACCATGCTGGACGGCGACCGGCTCGCCGAGCACGTCCCGCTCGTCGGCGAGGCGCTGGGGGCGGGGGTCAGGATCGACGGCCAGCGCTACGTCGACCCGGGCGCCTTCGTGCACGACCTGGGCAAGGCCGTCATGGGCCGGGGCGCCACCGTGTACGCCTTCGAGGTCGACGGGGTGCGCGCCGACGACCGGAAGGTGATCGTCCGCTCGGCCAAGGGCACCGTCCTGTCCGCCGACGCCGTGGTGCTGGCCACCGGCGCGTGGCTGCCCCGCCTGGCCCGGCAGTGGGGCGTGCGCGTCCCGGTGCGGGCCGGTCGCGGTTACTCCTTCACCGTGCCTGTGGACCATCCCGTCCCCGGCCCCGTCTACCTACCCGACGTGCGGGTCGCGTGCACCCCCTACCGCGACGGGCTGCGCGTGGCGGGCACCATGGAGTTCCGCGCCCCGGACGCCCCGCAGGTGCCCGCCCGGCTGGAGGCCATCGTCGCCTCCGCCCGTCCCCTGCTGCGGGGCGTGCACTGGGACGAGCGCGCCGACCTCTGGGTGGGGCCTCGCCCGGTCACCCCGGACGGACGGCCGCTCATCGGCGCCACGGCGGCACCCACCGTCTACGTGGCGGGCGGCCACGGCATGTGGGGCCTGGCCCACGGCCCGATCACCGGCCGGCTGCTGGCCGAGCAGATCACCACCGGCAGGCAGCCCGCCGCCCTGGCCGACTTCGACCCCCTCCGCTGACGCGGAGGCGGCTATGAGGTGATCGGAGCGGAGGCTTCGATCCAGCAGTAGTCCCTGCCTCCGGCCTCACCGATCGTGGCGAACTGGGCCGAGTAGCCGACCGCGCGCTTGCCCGGCAGCACCAGGCCCGCCACGCCGTCGCGGCGTACCAGCCTGGCCACCCCGTCGGCGTCCGTGGTGCCGTCGCCGATCTGCTCGCCCAGTTTCTCCCCAGGTGCGCCGATCCGTGCGAAGAAATGGATGCGTGCGCGGGCGACGGGCCCGCCGTCCGCGGTGAGCCTAGCGGTGAACGTGACGGGCGCCGACCTGTCGCTCACGTGCAGCGGCCCGACCTCCGAGTTCCTTGACCTTGGCCGCCGCCTGGCCGACCGTGTCGGCCAGGGGTCCGGGCAGGTCGAGGATGCCGGCCTGGTCGGTGGCGGGCATGTACTTGCGCACGTCGGGGTCGACCTTGCCGGCGGTCGCCAGTCCGTGGCTGGTCAGCCGGGCCTTGGCGGCGGTGTCGAGCTGGTTGAACAGGGTCGGGCCCGCGGGGATGGTCACCTGCGGGGGCTCGGGGCCGACGGGGCGCGCCTCCACCGGGCGCGCGGCCAGGGACGGGCCCCGGGGTACGTTCACCGTGCCGTTGGGCGGGACCTCGATCTTCGGCACCTGCTCGATGACCGGTTTGGCGGCGATCGTGGGGCCGGCGGTGGTGAGGGGGCCCTCGGTGGACAACGGGAGTGGAGCGGGGTCGTCGGCTAGGAAATGCGCTTCCAGTAAGTGGAAATGAAACCCCAGAGCAGACTCCGGTCCAAAGCCAGGCTCGCGTTTTTGTCATACCAAAGGCCTGTGAAGCCTCGTTGAACGTCGAACGCATGCGTCATCGGCTTGAGATTGAGCTCAACGATCTTGTTGGCGAACGGGCCGATCCACCCGGGCTTTCCGGCCAGATCCGCTTCGTTCCAGCGTGGCCCCAGAAAGGGGCCGAGGGCCGCTATTGTTCTCTGCCTGTCGCTCAGCAGCAGCGGCCGGTTGTCCACGACCGACATGTCTCCCTTGACAAGGACGTTGTAGGCCATCTGGCCGATCTCGTCGAAGGTGGACTTCGCCCAAGCCTTGCCGACCTTCGTACGCTGCGGGTCCGATGCGCCGAGGCTGCTTTCCTTGCCGTCGGTTGTTCTCATCGTGCGGCCCTTGAGAACGTCGAACTCGCGGCCGAACTGGCCGATCCGTTTCTGCAGGAAGAAGGGATTCCTTCCGTCCTCGGCGAATTTCGCGAGCGCGAAGAGGGAGGTCACGGGAGCGGTGACCATGAGAATCCCCAAAGCCCACTTGACGTCATGCCACCGCTTGGCCGGACTCTGCTTCCAGTCTCGGCCCTTGAGGCTCGCATAGCGGGGGGCAGGCCAGGTTCGGGCGGCGATGCCCGCGCCGGTGCTGAGCACAGCCGTGCCGAATCCCAGCTCGGCGGCGTGCTTCCAGTCCCATCCGGCGCCGCCGACCCAGCCCGTGGCGGCCAGCACGGTCGTGCTCACCGCCCCGCCGGCCAGGATCCTGGACAGTGCCCGCTCCCATGTGGCCGACTCCATGGCCTCGGCCAGGCCGGTGAGCGCGGGTCCGCCTCGGCGCAGGAGCGCGGGCAGCGCGCCGTGCGCACCGGCCATCAACCCGCCGGCGAGCACTCCGTACGACATGTCCCGCACCAGCTTGCCCGCGTCGATGGTGCCGGTGGCGAACAGATGATCGATCGCGCTCAGCCCGCCGGAGAACATCGCGCCCAGCGCGGCCTGACGGATCATCAGCAGGATGATCCGCAGGGCCAGCCCCTCCGTTCGGATCAGCTTTTTCACCACGACGTCGAGCAACGGGCCGAGCCGGCGGGCCAGCAGCTTCGCAAGGAACATCAGCGCCACCACGAACGCCGCGCATGCCAGGAATTTCTCTCTGGCCTTCACGATCGCGTCACAGGCGACCTGGCCGCACGCGGCGAGATGCTCGCACCGCCGCCGCAGGTCCGCCAGCTGCCCTTGCTCGCCGTGCACCACCCTCGCGGCCCGTCCGAACGCGGTCGTGGCCAGCCCGGACCCGGCGCCGGTCACCCGACCGGACTGACCGGCGATCTGCTCCTGAACATCGCCGACCAGGCGTCCCAGCGCCGCCGCGGCGTCCCGCAGCCGCGCCACACCGCCGAGATCACCATCCGGCCACGCGGACCCGCAACCTACAGATTCGAGGAACCAGATCGCCTGGCTCACGAAGCCGGGCGGTGGCGTGGTCGTCGGCAGGCCGCCCGGCCCCAGCGGGGGCCGGTATTCCTCCGGATCCGTCAGCCATCCCGGGCACGACCGCGCGTAGGGGATCCCGGTGTCCGCCTCCTCTGCTGCGGCATGCCCGAGTATCCCGGCCGCCATCCTGGCGTTCGCGTTCTCGGCCGCGGTATGCGCGCACCCGGCGACGGCCATTCCGGCCGCCATCCCGCGCAGCAGGTTCACCGCCGCGGCCAGGTCCTTCAGCAGATCGTCGCGTAGCCGGGCGAACCCCGGCACGTTCTCCTCGGGATCGCCCTCGAACAGCGCCCGGCCCAGATCGTCCTGGCCGAAAGGCCGCTCATCCATGGCCCGGCAGAACCTGTCCACGCCCTCGGCCAGATCGTCGGCAACCTCCCGGACGCCTTTCCCCGCGCTGACCCAGGTCCCCGGGGCGAATATCAGCACCCCCGAAGAGGCCAGATCGTTGGTGGCGATGTCCATCAACCTCGGTAGTTCGGCGATCAGGAAATCGTGGAGACCGGATGCAGCTTTGGGTGAACGCTATGGCATGGAATCGCCGCTTGTCTGTACGAAGGGGACGGTGAGGCGCTCGCCGGACATGCGGGGGCTCGCCACTCACGGCTCGGCGCGGAGCAGGGCGGACACTTCGGGCCGGCCGGATCGGGGCCGTGGCCTGATCCGCGGCGCGGGGGTCAGCGCTTGGACTCCACGTTCTCCAGGAGGCGGCTGAGCAGCCCGTCCAGCGTCTCCTGCTCCTGCGCGTCCAGCGCATAGACCATCTCCGCCTCCACCTCCGCCCGGATCCGCATGGCCTCAAGCCACAGTTCGTGGCCTTTGTCGGTCAACTCCACGTCCACCCGCCGCCGGTCCTCCGCGCTGCGCAGCCGCCGTACCAGCCCGGACTTCTCCAGTGTGTCGAGCCGCCCGGTCATTCCGGCGGGCGAGAGCATCAGCTCGACCGCCAGTTCGGACGGCGTCGCGGCCCCGCCGTGAGCGACCAGCCGGTGCAGCGTCTCGAACTCGAAGTCCTGCATCCCTACCTGCGCCAGCGCCGCCTCCTTCGTCTGGTGCAGGTGCTTGACGAGGAACTGCATCCGCGTCACGACCGCCTCGACCCGCTCGTCGTACGGCGCCTTGCCCCGCCACCGGGCGAGATGACGATCCACTGAATCCACGGAACAACGATACGCCAGCGAGTATTTTGTTGACGAAATATTCGCCAGCGAAATAGTGTGACCCGCCATGAGACTGCTGATCGGCCGGGCCGTGTCCGCCCTGGCCACCGCGTTGATCCCGACCACGATCACCCTCGCCGTGCTGCGCGCCACCGATGACGCCGGGGCCATCGGCACGGTGCTGGCGTGCGAGGCGATCCCGTTGCTGGTGTTTCTGCCGGTGGGCGGGGTGTTGGCCGACAGGGTCAGACCCGAGCGACTGGCGCTGGTCACCGACCTGGTACGCGGCCTGACGCAGGCCGCCATCGCGATCGAGCTGCTGACCGGTGTCGCCGGTGTGCCACACCTGGCCGTGCTGGCCGTGGTGGCCGGAATCGCGGTCGCGTTCGGGCTGCCGGCCGTGCCGAGGCTGGTGGCGGCCGTGGTACCGGGACCGGAGCGGCTACGCGTGAACGCCCGGCTCGGCGTCGCGACCAGCCTGGCCGCCGTGCTGGCTCCCGCCCTGGCGGGCGGCGTGGTGCTGCTGGCCGGTCCCGGCTGGGCCGCGCTGCTCACGGCCGTGCTGTTCGCCTGCTCGGCGCTGACCCTGGGCGGAGTGCGTACGGTCAAGCGCCCCAGCGCCCAGAACAACTCGTTCCTCAAGGACATGAAAGAGGGATGGGGCGAAGTACGGCGGCGGCCGTGGTTCCTGTCGACGGTCCTGGCCCACGGCGTGTGGCACTTCATGGCCGGACTGTTCCTCACGCTCGGTCCGCTGGCGGCGGTCAAGGAACTGGGCGGTGAGGCCAGTTGGGTGCTGATCGTGCAGTGCGGCACGGTGGGGCTGGTCGCGGGGGTCTTCGCGGCACCGAGGCTGCCCATCCGGCGACCGCTGGTGGCGGTGCAGGTGGGCGCGGCGCTGTACGTGCTGCCGATGGCGGCCCTGGCGCTGCCGGCGAGCGCGTGGTCGATCGCGGGGGCGTACTTCGTGGCGATGTTCGGGCTGGGCGTGCTCAGCCCGTTGTGGGAGACCGTGGTCGCCGAGGAGATCCCTGAGGCGGCGCTGGGCCGAGTGCGGTCGTTCGACCAGCTCATCTCGTTCGCGACCCGGCCGTTCGGGCTGGCCATGGCGGCGCCGCTGGCCGGCCTGGCCGGCGCGCGGGGGCTGCTGCTGACCGGTGCCGTGGTCGTCGCCGTCGCGAACCTGGCCGCGATCGCCACCTTCCCCCGCCGCCGCGGCCAGACGGCCACCCCAGAGAGCCCGAAGCGGGTAGTCACGTGACCGTCGGGTCGGGGCCCCGTCATCGGCACCGCGACGGTCTCGTCGACCGGCGGCTTCGACCGCTTCGTGCCCCCGACCAGCTGCGCCCATGACGTGTACATCATCACCCTTGACACGAGGCCGGGCGTCGGCGACATCGACACGATCGCCTTCACCCGCACCGCGACGAAGCTGGAGGCGGAGCAGGCGGACGCCGGCGGCCTGCCATCATGGCCGGATGCTGCTCAAGCTGACCGGGTCCAGCTGTTCGGGCAAGACGACGCTCGCCTTCTCCCTGGCCGACCGGCTTCGCCGGGTCGCCGTACACGACTTCGACGAAGTCGGTGTACCCGAGCGTCCTGATGGCCACTGGCGCACCCGCACGCTGGAGCTGTGGGTGCGTCGCGCACTGGAGTATCAGGACCAGGGGATCGATCTCCTCCTGACCGGGCAGTCTCCGTTGGGCGAAGTCCTGGCCGTCCCCTCCGCCCCGCTGCTGGACGGGATCGCGGTATGCCTGGTCGACACCACCGACGACGTCAGGCGCGACAGGCTCACCAAGCGTGATCCTGGCCGGTGGGATGCCGCGGCGGTCGACGCCTTCCTCGGCTGGGCCGCCTGGCATCGCCGGCATGCCCGCGATCCCCGTCATCGGCCCGGCGTCATCATCGGTGGCGGTTGGCCGGACATGGCCTGGCACCGCTGGACAGGGTGGGTCGCAGAGGATCCACGATGGTGCACTCACCTGCTCGACACCACTGACCAAGCAGTCGAGCAATCCGTCGGCCAGATCGAGCAGTGGGTGACCCGGCAGCGCGACGCACACCGATCCGGCCGGCTCGCTCTGCTCCGTGGCTGGGCAGACAGAACGCCCACCCACACCGACCGTGATGCCTGAGCCCTGTCGCAACCCGTCCCCGCGGCCTCGCGGAACTTGAGGTGGCCGTAGGGCGAGGGGCGCAGTCGGGCGCAAATTCTGTGCCGTGACATATGTCCGGCCAATGTCCTGCCATTGTCCTGGTCTGCTCCCGGCGGGACGGCAAGAATTCATTCACGAAAGAAGGCCGAGCACATACAGGAAGGCGCTCGAATATGACCATCGGCAAGAGGGTGGCAATGGTGGCTTCGGCGTTCGCCGTCGCCGGTATCGCTCTGACGGCTTCAGCCCAGGCGGCATCCGCGGCGCCCAACCTGCCGCCGGCGGCGATCCCGCCGCCCAGGTGCATTCCGCAGAGCCAGTACGACCAGCCGTACGAATGGGAATACCAGCTCACCAAAACCCTGGGCAAGGGCGGCCACGGCGTCCGTACCCACGTGTTTGCTATTTACTATGCACCCTCCAACATATACACCCTCTCAACGAGAGTGACGTGCAGCGTGAGATTCTGAAAGCGCAGGCGCGGGGTGACCCAGACGACATGTCCGTCGGGACGGATGAGTACGGTGCCCGGCCGCCGTCAGCGTCGCGGCGGCCGTACGGCGGCGGCATCGATGCACAGGCCACCGCCCGCTCAGGCACTCGTCGGCTCAGTCCAGTGCGTCGTGCACCTTCGCCATCGCGCCGCACGATGAAAGTGCGCTCTCACTTCCGGCGCTCGGGGGCGCCGAGGACGTCGGCGGGGTCGTCCACCGCGAGTCCCCGGCCCTGATCGTCCCGGTCAGGGTGTGGATCCGCTGCCTGCGGCCGGTGGTGCGGTCCTTGCTTCAGGGCGCGACGCTCTTGCGGGTCCCAGCGGCTTGCGCAGCGTGTCCGGCTCCAGGACGTTGCTGAGCTGGTCGCGGCCTCCACCATCAGCTCCTTGTTGCTCACGCCGACCGATGCGAGATCGGCTCCGATCACCCTGGCCAGGGCTTCGGGCCGGCGAGCGCCCGTGGCACGCTTCAGTGTCCGATCTGTCGCGAAGCCGGGGACGAGTCGAGGACATGGTGCGACCGGGCGGAAGGGGCCGGCAGTTCGTCGTCCGACGGCCGCAGGCTCGACAGCAGCAGCGCCAGGTAACGGCGGAGATCACCGCATTCGGGGTCGCTCGAATGCATGGTGGCCAGCACCATCACCAGGATGGCGGCCAGGTCGCGGACGATCAGGTCATGGCGTACCACGCCCTGCCGCTGGGCCCTGTCCAGCACGACGCCCAGCGGCCCCATGAACCGTACGGCGATGTCGACGGTGAACGCCCCCGACATGCGCGCCGCCCGCAGCAGCGCGCGGTGCGCCGCGAGAGTCTCGACCGAGGCGGTCAGCGCCTCGGTCAGCGCCCGTCCGGCGTCGTCGGCGTCGCGGGCGGCCAGGACCAGCGGCTCGACCTCTTCGGCGAAGTACGTCTGGAAGGCAGCCCTGATCACGCCGTCGCGGTCGCCGAACCTGCGGTAGACGGTGGCGCTGCCGATGCCGGCGTACCGGGCGATCTCCTCGAGTGACACGTCCGGGCCGTGCTCGCGCAGACTCGCGATGGCGGCCCGGACGATCTTGTCCGCGTTACGCAGCGCGTCGGCTCGCTGTCGCTGCTCGTGCACACGTGAACGCTAGCAGCCGACGCGTCCTGGGTTCACCAGGCGACTTCGAAGCTGGTCAGCCCGAAGACGATGTGGAAGGAGCGGAACTCGGCGGGGGCGCCGCTCTCGCGCAGGCCGGGGAAGCGGGCGAACAGGGCGGGGAAGGCGATGCGCAGCTCCATCCTGGCCAGCGGCGCGCCCAGGCAGTGGTGCACGCCGTGACCGAAGGCGACGTGGCCCATCTCGCCGCGGGCGATGTCGAAACGGTCGGGGTCGGAGATGAACTCCGGGTCGCGGTTGGCCGAGGGCAGCGCCAGCATCACCAGATCGCCCGCCGGGATGTGCTGTCCCGCGACCTTGACGTCGGTGGTGGTCACCTTGGCCACGCCTGAGTGCACGATGCTGAGCCAGCGCAGCAGCTCCTCCACCGTGGCGCCGATCCGCTCGGGCTCCTTCATGAGCAGTTCGAGCTGGTCGGGGTGGCGCAGCAGGGCCAGAGTGCCGAGACCGAGCATGTTGGAGGTCGTCTCGTGGCCGGCCAGGAGCAGCAGGCTGGAGATGCCGGCGAGCTCGTCGATCGACAGGTCGTCGCCGTGCTCGCGCACCAGCATGCCGAGCATGTCCTCGCCCGGCTCGGCCATGGCTCGGGCGACCAGCTCGGACATGTAGGCACGCGACTCCAGCGAGGCCGCTGTGCGTTCCTCGGCGGGCCTGGAGATGTCGAGCAGCGTGTTGGTACGCCGCTGGAAGTCGTCGCGGTGCTCGTACGGGACGCCGAGCAGCTCGCAGATCACCAGCGAGGGGATGGGCAGCGCGAAGGTCTTGATCAGGTCGACCGGCGAGCCTGCGCGCTCCATCGCGTCGAGGTGGTCGTTGACGATGTCGTGGATGCGAGGCTCCAGCCGGCGCATGCGGCGCATGGTGAACTCCGGCGTCAGCATCTTGCGCAGCCGGGTGTGCTCGGGCGGGTCGAACAGCAGCAGGTTGCCCGCCTGCATCTTCGCGACCTGCTCGGGGCTCAGGCCCTGCGCGCCGGGCATCGGGAGGTTCTGCGGGCGTCTGTTGCTGAACCGCTCGGCGTCCCCGAGGATCTCCTTGACGTCGGCGTAGCGGGTGACGAGCCAGGCTTCGAGCCCGAACGGCGTGGGCATCCGCTCGATGCCCGCGCTGTCGCGTAGTTTCGCGAGCTCGGGAACCGGGTCGAACGCGGTGCGCCGCATATGCAGGGGCAGAGTCACAGGATCGCTCATGTCATCTCCTGGAGAGGCCGATGTGCCGGAAACGCCCTTCGAAAACGAGAGTAGCCCATCACTTGGCCGAGTGAGCGGCGACCGGCACGCGGCGACCGGCACGCGGCGCGTTCCCGCAGCCTTCCCGCGGAGGCGTTCGGCTCGCCCTCGGCGGCTCGGCCCTGGAGACGGGGTTGGAGATCGGTGGGTGACGGGATGCTGGGTGGTGACCGGCCGGAGACGACGCGCCGAAGTCGTGCCGTGGCCGGGTGGGCAGCCGGGGCACCGATGGACCGCGACCACGAACGGGTCATGTGGCAACTGATCGTCGAGCGCGCCCACGGGGGCCTGGCCGCCGCCCGCGCTCGCGGTCAGCGCCCCGCCCGCCTCGGGCGACCAGGGCGGGGATGGTGGAGCAGGCTGAAGAGAAGCGCGCAATCAAGAAAATTAAGATCCACATCTTGAAAATTGAAGTTCGGCTCGGCTATAACTTGGATATGGTAGAGCGGGCGATGGAGTGGCAGGAGCTCACGAACCTGACCCGGGGCCAGTCGTTCCTGGTCGAGCGGGTGCGTCTGGCGGGCAACGGTGTCGCGATCGAGGGCGAGTTCGAGCTGCCGCAACTGGCTCAGCTCGGCGTCGAGGATCAGGTCTTCGTCACGGCGTTCGTGCGGTGCCACGGTTCCATCAAGCAGATGGAGCGGATCTTCGGGGTGAGCTACCCGACGATCAAGTCGCGGCTGAATCGGATCGCGCAGATGCTCGACTTCGTCGAGACCGATCCGGCGCCGTCGCGGGCCGAGGTCATCGATCGGTTGCGCCGCGGCGAGATCACCGCGCAGGAGGCCTTGTCCGCATTGGAGGGGCGCACGTGATGCCGCAGTTGGTCACCGTACGGGTCAAACGTCCGGATCGTCATCCTGTCCGGGTCTGGGTGCCGGTTCTGCCGGTGGTGCTGGTGTTCTCGCCGGTGGTGGTCGTGGCCGTCGTGGGGGCCGTGGTGGGGGCCGTGGTGGCCTGCCGGATGTACCGCATCGATGTGGTGCGGGCGCTGGGCACCGGCTGGCGCATCGTCTGCGCGTTGCCCGGCACCCGGTTCGACGCGGAGTACAGCCGTACGGCTGTGCTGGTAGCCATCCGATAGGAGAGGTTGCGATGAACGAACAGCGCAAGGACGTCCTCGACCTGCTGGCCGAGGGCAAGGTCACCGTGGAGGAGGCGGAGCGGCTCATCGCCGCGCTCGAACAGGACCGGCTGCCGGCCTCGGCCGGTCCCGGCGTGCGGCCGAAGGGCAGGGCGAAGTATCTGCGGGTGATGATGGAGTTCCTTGAGGAGGACGGCCAGTCGGGGCGGCTCAACGTGCGGGTGCCGCTGCAGTTGCTGCGGGCCGGCGTCCAGCTGGCGGCTCTGATCCCGCCGCAGGCGCTGGAGCGGGCCAATGCCGAGATGAGCAGGTCGGGCGTGCCGTTCGACCTGACGCAGCTCAAGCCCGAACAGCTTGAGGCGCTGGTGGACCATCTCGACGAGACGATCGTGGAGATGGACATGTCCGATGGCCACTTGCGGGTCTTCTGCGAGTAGGCGCCGTCCACGTGGACGGGCCCTGGGGAGGGTGCTGGAACACCCCCTCCGAGGCCGCGCCCGCTACAGCAGGGCACGGTTGAACTGCCCATCTGAACGTTAGCCGCTCATCGGCGCGGCCCGGCCGGCCCCCGGCGTCGGCGGCGGCGAGGTCCACGCCCGCGTGCGGGGTCATCAAGAACTCCGGCGGATACCCCCGAATCGGCGAGGCCAACGGCGACACCCGGCGTAGACCCCGCGAGGGAGCCAAGTAGACACGGCCGCGAGCCGGAGCAGCGCCACCGGTAGTACCTGGAGATGGTCACCAGGCCGATCGATCAGCAGTACAAGGCGCGCATAGCAGCCTCCCGCCACCCATCACCCGGCGATCCACGCTACCCGCAGGTCAGTGGAGCAGCCGGAAGCGGAAACGGCTGACCAACGCCATTGATCGCGCCACGGGCGACAAACCATGAACGAAACAGAGAACGGACATGAGGATGACAGCCAACCAGGTTCAGGGGTCTGCGATCCGCGTGCAGGGCCTGCAGAAGTCGTACAAGGAGCTGCGGGTGCTGCGCGGCGTGGACTTCGAGGTGGCACGGGGCAGCATTTTCGCGCTGCTCGGTTCGAACGGGGCGGGCAAGACCACGGTCGTGAAGATCCTGTCCACGCTGCTCAAGGCCGATGCGGGCACGGCCCGGGTCCACGGTTTCGACGTCGCCGCGCAGGCGGCGGAGGTGCGCGAGTCCATCAGCCTCACCGGGCAGTTCGCCGCCGTCGATGAGATCCTCAGCGGGCGGGAGAACCTGGTGCTGGTCGCCCGGTTGCGGCACCTGAAGGATCCGGGCACGATCGCCGATGACCTGCTGAGGCGTTTCTCGCTGACCGAGGCGGGCGGGCGCAAGGTGTCGACGTATTCGGGTGGCATGCGCCGCCGCCTGGACATCGCGATGAGCCTCATCGGTGATCCGCCGGTCATCTTCCTGGACGAGCCCACGGCCGGGCTCGACCCCCAGGCGCGGATCGAGGTCTGGCAGGCCGTCAAGGAGTTGGCCGGGCGGGGGACGACGGTGCTGCTCACCACGCAGTATCTGGACGAGGCCGAGCAGCTCGCCGACCGGATCGCGATCCTGCACGAGGGCCGGATCATCGTCAACGGCACCCTGGCCGAGCTCAAGCAGCTCCTGCCGCCGGCCAAGGTCGAATACGTCGAGAAGCAGCCGACCCTCGAAGACGTCTTCCTCACCCTCGTCGGTACGGCCAACACCGCGTCTCAGCCCGGATGAGTGAGGAACGATGATGACCAAGCATTTCTTCGGTGACACCGTCACCCTGCTGGGACGATCCCTGCGTCACATCACGCGCAGCGCGGACACCATCATCACGACCACGATCATGCCGATCGCCATGATGCTGATGTTCGTCTACGTGTTCGGCGGCGCGATCAACACGGGGTCGGATTCGTATGTGAACTATCTGCTGCCCGGCATCCTGCTCATCACGATCGCCTCGGGCATCGCCTACACCGCCTTCCGGCTGTTCATGGACATGAAGAGCGGCATCTTCGAGCGGTTCCAGTCCATGCCGACCGCGCGGTCGTCCGTTCTGTGGGCTCATGTGCTGACCTCGCTGGTCGCCAACCTGATCTCGCTCGTGGTCGTGGTGCTCGTCGCCCTGCTCATGGGCTTCCGCTCGGGAGCGGGGGTGGCGGCCTGGCTCGCGGTCGCCGGCATCCTGATCCTGTTCACCCTGGCCTTGACGTGGATCGCCGTCATCCCCGGATTGACCGCGAAGTCCGTGGAAGGCGCGAGCGCGTTCTCCTACCCACTCATCTTCCTGCCGTTCCTCAGCTCGGCCTTCGTGCCCACCGCCACCATGCCCGGCCCGCTGCGCTTCTTCGCCGAGCACCAGCCGGTGACCTCCATCGTCAACGCCATCCGGGACCTGTTCATCCAGCAGCCGGTCGGCACCGACATCTGGATCGCCCTGGCCTGGTGCGTCGGCATCCTCATCGTCGCCTACGCCTTCGCCATAGCCACCTACCGCCGCAGAATTGCTTAGATAGCTGTCTCCTTGGACCGATCAGTCAGCAATTTCGGTGGCGCGGTGCCACCCCCTCACCACGGAGGAGACCGGATGCCAGCAGATCCGTCCAGCTCACCCGCGCTGCGCGCATCCGACGCGGAACGCGACCGGATCATCGAGCTGCTGCACGCCGCCGTCGCCGACGGCCGGCTCGACGCGGTCGAGTTCGACGAGCGGCTGAACGCGGCGCTGGCCGCCCGCACCGTCGACGAGTTGGCCCCGCTCATCGCCGACCTGATCGCGGTGCCGGGCAGCGACGGCGCACTTGCGCTGCCGTTCGCCGGACCTCCGGCCGAGCCGGCCGCCGAACTGCTCACCATCAAGGAGCGGCACGGCTTGGTGCGCCGCGACGGCCGGTGGACGCTGCCGCACCGGCTCGCGCTGCGCACCGTGTGGTGCGACGTGATGCTGGACCTGACCAGCGCGGTGCGCAGCGCTTCCGAACTGGTCATCGAGCTGCGGGTGAACGGCGGCAACGTGGAGTTGGTCCTCGCGCCTGGCATGGTGGTGAACGCCAACGAGCTGTCGGTACGGCACAGCACGGCGGCGATCAGCAGGGACGCGGGCGACAACACGCCGGAGACGCTGCACGTCCGCTTGGTGGGTCGAATGCGGCACGGCCGGCTCGACACCCGATGGCAGGCGCCGCGCCAGTGACCGTGGCAAGGCCCGGACAGCGCGGCATCCGGGCCCTGACATCTCGCGCCTGGTGCGGGCGCGCCGCCGTACGGCAAGGTCGAACCTGGGGAACGCCTCGACGGCGCGGCGGCTCGTGAGGCGCTACGTGTCGCCGACCGCCTTGCCCCTGCGCCGGCCCTTTTGCCACGCTCATGCCGGACCCAGGCGCGGCCGTCGTCAGCTCCGAAGTGGGACGTCATCTCCTCCAAGGAAACGACCATGCCGGATACGACCGGCAGAGGCGTTCCGGCGGTCAAGTGAAGATCCGGCGCGGCCAGGCGCTCGGTGCAGTTCACGAAGGCGGTACGGATCTCTCGCCCGGTCAGCGCCCGTACGGGGCCGGTGGTGCGCCCATTTGCCTAAAGCTATTAGGTAAACGCATAATAGCTTTAGTCTGGTGGGAGGATGGTTATGGTTAGAGCAGGGCTGACCCCGGAGCGGCTGACCCGGGAAGGAGCGGAGCTGGCCGACGAGGTCGGCTTCGACCAGGTGACCGTCTCGGCGCTCGCCCGTCGCGTCGATGTCAAGGTCGCGAGCCTGTACTCGCACCTGAAGAGCTCCCAGGACCTCAAGACCAGGATCGCCCTGTTCGCGCTGGAGGAACTCGCCGATCGGGTGGCCGCCGCCCTGGCCGGGAGGGCCGGCAAGGACGCTCTGGCCGCGTTCGCGGATGCCTACCGCGACTACGCCCGGGAGCATCCCGGTCGCTACGCCGCCGCCCGGCTCCGGCTCGACCCCGAGACGGCTGCCGCCAGTGCCGGCGTCCGGCACGCACAGATGACGCGGGCGATCCTGCGCGGCTACGACCTGGCAGAGCCGGACCAGACGCACGCGGTCCGGATGCTCGGCAGCGTCTTCCACGGCTACGTCAGCCTGGAGATGGCCGGAGGCTTCAGCCACACCGCCGTCGACCCGCAGGAATCCTGGGCCTGGATCTTGGATTCCCTCGACGCTCTGCTACGGAACCGGGCCGCACCCTGACCAGCCACCAATGCCGTTTAGATAGGGGTTTGTGCTGGTAGTGTCCGCCGGATGGTGGAGTGGATCAAGGTCGGTGGGTCGGGTCGGCTGACGGATCTGGTC
>NZ_JBITJQ010000069.1:0-20503 GCF_044460125.1 Nonomuraea sp. NPDC050153
TGGTCCTGTTCCCAGTCGACGTGGGTGGTGGGGGTGGTGATGTGCAGGGTCTGCGGGAGGAGCCCTTCGCGGGCGGCCAGGACCATCTTGATCACGCCCGCCACGCCGGAGGCGCATTGGGTGTGGCCGAGGTTGGACTTCACGGTGCCCAGCCACAGGGGGTCTTCTTCGGGACGGGCTCCGTACACCTCAAGGAGGGCTTGCGCTTCGATGGGGTCGCCGAGCTTGGTGCCGGTGCCGTGGGCCTCGACCGCGTCGATGTCACCCGGGGCCAGGCCGGCGTTGGCCAGGGCCTGGCGGATCACCCGTTCCTGGGAGGGGCCGTTGGGGGCGGACAGGCCGTTGCTGGCGCCGTCCTGGTTGACCGCCGACCCGCGGATCACGCCCAGCACCCGGTGGCCGTTGGCCTGCGCGTCCGACAACCGCTCCAGCAGCAGGATGCCCACACCCTCGGAGAACACGGTGCCGTCGGCCTCGTCGGAGAACGCCTTGCACCGGCCGTCCCGCGCCAGCCCCCGCTGGCGGCTGAACTGGACGAACAGCTCGGGGTTGGGGAGCACGGTCACGCCGCCCGCGAGTGCCAGCGTGCTTTCGCCTCTGCGCAGGGATTCGCAGGCCAGGTGGATGGCGACCAGGGAGGAGGAGCAGGCGGTGTCCACCGTCATGGCCGGGCCTTCGAGGCCCAGGTTGTAGGACACCCGCCCCGACATGACCGAGCTGGACGTGCCCGTGACCAGGTAGCCTTCGACGTCGGCCGACGGTGACTCCGACCCGTACCCGGTGTGCGTCCCGCCGACGAAGACGCCGGTGGGGGTGCCGCGGAGGGTCCCCGGGTCGATCCCGGCCCGTTCCAGCACCTCCCACGAGGTCTCCAGCAGGAGCCGCTGCTGGGGGTCGATGGCGATCGCCTCGCGCGGGCTGATCCCGAAGAAGCCCGCGTCGAACCCGGCCGCGTCCTTCAGGAACCCGCCCTCACGCAGATAAGTGGTTCCCACATGGTCGGGGTCGGGGTGATAGAGCGCTTCCAGGTCCCAGCCCCGGTCCTCGGGGAAGGACGAGATCCCCGAGCGGCCCTCGACCAGCATGTCCCACAGGTCCTCGGGCGACTTCACGCCGCCCGGGTAGCGGCAGCTCATCGCCACGATCGCGATCGGCTCCCCCACCCCGGCAGGAGCTGTCGCAGCCCGCGCCGGCTGGGCTCCGGTCGCCGCCCTGTCGCTGCCGGTGACCCGCTGCAGCAGATGCGCGGCCAGGGCGTTCGGCGTGGGGTGGTCGAACACCAGCGTCGCGGGCAGCTTCATGCCCGCCGCCCGGCCCAGCCGGTTCCGCAGCTCCACCGACGTCAGGGAGTCGAAGCCCAGGTCCTTGAACGGCCTCCCGGCCTCGATCTCCTCGCCCGAGGCGTGTCCCAGCACCGCCGCGGCCTCCGCGCACACCAGTTGCACGAGCACGTGTTCCTGCTCGGCCGTGGGCAGACCCGCCAGACGGCGTTCCAGCGCCGACCCGCCACCGGAAACGGTTTCGGCGCGGGCGGCGCGCCGCGCGGGCGTGCGAGCCAGTCCGCGCAGAATCGCCGGAACGCCGTCGGGGCGGTTGCTGAGGGTGTGGGTGTTGATGGGGAGGGGGAGGAGGTGGGGTTGGGGTGTGGTCAGGGCGGTGTCGAGGAGTTGGTTGCCTTGGGTGGTGGTGATGCGGTGGTAGCCGGCTTGTTCGATGCGGGTGATGTCGGTGGTGGTGAGGTGGGCGCTCATGCCGCTGGGTTGGTGCCAGAGTCCCCAGGCGAGGGATTGTGCGGGCAGGCCGGTGGTGTGGCGGTGGGTGGCCAGGGCGTCGAGGAAGGCGTTGGCGGCGGAGTAGTTGCCTTGTCCGGCGCTGTCGAGGGTGGCTGCTGAGGAGGAGTAGAGGACGAACGTGGCCAGGTCGTGGTGGCGGGTGGCTTGGTGGAGGTGCCAGGCGGCGTCTGCTTTGGGGCGTAGTACGCGGTCGATCTTGTCGGGGGTGAGGGAGGTGACCACGCCGTCGTCGAGGACTCCGGCGGTGTGGAAGACGGCGGTGAGGGGGTGGTCGGCGGGGATGCGGTCGAGGAGGGTGGCCACGTGTCCGGGGTCGGACAGGTCGCAGGCCGCGATCTCGACCGTCGCGCCTGCGGCTTCCAGGTCGGCGCGCAGTTGGTCGGCGTCGGGGGCTTGCTCTCCTCGCCGTGAGGCCAGCAGTAGGTGCTTGACCTGGTGGCCGGTGGCCAGGTGGCGGGCCAGGATGGCGCCGAGTCCGCCGGTGCCGCCGGTGATCAGCACCGTGCCGTCCGGATCCAGGCTGTGCGGCATGGTCAGGATGATCTTGCCGGTGTGGCGGGCCTGGGCCATGTGCCGGAAGGCTTGGCGGGCCTGCTGGACCGGCCAGCACCGCACCGGCAACGCGCCCAGTTCCTGGGCGGCGAACAGGTCCACCAGGTCGGCCAGCATCTGGCCGATCCGTTCATGTCCGGCGTCCATCAGGTCGAAGCTGCGGTACCGCACGTGGGGGTGGGTGCCGGCGACGTCGGCGGGGTCGCGGCGGTCGGTCTTGCCCATTTCGATGAACCGGCCGCCGGGGGTGAGCAGGTCGAGGGAGGCGTCGGTGAACGGCCCTGCCAGGGAGTTGAGCACCACGTCCATTCCCTCGCCGCCGGTGACGGAGGCGAAGGCGTCGGCGAAGTCGAGGTCGCGGGAGGAGGCGATGTGTCCCTCAGGCACGCCCAGCGCCCGCAGCAGGTGTTGCTTGGTGGGTGAAGCGGTGGCGAACACCTCCGCGCCCAGGTGACGGGCGATCTGGATGGCGGCCATGCCGACGCCGCCGGCACCGGAGTGGATCAGCACCCGCTCGCCTCGGGTGAGCCCGGCCAGGTCGACCAGGGCGTACCAGGCGGTCGCGTAGGCCACCGTCACCCCGGCTCCCTGGGCGAACGACCAGCCTTCCGGTAGGTCGGCCACCAGTCGCTGGTCGACCACCACCCGAGGACCGAACGCGGCTTCGCCCAGGCCCATCACCCGGTCGCCGACCCGCAGCCCGTCCACTCCGGGTCCGACTTCGGCGATGATTCCGGCGAACTCGCCGCCGATCGGCTCGCCCTGTTCGGGCACCATGCCCAGCGTCACGACCACGTCGCGGAAGTTCACCCCGGCCGCGCGGACGTCCACCCGCACTTCGCCGTCGGCCAGGTCCCGTTCGGCTTCCGGGGCCGGGATCAAGGTGAGCCCGTCGAGGGAGCCCTTGCCGGGGCAGTCCAGCCGCCAGGCGTCGGGCCCCGCGGGCGTCGGAAGATCGCCGGAGGTGTCCGCTCGGGCCAGACGGGGCACCAGCACCTGCCCGGCGCGGACCACCAGCTGCGGCTCGTCCTCCACCGCCAGCAGGGAGGCCAGCGCGGTGAGTGACTCGGCCGCGTCGTCGAGGTCGACCAGCAGGATCCGGCCGGGGTTCTCGGCCTGGGCCGAGCGCACCAGACCCGAGACGGCCGCGCCGATCAGAGCAGCATCGACGCCCTTCACCTCGGAAGCGTGGGCCGTCACGGCGCCGGCGGCGCTGCCGGTCTCGGTGCCGGTGGTCACCGCGCCGGTGGTGACCAGCACCAGCCGGGACTCGGCCAGTCGCTCGTCGGCCAGCCAGTCGCTCAGCACGGCCACGACCCGGTCCAGCTCGGGCCGCAACTCCTCCAGCGTCCCGTCGGCGGTGTCCAGGCGCATGACGACGGTCCGGGGAGGGGTGAGTCCGGACGCGACCGCCTCACCCAGCGCCGCCGCATCCGCGTACTCGACGGCGGCAGCCAGAGCAGGCCACCGCTGGCCCACCACCGCCACCTCTCCCGTGGAGGAGCCGGGCAGCTCGCCCGGCAACGGGATCCACTGCACGCGATGCAGCGCCTCGTGCCCGGACTGTGTGTGTGACGACAGTCCGCCGGGCGGAAGCGGGCGGGAGATCAGGCTTGCGACGATGGCGACCGGGGCGCCGGTGGCGTCGGTGATGTGGATGCTGGTGGCGCCGTCGGTGGTGGGCCGGGCGTGGACGCGCACGTGCTGGGCGCCGGAGGCGAGAAGCTCCACCCCGGTCCAGGCGAACGGGAGCGCCACCCCGTCTGCCTGTTCGATGAGGCCGGTGGCGTGCAGCGCGGCGTCGAGGAGGGCGGGGTGGATGCCGTACTGGTCGGCTTCGGTGGCTTCCCGCTCGTCGAGTTCGATCTCGGCGAACACCTCGTCGTTGCGGATCCAGGCCCGCTTGAGCCCCTGGAAGGCCGGACCGTAGCCATACCCGGCCTCGGCGAGTGTCTCGTAGTGGCCGGACACGTCCACCGTCTGTGCTCCTGCGGGCGGCCATTGCCCGTCGGTGGTGTCTGTGGTGGCGGTCGCCTGGGTGAGGGTGCCGGTGGCGTGGCGGGTCCAGGGTCGCCGGCCGGTGCGGGCGTGGACGGTCACCTCGCGGCGGCCGTCCTGGTCGGCGGCGGCCACCGCCACCTGGAGCTGGACGGCTTCGTCGCCTTCGATCACCAGGGGTGCTTCCAGGGTGAGTTCTTCCAGCACCGGGCTGCCGGCTTCGTCTCCGGCGCGTACGGCCAGTTCGACGAAGCCGGTGCCGGGGAAGAGCACTGTTTCTCCCACCCCGTGATCGGCCAGCCACGGGTGGGTGGCGGTGGAGATCCGGCCGGTCACCACCACGCCACCGTCATCCGGCAGCTCGACGGCAGCGCCGAGCAGCGGGTGATCCACCCGCGTCTGACCCAGCCCGCCCGCGTCCGACACCCCCGCCGGAGCGGACTCCAGCCAGTAACGCCGATGCTGGAAGGCGTAGGTGGGCAGCTCGACACCTGCGCCGGTGAGGAGCCGTTCCCAGTCCACGCTGACACCGGCGGTGAATGCCTCGCCCACCGAACGCACGAATCGATCTGCGCCGCCCTCGCCGCGGCGCAGCGTTCCGACCGCCGCTCCTGGTGTGCCGGTGGCGTCGAGGATGTCCTGCACCGCCATCGCCAGCACCGGGTGCGGGCTCGCCTCGATGAACGTCGAGTGGCCGTCGGCCAGCAATGCCTTGACCGCTCCCTGGAAGTCCACCGGACGGCGGGCGTTGGCGAACCAGTACTCCGCCCCCAGCTCCGAGCCTGCCAGCACCCCGCCGGTCACCGTCGAATAGAACGGTATCCAGCCCGGCCCCGGCACGATCGGGTCCAGCATCTCCTGTAGTTGCTCACGCAGGGGTTCCACCATGACCGAGTGCGAGGCCACCGTGGTCGCGATCACCCGCGCCCGCACCCCCTCACCACGCAGCCGCTCGACCAGCTCCTCCAACGCCTGGACCGGACCGGCCACGGCGCAGGAGGCCGGCCCGTTGTCCGCGCTCACCTCCAACCCCGCATCCAGCCGTTCGCGGACCACGTCGGCGGGCAGACCCACAGCCGCGATCGCGCCGCGCCCCCACAGCTCGGCGGCGAACAACCGGCTGCGCAACACGACCACCCGCACCGCGTCGGCCAGTGACAGCACCCCGGCCACACAGGCGGCCGCCACCTCACCTTGCGAATGCCCCACCACCGCGGAGAGGCGGACGCCGATGGACTCCCACAGCGCGGCCAGCGCGACCCCGACCGCGAAGGCGACCGGCTGCAGTCTCTCGATCGAGTCCAGCCCGCTCCCGTCGGCGTCGGCGAGCACCTGGGCGGGATCCCAGTCCACCCACCGCCGGATCTCGGTGAAGCACTCCTCCAGCCGGGTGGCGAACACGGGTGATGCCTGCGCGAGTTCCACGCCCATCCCCGCCCACTGCGCTCCCTGTCCTGGGAACACCAGCACCGCATCCCGCCGGCCCGACGCCGTACCGGAGACCAGGGCGGGAACGGACTCGCCGGCGGCCAAGGCGCGCAGGCCGTCAAGGAGCTCCTCCCGGTCGGCGCCCACCACCACGGCGCGGTCCTCGAAGGTGGCGCGGGCGCGTACCAGCGACAGCCCGATGTCCTCCGCGGGCACCTCGGGCCGGGCATCGACGTGATCGGCCAACCGGGAGGCCTGGGCGCGCAACGCCTCCTCACCGCGCCCCGACACGACCCACGGCACCGCACCCGACACCACCGGTGCGTCCCCGGGCGCGTCATGCCGGGGCTCGGGAGCCTGTTCCACGATCACGTGCGCGTTCGTCCCGCTCACCCCGAACGACGACACCCCGGCCCGCCGCGGACGGTCCTGCGGCCGCGGCCACTCCCGCGCCTGCTCCAACAGCCGAACCTGGCCCCGCTCCCAGTCGACATGGGTCGTGGGCGCGGACACGTGCAAGGTCCGCGGCAGTATCCCGTGCCGCATCGCCAGCACCATCTTGATCACACCGGCCACCCCGGCGGCGGCCTGCGTATGACCGATGTTCGACTTCAGCGACCCCAGCCACAACGGCTCGGCCGCGTCCCGATCGCGCCCGTACGTGGCCAGCAACGCGTGCGCCTCAATGGGGTCGCCCAGTGCCGTCCCCGTCCCGTGCGCCTCGACCACGTCCACCTCCGCGCCCGACACTCCGGCATTGGCCAGTGCCTGACGGATCACCCGCTCCTGCGAAGGACCGTTCGGCGCCGTCAACCCGTTGCTCGCACCGTCCTGGTTGACCGCCGACCCCCGGATCACCCCCAGTACCCGATGACCGGCGGCCACCGCGTCCGACAACCGCTCCATCAGCAGCACGCCGACGCCCTCGGAGAAGCCGGTGCCGTCGGCGTCGGAGCTGAAGGCCTTGCAGCGGCCGTCGGCGGCGATGACGCGCTGGCGGCTGAAGGCCGTGTACGTTCCCGGTGCGGACATCACGGTCACCCCGCCCGCGAGCACCAGCGGGCTCTCCCCGGTGCGCAGCGACTGGCAGGCCAGGTGGATGGCCACGAGCGACGCCGAGCAGGCGGTGTCCACGGTCACCGCGGGCCCTTCCAGGCCCAGAGTGTAGGCGACGCGGCCGGCGACGACGCTCGGCGCGGCGCCGGTGACGAGGTAGCCCTCGACGTCGGCGGGCGCCTGGTGCAGCCGGGGGCCGTAGTCCTGCGGTTCGGCGCCGATGAAGACGCCGGTCCGGCTCTGGTGCAGGGTCTGGGGGTTGATGCCGGCCCGTTCGACGGCCTCCCAGCAGGTCTCCAGGATCAGCCGCTGCTGCGGGTCCATCGCCACGGCCTCGCGCGGGTTGATCCCGAAGAACGCCGCGTCGAACTCCGCGGCGTCGTGCAGGAAGTGGCCCACCCGCGCGTAGGTGGTGTTGCCGGAGTCGGGGTCGTCGTCGAAGAGGCGGTCGAGATCCCACCCCCGGTCGGTCGGGAAGCCCGTAACCGTCTCCCGGCCCTCGGTGATCAGGTCCCAAAGCTCCTCGGGCGTGGCCACGCCGCCGGGGTAGCGGCAGGCCATGCCGACGATCGCGATGGGCTCGTCGGAGCCGACGGCGGCCGTGATCTCGGCGCTCTCCCGTTCCCCGAGTCCCAATGCGGCGAGCAGGTAGCCGGCGAGGGCGGTCGGCGTCGGGTGGTCGAAGGCGAGGCCGATCGGCAGCTCGGTGCCGAGCTCGGCGACCAGCCGGTCGTGCAGCTCGACGGCCGCGAGAGAGTCGAGACCCATGTCCTTGAAGGTCTGCTCGGCGGAGACCGTCTCCAGCAGCCCGGGCAGCACGGCGCTCATGACGTCGAGCGTGGTCCGGCTCACCAGTTCGATCAGGGACGCCCGGCGTTCCGCGATGGAGAGATCCGCCAGTCGACGTGTGAAGGCCGCCGCTTGTCCGGCGCTCGTCGTCGGGGTGCCGCTGGCTTCGAATTCGCTGTTTCCGGACTGGCTCATCTGTTTGACTCTCCATATGAACCGCAGTGATCCTGTCCGCGGCGCTTGATCCGGGACAGCCGACGATGGGTACCTGCAGGGCAGGCCGGTGGTTCTAGGCGTACATGCGGACGAAAAGGATGTGGGATGAGGAGACGACCTTGTCGCCCCGCATGATGATCTCCGTGGGCGCCGGGCGGCCCAGGAACATGAGCAGGCTGGCCGTCATGCCGTAGGCCCCCGCGTTCGGGATCGTCACCACGTCCCCGGGGCGCAGATCGGGTACGGAGACGTTCCGGCCGAGGATGTCGCCCGGGGTGCAGAGGGGGCCGACGAGGTTGGCCCGCTCCACCGGCTCGGCCGAGTCGAGCTCGATGGAGACCGGCAGCAGCCGCCCGAGCCCGGACATGCCGCCCAGCGTGTTGATCCCGGCGTCCAGGATGACGAACCTGCCGCCGCGGCTCTCCTTGACGTTGGTGACGGTGCACACGAGCCGGCCGCAGTCGCCGACGAGGTACCGCCCGGATTCGCAGGCGACCTGCGGGCTGCCGTTCCGCCAGCCCGGGAAGTGCGAGTCGAGGACCTCCTCCAGCGCCACACGCAGGCCGCCGTAGACGGGGCGTTCGCCGGGGGAGAGGTAGGGGGAGGCGAAGCCGCCGCCGATGTCCAGCAGCTCCGGCTCCAGGCCCGTCGCGTCGCGGACCTCGGCCGCCGCGGTGATCGTGTGCTTGAACTCGGCGATCAGGGATTCCTCGTCCTTGGCGTTGCTCAGCGAGAACAGGTGCATCCCCGACAGGCGGGTGCCGCGCACCGACCGGAGCTCGGGCATGAGCTCGGGGAGCGTCTCGCTGTCGAAGCCGAACTGGGAGGGCGACCCCGTCATGCGGATGCTGGTGGTGGCACCCGAGGCGGTGCTGTTCACCCGCAGGAGACACTCGGCGACCGTGTCCTGCTCCCACGCGGCCTGCCCGATCCGGCGCAGGTCGTTGACCGACTCGACGGAGAACCGGCGGACGCCGGCCTCCAGAGCGGCCTCCACCTCCTCGGTCGTCTTGCCGGGCCCGGTGTAGAGGATGTCGAGCGGGCCGAAGCCCGCCTGCAGAGCCGCCGCGAGCTCGCCGGTGGAGCTGATCTCGGCCCGGCACGAGGAACCGCCGCTCTCACGCAGCGCCTCGGCGATCTCCGGGTGGGGATTGGCCTTGAACGAGAAATAGACGACCGTTCCCTCGGGCAGCGAGGCGCGCAGGTCCTGATGCGCCGCGACGGCACGTTCGAGGTCGTAGACGTACAGCGGCGATCCGTGGCGGGCAGCGAGCTCGGCGTCGCTCTTCACGATATCGGTGGCGTCGTTCAAGATTTCTCTCCTTCGGGCAAGGACATGAAGAGCGGCGGCCGAATTCACGAAAGCGCTGCCCGTGCTGAAATTCAGGCCAGGCCCCTGAGGAATTCGAGCATGACCTGCCGGAACAGCTCCGGCTCCTCCAGATGCGGCGAATGGCTGGACTCCTCGAAGACCTTTCCGCGGGCCTGCGGGATGAGCTCCAGGAAAGGCCGTACGGACTCCGGGGTCACCTCGTCGTGCCGGCCCGAGATCACCAGCGTGGGCACGGCGATGTCGGCGAGGAGATCCGTGACGCCCCAGTCCTTCAGGCTGCCGATCACGTGGAACTCGCACGGCCCGTTCATGGCCTGGTAGACGGTCGGATTGCTGAGGGTGTCCATGAACGTGGCCTGGAACTCGCGGGGCCACGGCCGCGTCCGCATCACGTGCCGGTCGTAGAAGACCATCATCGCGTCGAAGTATTCGCGGGTCTCCGTCGTCCCGGCGGCCTCGTGGGCGAGCAGGGTCTCGTTCACCCCGGCCGGCAGGAGGTCGCGCAGGATCTTCAGCTCCTTCCGCCATTCCAGGTACGAGGCCGGCGAGTTCGCGATGACCAGCCCGCGCAGCCCGGCCGGCCGGTGCGACGCGTGTTTGGCGGCCAGCAGCCCGCCCCAGGAATGCCCGAAGAGCACGTAGTCGCCGGCGATGCCCAGGCGGTCCACCAGGTTGCCCAGCTCGTCGTCGAACAGGTCCGGCGTCCAGAACCCCGGGTCCACGTCGTCGAGGTGGGTGGAGCCGCCGTTGCCGAGCTGGTCGTAGTGGACGATCGGCCAGCCCGCGTCGGCGAGGTCCGCCAGGGGGAGCAGGTAGTCGTGGGTGCCGCCGGGCCCTCCGTGCAGGACCACGACCGCCGGTTTCCCCTTCCCCGAGGTGCCGGTCACCCGGTACCAGGTCACGTGGTCGCCGAACGGAAGGGTTCCCCTCGCTCCGGGGGCTCGGGCCAACTCAACCACCTCATCACGCTCGGCGCGGAGACGGCGCCCCACGCCTGGGCCATTCATCGCGGCGCCGCCCGATCTGCCGGTCGTTGACACAGGTGGGCGGCCATGCCGACGCTAGGTGAAGGCCGATTGCGGGCGGACCCCTATCCGACCCGTGCGCATCCCCTATAGGGCGGCTTTCCACGCCCCGTGTCCGCCGCGTCGCCCCGGTATCCGTATAGCGTTCCGTCGCGAACATTCTCGGACCAGGGTCGCTTTTTTCCGCGCCCGGTGAACGCGAATTCAGAGCCGAGGTCGATCCGATGAAGCACCTGCTGCTGCGCCTTTCCGAACTCGATGCCCGCGCGGGCGACGAACTCCGGGTCATCGGCTTCTTCGACGCGCTGTTACAGAACGGCGCCGATCTGGACCGGCTGCTCATCGAAGCCGCGCGGCTCGCGGAGTGCCCCGTAGGGGTGAGCGTTCCCGGTCTGGGGGTGCGTCGGCGCGTGAGCGCCGACGGTGGCACGCCGAACGGGCCCGCCGATCCGGACGCGCGGAAGCTCGGGCTCGCGAACGGCGGCGAGGTGTGGATCGAACGGCGCGGCCCCGCGTACCCGATCGACGCCATGCTCATCGAACGGTTCGCCATCGCCTGCGCCGCCGTCCTGGGCAGGAGGGACCCCGGCCCGGCGTTCGGGGACCCGGCGCTCGTCGAACTCGTCCTCAGCGCGGCCGTCGACGAGGCCGGACGTTGCCGGGCGCTGAAGCTCCTCGGGCTGAGGCCGGATCGGCCGGTGCAGGTGTTCGCCGTCGCCGGTGACGCCTCCGGGCTCGGGGGCAGGGCGGCCCGCCTCGGCGAGTTGCACGGGGTCGTCGTCTCCGGCCCGCCCTGGCCCGACGCCCTCGCGAGCACGAGTTCGAGGGTCGGCGTGAGCCCGCGGGTCCCCTCCGCGAGCGCCGCGCGGGCCTGGCACCAGGCACGTACGGCGCTGCGCTTCGCCGGCCCGGGGGAGCTGTGGGGCAGGGTCGTGCACTGGGAGCGGCTGGGCGGCTTCGCCCTCCTCGCCGAGCACCTGCCGTACGAGGCCGCCGGCGGATCCCCGGACGTCGCCGCGCTGGACCGCCTGGCGGAAGGGGCCAACGGCGAGTCCGTCCTGGCGACCCTGGACGCGTTCGCGGCCAGCGACTCCATCCGCCGGACCGCGGCCCGGCTCTACATCCACCGCACCTCCGTCGCCGCGCGGCTGGCCCGGGCAGAGAGCGAGCTCGGCTTCCCGGTGCAGTCGGCACAGGGTAGGGCCCGCCTCACCCTCGCGCTGACCCTGCGACGGCTCGGCGAGCACCCCAGCGCGGGGGAAATCCGCAGGGGGGCCTGAGGGGTGATCTAGGGGTCGGTGCCTTTCACGTGGCTGATTACTGTCTCGTGAGAGTCGATGAGGCTCAGGCGGACCTGCTCACGACACCCATCCGTGAGCGGAGGGCGCATCGTGCCGCCGCCCGGCCGACATTCTGACCGACCCTCGTACCTGCCGGAAGGATGGCTGAATGCGCGTCGTTGTCACCCAACTCGCGGCCAGCGCACATCTCAACCTCGTGGTGCCGCTCGGCTGGGCGCTCAAGGCCGCAGGCCACGACGTCGTGATCGCGGGCCAACCCGACATCATGCCCCTGGTGCGGCAGACGGGCCTGATCGGCGTCCCCGTCGGCGACGAGGCGAGATACGCCGAGCGCCTCGCGCGGCTGGCACCCGAGGAGACCATCTACGGCTCCGGATACTCCATCACGGAGGTCCGGCCGGACGTGCTCACCTACGAGTACGTACGCGACTGCCTCGCGGCCTTCGCCTCCCCGATGGCGCTGGAGGTGAACACCGACGATTCGGTCTTCGACGGCATGGTCGACTTCTGCCGCTCGTGGCGCCCTGACCTGATCATCTGGGACAGCATGACGTACACCGGGCCCGTGGCGGCGGCCGCCTGCGGCGCCGCGCACGCCCGGACGACGATCGGCCGCGACCACGTGGGCCGGTTGCGCGAGCTCTTCCTGCGCCTGCGGGCCGAACGCCCGGAAGCCGCCGGCGAGGACCCGGTACGCGACTGGCTGACCGCCAAGCTGGAGAAGTACGGCTGCGAATACGACGACGACCTCGTCCTCGGCCAGACGACCATCGACTCGCTCCCCTCCTGGCTGCGCCTGCCGGCGCAGTACGACTACCTGCCCGTGCGCTACGTGGCGTACAACGGCGTCGGGACCATCCCCGACTGGCTGCGCTCGGAGCCGGAGCGGCCACGGGTCTGCGTCACCCTGGGCAACTCCTACCAGGAGGTGTGGAACGGCCGCGCGGAGCTGGGGTATCCCGAGCTGTTCGAGGCGGTCGCCGACCTGGACATCGAGGTCGTGGCCCTGCTGGGCCCCGCCTCCGTCCCCGACGGGGCGACGGTCCCCGGCAACGTCCGGATCCCCGGGTTCGTGCCGCTGGACCCGCTGCTCAGGACCTGCTCGGCGATCGTCCACCACGCGGGGACCGGCAGCACCCTGACGGCGCTGCTCAACGGGGTGCCGCAGCTCATCATCCCGCACGCGCTGCACGACGAGGACCAGGTCGCGGCCACCATCGACGCCTACGGGGCAGGCGTGCACCTGCCGCCGGAACAGTTCTCCGCGAGCACCCTCCGCACCGGGCTGCAGCGGATCCTGGACGATTCCGCCTTCGCCGAGCGCGCGCGGAAGGCCAGGCAGGAGATACAGGAGACCCCGACCCCGCACGATCTGGTCAAGGACCTGGAAGAACTCGTGATCCGCCACCGGAAGCCGGTCGGCTAGCCGACCGCGCCGGCCCTCCGTCCCGCACGCCTCGCCTCGTTCCACCTCACTACCCAAAGGCTGGTTGAGATTCCCATGGCCACTGACGACAAGTTCCGGGACTACCTCAAGCGTGCTACCGCCGACCTCCAGCGAACCCGCCGGCGGCTGCGTGAGGTCGAGGCGAAGGAGCGCGAGCCGATCGCGATCGTGGCGATGAGCTGCCGCTACCCCGGCGGGGTGAACTCGCCGAAGGACCTGTGGAACATGCTGGTCGAGGGCCGTTCGGGGATGTCCTCCTTCCCTGACGACCGGGGCTGGGACATGGAGGCGCTCTACGACCCCGACCACAACGTCAGCGGGACGACGTACGCGCGCGACGGCGGTTTCCTCGAAGGGGCGGGCGATTTTGACGCGGGCTTCTTCGGGATCAGCCCGCGCGAGGCCCTGGTGATGGACCCGCAGCAGCGCCAGGTGCTGGAGGTCGCGTGGGAGGCGCTGGAGCAGGCCGGGATCGACCCCGGCACGCTGCGCGGCACCCCCACCGGCGTCTTCGTCGGCGGGACCCAGACCGGGTACGTCTCGGGGCTCGGACCGTTCCCCGAGGGCGCCGAGGGGTACGTGCAGACCGGCAACACCAGCTCCGTCATCTCCGGCCGGGTCGCCTACAGCCTGGGCTTCGAGGGCCCCGCCGTGACGGTGGACACCGCCTGCTCCTCCTCGCTCGTGGCCATCCACCTGGCCTGCCAGTCGCTGCGCGCGGGGGAGAGCACGCTCGCGCTCGCGGGCGGCGTGACCGTGATGCCGACGCCCGAGCTGATGGTGGACTTCAGCCGGCAGCAGGGGCTGGCCCGCGACGGTAGGTGCAAGGCGTTCTCCGACGACGCCGACGGCACCGTGTTCTCCGAGGGCGTCGGCATGCTGCTGCTGGAGCGCCTCTCCGACGCGCGCGCCCGCGGCCACCAGGTCCTGGCGATCATCCGGGGGTCGGCGGTCAACCAGGACGGTGCGAGCAACGGGTTGACGGCGCCGAACGGTCCTTCGCAGGAGCGGGTGATCCGTCAGGCGCTGGCGAACGCCGGGGTGTCGGCTTGGGAAGTGGACGTGGTTGAGGCGCATGGCACCGGGACGGCGCTGGGCGACCCTATTGAGGCTCAGGCGTTGCTGGCCACGTATGGGCAGGGGCGGGAGTCGGTGGAGCCGTTGTGGCTGGGGTCGGTGAAGTCGAACATCGGTCATACGCAGGCTGCCGCCGGGGTGGCCGGTGTGATCAAGATGGTGATGGCCGCTCGTGAGGGTGTGCTTCCGCAGAGTTTGTACGTGTCGGAGCCCACGACTCATGTCGATTGGGAGCAGGGGCGGGTGCGTCTGCTGGCGGAGGCGCGGGAGTGGCCGCAGCCGGAGGACCGTCCGCGGCGGGCGGGGGTGTCGTCGTTCGGGGTGAGCGGGACGAACGCGCACGTGATCGTGGAGCAGGACCTCGAGCCTGCAGTGCTTGGGGACGCACCGGTGGCGGGCGTGCCGGTGGTGTCGGGTGCGGTGCCGTGGGTCGTGTCGGGACGGACCCCGGAGGCATTGAAGGCACAGGCCGATCGGTTGGCCGATCGGGTGGCGGGTTCGCCTGGGGTGTCGGTTGCGGGTGTGGGGTTGTCGTTGGTGGGTTCGCGTGCGGTGTTCGAGGACCGTGCGGTGGTGGTGGGTGCGGGTCGCGAGGAGTTGCTGTCCGGGCTGCGGGTGCTGGCGGCGGGTGAGTCTGACGCGCGAGTGGTGACCGGGTCGGCGTCCGGCCAGGCGGATGCGGTGTTCGTGTTCCCCGGTCAGGGAGCGCAGTGGGCCGGAATGGGCGTGGAGCTCGCGCAGGCTTCGCCGGTGTTCGCCGCCCGGCTGGAAGAGTGCTTCACCGAGATCCGGCGGTGGGTGGACTGGGACCCCGCTCAAGTCATCGCCGACGCTGACGGGACCGGGCTGGACTCGATCGAGAGACTGCAGCCGGTCGCCTTCGCGGTGGGGGTGGCGCTGACGGCGTTGTGGGAGTCCGTCGGTGTCCGTCCGGCCGCGGTGGTGGGGCATTCGCAGGGTGAGGTGGCGGCCGCCTGTGTGGCCGGGGTGCTGTCACTGGCTGATGCGGTGCGGGTGGTGGTGTTGCGCAGCCGGTTGTTCGCGGCCGAGTTGTGGGGGCGTGGCGCGATCGCTGCTGTGGGTCTGCCGGCCGAGGTGGTCCGGGAGCGGCTGGGTGCGGGGTTGGAGGTGAGTGCGGACAACGGGCCGGCCTCGTGTGCGGTGGCTGGTCCGGTGCCGGTGTTGGAGGGGCTGGTTGAGCGGCTGCGTGGTGAGGGGGTGCGGGCGCGGGTGATCGCGACCACGGTGGCCTCGCATTCGGTCATGGTGGAGCCGCTGCGTGAGCGGTTGCTGGACATGCTGGGCTCGGTCAGGCCCGAGGCGGGCCGGGTGCCGTTCTATTCGACGGTGACCGGTGGGGTGCAGGCGGGTTCGGAGCTGGGGGCGGAGTATTGGTTCGCCAACGCCCGCCGTCCGGTGGACTTCCAGGGTGCGGTGCGGGCGCTGCTGGCCGATGGCCGTTCGGCGTTCATCGAGGCGAGTCCGCATCCGGTGCTGGCGATGGCGGTGCAGGACATTCTGGATGCCACCGGCATGCCTGGGGTGGCGGTCGGGTCGTTGCGCCGGGGTGAGGGTGGTGCGGATCGGTTCGTGCGTTCGGTGGGTGAGGCGTTCGTCGCGGGTGTCGGGGTGGACTGGCGGACGCTTGTGCCTGCCAGTGACAAGAGCGCGTTGGTCGAGCTGCCCACCTACGCCTTCCAGCATCGGCGTTATTGGCTGGAGTCCGCTCCGGTGGGGGTGTCGGACGCGGGTGGGCTGGGTCAGACGCGGGTGGATCACGCGTTGCTGGGCGCTGCCGTCGAGTTGCCGGATGACGGTGGTGTGGTGGTGACCGGCCGGATCTCCACTGCCACCCACCCGTGGCTGGCCGATCACGGGGTGGGAGAAACGGTGCTCTTCCCCGGCACCGGCTTCGTGGAACTGGTCGTGCGCGCGGGTGACGAGGTCGGCAGCCCGGTGCTGGAAGAGCTGACCCTGGAAGCGCCGCTGGTGATCGAGGGCGACGAAGCCGTCCAGCTGCAGGTGGCGGTGGCCGCCGCCGACCAGGACGGCCGCCGCGAGGTGACCGTCCACGCCCGCACCGGCCGGCGGCCCTGGACCCGCCACGCCACCGGCACCCTCACCCAAACGACCGCCACCACAGACACCACCGACGGACAATGGCCACCCGCAGGAGCACAGACGGTGGACGTCTCCGGCCACTACGAGACACTCGCCGAGGCCGGGTACGGATACGGCCCGGCCTTCCAGGGACTCAAGCGGGCCTGGATCCGCAACGACGAGGTGTTCGCCGAGGTCGAGTTAGGCGAGCGGGAAGCCGCCGAAGCCGACCAGTACGGCATCCACCCCGCCCTCCTCGACGCCGCGCTGCACGCCACCGGCCTCATCGAACAAGCTGACGGGGTGGCGCTCCCGTTCGCCTGGACCGGGGTGGAGCTTCTGGCTTCCGGTGCCCAGCAGGTGCGCGTTCACATCCGTCCGGCTGAGGACGGCGCTTCGAGCATCCGCATCACCGACCCCGACGGCGCTCCGGTAGCGGTCGTCGCAAGCCTGATCTCCCGCCCGCTTCCGGCCGGCGGACTGTTGTCACGCCCTCAGCCTGGGGATGAGGCGCTGCATCGGGTGCAGTGGATCCCGTTGCCGGGCGAGCTGCCCGACTCCTCCGCGGGAGAGGTGGCGGTGGTGGGTGAGCGGTGGCCTGCTCTGGCTGCTGCCGTCGAGTACACGGATGCGGCGGCGCTGGGTGAGGCGGTCGCGTCCGGACTCACCCCTCCCCGGACCGCCGTCATGCGCCTGGACACCGCCGACAGGACGCTGGAGGAGTTGCGGCCCGAACTGGACCGGGTCGTGGCCGTGCTGAGCGACTGGCTGGCCGATGAGCGGTTGGCCGAGTCCCGGCTGGTGCTGGTCACCACCGGTGCTGTGACGATTGACGGCGGCGGCGTGGCGACGGCCAGTGCCGATGGTGGTGTTCTGGTCGGGGCGGCGGTGTCGGGTCTGGTGCGCTCGGCGCAGGCCGAGAGCCCGGGCCGGATCCTGCTGGTCGACCTCGACGACGCGGCCGAGTCGCTCACCGCGCTGGCCTCCCTGCTGGAGGTGGAGGACGAGCCGCAGCTGGCAGTGCGTGCCGGCCGGGTGCTGGTGCCACGGCTGGCTCGGGCCGACACGTCCGGCGACCTGCCCGTGCCAGAGGGGACGGGTGGGTGGCGGCTGGACTGCCCCGTCAAGGGCTCCCTGGAGGAGCTGGCCTTGATCCCGGCGCCGCAGGCCGATCGGGACCTGGCCGACGGCGAGGTACGGGTGGACGTCCGCGCGGCCGGGGTGAACTTCCGCGACGTGGTCGTGACGCTGGGCATGGTGCCCGAACAGGGCGAGCCGATCGGCGGCGAGTTCGCCGGTGTGGTCACCGAGGTCGGACCGGGCGTGGAAGGGCTGCGGGTCGGGGATCGGGTGATGGGCCTGGGCGATGGCGCGTTCGGTCCTCGGGTGGTGGTCGATCAGCGGCTGGTGGCCGACCTGCCGGAGGGCTGGTCGTTCGCTCAGGGAGCCGGGGTGACGGTGGCCTACGCGACCGCCTGGTACGCCCTGGTCGACCTGGCCGGGCTCACCCGAGGCGAGCGGGTGCTGATCCACTCCGGCGCAGGCGGCGTCGGCATGGCGGCCATCCAGATCGCCCACCATCTGGGCGCGGAGGTGTTCGCCACCGCTTCACCGGCAAAGCAGCACCTGCTGCGTGCTCTTGGGGTGGCCGATGACCACATCGCTTCCTCCCGGGATCTGGATTTCGCCGACGCGTTCGCGGCGGTCTCGGGCGGGGCCGGGGTGGATGTGGTGTTGAACTCGCTGGCCGGGCCGTTCACCGATGCCTCGCTCGACCTGCTCACTTCGGGTGGCCGGTTCATCGAGATGGGCAAGACCGACCGCCGTGACCCGGCCGACGTCGCCGTTACCCACCCCCAGGTGCGGTATCGCAGCTTTGACCTGATGGACGCCGGCATCGAGCGGGTCGGTCACATGCTGGCCGAGTTCCTGGAGCTGTTCACCGAGGGTGAGCTGGCGGCGTTGCCGGTGCGGTGCTGGCCGGTCCAGCAGGCGCGTCAGGCGTTCCGGCACATGGCCCAGGCCCGCCACACCGGCAAGATCGTCCTGACCATGCCGCACCGCCTGGATCCGGACGGTACGGTGCTGATCACCGGCGGCACCGGCGGGCTGGGCGCGATCCTGGCCCGCCATCTGGCCACCGGCCACCAGGTCAAGCATCTGCTGCTGGCCTCACGAAGGGGCGAGCAGGCCCCCGACGCCGATCAGCTCCGAACCGACCTGGAGGCGGCAGGCGCGACGGTCGAGATCGCGGCCTGCGACCTGTCCGACCCCGGGCAGGTCAGCGAGCTGCTGCAGAGTGTCCCCGCCGAGCGTCCGCTCACCGCCGTCTTCCACACCGCCGGAGTGCTCGATGACGGCGTAGTCACCTCCCTCACCCCCGACAAGCTCGACCGCGTACTGCGCCCGAAGGCGGATGCCGCCTGGCACCTGCACCAGGGGACTCAGCATCTGGACCTGGCCGCGTTCGTGCTCTACTCCTCCTCGGCCGCCACTCTGGACAGCGCCGGACAAGGCAACTACTCCGCCGCCAACGCCTTCCTCGACGCCCTGGCCACCCACCGCCAGAGCGCCGGTCTGCCCGCGCAATCCCTCGCTTGGGGACTGTGGGCGCCGGAGACGGGCGGCATGACCCGCCAACTGGCCAAGCTCGATCTGGATCGACTGGCTCGTTCGGGATTCACGGCGATGGGCGCCGTCGACGGCATGCGACTGCTGGATGTCGCCCTCACCAGGCCAGAACCCTTCCTGGTGCCGCTGCCCATCAACACCCGCATCCTGAGCACCCGCCATGACGGTGTCCCGGCGATTCTGCGCGGGCTGGCTCGCACGCCCACGCGTCGTGCCGCCCACGCCGGGCGGGCTTCGGACGGTGGGTCGGCGCTGGAGCAACGGCTGGCCGGGTTGCCGGTGGCCGAGCAAGAGCACGTGCTGGTGTCGCTGGTGTGCGCGGAGGCGGCCGCGGTGCTCGGGCATGCCTCGGGCGAGGAGATCCAGGTCGGGAGGCCGTTCAAGGATCTGGGGTTCGACTCGCTGACGTCGGTGGAACTGCGCAACCGGCTCAGCCGGGCGGCGGGCATGAAGCTCCCGGCGACGCTGGTGTTCGACCACCCCACGCCGAACGCCCTGGCCGCGCATCTGCTGCAGCGGGTCACCGGCAGCGACAGGGCGGCGACCGGAGCTCAGTCGGCGCGGGCTGCGACAGCTCCTGCCGGGGTGGGGGAGCCGATCGCGATCGTGGCGATGAGCTGCCGCTACCCGGGCGGCGTGAAGTCGCCCGAGGACCTGTGGGACATGCTGGTCGAGGGCCGTTCGGGGATCTCGTCCTTCCCCGAGGACCGGGGCTGGGACCTGGAGGCGCTCTATCACCCCGACCCCGACCATGTGGGAACCACGTATCTGCGTGAGGGCGGGTTCCTGAAGGACGCGGCCGGGTTCGACGCGGGCTTCTTCGGGATCAGCCCGCGCGAGGCGATCGCCATCGACCCCCAGCAGCGATTGCTGCTGGAGACGTCGTGGGAGGTGCTGGAACGGGCGGGGCTCGACGCGGACTCGCTACGCGGCACTCTGACCGGCGTCTTCATCGGCGGAACCCAGACCGGTTACGGCGCAGGGCCCGGATCGTACCCGGAGGAGATCGAGGGGTATCTCCAGACCGGCAGCGCCGGTTCGGTCATGTCGGGGCGGGTCGCCTACACCCTGGGTCTCGAAGGCCCGGCGCTGACGGTGGACACCGCCTGCTCCTCCTCCCTGGTCGCCATCCACCTGGCCTGCGAGTCCCTGCGCAGAGGGGAAAGCACCCTGGCGCTGGCGGGTGGCGTGACGGTGATGGCGACACCGGAGCTTCTGGTGGACTTCAGCCGCCAGCGGGGGCTGGCGCGGGACGGCCGGTGCAAGGCGTTCTCCGACGAGGCCGACGGCACCGTGTTCTCCGAGGGTGTGGGCATCGTGCTGCTGGAGCGGTTGTCGGACGCGCAGGCCAACGGCCACCGGGTGCTGGGCGTGATCCGGGGGTCGGCGGTCAACCAGGACGGCGCCAGCAACGGCCTGTCCGCCCCCAACGGCCCCTCCCAGGAACGGGTGATCCGCCAGGCGCTGGCCAACGCGGGCCTGGCCCCGGGTGACATCGACGCGGTCGAGGCCCACGGCACCGGCACCAAGCTCGGCGACCCCATCGAAGCGCAGGCGCTGCTGGCCACGTACGGGCGTGATCGTGACCCTGAGGACCCGCTGTGGCTGGGGTCGTTCAAGTCCAACGTCGGGCATGCGCAGGCCGCTTCCGGGGTGGGGGGTGTGATCAAGATGGTCCTGGCCGCCCGCGAAGGGCTCCTCCCGCAGACCCTGCACATCACCACCCCCACCACCCACGTCGACTGGGAACAGGACCA
>NZ_JBITJQ010000070.1:0-19152 GCF_044460125.1 Nonomuraea sp. NPDC050153
CATGACGGGCCGGGGCCTGCTACCGGGCGCTCCGATGCTTACCCGGACGGGACTTTCACCCGCAGGCCTGGACCAGCTTCCAGGACGCAACATGACCACCAGCCTAGACCGGCCGGACCGACGCCGGGACACCCTCGAAGTCGGCGCTCCGAGCGGTCTCGGCCCACTGCTCGACCCCGTCCAGGCCACGCCGGTACGCGCCCGAGATCCGCTCGACCGCCTCGCGCCCGAGCGGAAGCCGCAGCGGCACCTCGTCGCCGTGCGCGAGGGACACGATGATCTCGGCCGCCCGCACCGGGTCGCCTTCCTGGCGGCCGTCGGCCCCGGCCATGTCCGCGCGTACGGCCGCCAGCAGCTCACGGTAGGTCTCGGACGCCTCCACGAACTCCAGCACGTCACCCGCGTTGAAGTCGGTCCGGAACCGGCTGGGCTCGACGATCATCACGCGGATCCCGAACTGCGCGACCTCGCCGGCCAGCGCCTCCGACCAGCCTTCGAGAGCGAATTTCGACGCGGAGTACGCCGACACGCCGGGGAACGACATCCGTCCGCCCTGGCTGCTCATCTGCACGATCGTCCCGGTGCCCCGCGCGCGCATCGCGGGCAGCGCCGCGCGGACGAGCGCGGCGGGGCCGAACAGGTGCAGATCCATCAACTCGCGCAACCGCTCGTCGCCGACCTCCTCGACCGCTCCGACCACGGCCCGGCCCGCGTTGTTGACGAGCACGTCGAGCTGTCCGAAACGGACAAGAGCGGCACGTACGAGCTCGGCGGCCGCAGCGGTGTCCCGGGCGTCGAACTTCGCGATCAGGCAGTCGTCCGGGTGCTTCGCCGCCAGGTCGGCCACGCTCTCCGGCCGGCGTACCGCCGCCACCACGCGGTCGCCCGCCATGAGCGCCGCCTCCGCCAGCGCACGCCCGAAACCGCGGGACGCGCCGGTGATGATCCAGGTCTTCGTCGTCATGGCGGGAACGCTATGGCTTCGAGCGCGCTCGAACGCAAACCCGTAGCCGTTCCGAAGGGATCCATAACTCCGCAGCTCCAGGGTGAGGGTCAACCGTTCGCCGCACCGCGGTGTTCTTCCCCACGTCCTTCCCCTCGGTCCTCTGGAGCTCCTCATGACTGCCCGCCGCTGGGCGGCCCTGCCCGTGCTGCTGGTCGCGGTGTTCGTGACCACGCTGGACTTCTTCGTCGCGAACCTGGCCGTCCCGTCCATCCGCGCCGACCTGCGGGCCGGTGACGCGGCGGTGCAGTTCGTGGTCGCCGGGTACGGGCTGGCGTACGCGGCCGGGCTGATCACCTCCGGGCGGCTCGGCGACCTGTACGGGCACCGGCGGATGTTCCGTGCCGGGCTGGCGCTGTTCACGGTGGCGTCGGCGGGGTGCGGGCTCGCGGACGGGGCGGCCTGGCTGGTGGCCGCCAGGGTCGGGCAGGGCGTCGCGGCGGCGCTGCTCGCGCCGCAGGTCCTCACGCTGCTCGGGGAGCTCTACCGGGGCGCCGACCGGGCCACGGCCTTCCGCTGGTACGGCACCGCCGTCGGCCTGGCCGGGGTCAGCGGCCAGGCGATCGGCGGTGTGCTGGTGTCCGCCGATCCGCTGGGGCTGGGCTGGCGGGCCTGCTTCCTGGTGAACGTGCCCATCGGCGCCGCGGCGCTGGCCATGACCGGACGCCTGCTCCCCCGGCCGCTGCCGTCGCCGCCGCGGCGGGCCGGGGAGGGCACGTCCCGGGCCTGGCTCGACCTGGGCGGGGCCGGACTGGTGACCGCCGGGCAGGTGGCGGTGGTGCTGCCCCTGATCGAGGGCCGCGAACAGGGCTGGCCGCCGTGGGCCTGGTGGTGCCTGGCCGCCTCCGGCCCGATCCTGGTCGCGTTTGTCCGGCGTCAGCGGCGGCTGGCGGCCTCGGGGCGGACCCCGCTGCTCGACCTCGGCGTGTTCACGGACCGGACGTTCACCTGGGGCCTGGTCGCGGTGGCGCTGCTCTTCGGCACCTCGGCCGGGTTGTCGTTCGTGCTCGCCCTCTACCTGCAGGACGGCCTCGGCCTCGGCCCGCTCGCCGCCGGAGCCGTGTGCACCGCGCTCAACACGGGCTTCTTCGCCGCCTCGCTCCGCCCTGGGCGCTTCGGCGCACCCGTGCTGCTGCTCGGGCTGTGCCTGCTGTACGACGTCGTGGCGCGCGCGGCGCAGCCGTACCAGGTGGCCCTGGCCCTCCTCGTGGTCGGGGCCGGGATGGGGCTGATCATGTCGCCGCTGCTCTCCTCGGTGCTGTCGGCCGTACGGCCCGAGCGGGCGGGAGCCGCGGCCGGGGTGCTCGGGACCGTTCAGGAGACCGGGGGCGTGCTCGGCGGCACGATCACCGGCACGGTCTTCTTCGGCGCGCTGGACGGCGGCGACTGGCGGAGCGCGACGCTGACCGCGCTGTCGGTGCTGGTGGCGGGCGCGCTGGGGGTGCTGGCCCATGCCGTGCTGCGTCCGCGCGCCCGAACGCCGGTGCCGGCGGGGTCGGTCAGGCGACGACCGCGAGCAAGGTCGTCATGGCCGCGGTGAGGTCCGGGGCACCGCTCGGGTTCGAGCGCGCGCGGGCCTCCTCGACGGTGATGCCCCTGGTCGCCCGGTGCGAGCGGCGACGGGACCGCTAACGGAGGAGCACCGGCAGCGTCGTGGGCCCCTCTGTGACGAGGGATGATGTGTACCGGACCTCGCCGGGTTCGACCGCCAGCCGGAGATCCGGGAACCTGCCGAACAACGACGCCAGCGCGATGCGTGCCTCCAGCCTGGCCAGCGGCGCTCCCAGGCAGAAGTGCGGCCCGCGGCCGAACCCGAGGTGCGCGCCCGGCTCCCGCACCGCGTCGAACCGCTCCGCCTCCCCGCCGAACCTGGCCCTGTCCGTCCCGGTGCTGCTGACACCGATCATGATGGGCTGGCCCGCCCCGACCGTCACCCCGCCGAGCCGCACGTCCCGCAGCGGATACCGGAACATGACGCTGACCACCGAGTTCCTGCTGCGCAGCACCTCCTCCACCACCTGTTCCCAGGTGTTCTTCGCGCGCGCGTGGGCCAGCTGCTCCGGGTCCGAGCACAGGGCCACGACCGCGTTGGCGATCAGGTGCACCGTGGTCTCGTGACCGGCGATGAGCACCAGCCACAGGATCCACAACATCTCGCTGTCGGACAGGCGGTCGCCGTCGTCCTCCTGCGCGCGGATCAGGCCCGTGGTGAGATCGTCGCCCGAGTCGTCGCGTTTGCGCTCGATGAAGGCGGCCAGGTACCCGAGCAGCCCGGCGTTGGTGGCGAGCATCTCCTCCGGCGGGGTGGTGTGCTGCAGCAGGGTGTGGCTCCAGTCGCGGATCTGCTGCTGCTCGCTCCGCGGCACCCCGAACAGCTCGCAGATCACCATGACCGGCAGCGGCTCGGTGAAGCAGCTCACCAGGTCCACCGCGTCACCCTGGTCGGCCATCCGGTCGAGCAGCTCGTCGGTGATCCGCTGGATGCGCGGGGCCAGCCCCTGCACGCGGGCGGGGGTGAAGGCCCGGTTGATGAGACCCCGCAGCCGCCGGTGGTCCGCGCCGTCCTGGGTCAGCAGGTGTTCGCCCTCGATGAGCTGGCGCAGCGGCCAGTCGGCCGGGATGGTGCCGTCGTTCAGCGCCGTGAAGTTCGCCGGGTTCTTGCTGAACAGCGTGTCGTCGTGCGTCAGGACCTCGCTGACCACCTCGTACGAGGTCACGAGCCAGGCGGGCACCTGGCCCGGCAGCTCGATGCGCAGGACCGGCCCGCTCTGGTCGTGGTAACGGCGGATGGTCTCGGACGTCCGCTCCGACGGCACGGGGATCTGGAGAGGAGTAGCCATGGAAGTTCCCCACTATGGGATCAATGTCCCCCTCACTTTCCGCGTTGCGCTCGACCGGGCCAAGTCGCGAACGTTGTCACTGCCGAGCCCTCAACATCTGCCGCTCCCGCCATTGCGCAAGGCGTCGCGCAGGCTGAGCCGGCGGCCCGAGCGCTCCCAGCTCAGCCTGCGTCACCTGGCCGTACGGTGCTCGTCACCGCCGTCCGCCGAACTCCCAGTCGTGGACCTCGATGTCGGCGTACCGGTCCTGGGTCAGGACGGAGCGTGCCGCCTCGGGGTCCGGTGCCCGGACCAGCAGCGCCGTACCCAGCCAGGTGGTGCCGTCGTCGGACAGCAGCGGCCCGTACGCGATCAGTTCGTCCCGGTCGGGCGGCGGGACGAGGTCGGCCGCCTGACCGGAGCCGAGACCCAGCACCAGATACCGGTTGCCGCCCTCCCGGCCGCCGGGGAACTCCCACATGGTGCGTCCCAGGACGTTGCGCCATCGGCGCAACATCACGTCCCGGTACACACCCGCCTGGTAGTTGGGCTCGTCGAAGACGAAAGCACGCGCGGTGGCGAGATCCGGCAGGTCGACGATGTGCACGCTGCCGGTGGCCGTGTCGGTGCCGCGGCCGAAGGTCGGGCCACGGGCGATCATCTCCGCCGCGTACCGGTCCATGTAGGACCAGTGCGCTTCCAGCAGCTTGTCGCGCAGCGCGGCGGTGTCAGACCGGTCACGGTGATAGCAGAAGAACTCCATGCCGGGAGTTCCTACCACGAACCTCGGTCAGGGCCCGCCGACGCCGGGCACGGAGACGAAGAGGGTGAGGATCTGTCCGGTGCGTGGTCCGCCGGTCGGCCGCCGGAGGTTGCCGGTGACGCCATCGGACGCGTGTCTGGTCGGCACGACGACTCCGCGGTGGGCGTCGGGGAGACGGCATGGCCGGCCTTCTCGCCGAGGCGCCCGCTCACTATTAACTTCGTCAAGAATTGAATTCCGACAAGAGAGCATTTACGCTCCAGAGATCCGATGTCTCCACTACCCCCGGTGGTGACCATGCCCTCCCGACGATCTCTCCTCAAGGCCGGCGGAGCTCTCACCGCGGCCGCGCTCGTCCCCGGAACCGTGTCGGCGCACGCCGAGGCCCAATCGTCTGACCCCTGGCACGAGGTGCCACGCATCCTGCGCAAGATCCGACCCCCTCGATTCAGGAACCGAAGGTGGGATGTCACCGCGTTCGGCGCCGTGGGTGATGGCACGACCGACTGCACGGCCGCGTTCAGGGCCGCGATCGAGGAGTGCCATCGCCGGGGCGGCGGCCGGGTCGTCGTCCCGTCGGGGCGCTTCCTCACCGGCGCCGTCCACCTGCTCAGCGACGTCGAGCTGCACGTGTCCGAAGGCGGCGTGATCGCCTTCAGCACCGACCCGAACGCGTACCTGCCGGTCGTCCTCACCCGGTGGGAGGGCACGGAATGCTACAACTACAGCCCCTTCATCTACGCCCTCGGCCAGCGCAACATCGCGGTCACGGGCAAGGGCACGCTCGACGGCCAGGCCCGGCGGGGCCCGTGGGAGAGCTGGTACGCCAACAGCGGCCCTCAAGGCGCCGACCAGCGGGAGCTGCGCAGGATGGGCGACGAGGGCGTGCCGGTCGGGCAGCGGGTGTTCGGGGCGGGGCACTACCTGCGCCCAGCCATGGTCCAGTTCGTGAAATGTCGAGACATCTTGGTCAGTGATGTCACGATCCTCGAACCGCCCATGTGGACCGTGAACCCGGTCCTGTCCACGAACGTCACCGTCCGCGGCATCACCGTGGTCAGCACCCTCTACAACACCGACGGCTGCGACCCCGAGTCGTCGTCGTACGTGCACATCCACGACTGCCGGTTCAACACCAACGACGACTGCGTGGCGGTCAAGTCGGGACGCGACGCCGACGGCAGGCGGGTGGGCGTGCCCAGCGAGAACATCGTCGTCCAGGACTGCCTGTTCTCGGGCCGCTGGGGCGGCATCACGGTCGGCAGCGAGATGTCGGGCGGCGTCCGCAACGTCTTCGCCGAACGGTGTGTGATCAACTCGCCGGACTTCCCCGGCAACTACCCGGTGAAGTACCCCGTCTACATCAAGGCCAGCAAGAAGCGCGGCGGCTTCGTCCAGGGCGTCCACGTACGCGGCTTCACCGGTCAGAACGTGGACCGCGAGGTGATGTTCGTCAACATGGCCTACGCGAGCAACGAGCAGGGCGCCGAGCCGGTGTCGGTACGCGACATCCGGATGGAGCACACCCGGCTGGACGGCGCCGACGCCGTGCTGAACCTCGTCGGCCTGGAGACCGACCACCTGGCCGGCGTGCGTCTTGAGCGGTGCGCGTTCACGAACGTCGCCGGCCCGGACAAGATCGCGTTCACGGACGACCTGGTCCTGCGGAGGGTGTTCGTGAACGGGGTGGAGCAGTGATGAAGTCGATCAAGTAGCCCTGAGTGCGGGGGCCGGGCGCCGTACTGCGGTCGCAGTAGCGCGGAGGGGTACCCAGGGATGAGGGAATTCGCCCAGCTCAGACCTAGTGTTTAGTGGTGCGTACGGTGACCTGGCTGAGACGGGAGCTCCTTTCCCGTCCCTACGCGGCCGACACGATCCTGGCCGTGTGCGTGTATGCGATGACGCTGCTGGCGCCGGGCCCGCCCCCGCCGCCGGGGGTGGAGTGGCACAGCCCGATGCGGCCCCTCGCCGCGCACGACATCGCGCTGGCCTCGGTCGTCTGCGGCGCGCTGGCCTTCCGGCGCCGGTGGCCCCGCTCCGTGCTCGCCGTCACGGTCGCCGGGTTCGTCGCCTACACCGCGATCGGCAGCGGGCGGAGCCTGCTGGACCTGTGGCCGGCGGTCGCGGTCTACACGGTGGCCTCGCGATGCCCGCGCCGGCACGCGTGGGCGTACGGGGGGCTCGCCGCGCTCGTGGTCGCCGTGGCCAGGATCGTGTTCGACGGAAGCGGGTGGCTGGAGCCCGAGGTGCTGGCGCCGATCGCGTCCATCGGCATGGCCACCGCCGTCGGCGACTCGCTGCGCAGCCGGCGGGCCTACGTGGCCGCCGTCGAGGAGCGGGCGCGCCGGGCCGAGGCGACGCGCGAGAAGGAGGCCGAACGCCGGGTGATGGAGGAACGGCTGCACATCGCCCGGGAGTTGCACGACGTTCTCGCCCACCACATCGCGCTGATCAACGTGCAGGCGCAGGTGGCCTCGTACCTGCTGGCGACCGAGCCCGAGCAGGCCCGCACGGCGCTGGGCCATGTCCGTGAGGCCGGCAAGGAGGCGCTGGACGAGTTGCGGACGACGGTGGGGCTGCTGCGCCGTCCCGGCAGCCGCGACGAACTCCTCACCGAGCCCGCGCCGGGGCTGGACCGGCTGCCCGAGCTGGCCGACTCCTTCGCCGCCGCCGGGCTGAAGCTGGGCTGGATGGTCTACGGCGACCCGAGGCCGTTGCCCGCGCCCGTGGACCTGGCCGCGTTCCGGATCGTCCAGGAGGCGCTGACCAACGTGAGCAAGCACGCGCCGCGGGCGACCGCCACCGTGCGGATCGAGTACGCCGCCGACGGGATGATCGTCGACGTGACCGACGACGGCCGGGGCGGCGCGGGCGGGATCTCCTCCGGGACCGGTCACGGGCTGATCGGCATGCGGGAGCGGGCCCTGTCGGTCGAGGGCACCTTCCTCGCCGGGCCCGTGGACGGCGCCGGGTTCCGGGTGCACGCCGTGCTCCCCACCTCCAGGGAGGGCAGGCGATGACCGTCAAGGTGCTGCTGGCCGACGACCAGGCGCTGGTCCGCGCCGGGTTCCGGGTGCTGATCGACTCGGCCCCCGACCTGGAGGTGGTCGGCGAGGCCGCCGACGGCCGCGACGCCGTACGGCTGGCGCGGGAGACCATGGCCGACGTGGTGCTGATGGACGTCCGCATGCCCGGGATGGACGGCCTGGCCGCGACGCGGGCGATCACCGGCGACGACGCCATGGCCGGGGTCCGGGTGCTGGTCCTGACCACGTTCGAGATCGACGAGTACGTCTTCGCCGCGCTGCAGGCGGGCGCCAGCGGCTTCCTCGGCAAGGGCGTGGAGGCCGGCGAGCTGCAGGAGGCCATCAGGGTGGTCGCCAAGGGCGAGGCGCTGCTGTCGCCGTCGGCGACCAGAGGCCTGATCACCCGCTTCCTGGCCGGCCCCGGCGTCTCGGTCCAGCACGTGCCCGATGACCTGGCCGTGCTCACCGAGCGCGAGCGCGAGGTGATGACCCTGGTGGCCTGCGGGCGCACCAACGACGAGATCGCCGACCTGCTGGGGATCAGCCGGGTGACCGCCAAGACGCACGTCAACCGGGCGATGACCAAGCTGAAGGCGCACGACCGCGCCCAGCTGGTGATCATCGCGTACGAGACCGGCCTGGTCCGCCCCCAGGCCCGCTGATCGGCCGGGAACCGCGAGCGCAGTAGCCCGCGTTCCGCGTCTGCTGCGCTCGCGGCAGCTCAGAACCCTCCTCCAGGCGGACGTCCGTCCGGAGCGGCGCCACGAGGCTTGAGGAGCGACCACAACGTCGCCGGCCCAGGCGCCGTGCGCGACGCCAGGGACGCGATCGGTGCGGCAGCGTCCGGCGGCGAGCACGATCGTCGTGGTCGCGTTCGCCCTCTGCGTCACCCCGGCGTTCCGGCGCCGCGGATCGTGGAGGACCGCCGGTCCGGCATCCCCTACCTGAGGAAGTCAATGATCAAGATGAGCCGCGCCCCAGGCGCCCTCCGCGATTTTCAGCCCGCGCGGCTGCCGAATCCCACGGTCGAGATCGTCATCCCCGTATACAACGAGGAGCGCGCGCTCCCCGGATGCCTGCGCACCCTGCACGCGCACCTCCGCGAGCGGATGCCGTTCCCCTGGCGGATCACCGTGGCGGACAACGCGAGCGTCGACCGGACGCTGGAGGTGGCCCGGGAACTGGCCGCCGAGCTCCCCGGGACGAACGTGGTCCACCTCGACAGGAAGGGGCGCGGGCTCGCGCTGCGGACGGTGTGGGGCGCGAGCGAGGCCGACATCGTCGTCTACATGGACGTCGACCTGTCCACGCGCCTGGACGGGCTGCTGCCGCTGATCGCCCCGCTCGCCAGCGGCCACTCCGATCTGGCCATCGGCAGCAGGCTGGCCCCCGGCGCGCGCACGGTGCGCGGACCGCGCCGCGAGCTGATCTCCCGCTGCTACAACGCGATCATCCGGCTCACCCACGGAGCCCGGTTCAGCGACGCGCAGTGCGGCTTCAAGGCCGCCCGTACGGACGTGCTCGGCCCGCTGCTCGAAAGGACGCAGGACGACGCCTGGTTCTTCGACACCGAGCTGCTGCTGCTGGCCGAGCACAACGGGCTGCGCATCCACGAGGTCCCGGTCGACTGGGTCGAGGACGTCGACACCCGGGTCGACGTCGTCAGCACCGCCGCGGACGATCTGCGCGGACTGTGGCGGGTGGCGCGCATGAAGGCGTCAGGTATCGCGCGGGCCCCGTTGCCGCGGCGCCCCGCCCCCGCCGCCGAGCACCCCGACGCCGTGCTGGCCCCCGCCAGGGCACGCTCCCGCATCACCTGGGAGGTCGGCTGCTTCGTGGCTATCGGCGTGCTCTCGACGGCCGGTCAGGCCCTGCTGTATTGGCTGCTGCGCGCGTGGTGGCCGCCCGCGCTCGCGAACCTGGTGTCGCTGATCGTCCTGACCGTGCTCAACACCGAGGCCAACCGCCGCCTCACCTTCCGCTGGTCCGGCACGGGGGCCGGGCGGGCGCACCTGGGAGCCGGCGCCCTGTTCCTGCTCGGGTACGTCGTCACCTCCGCCGCCGTGCTGCTGTTCCGCCAGGTCCAGCCCGGCGCGTCGGCCGCGGCCGAGACGCTCGTGCTCACCGCCTCGTCCGTGCTGGTCACCGCCGTCCGCTTCGTGACGCTGCGCCTGGCCGTCTTCCGCCGCACCACGCCCTGACCGTCTTCGGAGAAGCGAAGCACAGATGACCTACACCACCGAACTCCCATCGCCGCCCCGCGCCACAGGCCGCCCGCTCCCGGCCTGGGCGGCACCGGCCGCGCTCGCGGCGATCCTGCTGCTGGCCGCCGGCCTGTACGGCTGGGCCCTGGGCTCCCTGGGCTGGGGCAACAGCTACTACGCCGCCGCCGTGAAGTCGATGGGCCAGAGCTGGATGAACTTCCTGTTCGGCGCCTACGATCCGGCTGGCGTGATCACCGTCGACAAGCCGCCGGCGGCGCTGTGGCCGCAGGTCCTCAGCACCAAGATCTTCGGCCTGCACGGCTGGGCGATGATCCTGCCCCAGGTGCTGGAGGGCGTCGCCACGGTGTTCCTGCTGCACCGCACCGTACGCCTGTGGGCCGGCGAGGCGGCCGGGCTGCTGGCCGCGCTGGTCCTGACCCTGACCCCGATCACGGTGGCGATCAACCGCGACAACAACCCCGACACCCTGCTGGTGCTGACGCTGGTGGCGGCGGCGTACGCGCTGACCCGGGCCCTGCGGACCGACTCCGGCCGCGCCGGCCTGCGCTGGTTGTGCGCCGCCGGACTGCTGATCGGCCTCGGCTTCATGACCAAGATGCTGGCCGCGTGGATGGTGATCCCCGCCTTCGCGGCGGCCTGGCTGGTCGGCGCGCGCGGCCCCTGGCTCGGCCGGCTTACCGGATTGCTGGCCGGCGGCGGGGTCCTCGTGGCGTCCTCCCTGTGGTGGGTGGCGATGGTCGCGCTCTGGCCGGGCAGCCGCCCGTACATCGGCGGCAGCACCGACGGCGGCGCCTGGGACCTGGTCATCGGCTACAACGGCCTCGGCCGGATCCTCGGCGGGAACGGCGGCGGGCCGGCGGGCGGCTTCGGCATCTCCTTCGGTGGGGCGGCCGGCCTGGGACGGCTCTTCAACGACCAGGTCGGCGGGCAGATCAGCTGGCTGCTGCCGCTGTGCGGGGTGGCCCTGGCGCTGGCCGCAGCCGTCGCCGTGCTGGGCCGGCGCGGGGTCGCGACGTCCGGTGAGCCGCTCGCCGCGTCCGGATGGGTGCTGTGGGGGACCTGGCTGATGGTCTGCGGCCTGGTGTTCGCCACGCAACAAGGGATCTTCCATCCGTACTACACGACGCAGCTGGCCCCGGCGGTCGCCGCCGTCACCGCGGGCTTCGTCGCGACGCTGGCGCGTGCCCACCGGGCGGGGGCTCGCTGGGCGCTCCCGCTGGGAGCCGGGGCCGTCGCGGTGACCGCGGCCTGGGCGTATGTGCTGGTCGGGCGGGTCCCGTCCTGGAACGGCTGGCTGGCGTGGCCCGTGGCCGCGGCCGGAGTGGCGGCGGTCGTGCTGCTCCTGCTGTCCGCCGGCCGGCGACGGCTGCTGCCCGCCGCCCTCGGCGTCGCGGTCGTGGCGGTGCTGGCGGCACCCGCGGCCTGGGCGGCCGGCGTTCCGGGCACCACGTCGGCGATGGGCGGCGCCAACCCCACCGCGGGGCCGCCGACCATGCCCTTCGGCCGCGGGGGCGGGTTCGGACCACCAGCGGGCATGGAGCTCCCGCCGGGCATGGAGCTTCCGCCAGGGATGGAGCTCCCCGAAGGATTCCCGGGCGGGAACGGCGGCATGCCGTCCGGGCTCCCCGGAGGCTTTCCCGGCGGCGGCGCCGAGCTCACCCCCGACCAGCGCAAGATCCTCGACTATGCCGTCAAGAACTCCGGCTCCGCCCGGATCAAGCTCGCCGTCGAGGGTGGCGCAATGCTCGCTTCCGGCTTCGTGCTGAACAGCGACGTCACCGTCATCGGCATGGGCGGCTTCATCGGCATCGACGACGCCCCGACCGTCCGGCAGCTGAAGGACTGGACGAGCTCCGGGCGACTGCGCTTCGTGCTGGGATCCGGCAGGGGCGGCTTCGCGGCCATGATGGGCGGGACGAGCCCGCAGCGCTCGCAGTGGATCAAGGACAACTGCGCCGAGGTCCCCGCCGCCGCGTACGGGGGAGGTCCCACGACCGGCGGCATCGCGGGAGCCACCACCCTCTACGACTGCGCCGCCGACTGACCAACAGTACCAATTTGGTCAGTTCGTCAGATAGGGTCGTCGTGACACGACAGAAAGGGAGTCGTCATGAAGGACGCAGTCGGGCGCGGCCGTGCGCTGGTGGTGGGGCTCGGGATCGCGGGCATCGCCACCGCGCTGCGGCTGCGTCAGGTCGGCTGGGAGCCGGTCGTGGTGGAGCGGGCCCCGGCACGTCGCTCGGGCGGGTACTTCATCCTGCTGTTCGGCACCGGTCTCGCCTCCGCGCGGCGGCTGGGCGTGCTGGAGGCGATCGGCGACCGTACCCCGCGGCCCGCCCCGTACGAGGTGAACCGGGCCGGACGCCACACCGTCGGCATGAGCCTGGCCGGCCTGCCCGGCAAACCCCGGGTGGTGCTGCGCGGCGACGTCGAGCGGGCGCTGTTCTCCGCGCTGCCGGCCGATGTGGAGATCCGCTACTCCACCGTGCCCACCCACATCCGCCAGGACGATTCCGGAGTGGAGGTGACGCTGAACGACACGGTCACCGAGCGCTTCGACCTGGTTGTGGGCGCCGACGGGATGCGCTCGACCGTACGCGGGCTGGCCTTCGGCCCCGAGGACCGCCTGCGTCCGCTGAACTACATGATCGGCGCCACGGTCCTGGACAAGCCGATCGAGGGCATCCGACAGGACCAGGGCCTGACCCTGGCCGAGCCGGGCCGCTCGGCCTGGATCTTCCCCTTCGCCGACCACGCGCCGGGCCTGCTGTTCTCCTACCGCACCGACGACGTCGACGCCGAGTTCGCCCGCCCGCCGATCGAGTCCATCCGCGCCGCGTTCGGCCCGCAGCCCACCGGGCCGCTCCTGGAGAAGCTGCTCACGGCGTTCGAGCAGGCCCCGGAGGCCCTGTTCGACTCGGTGAACCAGGTCAAGATGCCGCGCTGGCACCAGGGCCGGGTGGTCCTGGTCGGCGACGCCGCCTGGTGCGTGACCCTGTACGCGGGCATGGGCGCCTCCAGCGGCATCGCCGGAGGCGAGCTGCTGGGCACCATGCTGCAGCGCCACCCCGCCGACCTGCCCGGCGCGCTGCGCGCCTGGGAGGCCCGGATGCGCCCCTTCATCGAGACCGAGCAGAACAGCGCGCTGATCATGCGGAGGATCTTCACGCCCCACGACCGCAAGGAAATGATCATGCGTTCCGCGATGTTGCGCCTCATGCGCGCGCCGCTCATCGGGCAGGCGATGGGCAAGATAATGAACGGCGCGGACATGAAGAACAAGACTCTCGACATCGCCGCCGTGTGACCTGACCGCGGCACGGAAGAAGAGGACAGCCCAGGTGAGCCAGCTGATCGAACACCGCTCCCGCAAAGCCGCCCGCATCCTGGACAGCGCACGGGAGCTGGTGCTCGATCACGGCGTGCGCAAGGTCACCATCAGCGAGATCGCCCGCGCGGCGGGGGTCGGCAAGGGCACCGTCTACCTGTACTGGCCCGCCAAGGAGGACCTCATCCTCGGCCTGTTCGCCCGCGAGGTGCTGACCTTCCTGGACGAGATCATCGCCCGCGTCGCCGCCGACCCCGCCACCGTGCTGCCGCGCCGCCTGGCCCCGCTGCTGATCCGCACGGGGCAGCGGCTCCCCCTCGCCCGCCGCGTGCAGAGCGGCGACGCCGACCTGCTGCGGCTGCTCACCCAGCAGGCCGGCGACCGCGAGCTGTTCGCCCGCACCACGCCCAGTGCCCTGTGCGAGACGGGCATGCCGATCCATCACCGCCACGGGCTGATCCGCCAGGACCGTCCCTTGCGCGACCTGACCTACGCCGTGCACGCCGTGCTCACCGGGTTCGGCGCCGCCCTGTCCGACCCGGCCGCCGCCCCGTCCGGCGTCGACGACCCCGACCAGGTCCTCGCCGACACCGTGGCCCAGCTGCTCGACCCTCCCGTCGCCCCCGGCGAGGCGGCCATCGCCGCGGCCGCCGAGGAGACCCTCGCCGTCCTGCGCCAGATCCAGCAGGCGATGCTGGACCTCATCGGGCGCAGCCAGACCCTCCAGCAATGACCGCGGCCGGCGACGGACGGTGCGGGCGGCCGATAGATCGGCAGGCGGCGGGCCGGCCATCAGCTCAGGTTCGACCGGCGCAACCGAGGTCACGAGCGCAGGCCGCCCCGCAGGGTGCCTGTTTCGACGTGACCCTATGACGAGGGTGATCCCCGCTTCTGGAATCCCCGTGGGTGCCAGGCCTTCCTCGACTCCCAGGCCCAGCCCCCCGTGAGGAACATGATGACAGTGATCACGATCAACGGGATCACCCAGGGTCTGCCGCCGCCATCGGTGTCCATCATCGCCAGAAGAACGGCGATGCCGTCAAAGGCGAGAACCACGGCGCCGGCACCGGCGAGGAACCCGGCGGCACCCCCCAAGATCGCAACGGTCATGCCAGCGATCGGCGCTAAGAACCGGGCGACCTGGGCGCACAACAAGCCGGCCAGACCGATGTCGGTGACGAGGACGACGGCCAGGGCAACGCCCAACGGGTGTGTCATCACTTTACGACTCATGTACGCCCAGGGGTCGCTGACGGCGGGGAGGCCGAGGACACCGAGGGCGTTCGCGAGGCCGAGGACACCGAGGGCGAAGATGATCGCCATCATCACCGCGACGCCTTTGCGCTGCCACCCCTGCCCGGATGGGAGGATCTTGGTGCGGTCCCGGACATGGACCCGGCTCGGCTGCTGCTCGCCGAGCATGGCCAGCGTCTCCTCGACAGTCGGCCTGCTGTGCGGGTCCTTGTCGAGCAGCCGGGTGATGAGTGGTGCGAGCCGGCCTGCACGTTGCGGCGGCGGGGGGTCTTCCAGCAGGACCGCGGTCAGGGCCGCCGGCTGGGTGTCGCGGCGGAACGGTGAGACGCCCTCGACGGCCTGGTACAGGGTCACGCCGAGGGAGAACAGGTCACTGGCGGGAAGCCCATCGGTGCCGCGCAACCGTTCGGGGGCCATGTACTCGGGTGAGCCGATGAGCATCCCGGTGGCCGTCAGGGTGGTGTCGGTGGTGTGGACCGCGATCCCGAAGTCGGTGAGCAGCACCCTGCCTTCCGCGGAGAGCATGACGTTGGCCGGCTTGATGTCGCGGTGCACGATGCCCGCCTGGTGCGCCGCGCCGAGTGCTGCCAGCAGCCCCGCGGCGAGCTGCACGGCCTGCTCCACCGGCAACGGTCCCTGCGTGTCGAGGTGCTCGTGCAGTGATTGACCGTCGATCAGCTCCATCACGATCCAGGGCAGGTCATCCGAAACGATGTCGTGGATGGCCACGATGTTCTCGTGTGCCCGCAACCGGACGGCGTTGCGGGCTTCACGTGCGGTGCGCTCCAGGCGCTTGTCCTGCTCCGCCTTTGACATCCCGGGCAGCAGTTGCAGTTCCTTGATCGCCACGTCGACGTCCAGGACCTGGTCGTGGGCACGCCAGACCCGCCCGAACCCGCCGGACCCCAGTACGGCGATCAGCCGGTAACGTCCGCTGACCATGTAGCCAGGCTGCGCCGATGTCATGACCATCCGCCCTCTTGCCCTCGAATGACGGTGATCAGAATAGTCACCGGCCTGGGCGTCGTGGTCCGTAATACGATCCTGAGCAGCCGGGCCGTAGATACCACGCGTTCGTACACCCCGCACTGCAAGGACGCTCAGAGTTACCCGATTCCGCCGCAAACCCAGGTCGCCGCTCTGAACCGGTCTATGGTCTCCGCCACCGCGCTCGCCGACCCGCCACCGGCCGCGGGCCGGACGGCGGGCATCCCCCGCCGTCCGGCCATCCTTTCTCACCCGTGGACGAGAATGTGATCCATGCGGCTCCCCGACCAACTTCGCCGGCTGATCAAGCAGGACGCCTCCTGGTCGTCCGATCACGAAGGGGCCAGCGGCACCGCCCTGAGGGTCAGGTCAGGGTCGAAGGTCTTCTACGTCAAGCACGGCCCCCTCGCCAGGGCCGAGCACCTGCGACTGCGCTGGCTCCACGGACGCGTGCCCGTTCCCGAGGTGGTCGCCTTCCACGACCCCGTTCTCGTCCTCGCCGATGTGGGAGCTCCGTCCCTGGAGGCCGCGGCACCGGCCGACGTGGGTGCCGTGCTGGGCCGGACCCTGCGCACGCTGCACGAGCTGCCCATCGCCGGCTGCGCCTTCGACGGCCGGCTGCCGTCGGTGCTCGACCGCGCCGCGGCCAACGTCCGTGACGGCCTCGTCGACCCGGACGACTTCGACGCCGACCATCTCGGGCTGACCCCTCAGACGATCTACGACCGGCTGCTGGCCACCCGTCCGCGCGATGAGGACCTCGTCGTCGCGCACGGGGACTACACCCCTTCCAACGTGCTGCTGCCCGCCTCGGGACAGCCCGTCGTGATCGACGTGCCGGCGCTCGGTGTGGCCGACCGGTACCGCGACCTCGCCATCGCGCACAGAGACCTGTACGAGGAACACGGCCCGGCGGCATGGGAGGAGTTCGTCTCCGCCTACGGCCTCGCCGGCCACATCGACGAAGAGCGGCTGTACTACTACCGGCTGCTGGACGAGCTGCTCTGACGCAGGCTGCCGATGCCTCAGCGGGCGTCCAGGAGGTGGACGGCGTCGCCGTAGATGTCCGGGCTGCGATCCACCTCCTCGACGAAGTCGCGCGGGAAGCCCAGCTCGAACTCCACCGCCGACTCCAGCCGCCGCACCGCCTCCTCCGGCAGCGCCAGTCCTGACGCGCCCAGGCTGTCCTTGAGCTGCTCGGCGCTGCTCACCCCGAGGATCGGATGCACCCCGCGCGCCAGCACCCACGCCAGCGCCACCTGCGAGGCCGTGACCCCCAGCTCGACGGCCACCTCGACCACCGCGCGCGCCGCCGCCCGGTCCCGCTCGGTCAGCGAGTCGGGCGACACGCGCGAGGCCCTCGCGCCGGGGACTTCGTACCTGCCGGACAGCACGCCGCGCTCCAGCGTCCCCCAGGCCGCCACGCTCATCCCGAACGCCTGAGCCATCGGCAGCAGCTCCCGCTCGATGTCGCGCCGCAGCAGGCTGTACGGCACCTGCAACCCGGCGAACGGCGTCCATCCGCGCCACTCGGCCAGGGTGTTGGCCCGGCTGGTCACCCAGGCCGGGGCGTCCGAGATGCCGGCGTAGAGGATCTTCCCGGCGCGGACCGCGTCGTCCAGCGCGCGCATCGTCTCCTCGATCGGGGTGTGCCTGTCCCACACGTGCACCCAGTAGAGGTCGATGTAGTCGGTCCGCAGCCGGCGCAGGCTCTGCTCCAGCGACAGCACGAGGTTCTTGCGGTGGTTGCCGGCGGCGCCGGGGTCGGTGCGGTCGCGGGTGGGGGTGTACTTGGTGGCCAGGACGAACCGGTCGCGGCGGCCCTGGAGCAGCTCGCCGACGACGTTCTCGCTCTCGCCGTACATGGAGGCCGTGTCGACGACGTTGCCGCCGGCGTCGGCGTACAGGTCGAGAACGCGCCGGGCCTCCGCCGACGGCTCCTGGTAGGTCATCGCGCCGAGGAAGAGCTCGGAGACCCTGAGCCCGGTACGGCCCAGCAAACGGTAACGCATGTAAGCAAGCGCCTTTCGGTGTGAGAAGGGAGTGGTGGCTCCGGCCGCGGGCAGCGCCCTGTCCACGGGTTCCAACCTGCCGCCACTCCCGTGGCCGAGGGAGACCGGGCGAAGACTGGCCCTGGCAGGGCCACGATAGGCGGTGACGGTCCCCGTACACTCGGGGGCTGTGAGCGACAACGAGCTGGGGGCGTTCCTGCGCGCCCGCCGCGAGGCCGTCAAGCCGGCCGACGTCGGGCTGCCCGACGGGCCGCGGCGGCGCACGCCAGGGCTGCGCAGGTCCGAGCTGGCCACCCTGTCCGGGGTGAGCGTCGAATACCTGACCAGGCTTGAGCAGGGCCGCGACCGCAACCCGTCCATGCAGGTGCTCGGCACCCTCGCCGACGCGCTGCGCATGACCCCCGACGAGCGCAACCACCTGCGCACCCTGTCCAAGACGCTCAACGGCAGCGTGGCGCTGTGCACCGCGGCGAATCAGGCGCCCGTCCGCACCGTGCGGCCCACCGTGCGCGCGTTGCTCGACCGGTTCGAGCCCACCCCCGCGGTGCTGCTCAACCGCCTGGGCGACGTGCTGGCTCGCACCGGCGGCTACGAACGGCTGTTCGGGCCCGTCGGGCTGCTGGACGGCGACACGCCCAACGTCATCAGGTACGCCTTCACCGACCCGCGGGCCAAGGCGGCCTTCCCCGAGTGGGACCGCATCGCGGACGAGCACGTCGCGGCGCTCAAGCTGGAGGCGGCCCACGACGACGTGTTCACGCCGGAGCTCATCTCCGAGCTGACCTTCGCCGCGGGCAGGGACTTCGCCGAACGCGTGGCCGGGCCGCCCTCGCCGGCCACGGTGGCCCGGCGGCTGCGGCTGGCGCATCCGCAGGCAGGCGAGCTGCTGCTGGCGTGCGAGGTGCTCGACCTGTTCGACGACGGGCAGCGGATCCTCGCCCACCTGCCGGGTGACGCGGCCACCTCGGCGGCGCTCGACCGCCTCACGGGCCGCCTCCCCGGCGCCCTGCGCGCGGTCAACGGCGGCTGACCCCCGAGGGGCCGGTTCGGGTACGGACGGCAGGCCCCGGGCGGTCACAGGCCGGCGACGAAGTCCAGCGCGACGGCCCAGGCGCGCTCGGCGGCCTGGGCGTTGTAGTCGGGCAGGTCGGGATCGGTGAACAGGTGACCGACGCCCGGATAGCGGAAGACCTCCACATCGGCCCGCGCCCGGCGCATCAGGATGTACCAGGCGTTCAGCCAGTCGACGGGTTCGTAGGTGTCGGGGTCGGCCACGTGCAGCTGGACCGGCAGGTCGTCGGCCGAGACGCCGTCGGCCATGTCGGAGGTGCCGTGCATCAGCAGCAGCCCCCGGGACCCCTCGTCGCTCAGGGCGAGGTTCTGCGCGACCGCCGCGCCGAGCGAGAAGCCCGCGTACACCAGGCCGTCGGCGGACAGCGGGGCGGCCGCGGCCACGGCCCGTTTCAGCAGCTCGTCGCGGCCGATCTCCTCCTTGATCGCGGTCCCCTCCTCGGGGGTGTCGACGACCCGGCCGTCGTACAGATCGGGGACGTGCACCTCGTGGCCGGCCGTCCGGAACCGGTCGGCGGCCTGGTGGACGGCGGGCCGCAGGCCGTACATCGAGTGCAAGAGGAGAATCCGCGCCATTGGTAGTCAGGGGCGCGGTGCCGTGAAGGCCCGGTTCCCCATCCCCCTTTCAATTCCGTACGTGCGGTTTTCCCGCATACGGCTTACC
>NZ_JBITJQ010000071.1:0-18237 GCF_044460125.1 Nonomuraea sp. NPDC050153
CTCGGGGCGAGCGCGGGGGCACGGTCGATGAAACAGGAAGCCACAGAAGTGCCGCGTGACACCACACGGCACAGGCTGAATCCCCGGCGTTCACGACCCCGTTGGGGATCTCTCATCACGACCATTGTGTTCATTGAGCTACCAGAACGACACTGATGGTGAGATTTTGGCGCGCGGGTGAGGGAGACGGGGATGCTGGAGAAGCGACATGGGCGACAGGTGCCCGAGTTGACCGCCCAGGTGGTTGCGGCGGCCTTCCCCAAGGGCAGCCTGGCGGTGTGGCTGCGGGATGCGCTGGGCGAGGTGTTCTCAGACGAGTTGCTCGCCGAAGCGTTCCCAGCCAACGGGCGCCCGGCTATCTCGCCGGGCGCGCTGGCGGCGGTGTCGGTGTTGCAGTACGCCGACAACCTCTCCGACAGGCAGGCGGCTGAGGCGGTGCAAGCCCGGATGGACTGGAAGTACTTGCTGGGGCTGGAGCTGACCGATCCGGGGTTCGATCACAGCGTGCTCAGCGACTTCCGCGCCCGGCTGGCCGAGCACGGCCTGGAGGAGAAGATCTTCGAGGCGGTGCTGGAGGTGGCCGCTACTCGCGGGCTGCTGCGCTCACGCGGGCGGCAGCGGACCGATTCCACCAAGATTCTGGCCGATGTGCGGCTGCTCAACCGGATGGAGTTCGTCGGCGAGGTGTTGCGCACGGCGCTGGAGGCGCTGGCCGTGGCGCACCCGTCCTGGCTGGAAGAGGTGCTGGCCGGGCAGGAGCAGCAGTGGCTGCGCCGGTACGGTGAACGGATCGACTCCTGGCACGGGGAACTGCCCGGCGCCGATCGCGAGAGGTGGCTGCGGCAGGTGGGCGAGGACGGCTTCTTCCTGCTGGAGAAGGTCGACGATGTCCAGACGCCGGCATGGCTGCCCCTGATCCCCGCCCTGGCGGCGCTGCGCCGCTGCTGGGATGAGCAGTACCTGCGCGACGAGCACGGCGTGCGGCCCCGCGAAGGCGCGCAGGTGCCACCCGCAGCGCAGCGCGCGGCCAGCCCGCACGACCTGGAGGCCCGCTACGGGACCAAGCGCGGACAGGGCTGGACCGGCTACACCCTGCACGTGACCGAGACCTGCGAGGCGGACGCACCCCGCCTGATCACCGACGTGGCCACCGGCACCGCCGCCGACGGCGACGACAGCGCCGCGCTGCCCGGCATCCACCAGCGCCTTGAGCGGCGCGGCCTGCTGCCCGCCGAGCACCTGCTCGACAGCGGCTACATCACCGCGGCGGCCCTGGTCGAGGTCGCCGACACCCGCGGCGTCGTCCTCATCGGCCCCGCCCGCCCCATCACCGCGGCCGCGGCTGACGGCCGCTTCACCCACGAGGACTTCCTCATCGACGACGAGGCGCGCACCGCCCTGTGCCCCGGCGGGCACACCAGCATCTCCTGGGTCCCGGCCCACTCGGCCAAGGGCGTCCCCATCATCCAGGTACGCTTCGCCGCTGCCGGCTGCCGCGCCTGCCCGCTGCGGCAGCGTTGCACCACGGCCGACAACCCGCAATGGGGACGGGCGCTGACCCTGCGCCACCCGCGCCAGCGGGCCGCCCTCCAGCAGCGCCGCCGCGAGCAGGAGACCCCCGCCTGGCGACACCGCTATCGGCCCCGCGCCGGCATCGAGTCCACCGTCCACCAACTGACCTCCCGCACCGGCCTGCGCCGCAGCCGCTACCGGGGGCTGCAACGCACCCACCTGGGCCACTGCCTGGCCGCTGCGGCCATCAACCTCATCCGCATCCACGCCTGGGAACACGGCATTCCACCTGAGCCAACACGAAGAACCCATTTATCCCGATTACTCCACCGACGCGCGAGATGAGAGATCCCCAACGGGGTCGTTCACGCCGGGGAGCGCGTCAAATGATGGACCTGGCCCGCACGTACGGGCAGACCGACGTGATCCTCGTCGGCATCGTCCTGTACGGCCTGCTCGGCCTCTTCTCCGACGCCGGGGTGCGGCTCGTGGAAAGGAGGGCGCTGTCGTGGCGACGGACGTTGGCGGGCTGATCCGCGTGAAGGGCCTGACCCGCGTTTACGGTGATCGCGCGGTTCTGGACGGCCTGGACCTGGAGATCGCGCCAGGGGAGTTCGTGGCCCTGCTCGGGCAGAGCGGGTCCGGCAAGAGCACGTTGCTTCGGGCCCTGGCGGGGGTGGAGGGAGACGCCGCCGGGGACGGCCTCGTCGAGGTGCCTGCGCAGGTGTCGATGGTGTTCCAGGACGCCAGGCTGCTGCCCTGGCAGCGGGTGCTCGACAACGTGATCCTCGGTCTCGACGGCGCCGTGGAGCGAGGCCGGGAGAGCCTGGCGGAGGTGGGCCTGGCCGGGCGGGAACGCGCCTGGCCCAATGAGCTGTCCGGCGGCGAGCAGCAGCGCGTGGCGCTGGCGCGATCACTCGTCCGCGAGCCCCGGCTGCTGCTCGCCGACGAGCCGTTCGGCGCGCTCGACGCCCTGACCAGGCTCAAGATGCACGGCCTGCTGCGCCGCCTGTACGAGGAACACCGGCCCGCCGTGCTGCTGGTCACCCACGACGTGGACGAGGCCGTCGCGCTGGCCGACCGCGTCCTCGTGCTCGACCACGGCAGGATCGCGGCTGAGCAGCGGCTGGATGACGGCCGGAGCACTGCCGAGATCCGAACCGAGCTGTTGCGGGCGCTCGGCGTCACCGAGGGATATTCCGGTAAAGTCAGTAGGAAAAGTTGCTAGCGGTGGCGCCGGACCGTACATTACCGGCATGAACGAGGACCGCGACCTGTCCGTCCGCACGGACCTCCCGGGGGACACGCACTGGTACGACCTGCCGGACGACGAGGCCGAGCCCGAGCAGGAGCCGCGGAACTCCGCATCGCGGCGGTCCCTGTGGCGCTGGTGGTCATCGTGAGCGGTGGCACAGATGCCGCCCGTCGCGCCGTGGTAGCTGGTACGCCGTCGTGGTCGCCCGCTCGGCGGGCGGTGAGCCCTTCGAGACGCTGACCACCGTCACCCGCGAGCGGATGAACGCCAAGTCGCTGGAGCGACCCACGCTGCCCCCGGCGGCCGGGTGCCGACCGGGCCGCCGGAGCGCTCGCGGGGGAATCACCGCCGGTGCTCATCCGCGCAGCAGCGGCAGGAGCTGGTCGCCCTGGCGCTTGATCTCGGGCAGGTAGGGGGTGTCGGAGAGGACGAAGTGGGTGATGCCGAGGGCCTGATAGTCGCGCAGCGACTTGGCCACGTCCTCGGCCGAGCCGACCAGCCAGGTGGTGCCCGCGCCGCCGCCCCCGAACTTGCCGGGCGCGGTGTAGAGGTTGCCGTCGAGCACCTCTCCCCGCGCGGCCAGGTCGAGCAGGCGCTGCTGGCCGACGGCGGCGTGCCGGTTCGGGTCGCGCCTGATGGCGCCTTTCGCCATCTCCTCGACCTTGGCCTCGGCGTCTGCCCACGCCTGTTCGGTGGTGTCCCGCACCAGAGTGGTGATCCGCAGCCCGAACTCCAGCGGCGGGTGCTCGCGTCCGAGCTTCTCGCTGAGGTGCGTGAGCCGCTCGATCCGGGCGGCGATGCCGTCGAGCGGCTCGCCCCAGAAGAGCTGGACGTCGGCCTCGGTGGCGGCCACCTGCTCGGCGGCCTCGGAGGCGCCGCCGAAGTAGAGCCGGGGGTGCCGGCGGTCGCCCCGGACGACCGTGCGCGGCACCACGGTGGAGCCGGTGACGCTGAAGTGCTCGCCGTGGTGGGTGACGTTCTCCTCGGTCCACAGTCTGCGCACGATCTGGATGAACTCCCTGGTGCGGGCGTAGCGGTCTGCCTGGTCGCCTTCGCTGTCGCCGTACGCCGCCAGGTTGTCCTTGCCCGACACGATGTTGATCAGCACCCGGCCGCCGGTGAGGTGGTCCAGAGTGGCGGTGGCGGAGGCGAAGTTGGCCGGATGCCAGTAGCCGGGCCGGGCCGCGATCAGCGGCTGGAACGTCGTCGTCCGCGCGGCCAGCGCGGTGGCGACCGTGAAGGTGTCGGGCCGTCCCCAGCCGGTGCCGACCAGCGCCCCGCTCCAGCCGTGCTCCTCAAGGGCCTTGGCGTGGGCGCTGAGGGTCTCCAGGCTGTTGTGGTCTCAGAGTGACCAGTCGCCCGGCCGTTGCCCCTTCAGCAGGGTGACCGGCGACGGCAGGGGGTTCGTCGCGGCGGGCGCGAGACCTTCGAGCATGAGTGCCAGGTAGCGGCGCCAGCCGTCGGTGCCGGGGTCCATGGTCCACAGGGTGCTGGTCAGCATGGCCATGATCCGGGGCAGGTCGTCGGGGACGAGGTCGGCGCGGATCAGGCCGGCGTCTTGCGCGCGTTGGGCGAGCAGCGTAAGTGTCTCGTAGAAGGGGGTGTAGACCTCCGCGGTCAGGGTGCCGGCGTTGCGGGCGGCGGCCAGGGTGTTCAGTTCGCGTGCGGCCAGGCTCATGGCGGCTTCGATCAGGCTGAGGAGCCCGCGCAGCGGGTCGTCGTCGGTGAGCGCGCGTTCGGCGGCGGGTGCGAGGTGTTCGTTGATGCTCTGGTCGAGGGCGGCCCGGACCAGGTCGGCCTTGCTGGGGAAGTGGTTGTACAGCGTTCTGATGCGGACGTCGGCGCGGCGGGCGATCTCTTCGAGCGGCGCATCCGGGCCGAGGTCTGCAAAGGCTGCGCGTGCGGTGCGCACGATGCGCTCGGCGTTGCGTGCGGCGTCGGCGCGCAACGGGCGCTCGGTGTCGGTGGCCATCGCAACAGATTAGCAACCTGCAGTCGAGTGCAAGTTTTGTGCTAGCTTTCGCTTCAAGGTTATTTGCAGTCACGTGCAAGATCTTGTCGAGCGAGGGAGATCCGATGAAGGTGGGCGTCGAGGCCGACAAATGCGTTGCCGCGGGTCAGTGTGTGTTGCTTGCGCCGGAGGTCTTCGATCAGCGTGAGGAGGACGGCGTCGTGGTCCTCCTCGACGAGACACCTGCGCCGGAGCTTCACGACGCCGTCCGCGAAGCGGCCATGGTCTGCCCCGCCGCGGCCATCCACCTGGCCGAGTCATGAACCGGGTGGTGATCGTCGGTCCGCCGGCAAGTCTCCCGAAGTCCTGCGCGCCTGGCGCGCCGCCCTCACCGCTGCCTGACCCTCCAGGAGGATTCCATGACCACCCCTGACACCGAACTCCCGGCCTTCCCGGGTGACCGCGCCCCTGGCTGTCCGTTCGACCCCGCCCCGGAGTACCAGGAGTGGCGTACGACGGGCGGGTTGCGGCGGGTGAACTGGCAGGGCCACCCGGTCTGGGCGGTGAGCCGCCACGAGGACATCAAGGCGGCCATGACCGACCCGCGGATCAGCGCGGAGGTCGCCGCGCAGCAGGCCGATGGCGAACATCACGGCGACACCATGCCCAAGGTCTTTCCCCGCATGGACGATCCCGAGCACGCCGTGCTGCGGCGGATGCTCACCAAGGACTTCACGGTCAAGCGGGTCAACGCCCTGCGACCCGAGATCGAGAAGATGGCGAACGAGTTCATCGACCGGATGGTCGCCGGCGGCGGCCCGGCCGATCTGGTCCAGGGCTACGCGCTGCCCATCCCGTCTTTGGTGATCTCCCTGCTGCTCGGCGTGCCGTACGCCGACCACGGCTTCTTCCAGGAGATCACCGGTGTCCTGATGAGCCGCACCGCCACCGAGGAGGACAAGCAGCAGGCCGGCGGGAAGATCTTCGGCTACCTGTACGAGCTGGTGGCCCGCAAGGAAGCCGAACCGGACGACGCCCTGATCAGCCGCCTGATCCAGGAGTACCTCCCGACCGGGGAGCTGACCCGCGAGACCATCGCGATGAACAGCTTCATCCTGCTCAGCGCCGGCCACGAGACCACCGCCAACATGATCGGCCTCGGCACCCTGGCCCTGCTGGAGAACCCCGGCACCCTGGCCCGCCTCCGCGACACCGACGACCCCGCGGTGGTCTCCGCTGCGGTCGAGGAGCTGCTGCGCTACCTGACGATCGTGCACAGTCTCGTCGCCCGGGTGGCGAAAGAGGACGTCGAGATCGGCGGCACGCTCGTCCGTGCGGGCGAAGGGCTGATCATGAACCTGCCCGCCGCCAACCGCGATCCGGCCTTCCTCGACGACCCCGACACCCTCGACATCGACCGAAACGCGCGCGGGCACATGGCCTTCGGCCACGGCGTGCACCAGTGCCTGGGCCAGACGCTCGCCCGCGCCGAGCTGGAGATCGCGCTGCCCACGCTGCTGCGCCGCCTGCCGAACCTGCGGGCGGCCGTGCCACTGGAGGAGATCCGGTTCCGAGGCGACATGAGCATCTACGGCGTCCACGAACTGCCGGTCACCTGGGAGTAGCCAGGACAGACCGTCGATTCGACGGCCGGGCCGCCATCGTCACCGCCGCCGGCACGCGTCAACTCGAGCCCCGGAGCCGGGGTATGCGCCGGGACGGGGTCAGTCCCAGGCGGGGAGGAACTGCTCGGGGTAGCGGGCGCCGAAGCCGCCGGTCGGCAGGATCTCGGCGATGAGCTTCAGGTCGGTGTCGTCGAGGACCAGGTCGGCGGCGGCGGTGTTCTCCGCCAGCCGCTGGACGCTGCGGGTGCCGGGGATGGGGACGATGTCGTCGCCTTGCGCCAGGAGCCAGGCCAGGGCGAACTGGGCGACGGTGGCGTCCTTGGCGGCGGCCAGGTCGGCGAGGCGGCGGGTGGCCTCCAGGTTCTTTTCGTAGTTGCCGGGCTGGAAGCGGGCGTCCCAGCTGCGCATGTCAGTTCGGTCGTACTCGGCGCCGGGCTTGGCCTGGTCGGTGAGGAAGCCCCGGCCGAGCGGCGAGTAAGGGACGAACCCGATCCCGAGCTCGCGCAGGACAGGGAAGAGGACCTCGACGTCCCGCTCGAACAGGGAATATTCGGTCTGCAGGACCGAGACGGGCTGGACGGCGTGTGCGCGGCGGATGGTGTTCTCGCCTGCCTCGCTCAGCCCGAAGTAGCGGACCTTGCCGGCGTCGATGAACTCCTTGACCGTGCCCGCGACGTCCTCGATCGGCACGTTGGGGTCGACGCGGTGCTGGTAGAGCACGTCGATGACGTCGACGCCGAGGTAACGCAGGCTGTTGTCCACGACCTCGCGGATGTGCTCGGGGCGGCTGTCGACCCCGCCCTCGCGGGTGCCGGTGAAGTCGAAGCCGAACTTGGTGGCGATGACGACCTCGTCACGCACCGGCGCGAGCGCGGCGCCGACGATGCGCTCGTTCTCGCCCTGGCCGTAGAGCTCGGCCGTGTCGAAGAACGTCACGCCCAGCTCGTGGGCGCGGCGGACGGTCGTGATTCCGTCGGTGTCGGCCGAGGGCCCGTACGCCATCGAGATGCCCATCGCGCCATAGCCCAGCGCCGACACCGTCAGCCCCTGCTGTCCGAGGGTTCGCTGCTTCATGCTGCTCCGCTCCTGCATGTGAGAGTGCTCTAACATTAAGTAAGAGTACTCTAACATTGAAATGGAGGGAGAATCGGTCGCCGTGAGCAGATCCACAACGCCGAAGCGCGGCTACCACCACGGCGACCTGCGGGCTGAGCTGATCCGTGAGGGTCTGGCGCTCCTGGCCGAGACGGGGGTCGCGGGCTTTTCCGTGGCAAAGGTCGCGGCGCGTGCAGGCGTGTCATCGGCGGCGCCGTACCGTCACTTCCCCGATCGGGATTCCCTGCTGGCGGCCTGCGCGGCCGACATCATCGGCACCATCACCGACGTTCTCATGGAGGCGGCCGAGGGGGCCGGGCCCGATCCGGTGGACCGCCTCGCCGCCACCGCGGGCGCTTACACCCGCTACGTGCTGGGCCACCGCACCGGCCTGGAGCTTCTCTACTCCTACGACTTCGCCGAGCCCCACCGCCAGGCCATCCAGGAAGAGACCCGCCGCTTCACGGCCGCCCTCATGGCCCTGGCCTCGGACGTCCTGCCCCAGGACGCCTCCTGGGCCGACACCGCCGATTTCGTCTACGTGCACCTGTCCACCACGCACGGCTACGCCACCCTCCTGTTGAAGGTCGGCCGCCCGCCGCGAGGTGTCGAGGATCACGCGGCCCGCGCCGTCGCCGCGGCCAGGGACCATATCACCGGGCACCTGCTGCGCCTGCGCGAAGACTCCTGATCAGCGCGCCGGACGGCCCCTCGGGCGAGTCCCTCCTGGGCGTGACCCGTGGCGCCGCAGCTTCGGGTGCGCTGAACTCCTCGCACGCCGCCGGCCGGCGCGGCACGGCAACGCCGTCAGGGGTGCGCTGCCCGTGCGGACGGTGAGTCCTAATCGTCCGCCGGGACGGGCCAGTGGTCCGGCTTCGGCCTCAGCGGCGCCGCGGACGGCAGCGGGCTGGCCGCGCTCGGGGACAGGGCGTCGAGCAGGAGCGTGACGTAGCGCCGCCAGCCGTCGCTGTCGGGGTCGGTCGTCCACAGCGCGCCGATGAGCATCCCCACGATCGTGCGCAGGTCGTCGGGCAGGAGATCGGCACGGATCAGGCCTGCCTGCTGGCCCCTCCGCGTGAGCAGGGTCAGCGACTCGAAGAACCGGTCGGCCACCTCCGCGGTGATGGCGCGGATGTCCTTCGCGGCAGCCAGGGTGTTTCTCTCGCGGGCCGCCACGGACATCGCGGCCTCCAGCAGGGTGACCAGCCCGCGTCTGGGGTTCTCGTCGCCGAGTGCCTGCTCGGTGGCCGGGGAGATCATCTCCGCCATGATCTGGTCGATGGCCGCCCGGATGAGCTCCTCTCTCTCGGGAAAGCGGCGGTAGAGCGTCGCGATGCCCACCCCGGCCCGTTGGGCGATCTCCTCCAACGGCGCGCCGGGGCCACTGACGGCGAAGGTCTCTCGCGCGGCTCGCAGGATCCGTTCGGAGTTGCGTGCCGCATCGGCACGCAACTGTCGCGGAGCGTCGTTCTTCACCGGATCAGCATAACAAATTGATAGTTGAACTATCGGTTGTGGTAGCTTGAGGTCAACAATTGATAGGCGAACTATCGAAAACGTGGGTGAGGCCGGGATGAAGGTGCAGGTCGGCGACGTGGCACGCGAACGCTTCCCCGTCACCTGCCGCGGCCGGGACCGGTTGACCGCAGCGCTCGCGGTCGGCCTGCCGCCGGGGACCCGGCGGGCCCTCATCGCGGCCGGTGCCGAATGTGACGAGACCGTCACAGGCACGGCGGCCGCCTGACCGCCGCACCCCCGACCGAGCAGAACCAGCAGCACTCCGCCGCGTGCGGTGTGGACAACATCCGGAACGACACCTCAAGGGAGCAACCATGAGCACGCAGACCCATGCCGGCGACAAGACCGCTCTTCCGGCCTTCCCCGGCATGCGCGAGGCCCGCTGCCCGTTCGATCCGCCCCCGGAGTACCGGGACTGGCGCGAGCAGGACGGCTTGCGGCGAGTGGACTGGCACGGCACCCAGGTCTGGGCGGCAAGCCGGTTCGAGGACATCCGGGCCGTCCTGAGCGATCCGCGGATCAGCACGGAGACCATGGAGTCCGGCGACCGGCCGACGGCCTTCCCGAAGATGGACGATCCGGAGCATGCCCGCCTGCGCCGGATGCTGACCAAGGATTTCACCGTCAAGCGGGTGCAGGCGATGCGCCCGCACATCCAGGAGATGGTGAACGACATCCTCGACAAGATGATCAGCAAGGGGCAGCCGGCGGACCTCGTCACCGAGTACGCGCTGCCCGTCCCGTCGCTGGTGATCTCGCTGCTGCTCGGAGTCCCCTACACCGACCACGAACTCTTCCAGAGACACAGCGCGGTCGTGGTCAACGTCAACGCCTCGGCGGAGGAGAAGGAAGCGGCCAGCGCGGCGCTCTTCCTCTACCTGCTCGAACTGGTGGCGCGCAAGGAGCGTGAGCGGGGGGACGACCTCCTCAGCAGGCTGATCGCCGAACGGGTCACCACCGGCGAGATCAGCCGCGAAACAGCGGCGATGAACGGGATCGTCCTGCTGATCGCCGGGCACGAGACCACGGCCAACATGATCAGCCTGTCGACCCTCACCCTCCTGCGGAACCCCGAGACACTGGCCCGGATCCGCGACGCCGAGGACCCGGTCGTGATCGCGAACGCGGTCGAAGAACTGCTGCGTTACCTGACCATCGTCCAGGACATGATCGTGCGGGTGGCGCTTGAGGATCTCACCATCGGCGGGCAACTGATCCGGGCCGGCGAGCAGGTGGTCATGAACCTGTCCGCGGGCAACCGGGACGCGGCGTTCTTCACCGATCCCGACCGTTTCGACATCGCCCGCAACGCCCGCGGGCACCTCGCCTTCGGCTACGGTGTTCACCAATGCCTCGGACAGTCACTCGCGCGCGTGGAGCTGGAAATCGCGTTGCCCGCACTGCTGCGCCGGCTGCCGGGACTGAAGCCGGCCGTACCGATCGAGCGGTTGAAGTTCCGGAACGAGATGGCCACCTACGGCCTCCACGAACTGCCGGTCGGTTGGTGACGCCACCATGAGCGACCTGGACGACAGCCGGGTGGCCGTGCTCACCGGTGCCGCGTCCGGCATGGGGCTCGCCATCGCCCGCCGCTTCGCATGCCCGTCCGGCGGCCGGGGACGGTCGAGGAGGTCGCGGCGGCATGCGCGATTCTCTGCTCCGACGAGGCCGGCTACATCACCGGCCAGGCCATCGGTGTCAATGGCGGCTACTACGTGTGAGCAACCCGCCGACCGGCGGACGCATCGATATGGAGGGAGAAACGCGATGAGTGCTGCGCGCGAGCGGGGATTGCCTCTCGACCTGCGGGAGCGCCTGGAATTGTGCGATCTTCTGGCCGAGCTCGGGCCGGACGCCCCGACGCTGTGCGCGGGTTGGAGCACGCTCGACCTGGCCGCGCACCTGGTGCTGCGCGAGCACTTCGCGCGATGGACCGACGAACGAATGGCGATCGAGAAGGCCAAGGGCCTCGCGGCCCTGATCGATCGACTGCGCGGTGGTGCCCCTCTGGTCCCGTGGCGCCTGCCCGGGATCCGCGCGCTGATGAACGGCGTCGAGTACTTCATCCACCACGAAGACGTTCGGCGAGCCAACGGCCGAGGCCGGCGGATCGACCGTCCCGACCTCGACCGGGTCGCCTGGCGGATGACCGGCTTCACCGGCCGGCGGGCCGCCCGCCAGATCCGTCCGTACGGCTTGGAGCTGCGCCGGCCCGAGGGCAGGCCGCGTCAGTTCGGTGCGGCCGGAGGCGCCGTGCTCAGCGGTGAACCGACCGAGTTGCTGCTGTATCTCAGCGGGCGCCGCGACGCGGCCCAGGTCACTCTCGAAGGCGACGCCGACGCCGTCGCCGCGCTCCGAGACGCGCACACCGCCGTCTGACTCCGGACGGCGGGGCACCCGCGACGCCGGCAAACGTTCGGGCTGACGCGAGAATTACCCGTCATGCGGTCCTTCGCGAATGCGATCCTGCCGATGCGTTGCTCTGCTCATGCAAATTCCGCATTGTCGGCCATGCGTGTCCCAGGGCATTCACCAGGCATTCGCCGGACATCACATCGAGTCGTCGGCGCGTAAATCGCCGACCGCGGAGCACGGTCGGGTGCGCGCGGTGCGGCGCAGGCCGGTCAGACTCTTCCCTTGGTTCGGTTTTCGCGATGCGTTGCTCGGGGACTTCAACAAAGGCGAACTCGTAACGGAAAGAGAGCGTCCGTGACCAAGGTCTCCGCGGCGGCGAAGGACGTGCTGTTAACACCGGCGGAATTCCCGCGTCATGGATGTCTGTCACTGTTCCTGCCAAGCACGCACAAATCAGAACGCCGGGGAGGAGTGCGGTGAGTCTCGAACGCGGGCCTCTCGCCGATCTCCGGTGCCGGGTCCACCAGTCGGCATGGACGCGGGGGCGTGTCGCGCACGGTGCGTCACACGCCGGTGAGCGTCTCGCACCCGAGCGTGCCTCGCGTTGAGGCCCTCGACCCGCTGCCCGACCGCTTGTGATCCCGACGCCCGCCGACCCCGCGTCCGGCCGTCTCAGCTCTCCTCCGCCCTTCCCCGCTCCGCCTCGGAGGCTCCATGTCGCAGGCCCTTCCTCCGTCCGCACCCGAATCCGCCCGGCATCCCGTCGACCAGGCCCTGCCACCCGCTCGGCTGGGGATGCTCGGTCTCCAGCACGTGCTGGTCATGTACACGGGCTGTGTCACCGTCCCCCTCGTCTTCGGGTCCGCGGCCAAGCTGGACACCGCCACCATCGGCCTGCTGATCAACGCCGACCTGCTGGTGGCCGGCCTGGTCACGCTGATTCAGGCGCTCGGCGTCGGCAAGGTGCTGGGCGTGCGGCTGCCGGTCGTCGCGGGTGCCACCTTCACCGCCGTGACTCCGATGATCCTCATCGCGAGCGAGTACGGCATGCAGGCGGTGTACGGGTCGATGATCGCCGCCGGTGTCTTCGGGCTGCTGGTGGCGGTGCCCTTCGCCCGGGCGGTACGTTTCTTCCCGCCTCTGGTCAGCGGCACGGTCATCACGGTCATCGGGCTCTCCCTGATCGGCGTGGCGGCCGGGCTGATCGCGGGCCAGGACCCCACCGCCAAGGACTACGCGCGGCCCTCGCACCTGGCCCTGGCCGCCGGCATCGTGCTGTTCATCGTGCTCGTCAGCCGCTTCACCAGCGGGTTCCTGTCTCAGGTGGGCGTGCTGCTGGGTCTGGTCGGTGGCACCCTGGTCGCCGTTCCGATGGGGTTGACGGACTTCTCCGGGGTCGGCGCTGCCGACTGGCTCGGTGTCGCCGCGCCCTTCCACTTCGGTGCTCCGCAGTTCCCCATCGCCGCCGTGGTGTCCATGTGCGTGGTGATGCTGGTGACGTTCACCGAGTCCACCGCCGACATGCTCGCGGTGGGCGAGATGACCGGCCGCCCGCTCTCCAACCGCGACCTGGCCCGCGGCCTGGCCGGTGACGGCATGTCCGGGGTGCTCGGCGGCGTCATGAACGGTTTCGTGGACACCGTGTTCGCCCAGAATGTCGGCCTCGTCGGCATGACCAAGGTCCGCAGCCGGTACGTCGCGGCCGTCGCCGGAGGCATCCTCCTGCTGCTCGGGCTGGTGCCCAAGCTGGGTGAGGTCGTCGCCGCGCTGCCCGGTCCGGTGGTGGGCGCGGCCGGGCTGGTCATGTTCGCCACGGTCACCGCGGTGGGCATCGACACCCTGCGCAAGGTGAAGTTCGAGGGCACGAACAACCTGCTGATCGTCGCCGTCTCCATCGGCGTCGGCATGCTGCCCGTCATGGCGCCGTCGATCTACCACGCCTTCCCGACCTGGGTACAGATCGTCGGCGGCAGTGCCATCACCAGCGCGACCGCGGCCGTCTTCCTGCTGAACCTGCTGTTCAACCACACGCCGAGACGGAGGACGGCCGAAGCCGCCGTGGAGAAGGGCGCCGCGCTCCCCGTGGCGGACACGCCGTGATCTCGCGGAGAACCGGCCGTCGCGATGGGGATGCGCCGCGACCCGGACCAGCGTCCCAGGGCCCTACCGTCCGGGTCGCGGCAGCGCTGCGCCCGCGTCGCGCAGGGCCAGCCACACCCGGTCGCGGGTCAGCGGCAGTTCGGTGAAGCGCACGCCCGTCGCGTCCCGCAGGGCGTTGGCGAGGGCGGGGGCGACCGGATTGAAGGGGCTCTCGCTCATCGACTTGGCGCCCAGCGGGCCGATGGCGTCCGTGGTCTCCATGAAGTGGACCTCGGTGCGCGGGATGTCGGCGTACTGGGGGAGCCGGTAGCGGCGGAAGTCGGCCGTTTCCACGGCGCCGCGCTCGTCGATGCGCACGTTCTCGAAGAGGGTGGCGCCGAGCGCCTGCGCGACGCCGCCCTCGACCTGGCCCCGGCACTGCATCGGGTTCATGACCTGGCCCGCGTCGGCGGCGTGCACGCTGCGCAAGATGCGGATCTCGCCGGTGTCCGGGGCGACGGCCACCTTGAACCACTGCGCGTTGAAGGCGACCGAGCGGGGAGTGCCGCCGAAGTGGCCGTCGGCGACGAACTCGACCCCCGCCGCCCGGGCGGCTTCGTACAACTCCTTCAGCGGCAGGCGTCCAGCGGGGTGGAGCACCGCCTCCTCCGCGAGCCGGCAGCCGGCTCGCGGCACCGCCAGGTGGGCGGCGGCGAAGTCCAGCAGCAGGTCGGCCAGGGCACGGGAGGCGCGCAGCGTAGCCTTGCCCGCGACGACGATGCCGGTCGAGCCGAAGGCCCCGGTGTCGTGGCGTACGAGGTCGGTGTCGGACTGGCGGATGCCGATCCGGTCGACGGTGGTCGCCAGCTCTCCTGCGGCGATCTGTTTGTGCACGGTCGTGGTGCCGTTGCCGAATTCGGCGGTGCCGACGGCAAGGTCGAAGGTGCCGTCGGGCAGCAGCGCGGCCTTGACGTCGGCGAAGTGCCCGCCGGGCGGGCTGGTCGCGATCATCGCCAGGGCGGCGCCCTCGCCCACCAGCCAGCCCTCCGGCAGCGGTTCGGCGCCCGGCTCGGCGCTCGATTCCGCGCCCGGTTCGGCGCCCGGTTCGGTCCGGGCGCGGCGCACGATGCTCAGACACTGGTCGAGGCCGTAGCCGGCGAGGTGCAGGTCCTCCTCGTGACCGCCCGGGGTGAGCATGGCCTCGTCCGGGCCGATGATGTTCCGTGCCTTGAACTCCAGGGGATCCAGGCCGAGCCGGCGGGCGAGCTCGTCGAGGGCGGACTCGACGGCGAACATCACCTGGCCGAGCCCGTAGCCGCGGAAGGCGCCCGCGGGAACGGTATGGGTGTAGACGGAGTAGGCGTCGACCTTCTTGTGCGGTGCCCGGTAGACGGCCGTGGACTCGCTGATGCTGTGGAACATCACGGCCGGGCCATGGTTGCCGTAGGCGCCCGTGTTGGACACGATCCGCAGCCGCAGCGCGGTGAGCGTGCCGTCGCGGCGGGCGCCCACCTTCACGCGGACGGTGAAGGGGTGCCGGGTGGTCGCGCCGTGGAACTGCTCGGCGCGGGTGTACTCCAGCTTCACGGGGCGGCGCAGCCGCAGCACGGCGAGGGTCACGATGTCCTCGACGAGCATCTCCTGCTTGCCGCCGAAGCCGCCGCCGACCCGGCCGGTGACGACCCGTACCTGCTCCAGGGGCAGGTCGTACAGGGCGCACAGGGCGCGGCGGGTGAGGAACGGGGTCTGGGAGCTGGTGCGAACGGTCAGCCGGCCGTCCTCGTCGATCCAGGCGACGGCTCCGTGCGTCTCCAGGCTGGCGTGCTGCACGCGCTGGGTGCGGAAGGTCTCCTCGTACACGGCGTCCGCCTCGGCGAAGCCCTTCTCCACGTCGCCGATCTCGCCGTGCGCCGCACCCACGACGTTGGCCTCGGGGCGGGCGATCCGGCACGTCCGCGGGTCCTTGTCGTGGACGACGGGCGCGCCGGGGCGCATCGCCTCCTCGGGGTCCAGGACGGCGGGCAACACCTCGTACGTCACCTCGACGCGCCGGCAGCCCTCCTCGGCGGCGGCCTCGCTGTCGGCGACGACGGCGGCGACGCGCTGGCCGACGTAGCGGACGGTGTCGTCGAGGACGCGGGTGTCGTCCGGGTCCTCCTCCGGGCGTTCGTGGCGGGCGGTGGAGAAGAGCCGTTCCGGCGCATCGTGATGGGTGAACACGGCGTGGACGCCGGGCACGCGCAGGGCCGCCGAGGTGTCGATCGAGACGATGCGGGCGTGGGCGTGCGGGGAGCGCAGCAGCTTCATGTGCAGCAGGTCGGGCACGTCGAGGTCGAAGGTGTAGCGGGCGGTGCCGGTGACGATCTGGGGACCGGCCGGGGCGGGCAGGTTGCGGCCCACCGACTCGCCGGCGCCGGGGGCCTCGACGTGGCGCACGCCCCGAACCGCGTCCTCGATGGCCCGGTAGCCCGTGCACCGGCACAGGTTTCCTTTGAACGCCCGTGGCAGATCGGCCAGCTGCTCCTCGTCCAGGACTGCCGTCGTCATCAGGAACCCGGCCGTGCAGAAGCCGCACTGGAAGCCCTGCGCGTCCAGGAAGCGCTGCTGTACGGGGTGGAGTTCGCCGTCCGGCGAGGCCAGGCCCTCGACCGTGGTGACGGCGCGGCCGTCGGCGCGGAAGGCGGGGTAGAGGCAACTGTGCACGGGTTCGCCGTCCACGTGGACCGTGCAGGCACCGCAGTCGCCGGCGTCGCAGCCCTTCTTCACGCCGAACCAGCCGCGCTCGCGCAGGTAGGTACGCAGGCACTGGCCGGGGCGGGGCTCCTGCGCGAAGGGCAGGCCGTTGACCTCGATCCCGAAGCTCATCGTGCGGTCAGCCCCCGGCGGATCTCCTCCGCGAACCGGAACGTCATGTGCCGCCGCCACTCGGGCAGCCCGTGGAGGTCGTCGAACCACTCGTCGTCGGCGACCGCAGAGTCCAGTGCCTCCCGCAGGGCCTCGGCCGCCGGCGGCCCAGAGAATCGCAGCCGGATCGGTCGCACTGTCGAGGCGGTGACGGTCAGGGCCCAGGAGCCGTCGAGCGGCTCCCACGTGCCGATGACCAGCACCCCGGAGCGGCCCTGCCCGTACAGCGACGCCTGCCGGAACGCCGTACGGCCGGCCAGCGCGCGGGCGGGCAGGGTGATCGAGCGCAGCAGTTCGCCTTCGGCCAGGACCTGGCGGCCCGCGCCGGTCACGAAGTCGGCGACACGCGTCCGGCGCCGCACGCCGTCCTGGGAGATCAGCAGGCACTCGCCGTCGAGGGCGGCCGTGAGGGAGATCATCGGGCCGGCCGGGAGCGCGGTGCAGAGGTTCCCGCCGACGGTGGCCACGTTCCAGATCTTGAACGAGGCGAGGAAGGCCCTGCAGCACTGCTCGAACAGCGGCGCCGCCTCGGCCGCCAGGTCCTTCGCGAACCTGGACAACTGGGCGATGGTACAGGTGGCGGCGATCTCCAGCGAGCCGTCCGGGCCGAGTGCCACAGGTGTCCAGCCGGTCCGGCCCAGGTCCACCAGGCGCCGCAGGTGCGGCTGCGGCTCGGAGAACAGGTACGTGCCGCCGGCCAGCCAGGCGTCGCCCGGCCGCCAGGGTGCCGGGTGCCGGGCGTCCCGTATCTCGATGACCGTGTTCAGGTCCATGGCCGTCAGTGAAGCAATGTCGCCAGGGCCCGGACGACTGGTTCACGCACGAAATCGCCGGCCTCTTCCTGGACGATCCCTGGAGGATCGACCAAGAGGGATTCCTCGTCCCGATGCGATGACTCGCGGGCGCCTGGTGGATGCGAGATGCCGAGCCGGCTTGCCATGCGGCCCCCGGTGAGCGCGATCCACATGTGGCCTACCATGCGGACATGCAGACTGCTGCGGGCGTCGTGCTCGCGGGTGGGCGCTCCACCCGGATGGGACAACCGAAAGCCTGGCTGGAATGGCACGGTTCGACATTGCTCTACCGGGCCACCTCGGTCCTCGCCAGGACGGTCGACGGTCCGGTCGTCGTGGTGGCCGCGCCCGGGCAGGAGCTCCCGCCGCTTCCCACGGGGGTCTCGGTGGTCGAGGACCCCGTTGAAGGACTGGGCCCCATGCAGGGCCTGGCCGTGGGGCTCGCGGCCGTGGCCGACCGGGCCGAGACCGCATTCGTGTGCTCCACCGATCTGCCGTTCCTCCATCCGGCTTTCGTGCGTCGAGTGCTGCGCGGGATGAGCCCGGGCACCGATGTCGCGCTGCCGGTGGCGCGCGGTTTCCGGCAACCCCTGGCCGCCGCCTACCGAACCGTCCTGGCCGGGCTGATCGCGAATCTCCTGGCCGAAGGCGACCTGCGGCCGGGCATGCTCTTCAAGCACTGCCCGGTGGCTCAACTGACCGATGAGGAGTTGCTGGCCGACATTGAGCTCGCACGGCACGACCCGGCGCTGGAATCCGTGGTGAACGTCAACTCCCCGGAGGACTACGCGGCGGCCAGGGACCGGCTGCCGCCGGAGGTCGTGGTCGAGTGTTTCGGCGCGCTGGCGAGGAACGGCGGCCACCGGCCGCGCGGTGTCCGGGCCGCCACGCTGGGGGCTGCGGCCGCCGCGGTCGGGCTGGCCCTGGACCGTCACGTGGTGGCCGCGCTGAACGGAGATCAGGTCACCCGGGACGAGTTGCTGCCTCTGGTGACCGGGGACACTGTCGCCTTCCTGTCCGCGGACGCCGGCGGCTGAGGTCGTAGGGTCGGGTACATGTTGCGTCCTGGAAGCTGGTCCAGGCCTGCGGGTGAAAGTCCCGTCCGGGTAAGCATCGGAGCGCCCGGTAGCAGGCCCCGGCCCGTCATGG
>NZ_JBITJQ010000072.1:0-16595 GCF_044460125.1 Nonomuraea sp. NPDC050153
GCTCGGAACTCCGGATCAAAACGGCGTCTCGTGGTTCCTGCCACGACCAAACCTCTCTTGGTTCGGTCTCCACGTTACGAGGGGAAGCCCAGTCGAGCATCTTGCCGAGCTTGAGGGCGCGCAGGGTGGTCTTGAGGTCGGTGCTGATCGGATCATGGAGCGGTCTGCCCGTCGTGTCGCCGGTCATGGTGGTCATGAGGGCAGTCCCCTGCCGTCGCCATCGCTGGTGCCGGCGGACCCGATGAGCGTCAGGTGGGCACGGCGGGGCGGGTTGAACTCGGCGGGGTCGCGGGCGAAGCGGCCGGCGGAGGCTGCTGGACGCGGCGGCGGGATGGGGATGTGCTCGGTGCCGGCCGCCAGCATCGCCGAGATCTTCGATACTGACAGCACGTCCAATTCCAGGGCCTTGCCGCAGGCGGCATCGACGGGCTCGGCGCCGTAGCGGCGCACCAGGCCGAGCAGCCGGTAGACCTGCCGCATCCGCGTCCAGGGCAGGCTGTCATCGAAGTGCCGTTCGGCGTAGATGCCGATGTTGGCCCCGGCGCGGTGCGCGGAGCGGATCAGCGAGTCGATGTCGCGCATCGCATAGGCGGCCCGCTGCTCGGGCAGATCGGCCCGATCGGTGCTGCGGCCGCCGGCGGGCTGGCGAAGATGGGTCTTGATCAGGTGTCCCTGGTGGAACAGCTTGACCAGCGCGCCGTCGGCGCGGGCCTGCAGGTGCTGGCCGATGTACTCGCCTGGCACCGAGTACAACGCCTTGCCGATCTCGACGTGGTGGTCCTTGTGAACTTTCACCTTCTTGAAGATCGGCACGTCATAAGGACGCTCGGGCAGCACCAGTAGGCAGGCGGCCTCGCGCTCGGTGAACACCTCGGCCGGACGTGCGCAGGTCGCGCCGTGCAGGCGCAGCCCCGCCGTCGTGCGGCACCAGGCTTCGGCGCGGGCTTGGGCATCGACCAGGTCGACGAAGTCCTCCCCGGCGAAGAAGTTGCCGCGCACGTACTGCACCATCCGCTCCACCTTCGGTTTGTCCTTCGGCGCGCGGACTCTGGCCGGATCCGTGGCGAACCCGGCATGTTGGGCGTAGTCCAGCCAGCCCAGGGTGAAGGTCGGGTTGACCGCGTCGGCATCGCAGATGACCGGGCTCAAATTGTCCGGGATGAGCACCTTGAACACCCCGCCGAAGAACCGCCACGCCGCCTCACATCCGGCGATCACCGCCTCCAGCGACTGGGAGAAGGTCAGCCAGATGAACATGTGCCGTGAGTAGGCCGCCGTGAAAATCAGCACGTGCGCGATGCGCCGCCGCCCCTGCCCAGGGTCGTAGATCGGCCCGAGCCGGGCGAAATAGATCTGACACTCCTTGCCCGGCTCCCCATCCAGCACCCGGACGGTGGTCTTACCCCGGCTGAACTCACACCGCTCCACGCAGAAGCGGTGCAGCGTGCGATAGGGCACCTCCACCCCGGAGCGGACCAGCTTCAGACGTATCTTCTCCACCTGCAGGCCCTGCTCGACCCAGCCGCGGATCTGCTCGCGGCGCTCCTCCAGCGCCGCCCAGCTCGCCCCGTGCCGGCCATCGGCCCGCACCGGCCGCACCCGATCGACGACCTGACCGACCAGCTCATCGGTCAACTGCCCCGGGCCGCCCTCGCGGGCCAACCCCGCCGCCTGCGCCGCCTCGACATACCGGCGGGCGGTCTTGCGGTCCACCCCTGCCTGCTCGGCCACCTTGCGCAGTCCGGCCCCCGTCAGCCAGGCCCGTAGTACCTCGCGTACCTCGATCACCGAAACCTCCCGGAACGCCATTCCCCCGAACCCCCGCCACGTCGGATGACCTGGCAGAAGTCGTAACCGGAAGTGATCAACCGCCCAGACGTGACACGCCGGGTGGTCCCATCACTGGCAACCGGGTGGTCCCATGCTCGTGGCAGAAACTCCTCCTGGGTGGTCCCATGAGGCTGGCCGGCGACAGACACGCACCTTGTGCGGTGCCAAAACGCCGATGCTGTTGTTGAGCTGGGCATTTGCAAGGCGGTCAGGCTACTCTGTGGTACTCGCTGATCAGTCCGGTGACAGTCCTTCGACGGTGGATTCGGGCGGTCATGTCGATCACTTCGCTGGGGTCGTGCCTCGGCGGGCGGAGCGAACGGCCCTGATGCGGGCGATGCTGGTTGAAATGGCGTTCATAGGCGGCCAGAACTGTACGCAGGTGCCGTTCACTATAGATGATCAGGTGGTCGAGGCATTCGCGTCGAAGTGTGCCGACGACTCGCTCGGCGAACGCGTTCGCCCGTGGCGAGCGCGGCGGAATCTTCAGGACGCGCACGTCCGCGCCGATGAGCACCTCGTCGAATGCTCTGCCGAACTTGCAGTCCCTGTCCCGGATCAGGAACCGGAACCTGTCGGCTCGCTCGCCCAGTCCCATCAGCAGATTGCGTGCCTGCTGCGCCGTCCAGGCGCCGGTTGGATTTGCCGTGGCACCGAGGATGTGCACGCGCCGTGTTTCGATTTCCATGACGAACAACACGTACAGGCGCTTGAGGAACACCGTATCGACGTGGAGAAAGTCGCATGCCAGGATGCCGGAGGCTTGAGAGATGAGGAACTGGCGCCAGGTCGGTGAAGCCCGGCGCGGCGCGGGCCCCAATCCCGCCGCCGCCAGGACCCGGCGGACCGTCCCCTCTCCCACCCTGTAGCCAAGACCGAGGAGCTCACCCTGGATGCGCCGATGTCCCCAGCGTGGATTCTCCCGAGCCAATCGGACGATCAGATCGCGGATCTCTTCAGAGATCGGGGGCCGGCCCTGTTTGGCGGGGTAGGTCCACTTCTTCTTGACCAGCCTGCGATGCCAGGCCAGCAGCGTGCCGGGCGTTACGATGCGATGCAGTCGAAGACGAGCGGGTAACAGTCTTGCCAGCGCGGCCAGCAGCGCCCGATCGGCCCAGTCCGGCCTGGGCTGGGGGACCTGGCGACGCAGCACCGCGACCTCATGCCGCAACACCAAGATCTCCTGTGCGGTGCCGAAACGCGGATTCTGCTGTTGGGCTGGGCGTTTGCCGGGTGATCAGGCAGCTCTGTGGTACTCGTGCGACGGTCCTTCGACGATGGATCCGGGAAGTCATGTCGATCACCTCGCTGGGATCGTGCAATGGCGGGCGAAACGAACGGCCCTGATGCGCGCGATGGTGGTTGACACGGCGCTCGTACCCGGTCAGGACCTTGCGCAGGTGCCGCTCACCAAGGATGAGCAGGCGATCGAGGCACTCGCGGCGTAGCGTTCCCACGAATCGTTCGTTCGCTCCTGGTGAGTGGACGGGCTGATGACCCGCACGCCAGCGGTGGCGAACACTTCATCGAACAAGCGGGAGAACTTGCCGCCACGGTCCTAGGTCCAGCGTTGGCTGACCAGGCGGCGGTGCCAGGCCGTCAAGGTGTCCGGCGTCACGATCCGATGCAGGCGCAGCCGCGTGGACAGCGGTCGCGCCAGCGCGGCCGGCAGCGTCCGGTCGGCCCAGTGTGGTCGTGGCCGGGCGACCCGACGACGCAGGACGGCGACCTCATGATGCCGTCAGCATCTGCGCGGCCTCGCATGCCGTCACCACCAGACAGGCGAGCCAGATCAGGATCAGCGCGCCCCAAGTAAGAGACATGAAGATGATGACCTCGAAGTGCCACATGGACACGCTGGTGCCGTAGAAGCTCATCAGTGCCACGACGGAGACGACAGTGAGGAAACTCCAGCCGGGCGGTCTGCTGATCACGGCGTCACCTTGACTACCCGGGAAGCGAACGATCGACCGCCTGCCGCCGAGCGAAACGAAGAGAGTCAGTCTTGGCGGCTGACACCGCTGACAAACCTAGCGCCTGTCAGGGATGAAGCGGGCCCGTTCGTGTCTAGAGTTGCACCACCTTGGGATCAAGTGTGCACGATGAGGGGGCCTGCCAGTATGAGCGAGCGCTCATGAATACTACAATCCTGGCCTCCTGAGCACTGCCTCGAGGGGTGAAGATGTTTCCTCCGTCTCTGGTACAGGAGCGGCTGGGCAGGAAGCTGGGAGTAGGGATATTGCCACATCTGATGATCGAAATGGGGAAACGGCCGCCACCCGCCTCCGGGAGGATGGCTCGGCTGTTGTGATCACACCTTGATTGGCCTTCTTTCTCACCCCGCCTTTGTTGAGATCGAGCGAATCGAGCAGATCAACGATCGGGTGGCGATTCTAGCTTCGACGCTGCCCGCGAGGCCTGACTGCGACGTGATCAGAAATGCGCCAGGAAACCCCGATAGCCTCTGTGACGCTTGACAGGTATTCAGCTCTCACTTTGGTGCATGTTCTGTGACATACCTCGGCCAGCGGGTTCGACATGGCTGGCAAGCCCGCGCGCACGTTCATTCCAACGTCTTCAACGGCAGCTCCAACCTGCATTTCGCCATCCAGGCAGCACGAACCTGAGTGCAGCCGCCTGCACCCGTCACGAGAAAGCAACCATGATGACTGCTACCGACCCGGCCTCGACCCGACGCGTCATGCCCCACTCCCTGCCGCCGGTTCCCGAGCCATTCCGACTGCCCTTCTATTGCGGGGCGTGGCACAACATCGGCATCGATTACCTGGTGGATTTCGAGACGGCTGCGAAGATCCTCGGTCGCACGCACCCGCGCCTGGCCCCGGCCGACTTCGACGGCCGCGCCTGCTTCTCTCTCAACTACCAGCTCTACTTCGCGCAGTACGGAGACGGCTCGAGCATCACCGAGGAGGTGGAGATAAACATCATCGCCTACCCGCAGGGCGAGGAGCACCGGATGTTTCCGGTGTCGTACGCGCAGTACGCCACCGGAATCGATCAGACGAAGTTGCTCGGCATCGGCAGGATCCACGTGCTCTGCGATAATGCGATGGCCATCGAGGCCGGATCCAAAATCTTCGCCGAGCCGAAGCGGCCGGCCCGGTTCACGGCAACCATGCCGTCACTCAACGGCCCGGAGACGTCCGACTGGCACGTCCGTGTCCTGGACGCCGACTTCGCCGAGGACGGGAGCATCACACCCGGCGAGCGCCTGCTGTTCAGCATCGACGCACATCTTGGCGGCCTGACCGGCGCGCCGGTGAACAACACTCCCATCACGGGCTACGGAACCGATTCGGAAGGCCGCTTGCTGACCAGTCGGCAGAGCGTTTATCACCCCTATCAGTACTACGTGCTGGACTCCGAAACGGCCGCACACGTCTCACTGCACGTGGCGGAGCCGACCTCGCCCGTGAGCCAGGACCTCACCGCGCTGCTGACGCACGCCGCCCCTGCAGGCGTGTGGACCTACCAGTCGGCCCCGGTCGCCGCACACGGCCGACCCTATTACCTCGCCTGAACCGACCTGGGCCGCTGCCCGGAACTTATCCGCGCTTCACGCTTTCGCCAACGGCCTCGAACGCGACCTCGCGATCGAGGGGCGTCACGGAGGCGATGGCGGACTACTCAACGGGTGGCATTCAGCGATCGACCATGAGGTCATGCCATTCCCCTTCGCCGTGGACAAGCCCTATGTCGTCGGCTCGATCGCAGGGCTTCTGGCCGACGCAGCCGGTCGACAGCACCGTTCTCGGCCACTGCGGTTGTGGGACAAGTAGCTCAGATTGAGGCTCGTCGCGGACGAGGAGGTCACAAGCTACAACGCCGAAAACCTGGGCGCCCGCCAGGACCGTCTGCTCGGCAGAGCGCTCTCGTGCATTCCGTTGCTGAGCCCGGCGGACCACCCTGGCTGTCGTCAGGAGCCGGGGCAAAGTACGCCTCGCTTGTAGTCGTGCAATCCACGAGCGGCCGAAGGGTAGGGCATGCACTCGCCAATGTTCTTTGACCACATAGTCGTCGGTGCCGGGTCGACGGGCGCCGTGATCGCCGCCCGGCTTGCCGAGCGGACGGACCGCCGCGTCCTGCTGGTCGAGGCCGGACCGGACTATCACGGCCTCGCCCTTCCACCAGAGCTCGAGGACGGGCGGACACCGTCGTTGGGTTCTCACGACTGGGGATACACCGTCCGGGGTGCCGGCGACAACGAGTTCTGGCTCCCCCGCGGCAAGGTCGTCGGCGGTTGCTCGAGCATAAACACCTGCATCGCGCTCCGGCCGGAGCCCGGCGACTTCGACGACTGGCCGTCGGGCCGCGTGAGTTGGTCGTGGGAAGCGGCGCTGGAGGGGTTCGTCGCGATTGAGACCGATGTCGATCGGGTCGGCGGTCACCACGGCAACTGCGGCCCCCTTCGGATCGCCCGGACGCCGAGTGAGCGGATGACTTCGCTGTCCCGGGCGTTCGCCGAGGCGTGCCGGCGGGCCGGATTCGACAGTACCGCCGACCACAACGAGCCCTACAGCACCGGTGTGGGCCCCCTGCCGTTGAACGTCGACGGTTCTCTGGGCCGGATCTCGACGGCGAAAGCCTTTCTGGAGCCGGCACGGCAGCGGGCCAATCTCACCGTCATGCCGAACACCTTGGTGGATTCGGTGCTGTTCACCGGATCACGCGCGACGGGAGTCCGGGTCATCGCCGATGAGCAGGAGCGCGACATCGGTGCGGCTGAAGTGACGATCGCCGCTGGCGCGATCGGTAGCCCGGCGATCCTGCTCCGTTCCGGCATCGGTAAGGCCGAGGACCTCAGTGCACTCGGGATCGACGTCATCGTCGACCTCCCCGCCGTCGGCCAGAACCTTGCGGACCACTCGCAGGTACCGATCATCTGCGCCCCGGCGCAGGGCGCGGCAGACCCTTCCGCGCTCTGCGCCGAGGTCGTCCTGCGGTACCGCGCGCAGGGCTCGAGCATGGCCAATGACATGCAATTGTGCCTGCTCAACCATGTCGAGATGAGCAAGTACGCGCCCCGCCTGGCCGCTTCCGTGGGAGGCAGCCACGCTTTCGTGATCACCGCGAATCTGATGGGGCCGGAGTCGCGGGGCACCGTACGGCTGGCCTCTCGTGATCCCCGTCAAGGCCCGGTGGTGTACCTCGACCACCTCGCTGCGGCATCCGATCGGGCCCGTCTCCGCGACGGGCTACGGCTGGCGCGGCACATAGCGGACGATCCGGCAATCAGTAAGTTCATTGAAAGACTCGTGGACGTCGACGGCTGGTCCGTCTACGACGACGCGAGCACGGACCGCTACCTTGCGGCGCACCTGCAGACGGCGCACCATCCGAGCGGCACCGCAGCCATGGCGTCGAGTGCTGCCACAGGCGTCGTCGACAGCGAATGCCGGGTCTTCGGCACGGACGGGCTCCGCGTCGCGGACGCCTCGGTCATCCCCTCCTCGGTGCGGGCCAACACCAACCTGACCTGCATCATGATCGGCGAGCGCGTCGCCGAATCGTTGTCCGAAACCGTTCAGGGAGTGGCCTGTTGAAGCCGTTCAAGGTCAAGCGGGCCCCAGACTGCAGCGTCAGGGAGAGCGTTGTGGTGCCCGCTCGTTCAAGGAAAGCAACCCAGCGGCACTGGCCGGCTGCGCAAGCGCGGCCATACGACCACGGAGACGGCCGCGCAGGGTCGCCGACGCGCTGAGGCGTTAGGGAGGCGGCGGTGGGCTGCTGCGGCCTTGAGGATGAGGACGGGGTAACCGCGCTCAGGAGCGTCTCCAGCGCGTGGGGGCAGGTGAAGCCGGCGCCGCCCTCCAGCACAGGCCGGCATCACGCACAGATGAGGGTCAGCGCTCGGCGCATTCAGGCACTCAGCCCTGAGGCGCGATATTAAAAAAGGAAGAGATACTGCATTCAGAGCATCTGCGACCACCCCTCAAAGAGGGTATGTAGAGGGAATTTAGATCGCTCTACTAAAATGTTTGGCCCGCATAATCCTAACACTAAACGTTACTCAGTGTGCATAGGACATGGCAAAAAAGGTCTTGTGACATAAACAATCGCAAAGGTACGCTCTGTCTGCTTGGCAATGCTCTGAGCCTCCGTGACCAAGAATGCGTTCTGCGCCGGCCGGGAGAGCATTGTCTGGCGTCCTAGCGGCGACTCGTCGGTTCGGGGTGTGACTCCATGTTGCCTTCTCCATTGTCTTCTTCTCTGATTCGCAACGCATGGCGAGTTCTCGCGCCCTTGACGTTGTTGCCTGGCCTGACAACGAGGCGGGACGCGCACTTGCCGGTGCTGCCGAGCGGTTCGGGGCGGGCGACCGTGATCGGCTCGCTGGTGGTCTTGACGGTGGGGCGTCGACCTCGGCGCGGATGGCCTGAGCGGGCGGTGATGTGCGTGCCAAGAGCGTAGGGCCCTTGCGTAGTGCGGACGTTGGTCTCCCTGGGCACTCCCTCGAACACCTGATCACCCGATCCAGGCCGTGGTGATCACGGCCGAGATTGGCGACGCTGCAAGCGCCCCCACACCAGAAAACGAACACTCAACGACGAATCCCGCGCTCGTCCAATCCCGTCCCTCCACGGATGAATGGACGCCTCGCTCCTCCGGCACAGCGCGGCCGACGCCAGATGTCATCAAGCGCTGGTGACCCCAGCATCTACGGATCTCTAGATCGCCTGCACAAAAAGTGACGCTACACAGAAAAGCTCCGGAGCCACTTTCACGAAGCACCATCACGCGGCCCCGGCCACTACAAGACTCGCATGTACGGAGCCGTCAGGTGCAACCACGTCGATGCCTTGAACGCTTCGGCTGGAAGGCCGGCATCGACACGTCGGCCGTCCCGAGGACCATATACCGCATTTGACCTCTAGCAGCTGACCCCGGCACCGCAAGATCTCATGATGTCGAAGTATCTCGGACGCTGCCGTTTTCCTGCTGAACGTAGCGTCCCGGACTAACCGGGAGGTGGAGTTCCACGCGTTCCCGCATGGCTCGATCGCGCATTTCCAGGAAATCCAGCAGTGACTTCATCGTGCCTTCCCGAACGCAAATTCCAGCGGGCCTTGTGTGGAGACCTCAGGCAAGCCTATAAAGCCCATGCCAGCATACAGACCACAATTCCTGTGAGGAAACCGCACATTCCCCGGAGTGCACGCAGTTTGGCACGTGCCTTCCAATTCGCTGCATGGTAACGTACAAGCAGATATCGTGCATTTCGGTCACAAACGTGACGAGAAGGGAGTTCCATGGTAAGTGGGCAGCAAACCGCAGAGGGTGTTGAGGTGATCGTTACCTGGCAGAGCGACCCTGCTCATCTGCGGGGACGCGGCAGCGGGGGGCGGATCAACCTGAAGTCCGGCGAAGAACTCAAGTTTGGGATATCAAAACGCTCGGGGAAGATCCAGCCGAACGCCGAACCCAGCCTCGGAGCACTCAAGGTTTCCGCCCAGCAACCTACTGTGTCCAATCTCACCACGAGCACCACCTATGCTGTGGAAAATCTGGAAGGTGGCGCCGAGTTGGTCAAGGTGCGCCCTCGACAGCTGGACCTGGTCATTCCGTTTGAAATGTCGCGCATCTTGATCCCGACCAGCGCGGGCGTCACCGAACTCACCGTCTACGCCCCTCCTCCGCGTCTACTCCAGATGGACCTGGCCACGAGGGCGATGGTCTCGTCGATTCACCTGGACAAGACGAGCAAGTACTTCCTTGTTCTCGTCGCGCTGTGTGAACCGCGTTTACGCGGATCCTCTATGGCAGCCGTGCCATCACTCCGAGAGGTTGTCGAGAGGCTGAGGGGAGTTGATCAATTCAGGGACGCAAACCGTAGCAGTGTCAACTACCACATCGACTACCTAGCGGTTCGGAAGCTCCCGGTGGGACAGTGGTCCAAGTGCGAGGACGACGGACCCAAGCATTCCAAACGTGAGGCATTGGTCGCCTTCGCGCTTCGGTTCGACCTGGTGAGCGAAGAGGACCTCCGCTTGCTCCCTCCCAGCTCCGCCTCCCGCCGAGTCTCGTGACCGGCCGCTGCGGCGTTCCAAGACTTTGCCACTCCGCTGAGTTCAGCACCTGGTCATCAGCAGTGCGCGACAGCGTCTGTGGTCGGGCTCCCTGTCATCCATGAGGATCGGGGCGGAGTCGCATGACTTAGTATTCGATGCATTATCGCCGCCCGTCAGGCAGGCACATTCAGTGTCAGCATATCCATATTCCGATCTTCGGGCTGCAGTCGGTGGTCACCCAGCGCCGCCCTTCTGAGGAGTTTCCAAAGATGAAGGCCGAATACGAGAACGAAGCGGACCGCACGGCGGCCCTTATCGAGATATGGCGCGAGGTTCTCGGCCCCGAGAACCTCGACGAGAACTCGGATCTCTTCGAGGCCGGCGGAACGTCGATGCAGGTCCTTCAGATCGTCGGCCGGGTCTCCGAGGTCATGGAGGCGGATGTCCGCCTGCGCCAGGTCTTCGAGCACGCGACGCCGAAGAGCCTCTCGGTGTTCCTGGGCGCCTCCAAGCTCCAGTCACAGAGGTGAGTCCAGCAGTGCACACCTGGGATCAGCGCTTCGAGTCTCTGCTGCGCGCGGCGCTGCGTGATCTGCCGGACGACCACCAACTGACTGCGGATCTGGACACCAGAGCTGCCGGCCTGACCTCCATTGCGGCCGTCGATCTCCTCTTGAAAATCGAAGCAGCGTACGGGATCTCGATTCCTGAGGACCTGCTGAAGTTCGAAAGCTTTAGCACGCCTGGTGCCCTCTGGTCGCTGGTCGGCCTCCTGACAGGCCGAGCATCAGGCACTGACATCGCATACCGAGAGCGAACTCATGCTGACGATCTACACCTCGGCCCCATGGCTAATGAGTGATGCTCGCGAAGAGCCGTTCAAACATCTCGACGACATCATCGTATGGACCGAAGAGCTGGGCTGTGCCGGGATGCTGATCTTCTCGGACAACATATCGTTCGATCCGTGGCTCATCGCCGGCAGGGTCCTCGAGAAGTCGCGCGACCTGGTCCCGCTCGTTGCCGTTAACCCCATTTACCAGCACCCGATGTCGGTCGCGAAGAGCATCAATTCGATAGCCGCCGGCAGCGGTCGACGCATCGGTGTGAATCTGGTGGCCGGCGGTTTTTCCAGGCACCTGAGGGAGATGGGCTGCAACCTGGACCACAGCCAGCGATACGACAGGCTTGCGGAGTTCGGCACCATCATCGCAGAGCTGACTTCAGGGGAGCAGCCGCTGAAGTACTCCGGCGAGTATTACCAGCTGAACGGGCTCCGTCCGGCCCCTCCGCCGATCGCCGGCCTGGAGCCGCGCATCTTCGTATCAGGAACGTCGGAGAGCTGTATCCGAGTGCAGAGGGAGCTCGGTGCGACACGGCTGAGCTATCCACGAGAGCCGCGGGAGTATGCCGAGGAGTCCTTGCCCGCGGACAGCGGATTCCGGCTGGGCATCATCGCTCGAGAGGATTCGAGCACTGCCTGGCGGCTCGCCCACGAGCGCTTCCCCGTCGATCGGCTTGGCGAGGAGTTCCATGACCTCGCGTATGAATCGGTCGAATCCCACTGGCATCGCCGGCTCTCGGAGGATGCCATGAAGGTGAGCGCCCCGGTGGGCAGCTACTGGATGTACCCGTTTCGGGCATATAAAACGTTCTGTCCGTACATAGTGGGAAGTTATGCGGAAACAGCGGGCCTCTTGCTGCGGTACATGCAACTCGGCGCCTCGACCTTCATCCTGGACGAGGCCTCGAGCAAGGACGATTTGTTTCACTCGGTTCAGGTGCTGCGTTTGGCCTGGTCGAAGTTCACGGAGAATCGTTCGTGAAGCCTGTCTCGGGCATCCAAGATCGTAGGCAGTGGTCTTGATGCATGCATGCCACAGCGCTTGATCATGCCTTCCAGGCGAAGTCGCTTCCGCCGAAATCGCAGACCACTCTCAATGGAGGCAAAAGTGCAGAATGACAACCTGCTCACCCCCCAGCAGATCGAGGACTACCATCGAGCGGGATTCGTTTTTCAGCCCGGCGTGCTTGAAGCGAGCGACATCGAGCTGCTGAGAAGGGAGGCTGAGAGGGAACTCGCACAGGATTCGCCGAGGCGCACCGTCGAGGCCGGGACTGGGCTCCCTTATCGTGTCCACGGCTCCCACCTGAACAGTGATCTTTTCTCTCGGTTTGTCCGCCATCCTAAAATTCTCGGCCTTGCTCGACAGCTGTTGAATGACGACGTGTACGTCCACCAGTTCAAGGTCAACAAGAAGCGTGCCTTTCAAGGCGAGATCTGGCGATGGCATCAGGACTTCATGTTCTGGCATAACGAGGATCAGATGCCGGAACCGCGCGCGCTCACTGTCGCCGTCTTTCTCGACGAGGTGACAGAGTTCAACGGCCCTCTAATCGTTGTTCCCGAAGGCCATTCCGAGGGGCTCATCCCTGCCGCCGCAAAGAATGAAGGTTGGGAGTCGACGTTGACTAACGACCTGAAGTATTCGCTCGAAAATTCAGAGCGCATGCAAGCGCTGGTCGAACAGCACGGCCTTGTGGCCCCCAAGGGGCCGCGGGGTTCCTTGCTCTGGTTTCACTGCAACATTCCCCATGGATCGGCACAGAACATGTCGCCGATCGATCGATCCCTGCTTCTCTTGAGCTACAACGCCGTCAGCAACGCGCTCCCAACTCCTAGTCCCCGCCCTGAATGGCTGGTAGGCAGGGACTTCGCACCCCTGAAACCCCTTGAGGGGACACTGATCGCCCCCGCGGCGTAGAAGGGTAGCGACTTCTGGCGGGAGGTAGGTGCTGAACATGTACGGGACGTGCACCCTGAATCCATCCATGGACTTTCCGACGCCCAGATCGGTCAGATCCAAGGAACTAGCAGTGTGTTTCTCTTTGGATACTCGCCCGACCGGCCAAGGGAAAAGCACGCCTCGATGGGATGCCGCTGCGAGGAGGAACCGAGGATGAAGATGAATGCGCGATATTCTATGGAGAGCCTTGCGCTCGACCCTGCAACCGCCGATGCGTTGCGCATCCTGGCCGAGCGGCGGGGGACGCCAGAATCTGCTGTTCTGCTCTCGGCCTTCGCAGCGACACATCATCGCCACAGTCGCCAGGATCCGGTCACTATCGGCCTTGTGCTCGACGAACGCCCACCTCATAGTGACTCAGCTACCGCTTGCTGCATTCCGCTCCGAATAGCTTTTCCTTCAGGAGCCACCTTCGAAGACCTTCTCGTGAGTACAGCAGTGTCGTTCGAAGAGGCGATCGAGCAGCGAAAGATGCATTCTGATGCTGATGACGGGCAGCTTCCTCATTTCCCTCTCAGGTTCGCTGTCACCGGCCTGGACACCCGTGATCCAGGCGTAGCACTTCCCGGCCTTTCTGTTGACCCACCAAAAAAGGCCGGCGAAGCGGAGCTGTCAAGGGCGGCCTGTACGGTGAGATCAGGGGGAGTAGCGGTGCTGCTCGAACTGGACTGCGACGGGCATTCACTTCCCGGTATCGGCTCCCATCGATGGTGGCGATCGTTCCACGTGCTGCTCCAGGATGCCGTCAAGCGGCCTCACGCGCGCATCGACGAACTGCGCATGCTCTCCAGCGATGAGGAGGACGAGCGCGCAGCCGTCATCAACTCGACCTTCGATGTGTATCCTCATCTCAAACCAATTCACCAGCCTTTCGAGTCAGCCGCACGAGATCATCCTGACCGGGTAGCGATCCACTTCGGAGACGTCGCCGTCACTTACGGTGAGCTTGACCGGAGAGCCAATCACATGGCTCAGTCGCTGGCCGGCGCGGGAATCGGGCTCGAACGGGTCGTCGGCATCTGCATGGAACGTTCGCCGGAACTTATTGTTTCTGTGCTCGCAACACTGAAGGCGGGCGCTGCATTCGTCCCTCTCGACCCAAGTCTACCTGTCGGCCGTATTCAATCGATCGTCACAGGTGGCGAGCTGGCCGCGATCATGACCGACGAAAAGTTCAACCCTCTGCTGCAGGATACGGGGGTCATGCTTTTCCAGGTCGATGACACCGGCTCGGTCGCTCCGCCGCCGGTCGAGGTCGCCTTGAATGACACTGCCTACATCTACTTCACTTCCGGATCAACTGGCGAGCCCAAGGGTGTCGTTATTGACCACCGCTGTGCTGCTGGACGTATCGAATCTCTGCTGCAGCGTTTTCCTCTCAAGGAGGGCGAGTCCGTTCTTCTGAAGACGCCCCTGATTTTTGATGTGGCGATTTGGGAGATCTTCGGGCCGCTCAGTGTGGGTGCAACTATTCAAATGGCGCTTCCGCGTGGTGAGGCCGATGCCGACTACCTCGCCGGACTGCTGAGTACGCGTGGCCTCGTCGCGACCCATTTTGTGCCCTCCATGTTGAGTGCATTTCTCGACTATGCGCGACCGCAGTCGTATCCAGATCTTCGGTGTGTATGGGTCTCCGGAGAGGCTGTATCCAGCTCACTTCTGGATCGCTTCACTCAGCACTTCAGCGCCGAGTTCCACAACCTGTATGGGCAGACGGAGACGTCGGAGGTGGCTGCGTGGACAGGATCGAAGCACGATTCTGTGTACGGTGTCCCGATCGGCAAGCAAATGGGAGTCTATCGGCTGTTCGTCCTCGATGATGCGCTCAACCTGGTACCACCCGGAGTGGTCGGACAGTTGGGGGTCGCCGGGGTCGGAGGGTTGTCCACTGGCTACCAGAATAATTCGGAGCTCACCGCCGAGCGATTCGTGGCTCATCCTTACCCGCTTTCCCCGGATGAGCTGCTCTATCTCACTGGTGATCTCGCGGTAGTTGACGAGGATGGGATCATCTCGTTCCTCGGGCGATCCGACACCCAAATCAAGATCCGTGGATGCCGGGTCGAAGTCGGAGAGGTGGAAGCGGTTCTTGAACGTCATCCAGGCGTTCGCAGCTGTGCTGTCATAGCCCTCAAGAACGATACAGATGAAGACGAACTGATCGCCTACTTCGTGGGTGACGAAGTATCCGTGAAGATCCTGGCTGATCACGCCGGCCAGTATCTGCCTGAGTACATGCTGCCATCAGCCTACGTCCGTATGGAGTCCTTTCCTCTCGGTCCTTCCGGCAAGCTTGACCGGCGTCGTCTCCGTGCTCCTACACCCGCAGATCGAGCGGCGAGGGCTGCAGGGACTACTCCAAGCACTCCCATGGAGATGGCACTCGCTGAGCTCTGGAAGAGAGTACTGAGCTTGGCATGGGTCGGATGTGAGGATAGCTTCTTCGCGGTCGGCGGAAACTCGCTGAAAGCCCTGAAGATGCTTCATCGGGTCAAGTCCATGTTCGGCGTGGAGATTTCCGTTAGAACTTTTTCTGGCGATCCGACAATATCGGGTCTCAATGAGATTCTGTCGCGAGAGTCACCAAGAGCCCGTGACGCCTGATGCTGGGAGTCACCTATCACGTTGCGGAGACCGACAGAGTATGATAACTAGACTGGTTGGCTTGGACTTTCCGGGGCGACGAGTTGAAGCCGGAATAACCGACCTGCACATGTCAGACTTCGGCATCGAGGTGATTTCGATGATGGGCGATCCGCTTCCCGTACGTCTCAATGCCAGAGATTACGCCTCGGACCTGCTCGCCGGGTCACCTCCTGTCAGCCACGGGGTGCAGGCCATACTTGCGTACTGCGCAGCTGCACCGATTGCTCAGGAAATGGCGCAATTACTGCTGGAGAGGGATGGCGGCCCATTGCCGCTGGTGCTTTTTGACGCCGACCCATGTGGGGCAGATGCAATATGGCAGGCGTACTTGGCGTGTCTCGGTGAAGTTGATGGGCCGGCGTCCAGCGCGCCGTTGAGTGCGTCCCTGTTGTCGGAACTCCTGGACGATCCGCGCGCGCTGGTCGGCGTTCTCGAGAGGGACCTGTCTGACCGTGTGCTCAAGAGTCTGGCTGCGGACGACACCAGCGAAGAGGAGCTCGTTTTCTGCCACGAACAGATCATGCGATCCATGCTCGACTATCTCATCTATCTTGTATCGGCGCACCATTCTACGAGGCCTTCATGGGGAGGAAGCGTCCTTCACATCGTGTCTGAAGGTCATCCGTACTGTGGGGCGTGGAAAGGTGCATCGCAAACTCAGCTGGTTCGGGTGAAGTGCGATAGAGCAAGTCTGCTGCGTCATCCGGACGCCGTGCAGGCGGTGTTGGCGTTTCTGAAGTCGCGCTGAGGATCGCCTCCCGTTTTCCTTGATGAGGCGGTTGGTGCTTCGGAGCCGGTGGGGGTGAAGGCGAGAATCTCGGGCCGCCACGTCTCGGTCGTGATGGCCAGGCATGCAGGTTCGCGCAGGCCAGAGGAGGCGCAGCGGTCGTAGCAACGGAGCAGCCGGTCGGCGATCAGCGTGCGGTCCGGGTGGGGGCGAGGCTGGACGGGCTGGTCTCCGTCTGCGTTCCCGGGGCCAGGATCCGCGAGCCGGGCCGCCGCTCGGGCAAGGCCTGCAGGTCATCGACTATTGGATCCAGCCGGTAGGCGTGCAGCCGGGCTGCCGAGCGGGCCAGCCGGTTGCGCGGTTCCCACTTGTGGTTGCTCTTGCGGCTACGCCGGCCGAGACCTGGACGCTGAGACGGCGATCTCGGTGACGGCCTGCTTGGCCAGCTGCACGACGTGGGCCGGTGTCAATCCCCCCAAACCGTGGAGACGGTTCTATGCCACAGCGGTCCTTAGCAGGGCCGTTGATGCTTGCCTCTTCTCGATCATCAGGCGCTCG
>NZ_JBITJQ010000073.1:0-16583 GCF_044460125.1 Nonomuraea sp. NPDC050153
CCACCTCCACATACGACAACCCCACCCCACCAGCCACCAACGCCACCGCCCCCGGCGACCGCGCCACCTGCGCCTCAAACAACTCCACCAACGACTCACCGGACACCTCGGCCGCCGTGTCGTTCCACTCCACCAACACCCGATGACGCTCGACCTCGTCCAACACCTCCACCTCACTCAGCCGCGTCAACGGCTCAGCGGTCACCGCCTCCAGCACTCGCACCAGGCGCGCCACCACCACCTCCGCCGACGACCGATCGAAAAGATCCGCCGCCGCCACCAACGACCCCCGCAACCCACCGGGTCCGGGCACCTCCTCCACCGTGAAGTCCAGATCGAACTTCGCCGCCGACATCCCTGCCGAGACCTCTGCCGACACGGCTGCGGACACGCCCTCGGCCCGCGTTCCCGGCAGCTCCAGCACCGCCTCGGCGTTGTTCTGCACCTTGAACATCACCTGGAACAGCGGATGCCGCGCCATCGACCGCGCCGGCGCCAGCTCCTCCACGAGCCGCTCGAACGGCAGCTCCTGGTGCGCGAACGCGGTCCACCCGACCTGCCGCACCCGGGACAGCACGTCGATGAACGTCGGATCGCCGGACAGGTCAGTCCGCAGCACCACGTTGTTGACGAAGAAGCCCACCAGGTCATCCAGAGCGACGTCCGTACGACCGGCCACCGTCGTGCCGATCGGGATGTCCGTCCCGGCCCCCAGCCGCGACAACGACACGGCAAGCGCGGCCTGCACCACCATGAACATGGTCACGCCCTCGGACCGGGCCAGCTCCGCGAGCCGCGCGTGCACCTCCGCGGACACCTCGATCGGCACCGTGTGGCCACGGTGCGACGCCACCGCCGGCCGCGGCCGATCGAACGGCAGCTCCAGCTCCTCCGGAACACCGGCCAGCGTCTCGCGCCAGTACGCCATCTGAGTGGAGACCAGACTGTCCGGGTCCTGCTCGTCACCGAGCAGCTCACGCTGCCACAGCGTGTAGTCCGCGTACTGCACCGGCAGCGGCTCCCACGCCGGGGCCTGCCCCTGGCAGCGCGCCGCATAAGCCAGCGACACGTCACGCGCCAGCGGCCCCATCGACCATCCGTCACTGGCGATGTGATGGACGACGACCACCAGCACCCGCTCATCCGTCCCGGCGGACTCGAACAGCCACGCCCGGATCGGCACCTCCGACGACAGGTCGAAGGCGTACGCGGCCGCCCCCGCCACCACCGCGGGCAGCTCGTCGGCAGCGACCTCGGTCACCGCCAGCTCCCACGCCAGCTCCTCGAAGGCCACCACTTCCTGGTACGGCTCCCCCTCCGCCACCGGGAAGACCGTGCGCAGCACTTCGTGCCGCTCGATCACATCCCGGAGCGCCAGCCCCAGGGCATGCCGGTCCACCGCTCCCGACAGCCTCAGCACGACCGGCATGTTGTAGGTCGCGCTCGGCCCTTCCGACTGAGCGACGAACCACAACCGGCGCTGCGCGAAAGACAACGGAATCATCAGGACTCCTTCTGGGTACGCATGGGCCGCAACGCCGGCCTCGCTGACTTGAGATGGCCGAGCTGTCGTGCAAGTCCCGCAACCGTCGGGTCCTCCAACAGGACCTTCAACGGCACCTCCACTCCCAACGCCGCCCGGATCCGGCTGACCAGCCGCACCGCGAGCAGCGAATGCCCGCCCAGCGCGAAGAAGTCGTCATCGACCCCGACGCTCTCCAGACGGAGCACCTGCGCGAACGCCTCGCACAAGATCTCTTCCTCGCGGCTGGCGGGTTTTCGACGAGCGCTCACGCGGTACTCGGGAGCGGGCAACGCTCTGCGATCCAGCTTGCCGTTGACCGACACCGGCAGCGCGTCCAGCCCGACCACGGCGGACGGCACCATGTACTCCGGTAACCGCTCTGCCGCGAACCGCCGCACCGTCTCGGCATCGGCCATGGCGGGGACCACGTAGGCCACCAGCCGCACATCCCCCGGCGCGTCCTCCCGCGCGACCACCGCGACCTGGCCGACACCGGGGCAAGCGGCCAGCACCGTGCTGACCTCACCCGGCTCCACCCGGAACCCACGGATCTTCACCTGGTCATCCGCCCGGCCCGCGAACATCAGCTCGCCCCCGGCCGACCAGCTCACTCGATCCCCAGTCCGATACATCCGCTCACCGGCCCCGAACGGACACGCCACAAACCGCCCGGCGCTCAATCCCGCACGACCGGCATAGCCGCGCGCCAGCTGTATCCCGGCCAGATACAGTTCGCCCACCACCCCCGGCGGCACCGGCCGAAGAAACTCATCCAGCACGAACACCCGCGTGTTGGCCACCGGCCGCCCGATCGGCACCGACTCACCAGGAACACACCGCCAGGCGGTCACATCAATCGACGCCTCCGTCGGACCGTAATAGTTCTCCAGCCCCACCCCATCCAGCACCTCGGAGAACCGCCGCACCACATGCGCGGGCAGCGCCTCACCGGAGCAGACCACCCACCGCAGGCCGGTGCACCCCGAGGCGGCGGGCTCGGCCAGGAACACCTCCAACATCGACGGCACGAAATGCGCCACCGACACCCGCGCAGAACGAATCAGCTCCGCCAAATACGCCGCATCCCGATGCCCGCCAGGACGCGCCAGCACTAACACCCCACCCCACAACAACGGCCAGAAAAACTCCCACACCGACACGTCGAACCCGAACGACGTCTTCTGCAGCACCCGCTCACCAGCCGCCAACCGCAAGCGCTCCTGCATCCAAACCAGCCGGTTCACCACACCCGCATGCGGCACCACCACCCCCTTCGGCCGACCCGTCGAACCGGAGGTGAACATCACATACGCCGCGTTCCCCCCATCCAGCGCGCCGCCACGCTCGTCCTCCGTCAGCGGCTCGCCCGACAGCCCCGCCGCGTCCTCCACCTCGACCCGCACCGCACCGGCAGGCAGCCCCACACCCGCCGAAGCGATCACGCACGCGGCACCGGTCTGCTCCACCAGGTAGGCCATCCGCTCCACCGGGTAGTCCGGATCCACCGGCAGATACGCCGCCCCCGCCTTGAGCACAGCCAGCAGCGCGACCACCAGATCGACACCACGCTCCAAGCACACCCCCACCACCGACTCCACCCCGACACCCCGCCCCACCAACAACCGCGCCAACCGGTTCGCCCGCCCATCCACCTCGGCGAACGACAACTCCACCCCGTCACCGACCACCGCCACCGCATCCGGAACCGCCGCCACCCGCGCCTCGAACAGCTGCGTCAGCGTCGCGGGCGGCACCTCGGCGTCCGTCGAGTTCCACTCCACAAGCACCTGCCGCCGCTCCCCGGCATCCAGCACATCGACGCCGCCCAACCGCGTCCGCGGCGCGCTCGTCAGCACATCCAGCACTCGCACCCACCGCGCGACCAGCCTTTCGACCGACTCCCGATCGAACAGATCCGCGGCAGCCACCAGAGATCCGCGCAGCCCCATCGCCGTTCCCGAGGGGCCGGCCACCTCCGCCAACCCCAGCTCCAGATCGAACTTGGCGGCCGCGGCCACCGGCAGCCCCGAAGCCCCCACACCCGGCAGCTCCAGCTCCGCCTCACCGGTATTCTGGAGCGTCAGCATCACCTGGAAGAGCGGATGCCGAGCCATCGACCGTGCGGGCGCGAGCTCCTCCACCAGCCGCTCGAACGGCACCTCCTGATGATCGAAGGCGGCCAGACTCGCCCTCCGCACGCGCCGGAGCAGCTCCCGGAACGTCGGATCCCCTGACAGGTCCACGCGTACGACCAGGGTGTTGACGAAGAAGCCGACCAGGTCCTCCAGCGCCTCATCCGTACGCCCCGCGTTCGCCGCACCGATCGGGATGTCGGTCCCCGCGCCCAGCCGCGACAGCAGCACCGCCAACGCGGCCTGCACCACCATGAACGTGGTCACGCCCTCGGCCCGCGCCACCTCCACCAGCCGCGCATGCACCTCCGCCGGAACCTCCACCGGAACCGAGTGCCCACGATAAGAAGCCACCGCCGGCCGCACGTGATCCACCGGCAACGCCAGCTCCTCCGGCGCCCCCGCCAACGCCTCCCGCCAGTACGCCACCTGCCGCGACATCACGCTGCCGCCGTCACCCTCGTCCCCGAGAAGCTCCCGCTGCCACAACGCGTAATCCGCGTACTGAACGGGCAACGGCTCCCACCCCGGAGCCACACCACCACACCGAGCCGCGTACGCCACCGACACATCCCGCGCCAACGGCCCCAACGACCACCCGTCACCGGCGATGTGATGGATCACCACCACCAGCACCTGCTCCCCCGACCCGTCCGAAAGCAACGAGGCCCGGATCGGCAGATCCACGGTCAGATCGAAGGCCCGCCCCACCACCTCCGCCACCGCGGCGTCGAGCTCGGCCGGAGCCACCTCGGCCACGGCCAGCTCCCAGTCGGGCTCGTTCACGACCTGCTGGTACGGCTCCCCGTCCACCTCGAGATACACGGCCCGCAGCACCTCGTGCCGCCCGAGCACATCCCGCAGCGCGGCGTTCAACGCCGCCCGATCAACACCCCCGGAAAGCCGGAGCACAACCGGGATGTTGTACGTCGCGCTCGGCCCTTCCAGCCGCCCCAGGAACCAGAGCCGCCGCTGCGCGAACGACAACGGCACCCGTTCCGGTCGCTCCATCGCCGCCAGCGGAACACGGGCATCCGGGACACCGCCGAGCCGAGCCGCCAGCCCGGCCACCGTCGGGGCCTCGAAGAGCAGCCGCAGGGGTACCTCCACCCCGAGCACCGTCCGGACCCGGCTGATCAGCCGCACCGCCAGCAGCGAGTGCCCGCCCAGCGCGAAGAAGTCGTCCTCCACCCCCACCTCGGCCAGCCCGAGGATCTCGGCGAAGACACCGCAGAGCAGCTCCTCCTGCAGGGTCGCCGGACCACGCCCCGCGCCGCCCGCGAACTCGGGAGCAGGCAGAGAGCGGCGATCCACCTTCCCGTTCGCCGTCAGGGGCAGCGCGTCGAGTGCCATCACCGTGGCCGGCACCATGTACGCGGGCAAGTGTCGCCCGACAAATTCCCGCAAGTCAGGAATGTCGGATGCGGCGTGCCCGTCAGCCGGGACGACGTAGCCGACCAGCCGCACCCCGCCACCGCCCGGATCCTCGCGTACCGCCACGGCCGCCAGCGCCACCCGGTCATGGCGTTCGAGCACCGCCTCGATCTCGCCCAGCTCGATCCGGAAGCCCCGCACCTTGACCTGGTCGTCGACGCGCCCGAGACACTCCAACGTCCCGTCGGCCTGCCACCGCGCCAGGTCACCGGTCCGGTACATCCGCTCGCCGACCGGGCCGAACGGCGCGGCCACGAACCGCTCCGCGGTCAGCCCCGGTCGACGCAGGTAACCGCGCGCCAGTTGCACGCCCGCCAGATACAGCTCGCCCGTGACCCCGGGAGCCACCGGCCGCAGCGCCTTGTCCAGCACATATGCCCGGGTGTTCGCGAAGGGCCGCCCGATCACGACCGGTCCTTCGCCGACCGCCGCCGACGTCGCCCACACGGTGGCCTCCGTCGGGCCGTACATGTTCTCGGCCCGCGCGCCGAGAACCTGGATCCGGGCGGCCAGCTCCCCCGGCAGCGCCTCGCCGCCGACCAGCATCCGCACCCCATCCGGCCAGGCGCCGGCGTCCAGCAGGGCCCGCCACAGCGACGGCACCGCCTGCATGACCGTCACGCCGCCGTCCCGCACCAGGTCCAGCAGAGCGGCCGGGTCGCGTACCGTCTCCCGTGGCGCCAGCAGCACCCGGGCCCCGCGCACGAGCGGCAGGAACAGTTCCAGGGCCGCGATGTCGAAGGACACCGTCGTCACCGCGACCAGGCAGTCCGCACCGCCGAGCGGCACCCGCTCACCGGCCGCGCCGAGGTGGTTGACCAGCGCCCTATGGGAGATCACCACGCCCTTCGGACGGCCTGTCGAACCCGAGGTGTAGATCACGTACGCCGGGTGGTCGGGCGATGGCGTCTCCCCGCTCCGAAGAGGTTCGCCGGCATACGTGCCGTCCACGACGAACGTTTCCACTTCCGACGGCGGCAACAGCGCAGCCGTGCCCGGCGAGGCGAGAACCACGACCGGGGCGGCGTCACGCAGCATGTAGGCAACCCGCTCCGCCGGGTACTCCGGATCGATCGGCAGATAGGCGCCTCCGGCCTTGAGCACCGCCAGCAGGGCGACGACCAGGTCCGCATCGCGCTCCATGGCCACCGCGACCACCGACTCGGGCCCGACACCACGGCGGCGCAGCAGCCCCGCCAACCGCGAGGCCCGCTCGTCCACCTCCGCATACGACAACGTCACACCGCCGGCGACCACCGCCACCGCGTCCGGCGTACGGCCCGCCTGCCCCTCGAACAGCTCCGTCAACGTCGCACCGGGCACCTCGGCCGCCGTGTCGTTCCACTCCCGCAGGACCCGCCCCAGCTCGGTCGTGTCCAGGACCTCCACCGCGCCGAGCGCCAGGTCCGGCCCCCCGTCCAGCGCGTCCTCCAGCGCCGCCACGAGATTCCGCGCGGCGGTGAGTGCCAGCACCCCCACCGCCCTGGCGTCGATGGGGGCGACCGCGTCCACGGTGACCGCGAGCTCGTCCCCGTCGTCCTCGACCGCCACCCCGAGCGGATAGTTGGTGCGCTCACGGGCGAGCAGCAGCCGGATCCCCTCAGGCGCCCGCCTGCCGTCGCCGCCCCGCCCGGTGTTGTGCCGGTAGTTGAGAAAGGAGGTGAACAGCGGCGCGTCGCCCACCACGCCGCTGGCCTGCCGCGCGACCGTCAGCGGCGCGTGCTCGTGCTCCATGAGCCGGGCAAGCTGCCCGCGCATGGCGGCCACGGCGCTCAGCACGGTGAGCTCGTGCGTGCGTACGCGTACCGGAAGGGTGTTGATGTAGGGCCCGGGAACCTGGCCCGCGGCGAGCCCGGCGTGCATGCGGCCGAACAGGACCGTGCCGAAGACCACGTCGTCCCGGCCGGACACCGCCGCGACCACCCGCGCCCAGGCCACGTGCAGGAGTGTCGCGGCGCTGACCCCGAGCCGCCGGGCGACCGCGCGCAGCCGCCGCTCGACCGCCGCGGGGAACGGCACCGCCTCCCGTACGACGCCGCTTCCGTCGCCCCGGGCCTCCACCAGCCCGAACGGGGCGGTCGGCTCGGTCACGTCGCCGAGCAGGTCGGCGAAGTACCGTTCGTGATCGGCCTGGCCGGCGGCGCGGGCCTGGGCCACGAAGTCGCGGAACGGCAGCGGCTCGGGCAGCTCCGCCGCGCGGCCGTCGAGGAAGGCCAGGACCTCGGCGAGCAGCACCTCCAGCGCCATGTGGTCCTGCACCATGTGGTGCACCCTGACCAGGGCCGCCCGCCGGCCGCCCGGCAGGGCCGCCGTGTGCACGCCGATCATGGGAGCGCGGCCCAGGTCCATGGACGCGCCGCCGCGCGCCACCAGCTCGGCCACCGGGTCGGCGCCCGACGGGTCCAGCGTGACCTCTTCGACGGGCAGGACCGCGTGCCGCCACACCACCTGGACGGGCTCGCGCAGGCCGTCCCACACGATCGAGGTACGGTAGATGTCGTGCCGGTTCACGACCTGCTGTAACGCCCGCAGGAAGGCGTCGAGGCGGTCGCGGTCGCCGAACTCCAGCACCGTCGGCATCACGTACGCGTCCTGGCCGCCCTCCGCGAGGAGGTGGTGGAACAGGAGCCCTTCCTGGAGCGGCGCGAGCGGATACACGTCGGCCACGTTGGGGGCGCCGCCCTCGACGGTGGCCACGACCCGCGCCACCTCTTCGGCGGTCAGGTCCAGCAGCGGCAGCATCTCGGGGGTGATCTCCGTCGCCCCGGCGGGGATCAGGTTGCCGGGCACCGCCACCCGCTCCACGCCCGCCGTCGCGGCCAGGCCGGCCGGGGTGGGAGTCTCGAACAGGGCGCGTACGGGCACGTCCACGCCCTGGGCGCGCAGCCGCTCCGCCAGGCGGATGGCGAGCAGCGAGTGGCCGCCGAGCGCGAAGAAGTCGTCGTCCACGCCGACCTCGGGCAGCCCCAGGACGTCGGCGAACGCCGCGCACAGCAGCTCCTCGCGCGCGTCGAGCGGGCCCCGGCCGGTGCCGGCCGCCGCCGCGAGGTCGGGTCTCGGGAGGTTCTTGGTGTCGACCTTGCCGTTGGGCGTGAGCGGCAGCTCGTCGAGGGTCATCACGGCGACGGGCACCATCGACTCGGGCAGGTGCTCGCGGGCGAACGCCTTCAGCTCGGCCGCGTCCACGACGGCCCCGGGCGCGGGCACCACGTAGGCGACGAGCCGGCGGTCCTCGGCGGGGCGGGGCACGATGACGAGCTCGCCGTGGGCGGCCCAGCGGGCCCGGTCACCGGTGCGGTACAGCAGCGTCCCGTCGGCGGTGAACGGGTTGGCCACGAACTGCTCGGGGCTGAGCCCGGCGGCGGCCACGTACAGGTCGCCGACGACGCCGACCGGCGCGGGGGTGAGGTACTCGTCCAGGACGTACGCCCGGGTGGCGAGGGGCCGCATGTCGGCGGGCACCGGGACGGACGCGGAGGAGACCTTGTTCCACTCCACCAGCACGCGGCGCCGCTCGGCGGGGTCGAGGACGTCCACGGCGGACAGGCGTACCGACGGGTCGACGGCGACCTGCCCCAGCACCCGGGTCAGCCGCCCGGCCAGCGCCGCGACGGTGTCCCGGTCGAACACGTCGGCCGCCGCGGTGATCACGCCGCGCAGCCCGGCCGGGGCGCCCGCCGTGTCCTGCAGCTCGCCGAACGACACCTCAAGGTCGAACTTCGCGCCCAGCGCCCCCGCCGCGGCAGCGGGTGCGGCGGGCGTGCCGGTGACGGCGCCGGCGGCGTTCTGCAGGGTGAGCATGACCTGGAACAGCGGGTGCCGTGCCAGCGAGCGGGCCGGCGCGAGGTGCTCGACGACCTTGTCGAACGGCACGTCCTGGTGCTTGAACGCGGCCAGGTCCGCCTTCCTGACCCGGGCCAGCACCTCGCGGAAGGCGGGGTCGCCGGACAGGTCGGTACGCAGGACCAGGGTGTTGACGAAGAAGCCGACCAGGTCGTCCAGCGCCTCGTCGGTGCGTCCGGCGACGTCCGTGCCGATCGGGACGTCGGTTCCGGCTCCGAGCCGCGACAGCAGCACGGCGAGTGCGGCCTGCAGGACCATGAACACGGTCACGCCCTCGGCGCGCGCCACCTCCGCGAGCCGGGCGTGGACGGCGGCGGGAATCTCCAGGTGCTCGCTCAGCCCCCGGTAGGAGGCCACCGGCGGGCGGGCCCGGTCGAAGGGCAGCGCCAGCTCGGCGGGCGCGCCGGCCAGCGCCTCGCGCCAGTGGGCGAGCTGGCGGGAGACGACGCTCCCGGGGTCCGCCTCGTCGCCGAGCAGCTTGCGCTGCCACAGCGTGTAGTCGGCGTACTGGACGGGCAGCGGCTCCCATTCCGGGGCTTTCCCGGCGCGGCGGGCGGCGTAGGCGGTGGCGACGTCCCGGGTGAGCGGGCCCATCGACCAGGCGTCGCCGGCGATGTGATGCAGCACCACGACCAGCACGCGCTCGTCCGGCCCCGCCGAAAGCAGCCAGGCCCGGATCGGCACCTCGCGGGCCAGGTCGAACGGGTGCCGCGTGGCCGCGGCGACCGCGTCGTCCAGGTCGGCGGGTGCGACCTCGGCGGCCGACAGCTCCCACGCCAGCTCGTCGAGCGGGACGATCCGCTGGCACGGCTCGCCGTCCACGGTCGCGACCATCGTGCGCAGCGCCTCGTGGCGCCCGATCACGTCCCTGAGCGCGGCGTGGAGCGCGTCCCGGTCGACCGGCCCGGGCAGCGGCCGTACGACGGGGATGTTGTACGTCGCACCCGGCCCTTCGAGCTGTCCGAGGAACCACAACCGGCGCTGCGCATACGACAACGGGATCATCGGGACTCCTCCTGGGTGCGCATCGGCTGCAACGCCGGTCTGCTCGATCTCTCGTCGCCGAGCCGCCGCGCGAGCCCGGCCACGGTAGGCGCGTCGAACAGTGCCGCGAGGTCGGCCTCGACGCCCAGCACCGTCCTGATCCGGCTCATCAGCCGCACCGCCAGCAGCGAGTGCCCGCCGATCGCGAAGAAGTCGTCGTCGACGCCGACCTCGGGCAGCCCCAGGACGTCGGCGAACGCCGCGCACAGCAGCTCCTCACGGGCGTCGGCGGGGGGACGGCCGGCGCCTGCCGCGTACTGCGGTGCCGGCAGGGCCCGGCGGTCGAGCTTGCCGTTGACCGTGAGCGGCAGCGCGTCCATGGTGACGACCGCGGCCGGCACCATGTGGCCGGGCAGCCGTCCGGCGGCGAAGCTCCGTACGGACTCGGCGGGGTCGTCCGCGCCCGCGGCCGGCACGACGTAGGCGACGAGGCGGACGTCGCCCGGCGCGTCCTCGCGGGCGATCACGGCCGCCTGCGCCACCTCCGGATGCGCGGCCACCACGGCCTGCACCTCGCCCGGCTCGATCCGGAAGCCGCGGATCTTCACCTGGTCGTCGGCGCGACCGGCGAACACGAGCCGGCCGCCGGCGTTCCACCGCGCCCGGTCGCCCGTCCGGTACATGCGCTCCCCGGCCGGGCCGAACGGCGAGGCCACGAACCGCTGCGCGGTCAGCTCCGGCCGGCCGAGGTAGCCTCGGGCGAGCTGCCCGCCGGACACGTACACCTCGCCCGCGGTCCCGACCGGCACCGGGCGCAGCCGTTCGTCGAGCACGTACACGCCGAGTCCCGGGATGCCGCGGCCGACGACGCTGCCCGGGGCGTCGCCGCGGGCGTTCAGCTCGTGGAAGGTGACGTGGACGGTCGTCTCCGTGATGCCGTACATGTTGATCAGCCGCGGGTCGTCGTCGCCGTGGCGCTCCCACCAGCCGGCCAGCCGCGCCGGATCGAGCGCCTCGCCGCCGAACACCACAGCGCGCACCGCCGCGACCGCCTCGGGACGGCGCTCCTCGACGGCCATGAGCTGGTAGAACGCCGACGGGGTCTGGCTGAGCAGCGTCACGCGCTCGCGTTCGACGAGGGTGAGGAACCTCTCCGGCGACCGGGACACCTCGTACGGCACCACCACGACGCGCCCGCCGTGCAGGAGCGCGCCCCACAGCTCCCACACCGAGAAGTCGAACGCGAACGAGTGGAACCAGCTCCACACGTCGTCGGGGCCGAACTCCAGCATCCCGCGCGTCTGCGCGAACAGGCGGGTGACGTTGGCGTGCGTGACGGCCACGCCCTTGGGGCGGCCGGTCGAGCCGGAGGTGTAGATCACGTACGCGGGGTGGTCGGGCGAGAGCGGCTCGCGCCGCGCGGCCCCGGGTTCGGCCGGGTCGTCCACGAGCAGGCAGGGGATGCTCTCCGGCAGGTGATCGCGCAGGGCCCCCGAGCTGAGCACGTGCCGGGCTCGGGCGTCGGCCAGCGAATACGCGATCCGCTCGGCCGGGTAGGCCGGGTCGATCGGCAGGTACGCGCCGCCTGCCTTGAGCACGCCGAGCGCGGCCACGACCAGGTCGATCCCGCGTTCCAGGCAGACGCCGACCACCGACTCGGGGCCGACGCCGCGCCCGATCAGCAGCCTGGCGAGCCGGTCGGCGCGCTCGTCGAGCTCGGCGTAGGTCACGCTGACGTCGCCCGACACGACGGCGGTCGCGTGCGGTGTCCTGGCCACCTGGGCCTCGAACAGCTCGGGCAGCGTGGCGGGCTCGGCCTCGACCGGGGCCGCGTTCCACTCGGTCAGCACCCGCCGCCGCTCGTCGGCGTCGAGCACCTCCACCGAGCCGAGCCGGGTTCGGGGGTCGGTGACGAGTTGCTCCAGCAGCCGGGTGAGGCGGGCCGCGATGCGGGCCACCGTGGGCGGGTCGAACAGGTCGGCCGCCCCGATCAGCGCGCCGCGCACGCCGGCGGGCGTCCCCTGGGGGTCGAACGTCTCGCCGAGCCGCAGGTCCAGGTCGAACTTGGCCGCCGGCGTCCCGGCGGCCAGCTCGTCGGTGTGAACCTCGGGCAGGTCCAGCTGCGCTTCCCCGGTGTTCTGCAGCGTGATCACGACCTGGAAGAGGGGGTGGCGGGCGCGCGACCGGGCCGGGGCCAGCTCCTCGACAAGCTTCTCGAACGGCACGTCCTGGTGCCCGAGCGCCGCCAGGCTCGTCTCCTTCACCCTCCCCAGCAACTCCCGGAAGCTCGGATCGCCGGACAGGTCGGTCCTCAGCACGAGAGTGTTGATGAAGAAGCCGACCAGGTCGTCCAGGGCCTCATCCGTACGCCCCGCGTTGGCCGTGCCGATCGGGATGTCGGTCCCCGCGCCCAGCCGCGACAGCAGCACCGCCAACGCGGCCTGCACCACCATGAACGTGGTCACGCCCTCGGCCCGCGCCACCTCCACCAGCCGCGCATGCACGCCCGCCGGGATCTCCACCGGCACGCCGTGCCCGCGATGCGAGGCCACCGCCGGACGCGGCCGGTCGATCGGCAGCTCCAGCTCGTCGGGGAGGTCATTCAGCGCGTCCCGCCAGTACGCGACCTGGTCCGCGATCAGACTGTCCGGGTCCTGATCGTCGCCCAGCACGTCACGCTGCCAGAGCGCGTAGTCGGCGTACTGCACCGGCAGCGGCGTCCACTGCGGCGCCCGCCCATCCCTGCGGGCCGCATAGGCCATGGAGAGGTCCCGCGCCAGCGGCGCCCGCGACCACCCGTCACTCGCGATGTGGTGGATCACCACCACCAGGACCCTCTCGTCCGGCCCCGCCTCGAACAACCAGGCCCGGATCGGGACCTCAACAGTGAGATCGAACGGATGGCTCGCCGCCTCCGCGACCGCGGCGTCCAGCTCGGCCGGCGCCACCTCGGCCACCGCCAGCCCCCAGCCAGGGTCGTCGACGACCTGCTGGTAGGGCTCACCGTCCACGGCGGGGAACACCGTCCGCAGCACCTCGTGCCGCCCGATCACATCCCGCAGCGCCAGCCCCAACGCCTCGACGTCCACCTCCCCGCCCAGCCGCAGCACGATCGGGATGTTGTACGTGGGGCTGGGCCCCTCAAGCTGGCTGATGAACCACAACCGCTGCTGCGCGAACGACAACGGCACCCGCTCCGGCCGCTCCATCACCGTCAACGGGACCCGGGCCTTCCCGGCCTCCGCCAAACAAGCCGCCAGCGCGGCCACCGTCGGCGCCTCGAACAGCACCGACAGGGCCAGCTCGACACCCAGCAGCGCCCGCACCCGGCTGACCAGCCGCACCGCCAGCAGCGAGTGGCCGCCGAGGGCGAAGAAGTCGTCGTCCACACCGACCTCAGTCACGCCCAGGACCTCGGCGAACGCCCGGCACAGCAGCTCCTCCCGAGCCGTGGCCGGTCCTCGGCCGGTGCCGGTCGTGTGTTCGGGGGCGGGTAGCGCCCTGCGGTCCACCTTGCCGTTCGCGGTCAGGGGGAGCGCCGGCAAGGCCACGATCGCCGATGGCAGCATGTAGTCGGGCAGCCGATCGGCGAGGAAGCGGCGCACGAGATCAGGAAGCCCGTCATCACCGACGACGTACGCCACGAGCCGGGTGTCACCGGGCGTGTCCTGCCTGGCGATCACGGCCGCACCGGATACCAGCGGGTGCGCGCTCAGCACGGCTTCGACCTCGCCGGGCTCGATGCGGAATCCGCGGATCTTCACCTGGTCGTCGACTCGGCCCAGGAACATCAGTTGCCCGTCGGAGGTCCATCGCACGCGATCGCCGCTGCGGTACATCCGGGCACCGGGCTCGTACGGGCAGGCCACGAACCGCTCCGCGGTCAACCCCGGACGTCCGACATAACCGCGCGCGACCTGCGCACCGGCGATGTACAACTCACCCGCCACCCCAGGCGGAACCGGCCGCAACCACTCATCCAACACATACAGACGGCAATTGGCGATCGGACGCCCGATCGGCACCGACTCCCCGACCTCATCACCCGCCCGCACCTCAAACACACAACACCCGACCGTCGTCTCCGTCGGCCCATACTCATTCACCACCACCGACCCCGGAGACCCCGCCAACCACGACCGCACCAACCCACCCGGCAACGCCTCACCACCCACCACCCACGTCCGCCCGACATCCCCCCGCACCGACTCGGCCAACAACGCCAAATGCGCCGGAACAACCTTCACCAACCCCAACCCACCCGACAAAACCCCCGCCAGACCTTCAGCACCACCCTCCGCACTCACCGCCACCACCGCCCCCGACACCAACGGCACCCACACACTCGTCACCGTCAGGTCGAAGGCCATCGACGAATGCAACGGCGCCCCACCACCCACCCGATAAGCACCAGCAGCCCAGCCCACATAGTTGGCCAACCCTGCCTGGGTGACCACCACGCCCTTCGGCCGGCCCGTCGAACCGGAGGTGTAGATGAGGTAGGCCGCCTGCTCGCCGAGCATCACCCGCTCGGGCCTGGTCGCGGGCGCGGCGGCCAGTCGCATCTCGGTGAAGGTGTCGTCCAGGGTGAGCATGCGGCTGCGGCCCGCGGGCAGTTCCTCGGCGATCTCCGCGCTCGTCACCGTCACCACCGCACGGCTGTCGGCCAGCATGAACGCGATCCGCTCCACCGGCTGCCGGGGATCAATCGGCACATACGCCGCCCCCGCCTTCCACACCGCCAGCAACGCGACGACCAGATCGACACCACGCTCCAAGCAGACGCCCACCACCGACTCGGCCTGAACACCCTCGCCGATCAGGACATGCGCCAGCCGGTTGGCCCGCTCATCCAACTCCCCGTAAGAGACCTCGGCCCCGTCGGCGACCACCGCCACCGCACCCGAATCCTGCGCCTCGAACAACTCCAACACGGGGATGCCCGTGTGCTCAGCCGCCGTGTCGTTCCACTCCTCCAGCACCCGGTGCCGCTCGTCCGCGTCGAGCACGGCAACCGCCTCGATCGGGGATTCCGGGTCGGTGACGAGCAACTCCAGCACTCGCGTCAGCCCCGCCGCGATCCGGGCGACCGAATCGGGATCGAACAGGTCGGCCGCCCCGATCACCGAGCCTCGCACCCCTCCGGGCATCCCTTCAGGGTCGAACAGCTCGCCGAGGCGTACTTCCAGGTCGAATTTGGCCACTGACGTCCCTGCCGGGACGCCGCCCGCCCGCACGCCGGGCAGCTCCAGCACGGCCTCGGCGATGTTCTGGAGGTCGAGTTGCACCTGGAAGAGGGGGTGGCGGGCGCGCGACCGGGCCGGGGCCAGCTCCTCGACAAGCTTCTCGAACGGCACGTCCTGGTGCCCGAGCGCCGCCAGGCTCGTCTCCTTCACCCTCCCCAGCAACTCCCGAAAGCTCGGATCGCCGGACAGATCGGTGCGCAGAACAAGCGTGTTGATGAAGAAGCCGACCACGTCGTCCAGCGCCTCATCCGTACGCCCCGCGTTGGCCGTGCCGATCGGGATGTCGGTCCCCGCGCCCAACCTCGACAGCAGCACCGCCAACGCCGCCTGCACCACCATGAACGTGGTCACGCCCTCGGCCCGCGCCACCTCCACCAGCCGCGCATGCACGCCCGCCGGGATCTCCACCGGCACGCCGTGCCCGCGATGCGAGGCCACCGCCGGACGCGGCCGGTCGAAGGGCAGCTCCAGCTCCTCCGGTACGCCCGCCAGCGTCCTGCGCCAGTAGGCCGTCTGGGCAGTGATCAGGCTGTCCGGGTCCTGATCGTCGCCCAGGAGATCGCGCTGCCAGAGCGCGTAGTCGGCGTACTGCACCGGCAGCGGCATCCACTGCGGCGCCCGCCCATCCCTGCGGGCCGCATAGGCCGTGGAGAGGTCCCGCGCCAGCGGCGCCCGCGACCACCCGTCACTCGCGATGTGGTGCAGGACGACCACCAGGACCCGCTCGTCCGGCCCGGCCTCGAACAGACAGGCCCGGATCGGGACGTCCACAGTGAGGTCGAACGCGTATGCCACGGCCTCAGTGACTGCGGCGTCCTTTTCCGCCGGCGACACCTCGGTCACCCGCATCGCCCACTCAAGCTGGTCCGGCTGGAGCACACGCTGGTACGGCCGGCCGTCGGCGACCGGGAAGACCGTGCGCAGCACCTCGTGCCGCCCGATCACGTCCCGCAGCGCCAGGCCGAGGGCGTCGCGATCCACTTCTCCCGACAGTCGCAGCACGACAGGGACGTTGTAGGCGGTGCCAGGGCCCTCCAACTGGGCGATGAACCACAACCGCTGCTGCGCGAACGACAACGGCACCCGCTCCGGTCGTGCCGCCGTCGCCGTCAACGGGATACGTGCCGTTCCCGCCTCGTCCAGCCCTGCGGCCAGCCCGGCCACGGTCGGCGTTTCAAACAGCGCCCGGATCTCGATCTCCACGCCCAGCAGGGCGCGGATGCGGCTCACCAGCCGCACGGCGAGCAGTGAATGACCGCCCAGCTCGAAGAAGTCGTCATCCACCCCGACCCCGGGCACCCCCAGGACCTCGGCGAACGCCGCGCACAACGCCTCTTCCCGCGGACCGGACGGCCCACGACCAGCACCCGCGACAGCAGCACGATCCGGAGCAGGCAAAGCACGACGATCCAGCTTGCC
>NZ_JBITJQ010000074.1:0-15646 GCF_044460125.1 Nonomuraea sp. NPDC050153
CCTGAAGACTCGCACCCTCTACAACGAAGCAACCGCTTGGTCGCATCGTGCCGAAGTGCTCACGGCTTGACATCTAAGCTCCTGGGATGTCTTTCACGAGTGCCGTTGATGATCACATGGTGGCGCATCCGGCCGGTCGGCGGGTAGGTCGTGGTGGGCGGCGACGGTGTACTCGATGACCTCGACGCGTGCGCTTGCCTCCCCGGGGGGCCTGGCGGCGCAGCGCAGCTCCGGTACGACGTCCGCGGTGAGGATGCCGCCGAGCGCGGCCGGGACGAGGATGTCGGCCTCCGCGGTGAGGGCTTCGCCGACCGATTGCCGAGACATCGGATGAACGATCCCATCGGACCCACCAAGGCCCGGAAAGATTCCGGAAATCGCCTCTATAGCTCCGATCTAAGGCATTGACGTCTGCCCCATCACAGGGTCATATCTGTTGTAACACCCTACGAAAGGCAGGTACGCACATGTCCCAGCCGAAAGAGCAGGGCAAGAAGCAACCTCGCAGGATCCACGAGAAGAAGGTCAGGAGCCGCGGCGAGGAGACGACCTGGCACAAGCCGGACTACCAGGTCGTCGAGGCCTCGATGGAGATGACCGCGTACTTCCTGGCCACCCGGTAACCGGGCGCCGCCATGCGACTGCAGGTGCTCGGCACCGCGGCCGGGGGCGGCGTGCCCCAGTGGAACTGCGCGTGCCCCGGCTGCTCCGGGGCACGCGCCCATCCGGGCCGCCGCCGACGTCATGCCAGCCTGGCCGTCCGGCTCGACGACGGCGGTTACGTCGTCAACGCCACACCCGACATCGCGGAGCAGATCGAGTCGTGCGCGTGGCTGCGCCCGGGGCCGGGCCCCCGCGAGTCGCCGCTCAAGGGCGTGATCCTCACCGATGCCGAGCTCGACCACACGATCGGCCTGCTCAGGCTCAGGGAGGCCGACGCGCTGGAGGTGCGTTCCACCCCGGTCGTACGGCACGCGCTGCGGCCCTTCGCCGAGCTCCTGCGCCCTTACCTGCAGCTGACCTGGGCCGACGCCGACACCGTCCCGGTGTCGGGCAAGCGCCCCCGCTACGCCGCCGACTCCCCCGAGGCCGAGACTGAGGCCGAGGGCTGGGTGTCGGCGCTGCGCCTCGGGCCGCTGGTGTACGCGCCCGCCATGGGGGTGTGGCCGGACGAACTGGACGAGGCGTTCCGGCAGGCCGCGTGCGTGATCGTCGACGGCACGTTCTGGGACGACGAGGAGCCCCGCCGTACCGGGATCTCCACCAGGACCGCCACCCAGATGGGCCACCTGCCGATCGAGGCGACCATGGAACGGCTCTCCAAGCTGCCCGGCCGCCGCCTCTACACCCACCTCAACAACACCAACCCCCTCGTGGACCCGGCCGCCGAGCAGCACAAGGTGCTCGCCGAGCTGGGGATCGAGGTGGCCGCCGACGGGATGGTGATCGACCTTTGAACGGCTTCGAGGCAGAGCTGCGTGCCGTACCGGAGAAGCGTTACCACCACCTGCACCCGTTCAACCAGCGCATGCACGCGGGCGAGCTGACCCGTGACGAGCTGCGGGGCTGGATACTCAACCGCTTCCACTACCAGCGGCACATCCCGGTCAAGGACGCGTTCATCATCGCCAAGCTGACGACGTCCGAGCTGCGCAGGATGTGGTTGCGCCGGATTCAGGACCACGACGGCGCCGCGCCCGGCGAGGGCGGCATCGAGCGGTGGCTGCGCCTGGGCGAGGCGGCCGGGCTGGAGCGCTCGCTGCTGCTGTCGGGCGAGGGCGTCCTGCCCGGCGTGCGGCTGGCCGTCGACGGCTACGTGAACCTGTGCCGCAACGGCTCCGCCCTGGAGGCCGTCGCGGCGTCGCTGACCGAGCTGTTCGCCCCGGACCTCATGCGTACGAGGATCGCGGCCTTCGAACGGCACTACCGGTGGATAGACCCGGACGGACTGCGATATTTCCAGGTACGCGTCTCCCAGGGCCGCCAGGACAGCGGCGAAGCCCTGGCCCTCGTGCTCGACTGGGCCACAACGCGCGCCGACCAGGACAAGGCCGTCGCGGCGCTCGCCTACAAGTGCGACCTCCTGTGGTCCCTGCTCGACGCGGTGGACGGGGCGTACCGATGACCTGGCGCCCGGTGCTGTCGCGCTCCGCCATGCTCCGCCACGACCCCGTACGCGGCGCTGACCTGCTGATCGTCCCCGAGCGGATCGTCGTGCTCAACGCGGAGGCCGCGGCCATCGTCGCCTTGTGCGACGGCGCGCGGACCGTGGCGGACATCGTCGCCGAGCTGCCCGAGGGGCCGGAGTCCGACATCGTGGAGTTCCTGGAACGGGTCCGGGCCGAGGGCTGGCTCCGGTGAACGCCCCCTGGGCCATGCTGGCCGAGCTCACGCACGCGTGCCCGCTGCGCTGCCCGTACTGCTCGAACCCGACCGAGCTGGCAGCCAGGTCGAGCGAGCTGGGCACCGAGGAGTGGCGGCGGGTCTTCGGCGAGGCGGGGGCGCTGGGCATCGTGCACGCGCATCTGTCCGGCGGCGAGCCGCTGCTGAGGCCCGACCTGGCGCAGATCGTGACGGCGGCCGACCGCGCGGGCGTCTACACGCAGCTGGTCACCAGCGGCGTCGGGCTGACCGAGCGCAGGACGGGCGAGCTCGCGGCGGCGGGGCTGCGCAGCGTGCAGCTGTCGGTCCAGTCGGCCACGGCGCGGGAGTCGGACCGGATCGCCGGGGTCGCGTCGTTCGCGCGGAAGGAGCGGGCCGCCGCGGCGGTGGTCGCGAGCGGGCTGCCGCTCGGGCTCAACGTGGTCCTGCACCGCGCCAACCTCGACGCCGTCGGCGAGATCATCGAGCTCGGGCTGGCGTGGGGCGTGGAACGCATCGAGCTGGCCAACACCCAGTTCTACGGGTGGGGGCTGCTCAACAGGTCCGCGCTGCTGCCCACCAGGGAGCAGCTCGCGCGCGCCGAGGCCGTGGTCCAGAAATATCGGGACGAGACGGAGGTCGAGCTGATCTGGGTGATCCCCGACTACTTCGACGGCGTGCCCAAACCCTGCATGGGCGGCTGGGGCGCGATCTCGATCACCGTCGCGCCCGACGGCCGTGTGCTGCCCTGCCCGGCCGCGTACGACCTGCCGCTGGAGATCCCCAATGCCCGCGATCACCGGCTCGGCTGGATCTGGGAGCACTCGCCCGCCTTCAACGCCTATCGGGGCACCGGCTGGATGCGCGAGCCATGCGCGAGCTGCCCCCGGAAGGCGCTCGACTTCGGCGGCTGCCGCTGCCAGGCGTACGCGCTGACCGGCGACGCGGCCCGCACCGATCCGGCCTGCGAGCTCTCCCCCGACCACCACCTCGTCACGGAGCCGGCGGCGGGCGGCACGTTCACCTACCGGCGGCCGGCGCCTTCCGGGACCGCGCGCCCCTGAGGAGCTGCCAGGCGACGTGGTCGCCGGACAGGCCGTGGCCGACTCTGTGACCCTGACGGCTGGATGGTCACCTTCAACGACCTGATGAGCCGGATCGCCGGCAGGTTCGGTCGCGTCGCGCCGCCACCGCCTACGTCCGTGGACTGCTGTCCGGCCTCGAACGAGCCCCTGCGATCAGGCCGTTGTGCCCGGCTCCCGCGATCACCGCGCCATATGCCATATCCCCAACTCATGCCCATGGCGCGGAGTCCCATTCCCGCGTATACGGATTACCCGATTCGGGTATGCGCGGCATCAATCCATTATGGATGACCGCGTCCTACGGTCGGTGCGACCGCCCCTCCCATTTTCCGCCGACCGAGAAAGGCCGTCCATGTTCCGCACTCCCTTCCGTCGAGGCCTCGCCGTCGCCGTCGCCTGCGTCGCCCTCACCGGGTTCGCGGGCGCCTGCGGTGGCGGCGGAAACGCCGAATTGTGCACCGAGACGTTCAAGCTCTACGACGAATACACGAAGCGGGCGCAATCCGCGGCCGGCGACGCCGCGAGCATGAACCAATTGAACGCCGATATCGGCGCAAAGGTGAAAGAACTCGCGGGAAAGGCCGACGGCGACCTCGCGACGGCACTGAACGGAATGGCCGACACCTTCACGGGCGCCCAGATCGACACTTCCGACAAGGACGCGGCCCTGGCCGAACTGCAGGAGGTGCGGACCAACATGAAAACCGCCCTCGACAAGGTCAACTCGCTCTGCACCTGATCTCGGCGGACGGCCGCGCGTGGTCGTGGTGAGATATCGGGGAAAGGGGTGATTTCTCCAAATGTGGTTCACGCTGCTGGGCCAGGTGCGGGTGCTGCGGGAGGAGCGCGAGGTCCGGCTGGGCGCGCCGCAGCAGCGTGCCTTCCTGGCCCTGCTGCTGGCCGCCGGAGGTCAGCCGGTCGGCGTCGAGGACCTGGTCGACGGGCTGTGGGGGCAGGACCCGCCGCCCACCGCGCTCAACGTGCTGCACCGGAACGTCGGGATGCTGCGCCGGACGCTGGAGCCGGGGCTGGCGGCGCGGGAGGCGGGCCGCTGGCTCCTGCCCGCGGCGGGAGGTTACCGGCTCGCGGTGGACGCGGCCAGCGCCGACCTCCTCCAGTTCCGGCAGCAGGTGGCGCGGGCCTGGACGGCCGCCGCCGAGGACCGGCCCGCCGAAGCGGTGGACTGCTACGTGCGGGCGCTGCGGCTGTGGCGGGGGTCCGCGGGCGCCGGGATCCCGCCCGCGGTTCGTGCCCGGCCTGTCTTCGCCACCCTGGACCGCGAGTACGCCGCCACGGTGGGCGAGGCCGCCAAATACGCGCTGGCCGCCGGCCTGCCCGCACCGCTGCTGCCGGCCGTACGGGCCGCGGCCGAGCGGGAATCGCTGGATGAGCTGCTGCAGGCCCGGCTGATCCAGTTGCTGGCCGCGACCGGCCGCCAGAACGAGGCCCTCGACCTCTATCGCGAAGTCCGCGCCCAGCTGACCGAGGATCTGGGCATCGACCCCGGGCCCGAGCTGACGGCCGCGGGAGAGAGCGTGCTGCGCCGCCCGTCCGCCCGGCCCGCGACGAGGGCGGGCGTGACCAGGCCCGCCCAGCTGCCCGCGGATCCGCCGGTCTTCGCGGGGCGCAGCGCGGAGCTGGCGCGGCTGCCCGCACCGGAGAAGGGGCCGTCGGAAGAGCGGCCGTCGGAGGAGGACCATGACGGCGCCGGGCCGGGCGCCACGGGGATCAGGGTCATCTGCGGCATGGGCGGCATCGGCAAGACCACCCTGGCGGTGCACTGGGCGCATCAGGTCGCGCACCACTACCCCGACGGGCAGCTGTTCCTGAACCTGCGCGGCTTCCACCCCAGCGAGCAGGCGATGAGCGCCGGTGAGGCGCTGAACGCCCTGCTGGCCGGCCTCGGCGTGGCCGCGGAGGAGGTCCCGGTCACCGTGGAGGAGCGGGCCGCCCTGTTCCGTGGCCGCGTCGCCGGACGGCGGCTGCTCCTGCTGCTCGACAACGCCCGGGACGCCCAGCAGGTGCGCCCGCTGCTGCCCGCGTCCGCCGGTTGCCTGGCCATCGTGACCAGCCGGAACCGGCTCGACGGGCTCGTCGTCAATGAGGACGCGCACCCGCTGGCCCTGGAGCCGCTGCCGGACGGCGAGGCCGCCGACCTGCTGCGTGCCCGGCTGGGCGCGGCGCGGGTGGAGGCGGAGCCGGACGCGACAGCCCAGATACTGTCCCTGTGCGGCGGGCTGCCCCTCGCGCTGGTCGCCGTCGCCGCCTACGCACTGACCCATCCGTCCTTCACGCTGGCGTCCATCGCGGCCGAGCTGCGCCGCGCCCGCGGCAACCTCGACGGCTTCACGGGCTTCGACGCGACGGCGGCGCCCCAGGCGGTGTTCTCCTGGTCCTACCGCGCTCACCCCGGCGGCGGCCCGGCTGTTCCGGCTGCTGGGCACCGCGCCGGGGCCCGACATCAGCGCGTCGGCCGCAGCCGGCCTGGCCGGCGCGCGGCTTTCGCGCGTGCGCCCCCTGCTGCTGGAGCTCACCGCCGCCCACCTGCTCACCGAGCACGCGCCGGGCCGCTTCACCTTCCACGACCTGTTACGCGCGTACGCCGCCGAGACGGCCGCCGAGGAGGAGACCGATCAGGACCTCACGGCCGCCCTGCACCGGCTTCTCGACCACTACCTCCGTACGGCCCACCGCTGCTCGGAGCTGATCAAACCAGGCCAGAACGCGATCCCCTGCCCCGAGCCGCAGGACGGCGTCGCCCCGGACCGGATCGACGACACGATCCAGGCGCTGGCCTGGTTCGGCACCGAGGAGAACGTCGTCCTCGCCACCGTCGGGCACGCCGCCCGGCTCGGGCTCGACCATCATGTCGCGCATCTGGCCTGGTCGGTGCACACCTACCTGATCCTGATGTCCCCCGCGGAGCGCGTGCTGGCATTGGCGCGGACCGCGGTGGCGGCCACGGCGCGGCTCGGCGACCCGCGCATGCACGCCCACGCCCTGCACGCCCTGGCGTCGGCGTGCACGCGCGCCGGACTGCCCGACGAGGCGCACGACACCTACCGGCGCTCCTTGCGGCTGTTCACCGAGCTGGGGGACGTGAAGGGACAGTCCGTCACGCATCTCGAACTGACCCGCCTGCACGACCAGCAGGGCCGTCACCAGGAGGCGCTGCAGCACGCGCGGCGCTGTCTCGCGCTGTCCCGTCAGGACGGAGCGACCCCGTTCGAGGAGGCCGGCGCGCTGAACGCGGTGGGCTGGGTGCTGATCCGGCTGGGCCGGCCCCGCGCGGGCCTGGCGTACAGCCGGCGGTCGCTGAACCTGCAGACCAACGTGGTCGGCCAGAGCTTCGTCCGCTACACCATCGGCTGGGCGCATCACCTCCTGGGTGAGTACCGCGCGGCCATCGACAGCTACCGCAGGTCCCTGGGGCTGGGCGACGGCCAGAGCTGGCACGGGCGCGACCACGACGCCCTGGTGCTGGAGCGGCTCGGCGACGCCCTGCATGCCGTCGGCGATCTGGAGGCGGCCAGGGCGAGCTGGCAGGCCGCCCTGGACTGCCTCTACGACTCCCGAACCGAGGCCAGGGCGGCCCTCGCCGCCAAACTCAGCGGCGGATCAGCCCATGGGAAGGGCCGCCGGTCGCCGTGAGTGGAACCGCAGCAACCGGCTCAACGCGGCGTCGCACCGCTGGACGCCCTCGCGTGCCCAGGCCTGCCGCCTCGCGAACGCCTTGACCAGGCCGTGGTACCGGTAGGTCCCGCCCGGCCCGGCCAGCAGCAGGTGCGCGTCGACCAGCGACTCCAGCAGCCGATGGGCCCGCGGTCGTGGCACCCCGAGCAGCGCCGCGACCGACTCCGCCGTCAGCTCGCCGTAGTCGGGCAGCGCGGCCAGCCGGAAGGCCGTGGCCTGCTGCGCGTCGAGCCGGCCCTGGGCGAACAGCAGGGGCGCCTCGATCAGCGCGCAGCCGTCGTTCGCGCCCGCGGGCCGGTGCAGGTCGTCCTCCAGCCGCATGCGGACCTGCCGCACCGTCCAGTGCGGCCTGGCCTGCAGCAGGTCGGCGGCCACGCGTACGGCCAGCGGCTGGTGCGAGCACAGGTCGACCAGCTCGACGGCCTCCTGGCGCTCTGCGAGGACCCGCTGGTGGCCCGCCAGCCGGGCCAGCATCTCCAGCGCGTCCGCCGGGGGCAGGGCGTCGAGCCCGATCCAGCGGACGCCGGACAGGTCGATCAGGTGCCGCCAGGTCGTGACGATCGCGGCACAGCCGGGGGCCGCCGGCAGCAGGTGGCGTACCTGGTTCGCGTCGCCGGCGTCGTCCAGCACGACCAGCGCTCGCCGGTCGGCCAGCACGGTCCGCCACAGCGCCGCCCGCTCCTCCAGCCGGCCGGGCAGCCGGTCCGCCGGCACGCCGAGGGAGCGCAGGAAGAAGCCCAGGACCGCGGCGGGGGCCGCCGGTCGCCCGGTGGACGCGCGCAGGTCCGCGTAGAGCCGGCCGTCCGGGAACCGGTCCCGCATCGCGTGCGCCGCCTGGACGGCCAGCGCGGTCTTCCCCACGCCGCCGAGCCCGGTGATCGCCACCACCGGCGTCCACTCGGCGGAGCCGAGCGTGTCGTGGATGGTGTCCAGCTCCGCCTGCCTGCCCACGAAGCCCGGTGGCATCGCGGGCAACTGGGCGGGCGGCCGCTCGGTCGTGACGGCCGGAACCGGGCGCGGCGGGGCGAGCCCCGGGTCCGCGCGCAGGATGCGCTGATGCAGCTCGCGCAGGCCGGCGCCGGGGTCGATGCCGAGCTCGACGGCGAGCAACCGCCGTACCTCGTCATATGCCGACAGCGCCTCCGCCTGCCGGCCGGAGCGGTAGAGGGCGATCATCTGCAGTTCGCGCAGCCGCTCGCGCATGGGCTCGGCAGCGATGGCCGCGGCCAGCTCCTCGCTCGCCTCGGCGTGCCGGCCGAGCTCCAGGTCGAGCGACAGCCGCTCCTCCAGCGCGGCGACCCTGCGCTGGACCAGGCGCGTCCGCTCCCGGTCGACGTAGTCGCCGCGGGCCCCGCCCAGAGGCATGCCCTGCCACAGGTGCAGGGCGCTCCGCAGCAGGCCGGCCGCCTCGGCCACGTTCCCCCGGGAGCGCGCGGCCTGCGCCTCGCCTACGTGCCCGCGAAAGGAGTCCCAGTCCACCGACACCGCGCCGGCGGATATGACGTAGCCGCAGCCTGACGACCTGATCACCTGGTCGTCGTCCGCCCCGGACGACACGACGCGGCGCAGCCGGCACACGTAGGTGCGCACGACGGCCCGCGCGCTTTCAGGCGCCCGTTCCCCCCACAGCGCGTCGATGATCTCGTCGATCGACGCCGCCTCGCCCTCGCGTAACAGCAGGAAGGCGAGCAGCGCCCGCTGCTGGGGTGAGCCGAGGTCGAGCTCCGTCGCGCCGCGCCACCCCCTGACCGGGCCCAGCAGGGCGAACCGCATCCCCGTGTTCATGATCGATCGTTCCTCCACCCGAACTTCATCGCGTGATCCTCGTCTCCGCGGCGACCTCCTCCCCAAGGCCCCGCCCGCCGGTCCCGTGACCGCTCCCGGTCACTCCTGATGAGCTGCCGCGTCCACCAGTTCGGCGATCGACTCCAGGGCGTCGAAGCGCGTGAACTCCTCCGCGAGCTCCTGCGCGCGGGCGCGGTAGGACGGCGTCGACAGGACGGTGTTCACGGCCGAACGGAGTGCCGCGTCGTCGGGTCGCGCGGTGCCCAGGTCGACGCCCGTACCGCTCCACTCGACCCGGGCGGCGATCAGCGGCTTGTCCTCGGTGACGCCCCCGACGACGAGCGGGACACCGTGCCGCAGGGCGGCGTGCACGCCGCCGTAGCCGCCGTTGGTGACCAGCACGTCGGCGTAGGGCAGCAGCAGGTCGAAGGGGATGAAGTCGGCAGGGCGGGCGTTGCCGGGAATGTCACCCATGATGGCCCGTACGTCCTCGACGCCGCCCGGCCGCGCGGTGGCGGCGACGACGAGCGCGTCGGAGTCGGCCAGGACGCGCAGCGTGGGGATGACCAGCTCCTCCAGGTCCACGTTGGCGAACGTCCCCTGCGTCGTCACCACGACCGGGCGCTCGTCCGACAGGTCCCTCCACCAGGACGGCCACTCGAAGGTCTTGGTGGGCGCCGACGGCAGCGGGCCGACGAAGCGGAAGGAGCTCGGGAGGTCGTCACGGGGGAACTCGAACCCGGGCACGGTCAGCTGCAGGTAGTGGTCGGGGACCGTGATCAGGCTGGTGAGCACGAACTCGGGAAGGGTCACCCCGACCGACTCGAACAGCTTCTCCAGATGCTCCTGCGCGTCCACGTGGATCTCCGGGCCCCAGCCGGTCGCCGGGGGCGGCGGTGAGACGCCCACGCTGACGGTGACCGGACGGGTGCCGGACTCGGCCGCCAGGGAGAGCGGCAGGGCGCCGAGGAAGAGGTTGTCGCTGATCACCACGGTGGCCGGGAAGTCGGCCAGCAGCCGCCGCAGCGCCTCGTACTGGGCCGGAACCGGGTCGCCGAAGATGTGCTTGACGTCGAATCCGAGCTGGACCGGGCCGGGCGGGAGCTGTCCGCGCATGGGGAACTCCCGGTCCATCCGCCGGTCGTCGTAGTCGGCCTCCGCGGGCAGCGCCGTGAAGTGCGCACCGACGGCCTCCACCCGCTCCTTGAACCTCGCGCCGCTGAGGAAGACGACCTCGTTGCCGCGCCGCACCAGGTCGGCGGCGATGGCGAGGAGAGGAGCCACATGCCCGTGCGCGGGCGTGGCGGCGATAATGATCTTGGACATTGACTCTCCGCTGTCAGAACCTGAGAAACAAGCCGAGATCGTATGGGCGGCGTTGTGCATAAGAAGTGATCGCGTCTTCCACCGAATACACAAAAGCGGCCGCCGCCGGAGCCCGATGCTCCGGCGACGGCCGCCCGCGTGCCTCAGGACCTGCTCTTCTTGCCCAGCATGCTCGTGACGGCGGCCACGCAGAGCACGGCGAGGACGAGTTGCACGACGATCACCAGCCAGGTCCTCTCGTGGAAGCCCAGCAGGTAGGCGATCCCGGTGCCGACACCGGAGGCGACGATGCCCGCCGCGATGGTGGCGAACCAGCCGATGTCCTGGCGTCCGGGCAGGATCAGCCGGCCCAGGCCGCCTACTATGGCCCCGCCGATCACGGCGCCGATCAAGAGAGTGAGCATTCCGATCTCCTTGTGTGGGTGTTTCCGATGAGCTGCGCCAACGAGCGCGGCTAACCGCCGTCGCCCTGCTGCGCGGTGTCCTGCTCGGCGAGATCGCCGCAGGTGAAGCCCTCTCTGCGCTCGGGATCGAGCTGGATCCGGCTGAGGTTGGTGGTCTCCATGGGCCTGCGGAAGGTTTCGAGCTTGTCGCAGTCGTACATGACGTACGTGCCGTCGCTCTCACCCAGCAGCATCATCCAGCGGCCGTCATAGAGCGGTTTGTCGTCCTCGGCGTTCTTCACGATCGTCCACTGGTCCTGGAAGCCGACCGCGCCCAGCAGTACGTTGGCCTGCCCGGTCTCCTGGACCTCGACCGCGCCCTCGATGAGGCTCAGGATCAGCACGAACCCCAGGCCGACGCCGGTCAGGCCACCGGTGATCACCTTCGTCCCGGCGCGCCCGACGGGCTTGCGGCGCAGCAGCCGGAACGGGATCAGGAAGGCCAGCACGCCCAGCCCCACCGCGACGACGACCATGACGAACAGGTCCAGCGTGCCGAAGAGGCGGAAGACGCCCCAGTACGTCGCCCCGCACCACAGCGCCGCAAGCGCGGCGGCGATCCAGGGCCGCTTCCTGATCCCCTGGAAGAGTTTGTTCGCCCCGCCGCCGGTCATCCTGTCGAGCAGCCAGCCCAGGCCGGCGACGACGCCGAGCAGCGGGAGGGCGATCAGCAGGAGCAGGACCAGCGTGCTCGTCAATCGGCCGAGCAGGACCGACTGGTCGACCCCCACCTGCTGCGGATTGACGCCGAAGACGCCGTACATCTGCTCGACGCCGATGTAGAGGACCGCGTAGAGCGCCACCGCGATCGGCACGACGACGGAGCCGATGCGTTCGAGCAGCGCCATGACGCCGCCCCCGCCCTCCTGCTCCTCGGGGGCGTCGCTCTCCGGAGCTACGGGACTGTAAGGCTGCTCCGGCGAAATCCGATGACTCGACATGGCGAACGACGGTAGGGGCCGCCCGCATGCGGAAGGTTGACGACGCGTATATGTGATGGCCGGCCGGCCGCCGAGCCCGGCTCAGGGGGCGGGCTCGGCGATCCGGCAGCGGTCAGAACTTGAGCTTGCGCAGGTAGCGGTAGCCGACCTCCGCCGTCTGCCGGGGCGTCACGTCGGGAGTGTCGTTCTCGACGATGTACTCCTTCACCCGGTGCTTGTCGAAGATCCGCCGGAAGTCGATGGTCCCGGTGCCGAGGTCGGCCATGTCGCCGTCGAGGTGCCGGTCCTTGACGTGGAACTGCAGCACGCGCTGCGGCGCCCTGCGGATGACGTCGAGGGCGAAGCGCACCGGGTCGGCGGCGCCGCGTCCGACGCCTCCGGTGACCGCCCAGTAGATGTCGATCTCCAGGTGGACCAGGTGGGGATCGAGTTCGGAGGTGAGCACGTCCCAGGGAGTCCGGCCCCCTCCGAGGTCGGTCGTGAACTCGTGGGCGTGGTTGTGGTAGCCGTAACGCAGGCCGGCCGAGCGGGCGGCCCGCGCCTCGACGTTCATGCGCTCGGCCCAGGCCTTCCACTCGTCCAGGCTGGTGGAGTTCAGGTAGGGAACGACCATGAAGGACTGGCCGAGGGTCAGCGCGTTGTCGATCTTCGTGTCCAGGCCGGCCTGGTCGGCGGTGAGGCCGTCGTGGCTGGAGCTGGCGCGGATGCCGAGCCCGTCGAGGAACGCGCGCAACTGCCGGGCCGTGCGGCCGAAGTAGCCGAGCGCGATCTCGACCTTCGGGTAGCCGGTCTGGGCCAGGTAGGCGAGGGTGGCGTCGTAGTTCTTGGCGAGGTCGTCGCGTACCGTCCAGAGCTGGATGCTGATCTGGTCCCGGGGGATGCGTTCCTTGCCGGAGTGGTGCGGCGGCGTCGCCGCGGCGACGGCCGGGGAGGCGGCGGCGACGGCCGCCGCCCCGAGTCCGAGGCCCGCGGCGAGCAGGGAGCGCCTGCTGGGGCCGTATCCGTAGCACATGGGGTCTCCTAATGGGTGGGCTGGAGGATGACCTCGTCGCTGCCGGTCAGCGGGGGCAGGTCCGCGCCGCCCGGGTCGGTGTAGGTGGCGACGAAGACGCCGGTGAGGTGGTCGGTTTCCGGGTCGTGCCCGCTCGGCACGCTGGTCTGGATGGAGCCCGTGCAGCCGCGGGCCGTGGTCTGCGGATGGCCGTGGTCGTCGTGGCCGAGGATGTAGTCCACGGTCATGTTGTCGCAGTTCACCGGCTGGTCGTCGGTGACCCGCACCTCGAACTCGACGGTGTCCCCGAACGTGAACGTCTGCCCGTCGGCGGGCTTGACCAGCTCGACGACCGGCGTGGCGTTGCCGACCACGATCCGCACCGAGGTCGCCGCGGACCTGCCGACGTCGTCGGTGACGCGCAGCGTGGCCTGGTAGAGGCCGTTCTGCCGGTACGTGTACGACGCCTGCGGGCTGCGGGAGTCGACCCGGCCGTCGGCGTCGAAGTCCCAGGCGTAGCGGACCCGGTCACCGTCGGGGTCGGTCGTGCCCGCGCTGGTGAAGTTGACGGTGAGCGGCGCAAGGCCGGCGGTCACCGACGCGGCGGCGGCCGGGACGGGGGTGTGGTTGCCGGTGTTGCCGATGTAGTCGAAGCGGGAGAGCTGGGCGTCCGGGTTCTCCTGGAAGAAGCCGTCGCCGTACTCCAGCACGTAGAGCGCGCCGTCGGGGCCGAACTCCATGTCCATCGGGTTGTCGAACACGAGCGACGGCAGCACGTCCTCGATCCGCCCGTCACGGTGGAACGCCTTGACGTAGTCGCGGGTCCACTCGTAGAAGAGCGGGACGCCGTCGTAGTACTTGGGCCAGGCCACGGTGGTGCGGCCACGCGCGGCGCGCGGGTCGAAGTCGTACGCGGGCCCGGCCATCGGGCCGATGCCGCCGGTGCCCAGTTGCGGGAACTCCTGCGACGCCCCGTACGAGTACCACACGTCCGGCTGGACCACCGGAGGCAGTTTGCGCAGGCCGGTGTTGTGCGGCGACTCGTTGACGGGCGCGGCGCAGGAGAACGCGCTGCCGGACGCGCCGGTCGCGAAGTCGTAGTCGATGTACGGCTGCCGCGCCGTCGCGCAGTACGGCCAGCCGTAGTTGCCCGACTTGCGGATCTTCGTCCACTTGCCGGTCCCCGCCGGACCGCGCTGGGGATCGGCGGCCGACGCGTCGGGCGAGTAGTCGGCGACGTAGAGGTCACCGGTGGACCGGTTGACCTCGATGCGGAACGGGTTGCGCAGGCCCATCGCGTAGATCTCGGGCCGGGTGCGCGCGGTCCCCGGCGGGAAGAGGTTGCCGCGCGGGATCGTGTAGGACCCGTCCGGGCGGACCTTGACGCGCAGGATCTTGCCGCGCAGGTCGTTGGTGTTGCCGGCGCTGCGCTGGGCGTCGAACGCCGGGTTCCGGTCGGACCGCTCGTCGAGCGGGGAGTAGCCGTCGGAGAAGAACGGGTTCGTGTCGTCGCCGGTCGACAGGTAGAGGTTGCCGGCGGCGTCGAAGACGATGTCCCCGCCGACGTGGCAGCAGATGCCGCGGTCCACGGGCACGTCGAGGATGCGCTGCTCGGTGCGGAGGTCGATGGTGGCGCCGGTGAGGCGGAACCGGGACAGCCGGATCAGCCCCTTGAAGGGGGCGAAGTCCGCCGGTGCGCCGGTGAACGGGGCGTCGCCCTCGTTGACGTCGGGCGTGGCCGGGTCGTCGATCGGGGTGTCGAGAGGCGGCGAGTAGTAGAGGTAGACCCAGTCGTCCTTCTTGGAGCCCGTGCCGAAGCCGGGGCCGAGCGCGATGCTCTGCAGTCCCTCCTCGTCGTGCCGGTAGACGTCGAGCCGGGCGGCCAGCGTGTTGAGGCCGGTCTTCGGGTCGTTCAACCAGACCTCGCCGCCCCGGGTGGTGTGCAGGACCCTCGAATCCGGTAACACCGCCAGATCCATCGGCTCGCCCGGATTGTCATTGAGCGTCACCTTCTGGAAGGCGCTGTCGGGCGGCGGGGCCGCGGCACTCCCGGAGGCGTGGGCGGCGGCGGGCAGGAGGATCGCCGCAGCAGACATGGCCGCGATAGCGGTTCTCACTCTCATTGCCTCTCCCTTCGGTCTACTCGGGGGGATAAGAGAGGGCAAATCAACGTGAATGTAACCCGAGTTACGCCGATAGAGGAGGGGGTAATCGCGGATGATCGAGCATCTTTCGCCTTCCGCTCGGACTAAGTGGCACGCCGGGCATGCCGGACGGCGAGGAAGACGGCGAGTCGCCGGCCGGGTCAGCCCAGCAGTTCGCGGACCAGCGCCTCGCTCCACCAGCGCTCGACCCGGTCGGGCGACCAGCCGCGCTCGGCGGTGAGCGTGGTGTAGACGTCGATGCTGCACATGCCCGCGTAGACGTCCACGGCCGCCGGCACGTCCAGGCCCTGGCGGAGCACGCCGCCGGGCCAGGAGGAGAACACCGCCGCGCGGGTCTCGTCGGCCCGCCGACGGCCGTCGCGGTAGACCGTGGCCAGCTCGGGTTCGACGCGCCCGGCCTCGCGCAGCAGCGTGATGACGTCTCCGGCGCGCTCGTACAGGCGCCGGTCGAAGCCGGCCATCGCGGCCAGTTGCCGCGCGGGATCGGTGTCGGGGGCCTCCAGCTCCGCGAGCTGCTGGGACGGGTCGGCCGACAGGTCGGCGGCGTCGGCCAGGGCCCGGGTCAGGCCGGTCTTGTTGCCGTACACCGAATAGACCGTCGGCACGGAGACGCCCGCCTCGCGGGCCACGTCGCGCACGGTCGTCGCGGCCCACCCGCGGTCGACGAAGAGCCGGCGCGCGGCGCGGGCGATCTCGGCCCGCGTCTCCAGCGCCTGCGTCGTGCGGCGCAAGGAGTCGTAACGACGCGGGCCCGCCTCTGCCTCCATTGGTAGTCAGGGGCGCGGTGCCGTGAAGGCCCGGTTCCCCATCCCCCTTTCAATTCCGTACGTGCGGTTTTCCCGCATACGGCTTACCG
>NZ_JBITJQ010000075.1:0-14627 GCF_044460125.1 Nonomuraea sp. NPDC050153
CATCTTGATCAGCCCTCACGATGCTCGTGGATGAGCTCATCGTGCTCTCGGAAGACAGATCAGCTACGCCCTTTGGCAGATTCGCCAACAGTGTCTCGGAGCGGTGTAAAAGGCTCAACGAGGTAGGTGCCGCGGGTTGATCTTAGGCGGCGGCCGTTCCGGGTGTCGAGTCGGACGCCGTGGTAGCGGCCGGGCGGAGCGGGGTGGGCGGGGACAGCAGGGCGCGGCGCAGGTCCTGCAGGGTGCGCAGGCCCTTGGCGGTCATGGTGAAGCCGCGCCAGCCGCGGGCGGCGCGGTCCAGCACCGCCCAGACCAACGAGACACAGCTGGTCTCGCCGGGGAAGCGGCCGATGACCTTGACGCGGCGCCGGGTTTCACCGAAGGTGCGCTCGATGAAGTTGGAGTGGCGGATGCGCTTGTGGTGCTCGGCCGGAAAGCGCAGGTAGGTCGTCAGCGAGGCGCGATCGGTCAGCAGGCTCTTGACCGCCGCCGGGTAGCGGCCGCCCCAGGTGTCGGCGAAGGCGTCGATGCGCCGCTGGACCCAGGCCACCAGGTCTTGGCCCGGCTCGATCTCCTTGTCGTCTTTGTCCAGGCTGCTGGTGTCGAAGATGTTCCAGAAGGCGGCCTTGACCTCGGCCTGGTCGCTGGCACTGACTTTCGACATGACATTGCGGCATTTGTGGATCACGCAGCGCTGGCGCAGTGAGCGGGGAAAGACCTGCTCAGCAGCGGCAATGAGGCCGGGCGCGCCGTCGGAGATGACGAGGAGCGGCGCACGCAGACCCCGGGCCGCCAGGTCGGTCAGGAAGTCGTACCAGGCGTCGGTCGACTCTGCAGCCGCGGCGGACAGGCCGATGAAGACGGGCTTGCCCTCGGTCGTGATGCCCCAGGCGGCCAGCACCGGCTCGGGGCGCTGCCCGTCGTGCATCTTGAAGTGCGAGGCGTCCAGGAACAGATAGTCCAGCTCGATCGCGGTCAGCTCACGACGTGACCAGGCGTCGTACTCGGCCACGATCGCCTGGCAGATCGTCGAGACGGTCGACTTCGACAAGGCGGCCTCGGGTCCGAGCGCATCAGCCAGGGCGCCCTCCACGTCCCGCACCGACAAGCCGCGCACGAAGGAAGCGATGACCAGCGTCTCCAGCGCGTTGGTGCGCCTCACGCCGGCGCCGAACAGGCGTGAGGCGAACGCCTCGGTGGTGCCGCGTAGCTTGGGGCGGGCGATGGTCACCGCACCCGTGGTGGTCTTGACGGTGGTCGGGCAGTGGCCGTTGCGGTGACCGGGCCGTACGATCTGCTCCTCACCTCCGGCGGTGGCGGCGCGCTGGTAGCGGGCGCGGCCAAGGAAAGCGTCCACCTCGGCCTCAACGGCGGTCTGAATGATCAGACGGGCACCGAGACGGGCGACGTCCTCGATGACCTCGACCAGATCGCGGCCCTCGGTGAACAGGGCGTCGATCTCGGCGCGGATGGCCTGAACGGGCGGTAGTGTGCGTGCCACGAGCGTAGGTCCTTGCGTAGTGCGAACTTTGGTCGGTTCAGCACGGCAACCTACGCTCGTTCTCTTTTACACCGCATCTCGGACGCGACCCCGAGCTCTGGGTATCGGCTGATGAGAGTCGCCACGGCGGAACGCACATTGTCAACGGTGACACCGACTGCCTCGGCCCGCACCTCAATCATGTACCCCGAGGGCGGTGCGATCTGGGCGGCGAGCAGCATCTGCGCGACTACTTCCGGAGGATCGCTCCACTCGTCACCGGCACAAGCGTTGGGATCCGTGGTTGTCTGATTCATCAGTCCTCACAATCCAAGGGGAGAGTGTTGACGAAGACGTTCGAGCATCGGTACTCGCCTTCGATGAGACTGGCTACAACGGCATAGTGTTCGCCGACCTGAACGTGCTCGCCAAGATGGAAGCGCCATGTCTCCTGCCGGGTGCCGCGGGGGCCGACGCGTACAGGTCGTGATCTCCCACGGGGCAGGTCACCGATTCCTCCGGCGACGAAGGCGAAGCCAACCTGCCCATGGGCTGGACCATCACGCTCGCTGACCAAAGTGCACGTCATCTCGCTGTCCTGCCGCCTCGGTGCGTAGACGATATGATCAGCAGCCACATCGAAGTCCGTGGATGCCGACGTGGATGAGGAGAGGTCTCCGCACCGCTGGCAGTGCACAGTGAAGATCGTCAAATCTACGGGCAGACGATGGGTGAGCTCGACTCTGACTGCGGAATCGCGACGGCACATGGGGCAGATGACCGGTGTGCTAGACACCTGCCGAAACGCCCTTGCGTTGTTGCCGAGAAACCCCCACCACGTGCCATGGATCTCGCGCACGAGCTCTTGCACTGTGGCGGCCTGAATCTGATCGATGCTCTGCCGAATATCGCGGAGCGCGTCGATCTGCCGGTTTCCACGCGAGAGCAGACCTCGGCGAATGGCTCGCTCCACCTCGCTGAGACCACGTTCATCCATGGGCAGTTCCAGCGGCAGCAGAGAACGCAGTCTCGTCAAGATTATCTGCTGCGCCATCAACCCGTCGTCGACACGTTCCGCTTCCAGCCCAGCTGAGTGGCTCCGTCGAGGCGATCGCGGCTCGGGAAGGTCGATCTGCAACGACGGATCACCCAAAAGCCCGAACCGCGTGAACTCTCTGTTCGCTTCTCCCATTGCGTTGAGTCGCTCCACCGCCTCGCCCAAACGCGCTCCGCCATGGATGGCGTCCGCCAGGTCGTCGAAGAGCGGCCGCTGGACGATGTGAAATCCCACTGTGCCGACGACCGCCACGGTCGTGCCCTCCATGAAGCCCAGCCCGATGCCGACCGACAGTGGGTGCGCGTTGTTGCCGACGGCGATCGAATCGCATGTTTGCAGAAACGCAAGCTGCACGTCTATTGACGATGCTGCGATCCGGTCATTATCTTCGAGATCCTGGCGCCAGCAGCCTTCGCCGCGCAGGCACGACGGCATCCTTGTGCGCGCTGCGAGGTCGGCCCCCACTGGCGATGCAGCAGTTCCCCTGCCGCAGACGAGTCCATCAGAAAGCACCAGGCAGCACTCGCGTCCGTGACTGACCACCTGAAGGGTCCTACCGGGACTACGCACTAAAGGGCGCAACTCATCCATTGCCACGGCATCAGCCTTGTCTGCACCGACCGCCATTGGATGGATCATTGCGATATCACCTGCCGCTGCCCTGCAGCTCAGCGTGAGCGTGCGGTAGATCAGGCAGGACAGCGACTCCTCGGTTCGGCTCGTCACCAGACCGAATTGAGGATGCCGGGTACCGGGCCAGTCGCCGAGCCTCGCGATGTCGGCTGCGGTCGCGACGAGGGCGACTGGAACGGCCTCGAACTGATCAAGGGCAGGGTACAGGCCGGCCGGGTCGACGCGGTGGTGCGGACGCGAGGTCGCGCTCGCCAGCAACCCTGCGGCGGCGTGTGCCATCGGGTTGCTCAGGGAGAGGACCACACCGGCCCAGGAAGCGCTGATCACTGCGGGCATCTCGGCTGTGCCCTCGGATCGCAGCACGTTCTCATAGTTTGTGAGTGAGGGGCCGGTCATGACCGGGAAGGGGCAGCCGGGCCGCCATGACGCGGCCAGCCGCTCGTAGCTGAGGGCGTCGTCGCAGCCGACGACGGTTTTCGAATCCGACATCGTGTTCCCTAATCGTGTTAGTGCAGTCGTGCGGACTTGTCTGATGAACCGCGCCGGGTTTCGTGGAGGTGGTGGTGTGCCCTGGGTTGGATGGAGCCACGTTGCTAGACTTCATGCCGGTTGTGTTGGGTGTCGGCGCCAGGAAGCGCCTCGTACAGGTTGCTGGCGTCCTGCCAGGTCTGGTTGGCCAGTCTGTCCGAGGCCATAGATGCCGACCGAGCGCTTGCGGCCCTTGAGGTCGCGGTACATGACACCGTAGCGAATCGTGCCGTCGTCCCCTGGCCGTTCGTAGAGCCATCCCATACGATCACCTGGCGATCTTCAGGGGGGCAATTTGTGGGCAGATCAGGTATCACGAGGCGACATTCAGCGGGACTTTCCGACACCGCGCTATCGTGTTCTACCTGCGATTTTACCCTTGAAGAGCCGATCTGGGAGGGCCGCGAGGAGCCCGCCTGAACGTGAAACCGCCTCTGATGGTTCTGATGTCAATTTCCTTCGTCAAAGGTCACTACCGACCAGTCGATGTCGATGCCCGTCGCCCATAGCTGGCCTAACATGGTGAGGAAGAGCTCCAGGTCGGTGCGGCTCTCGAACACCCCAGGAAGGGTCCGCAGAGCAAGCGGCTGACCGCTACTTTGGTGAGCCGGGTGGCGTAGGGCCAGGTTGATCAACATCTGCCCAGGGCCCAGCTCGACCGGGACCGGCTCGAGGAGTCGCCACAGCTCGGTGAGCTCGTCAGCGAACCTGATCGTTTCTCGCGAGTGCCGGGCCCAGTATCCGGGGTCGGTCGCTTCATGGGCCTTGATCCACCTTCCTGTCACGTTCGATAGGAAGGGGATCAACGGAGGACTGAGCGAGACTCCTGCGAAAGCGTCACGAAGTGCCTCGACCACCGGGTCCATCATCGGCGAGTGGAAGGCATGCGATGTCGCGAGCCTCCTGCAGGCAATCTCCTGATCGATCAGCCGTTTCCCCAGCAGTTCGATCGCTTCGACGGGCCCGGCCAGTACGGTGAGGTCCGGGCCGTTCAACGCCGCGACTGACACCCCGGCCTGCGAATGTGGTGCAAGCGGACCAGGTGCCGATGTGACAGCGAGCATCGCGCCCTCTGGTTGGGCATTCACCAGCCGAGCCCGCAAGGCGGTTAAGCGCAATGCGTCGTCGAGTGAGAAGACCCCGGCCAGGCATCCGGCGACGTACTCGCCGAGGCTGTAGCCGATCAAGGCGCGTGGTCTGATGCCGAGGGAGAGCATGGTGCGCGCGAGCGCATACTGGGTGGCGAATGCCAATGGCTGTGCCGCGAGCGTCTGGTGGATCTCCTGAGAGGAGCGCCTCTGGTCGAAGAGGCTGGCGAGGCCGGGCTTGCCCTCCGTGGGAGCATCCGGGGGGAACAGCAGGCTGCGGAGGTCCATGCCGACCTCGGGCTCTAGCAGCCGCAGGCATCGGTCGAGTTCCTGCCGGTAGACTGGCAGGTGGCGGTAGAGGCCCGCGGTCATCCCCGGATACTGGTCCCCGACTCCGGAGAACATGAACACAATGGGCCGTCTCGGGTTGAGCTCTCCTGTGAAGACGCTCTTGGAACGGCCCTCACGTAGTCGTCTGGCCGCCTCCAAGGGGCTGTCGGCGACCACAATCCGTCGGCACGGCATGGCCGAGTGCACGGCCGGGCTCTCCATCCCGCTCTCAAGCTGCCTGGCGAGCTCCTCGGTCGCCTGCTCCAGTTCCACCGGCGTCTCGGCCGATAGGGTGAACAACCGGGGGGTCACTGCGGCACGGACTTTCGCACCTCGGCGGGCCAACCGTCGAGGTCCAGACCGTACCGGCACAGAAACGAGTAGGCGAGGCGCTCAAGACCGATTCCGGCGCAGGCAGTGTAGGCGGGTCCTGCGCCCGCCGTGATCCCGAAGGATTTGCCGAAGAACTGTTCGTGGAAGTTGAAGGAGCCGACCGCGACGTCACGGTCAGCGTCCACGGGCAGCCGAAGCTCGTACTTCAGATCGAGGAGCTGCTGGGACCACACGCGTTCCACGGTGTCGCTGCCGGCGAAGAACGGGTCGGTCGCCACCTCACAGCTCCCGCCGAGGCCGAGGGAATCGATCAGTTCGCAGCTCTGCTCCATGAGGCGTCTCCTGGAGGTCAGCACATGGTCCCTGGAGCCCAGGAAGACGATTTCCCGGATCGAGAAGTCCCACAGCCGTTCCAGTGACCGCCGGTAGCGGGACTCAAACCTGAACGATTTCCCCCTGGCGGTGACAGTCAGCGCCGAGGTCGGAAGCGATCGGTTGTTGAGCTCGTGGTAGGTGTGGAAGCACATGGTCGGCGGGAGGCAATAGTCGAAGTCGCCACAATGCGCCCGCAGCCCGGCGGCCAGGTCGAGGCTTTCGGCGATCTCGGTGCGGAAGTCGCGATAGGTCGCTACATCGGCATGGAGTCGGGACACGAACATCATGAGCTGCGGGGATGACTGGAAATAGCCGCAGCGTTGCATCACGGTCGTTGGGATCAGGGTCGGGTAGCGGCGTGCACACGCGCCGAACTCCCCGATGGCCAGCGCTGTAAACCGGCTGTCGAAGTAGTCCATCAGCGACAGAAAGGGTTCGCCGACCGAAATCTGCCCTTCGCCAGCTTCAAACGCGATTCCTCGCTGGACCATGTCCTCGAAGACGTCCTGTGCCTTTCCCGTCGTGGTGCCGCGCCATGCCACCTTCGGAGTGAGCCGCCGCTGGCCGGCGATGTCGTTGGCCACCACGAAACGCAGTTTGCGCGCGAGATCCCCGACGTCGGTGCCCTCCTTCACCACGACATCGACTGCTTCGATCCCTCCCGCCGATCGCACGAGGGAGAAGTCCAGAATGGTGTCGGAGACGAAGAACACCCGGTTGGCGAGTGCCTGTTCGTGTACTCCGGGGACGGGCGGGTCGAGAGAGATCCGCTCGACGGTCGTCATGTCGTGTCCCTCCGTGGTCGTTCGGGCTCACCTGAGAGAACACCTTGGAGGCCGAGCAGCTCAGCGAGTATGCCGCGCTGGACGGATGAGGTTCCCGCGTAGATAGGCCCGCCCAGGGCGTCGCGCAGTTCTCGCTCGATGCCCAGATCAGTCAGGTAACCGCGAGCTCCGTGGATGTCTACGGCGGACAGCGCGGTCTGCACGAGGCTCTCGCTAACGAAGATCTTGGCGATCGTGGCGTCGAGGAGCGCGAGTCGCCCTTCTCGTTTGAGCCAGCCGACCCTGTACAGGATGAGCCGGGCCAGTTCCAGACGGATCTTCATGTCAGCGATCTGATGAGCGACCGCTTGGAAGCTTCCGATCGTCCGACCGAACTGCCTGCGGGAGCCGGCGTGGTCGAGTGAGGTGTCCAACAGTCGCTCCATCGCGCCAACTTGGCTGGCGAACATGAAGGACCGCTCCCACTCGATGGTAGACGTGAAGATCGAATATCCTGCGCCCTCGCGTCCGATGCGGTTAGCGGCGGGCACGGGAACGTTGTCAAACTCGATCTCGCCCAAGGGTGTCGTCCGCAGCCCCATCTTGGAGAACTCGCGGGTCTTCTTGAAGCCTGGCAGGTCGGCGGTGACCAGGAACGCCGACAGTTCGTTCTGCGGCCCGCCCTGGCCTCCGGTCCTGGCCAGGACCACAAAGATGTCCGCTTGAGGTCCATTGCTGATGAAACACTTGGTTCCGCGAAGCAGATAGTGATCACCGTCGAGTTCGGCTGTGGTGCGCAAGCTCAACACATCGGAGCCGGTCTCGGGCTCGGAGAGGGCATGGGCTCCAATGAGCGTGCCTTGGCACATCGGTTTCAGGAATCTGTTCTTCTGCTCCTCAGTGCCGTGCATCAGAATATAGATCGCGCAGCCCCATAGGTGATTGTTGACGGCGAAGACCAAGCCGTTGTCCGCGCAGCCATAGCCGAGCGCCTCCAGTGCGATCATCGTGGACAGCGGATCGAGGCCACGTCCGCCATAGGATGTCGGCACCGGCCATCCGAGCACGCCGAAGTCGGCGCATTTGCGCCAATCCTCAACAGGGAAACGTGACCCTTCGTCGTCGTCTACTACGCGGGAGCCGAGTTTCCGCCGTGCGAAGGCGATCGTGTCCCGTTTGAGTTGCCGCTGGTCGGCGGTGAGATCGAAGTCCAAACTCACACCGCCGATGTCCGCTTGCGTTCCACGAAGGACGCGATGGCGGTGATTGACTGGATATTGGCGAAGTCGAGATCGAGGCCCTCCATGGGCACGTCGAAGGTCCGCTCGATCCACATGACGAGTTGCACCGCGAACAGCGAGTTCACGTGGCCGCCCTCGAACAAGTTCTCGTCATCGTCAATGCGGATATCGTCAACACGTTCGGAGATGTAGGCGCGTATTGCGGCTCGCTCCTGGTCATTCATTTTCGGGGTTCCCTCCGTGGGCTGTTTCGTAGGAATGGAAACCTCGCCCGGTCTTTCGGCCGAGCAGCCCAGCGTCGACCATGCTGCGAAGCAGCGGGCATGGTCGGTATTTAGATTCCTGGAAGTTGGCATGCAGCACTTCGAGCGAGAACAGTACAGTGTCGAGGCCGATGAGGTCGGCGGTAGCCAGCGGTCCCATAGAGTGTGCGAAGCACTCCCTGGATAGCCGGTCGATCTCCTTTGGAGAGGCGATTCCCTCCTGAAGCAGAAATATCGCCTCATTGAGGGTGACCATCAGAATGCGGTTCGTCACGAAGCCGGGTGAGTCCTTGACGACAATGCTGTTCTTGCCTGCGCTCGCAATTAGAGATCTCGTCCGTTCGAGAGTGTTGTCCGACGTGTGGTAGGCCCTGATCACCTCAACCGTTGGTTTCAGCGGGGCAGGGTTCATGAAGTGCGTGCCGATAACGTCAGGCGCCCGTCCAGCGACAGAGGCGATCCGGGTGATCGGAATCGCGGAGGTATTCACGCCGAACGGAACTTCTGGCGGGCAGATCTTATCGAGTTCCCGATAGAGCTGCCGCTTGGCATCCCAGTTCTCGGTTATGTTCTCGACTACGAAGTCGACGGTGGCAACCTGTTCGAGGTCGGTGGTGAAGTGAATCCGGCCGATCACCTCGGCCGGGCTTAGGCGTGGCGCAGCGGGGTTGACCAACGGCGTCATTCGCACATTCTGCAAGATCTCCATGCGGGCTTGTTTCAGGGCGTGTTCGGAGAGATCGACCAGAACAACGTCGTGCCCGCTCTCTGCGAACAATTGCGAGACGCCAGTTCCCATAGTGCCCGCGCCAATCACGCCGATCCGCTTCATTTGTCCCATTCCCTCGTTGTCACGTCGCGTATTAAGCGAAGCACGTCGTGCGGCCCTTCCCGGAAGTAGAAGTGGCGGCCGGGGAACGTATGGAGCTCGTACGGTCTGCGTGTGTAGTCGCGCCAGCCCTGAAGGGTTGTGCTGACCCGGTCTGCGCTCCCGCCGAGTGCGACTATAGGGCAGTCCAATGGTTCCTCTGGCTGGTACTGGTAGGTGGCGACCAATTCGAGGTCCGCACGGAAGCAGGCAAGGGTGCTTTTCAACACATCTGCGTCCTGGCGGATCTCGTTAGGAATCGGGCCCCAACGGCGTTCGACCTCGACCAGCAGGTCCTGATCGGGGAGCGAGTAGATCGGCGGCCCGACGAAGGCTACGATCTCGGACGGTGGAACGCAGGCGGAGATCAGCAGGCAGTGCGGCTGGTCGCGCCCGAGCCGTCGCAGCGCGCGCACCACCTCGAAGGCCACCAATGCCCCGCTGCTGTGGCCGAAAAGCGCGTAGCCCCCTTCGAAGTGCACCGAGTCGATGATGGCGTCAACCAGTGCGGTCATCCGCGTGAACGGGGGTTCGAACAGTCGTGCCCCGCGTCCCGGTGGCTGCACTCCCCATACCCGTAGGTTAGGCAGCTTGTCGGACCAGCGGACGAACTCGCCTAGCATCCCTGCGGCGTGTGGGAAGCAGTACAGATCGCTAGTAGCCTCCGGGTGGCGCTCGCGGCCTACCAGCCACGGTGTCCGGTGCGTCATGCCGGTCATCGGGACATGCCTTCCTCGATCACGGCTGCGAATGCGTTTGCCGTCGGTGCCTCGATGATGGACCTGAGATTGAGCTCGGACGGGAAAATCTTCCGGATCCTGATCAGGAGTTGCGTGGCAATGAGCGAGTCGCCTCCGAGGTCGAAGAAGCTGTCGTTGGGGTCGAGCGCGTCCAGACCCAGTATCTCGGCGAACAGGCCGGCCACCGTCTGCTGGACGTTGGCGTTGCTGGCTGGTTCTTCCGGTGCACGCGCGAGGACAGCGTGGACTTCCGGCTCCACGATGTGGCGTTGTCGCTCGAACGGATACGTGGGCAGTGGGACCCGCAGACGTCGTTCGCCGCAGCGGATGTCGTCCCATGAGATTGGGGTGCCTGCCAGCCATCGTTCGCCGACTGAAGCCAGTTCGGCCTGCCTGTCCGGATGGTCAGTGCGGTCGTGCCTGGCCCCGGTGGAGGTGACCAGCCGATGCCGTTCAGGGCCTTCCAGCACACGCAGGGCGTCCTCGTAGCTGTTGACCACCGCGTAGCGGCGGTGCGGGTGCTCGCGTCGCCCGACTTGCAGCGTCCATGCTATGTCGGGAAGTGAAAGTTCGGGATGCGTACGCAGGTGGGTGGCGAGACGATCGGTCATGGTTTCCAGAGCCGTGAGGGTCTTGGCTGACAGAACGAGTAGCTGCCAGGGGCCGGAAGGATCGGAGGGAGTCGGCGGTGGGGGCTGCTCCAGTACTACGTGAGCGTTCACGCCGCCCATACCAAACGAGCTCACGCCTGCGCGCCGAGGGAATCCCTCTGGGTGCCACGGCCGGAGCTGGGTGACGACCCGGAACGGACTCGTCTCGAAGTCGATTTCCGGGTTGGGCTCGGCGAAGTGCAGGCTGGGTGGGATGTACCCGTGTTTGAGAGCCAAGACGGTCTTGATGAATCCGGCACCACCCGCAGCGGTATCGGTGTGCCCGATGTTGGTCTTCACTGAGCCGACCGCACAGTAGCCGCGCTGTTGCGATCCGGCCTGAAACGCTCTGGTCAGGGCCGCTATCTCGATCGGGTCCCCCATGGGCGTAGCGGACCCATGTGCTTCCACGTACGTGATGGTCCGCGGCTCTACGCCGGCGACGAGCTGCGCCGCCTTAATCACTGCAGACTGGCCTTCGATACTTGGCGCTGTGAAACCGATCCGATCCGCGCCGTCATTGTTCACCGCCGAGCCTCGCATGACCGCGTGGATGGGGTAGCCAGCCGCGAGCGCTTCAGGTAGGCGCTGGAGCACCACGACGCAGGCTCCCTCGCCGCCGACGAGTCCTTGGGCGCCAGAGTCGAATGATCGGCACATGCCGTCAGGCGAGGCGATTCCACCCTCGGTATAGTGGGTGGTTTCGGTGGGGAAGCGAATTGCGACACCTCCGGCGAGTGCGAGGTCGCAGTCGCCGGCCAGCAATCCCTGGGCGGCCAGGTGGACGGCGACGAGCGAGGTGGCACAGGCGGCCCGTACGGTGATCGTCGGCCCTCGAAGGCCCAGCTTATAGGCGACACGTGAGGTCAGGAAGTCGCCACCGGTTGCGATCCGGAGCTCCCAGTCGGTTACCGACGGCAGCGCTGACTGATGTGCTCTGAGGGTATCGAAGTAGGCGGTCTCTCCAGCGCCGGCGTATACGCCGATGGTGCCGGGATGGCGCTCGGGGTCGCAGCCAGCGGCCTCCAGCGCTTCTACCGTGCACTCCATGAATACGCGGTGCTGCGGGTCGATGATCTGAGCTTCTCGAGGTGAGTAACCGAAGTATCCGGCGTCGAAGCAGTCGGGGTCGGCGACGAAGCCGCCCGCCGGGACGTATACCGGCCCCTGTCCGCCCGAGGACCGCTGCGGGGGGAAGCGGGTGATCGAGTCCACGCCCGCGACCAGGTTCGCCCAGAACTTTTCGGGATCTCCGGCCCCGGGGAAGCGGCACGCCATGCCGATGACAGCGATATGGGTGGCCTCCTCATCGAGTGCCTCGCTCATGAGCTCGCCCCGCTTTCGCTGGAGTCCGTGATCAGGCCATGTCTTGCCTGCCGCTGCAGCTCCAACCGGCTCAGCCCGCTGTGCCGGTCGCCGATGTCCTGCTTGTCGGCTCTGGAGTCGCCGTCGATATGACGCGCCAGCGTCCGCACCGTCGGATGTTCGAAGAAGGCGATGAGGCGGAGGTCTGCACCGAGGGCCTCCCTGAGCCGGTCTCTCATCCGGGGGAGGAGCCTGGAGTGGCCGCCCAAGTCGAAGAAATTGTCCGAGATATCGACTGTGCGTAGTTTCAGGATCTCGCACCAGATGTCGACCACCACCCTCTCGGTGGGCGTGGTGGGTGGTTCTGCCTCGAAGGGATAACCAGCAGTGATAGAGTCCGTAGAAATAGTGATCTCCTCGCGTCTCCCCGCCATTCAGACGGCCCAATCTCGCCTAGTAGGTCAGCTGACGAAAGTGTCGAGATATCCGACACCTGTAAAGATCAGCCTGGCGGCGCCAGCACCTACCAGCGTGCCGACGTCGATTTGCTGATCAACGATGCTGCGGACCCGAGTTAGTACGCGGGCGGGCCCGAGCCGGCGGCCGGGTAGGCAGCCGGCATCAGAGCATGAATCTCGCGGCGGATGCCTGAGCCTTCAGCTGGAATGAGCCGGCTGCCCGGTCCGCGGACGGCGGGGAGTGACGAAGCTGTTGTTGATGACGTAGCCGTCGAGATCGTGTTTCTCGCCGTACGCGATGAGATCGCTGGTGCGGTTGATGAAGCCGCGTCCGTTGTTGTTCAGCGAGGTGTTGCACAGAACGCTGAAGCCGGTGCGGTCGCGGAACGCCTCGAGCAGGTGAACGATGCCTGGATTGCGGTCTCGTGTCACGGTCTGAGTGCGCGCGGTGCCGTCGACATGGGTGATCGCTTTGAGGTCGTCGGAGGTCACGTGGTTGAAGTAGAGCATGTACGGGTCGACAACCGACCCGGTGAACCACTTGGGTGCGTCGGACTCCAACGTGATAGGCGCGATCGGGCGGTAACCCTCGCGGCGCTTAATTCTGTTCAAGCGGACAGTGGTCTCCTCGGTAAACGGTGCCGCCAGGATGGAGCGGTTGCCCAGGGCGCGGGGTCCCAACTCGTAGCGTCCGCGTGCCCAGCCGATGATGTCGCCGCGCTCGATGCACTCGGCGACTTCGCCGACGATCAGCGGGCGCACGAGGTAGGTGGCCGGGTCTGGTTGGACGTCTTCCGCGAATTCCTCACCCGCGTACACCGACCATTCGATGCTGGCCTGGCCGGTGTAGTACCACTGGGCGTCGATTGCCGTGCCGAGCGCGGAACCGCTGTCATTCGGGCACGGGGGAACGAACACCGACTCGAACAGGCCGCTCTCACGCCACATCCTGTTCCAGTCACAGTTGAGGCCGCACCCGCCCGAGATCAGCAGCGGCAGACCCTCGGTGAGATTTTTCTCGGCGTAGTCGTGGAAAGCCTGGAAAATAGCGTCGGACAGTCGCTTGGCGATGTTCTTGTATTCCTGCGACTCGACGCCTTTGTTGTACACGTGCGACCACGACATGTCCGCCTTGGACAGTGACGAGAAAACCCGCTCCTGCTTCAGGATGTGCTCGATGGTCTTTCGCTCATGCCGAGTGATCGGAGCGTCATCGGCGAAACCGGTCAGCGCCATTTGCTTGCCTGCGTCGTTGAAGCGGAACACGGCACCGCCGGGGTGCGTCGGGTCGGCCAGCGCGAACAGGTACGCGTATTTGCTCCCGGGGTCGCTCATCACCTGTTCGAGGTGCGTGGCTTCGCCTTTGGTGTTCACGCGGTAGAACGATCCGATATGACCTTCCCAGACGAGCGCGTAGTATTCCTGGCCGGGAATCGGCGGCGCCATGCCGAGCGAGGAATAGATGTGCGAGCGTTCGTGGGTGGAGGAGAAGTATCTGACTTTCTTGCCGAAGAGCCTGCCTTCTTCGTCCGAAGCAGAGCCCTCGCCGACTCCGAAATATCCCGTGCGCGAGGGCGGGTTCGCAAGGGAGAATCCTTTCATCCAGCCTCCCAGCGCCACGACGTCCGGTTGGCGGTCAAGCAGGCCGAGGCCCCTGGTGATGACCTCGGCAGTCAACCTGTCATAGCGCGGAAAGTTGTCCTTTTCCGCCTCAAGCGCGAACAACAGCTTGCCGTCCTCGATGGCGACGACGCCTCCGTCATGGCCTTCCTTCATAGCTAAAATCAGCATACCGATTCCTCTGATAGCGATGGGTGGTGGCGAACGACGGTGAAACTGATTTACGCTTGTTCTCGGTCGTTTCGATGCGCATGCCCGCCACGGGCGACTTGACGGTGAGTTCGGCGGCCTGTAGGAAGACTTGACCACAGAGGATTGTGGTGCGAGGGATCAGATTATCGACCGGCGCGTCGGCCCGATACTGACATCGGTCAGGAGTATGGCGGGACTCCGAGATCATGTCTGCGTGTAGGATCTGGTCCGTATCCATGCAATCGCTTATTCAGGCTCAGGGCCTGGTCAAACGGTTCGGGGAGTTCACCGCGGTAGCGGGGATCGACCTGGAAGTGGCGCCGGGGGAGGCGTTCGGGTTCCTGGGGCCCAATGGGGCGGGGAAGTCGTCGACCATGCGGATGATTGGCTGTGTATCGATGCCGTCGGCGGGGTCGCTGCGGATCCTCGGACGGGATCCGGTGCGGGAGAGTTCGGCGATCCGGGCGCGGCTGGGGGTATGCCCGCAGCTGGAGAATCTGGATCTGGATCTGACGGTGACCGAGAATCTGACGACGTATGCCCGTTATTTCGGGCTGTCACGGGCGCAGGCGCGGGCCAAGGCCGTCGAGCTGCTGGAGTTCGCGCAGCCCAATGCCGTTTAGATAGGGGTTTGTGCTGGTAGTGTCCGCCGGATGGTGGAGTGGATCAAGGTCGGTGGGTCGGGTCGGCTGACGGATCTGG
>NZ_JBITJQ010000076.1:0-14489 GCF_044460125.1 Nonomuraea sp. NPDC050153
GCCGCCTGCCACCGACGATGGAACGAGGTCACAGCAGTGTCCGTCACATGACCGCCGACACCCGCCACTCAGATTAACGATCTACAGCTGCCGTAACAGTCTGCCGGTGACTATTCAGGTCATCCCATGAGTACGTGGATGGGCAGTCAGGGGTTGCCCAGCAGGGCGTCCTGAAGGGCACGGGCGGCGCGCACTCCGTTCTGGCGGACGGTGGAGATGTAGCCGCGGATGGCCAGGAACGTCTGGGCACCATGAAGCGCGCGGAAGCCGCCACTGACCTTGGTCTTCGTCTTGATCATATGGATGGCCCGCTCGGCGACAGTATTCGAGAAGGCCACTGCGAAGTTCCGGCCGAGGTGCAGGAACTCGCCCTTATGGACTTACAGGCGCAGCGCCAGGTTCCGGGATGGTTCCTCCTTGAGTAGTTCGCTAGGCATATTGGGGTTTTCTCGGCAGGCAAACCGGGTGATAGCGATCGGATGACCATGGATGCGGAGGTGTCGTCGATCGCCTGACAAGAGCATGGAGCCCTCGATAGAAGCGGATATGCGACCATCCGTGCTCACTCAAGGACTCCATGTGATTCCCTATCGTGCCATCCTCGACGTCCCCAGGGAGACCGTTTCGTACGTCTCGAAGCTGCTGCGTGCGGAGCGGAAACGGAAAGGCACCCGCAAGGGCACTCGGGCGCTCACCTGCTGGTGGGAGGCTGTTTTCGGGTTGGTGTGGATGCGTAACGGCGGCGATGTCCGCCAACTCGGCCTCGGGTTCGGCATCTCCCAGGCCACCGCCTACCGATACCGAGACGAAGTCATTGATGTCCTGTCAGAACAGGCACCCGAGCTCGCCACCTCGCTGGACCGGGCCAAGACCGAAGGGGTCTCGCATCTGATCATGGACGGCACCCTGGCCAGCATCGACCGCGTCGCCGGAACCAAGCTCAACAAGAAAGGCCAGGAGATCGACGCCTGGTACTCGGGCAAGGCCCACGCCTTCACCGCCAACCTCCAAGCGATCTTCCTGCCGGACGGTTTCCCGATATGGATATCCGACCCGCTTCCAGGATCGACCCACGACATCACCGCAGCCCGAGAACAGGCTCTCGCCACCATCCGCCCGTATCTGAAGGACCTGCCCCTACTGGCCGACTCGGGCTACGAAGGCGCTGGCCTCGGCGTATACGTGCCAGTCAAGCGGCCCACCCGCGGAGGCGAACTCGATGTGGATACCCGTACCAGAAACGCCCTTCTGCGCGGTCTTCGTTGTCTCGGCGAACGTGGCTTCGCGCTCTTGGAGCAGCGCTGGCGCACCCTTCAGCATTTGACGCTCAGCCCCTCACGAATTGGCGACGTGGCCCGAGCAGCGCTCGTTCTCACCCACTTCGAGCACGGGCGGATCATGTGAAAGTCGCAGAGAAAACCTCATTGGAACCGGTGAGTCGACCGCTTCACCTTCAGATCCGTCAAGCCATGCAGGACACTGAGGACGTCGCTACACCCACACTGGCCTCATGCGATATGTGAGTTACGAGGACGAACAACCCATCCGATTCGGCTTGCACCTGAACCCTCCACTCCTACTCAAGGTGCTCCAGTGCGCGAAGATCACCGCCGACTGAGCCGACCGCAGCGCACTGATTTCCAGAGAACACCCGCACCCGAAGAGCGGGAACGCCATGCGCACCTCTCACTACGAACATCGCCCCGACCAGCCAAAAATAGTCAAGCGATGGGCGACGGGAGATCATTATTGACAAGCGGACATACATCGAGCGGCTGTTACATATCCCCATCACAAGACACACTGGAATCCTCCACGATCTCCGCCACGGCGCCGCCTCGCTGATGCCGGCAGCCGGGGTAGAGATGAAGGTCGTGCAGGAGACGCTGGGGCACACCTCCAGTTCCTTCACGGCCGACACCTACACCTCGGTCTTCCCCGAGGTGGCGATGGCGGCCGCGAAGAAGACCGCAGCACTTCTGCTCGCCGAGGAGGAGGACCAAGGGGAGTCGGGAGAGGTGATCCCGCTGCGGGCCTGACCCGCTACATCAGGAACCGGCCCCGTGATCGCCGCGCTTGCACGGCGGGACGGGGCCGTTTCCTTTGCCAGGGAAGTCCCCCAAAGGCCGATGTCGATCACGGCGTGTGCGGGGTTAGTGCGCGCGAGCACGCACGGAGCACGCAACCGCCAGACGAAAATTCTAGAACGCATCCGATCCCGCATAACCGCAGGTCAGAGCATGATCAAAGCGCGCCCTGCAGGATTCGAACCTGCGACCGTCGGATTAGAAGCAAGATCCTTTAGTGCCGCGCGGTGCCGCCTGGTGGTGGTTCGTGCCGCCTCCACACATTTTGCGTGTCAGGCAGTGCCGCATCCTGACTGCGCATGCCGGGGCGTACGAGCACGCACCGAGCACGGCCGCCACCCTGTTCGGCGGTTGCATCCTAGCTCCACGGAAGTGGATTTCGCGCTCCAGTCATGCAGGCACCGTCCGTAGAGGTCGCTCGCAGTGCTCGGCACGTGCTCTAACCCATACAGCACTCCCGTGGACGCAACCGAGTACGAACGGTTCTACAACCAGCACCGAGCCCATCAAGCTCTGGCCCAAGCCGCCCCGCTGCGCACCGTCCCGAACCCGATCACGGATCCAGAGCGAATCATCGACCTGAACATACGCCGCCGAGACCGGCTCGGCGGCGTCCTCCACGAGTACTCACATGCGGCTTGAACTGCATGGATGGACTTTTCGGCAGGCGCAGGATCCACGGGGAGCTCACCACCCTAGGCATCAAGGTCGCGCCGTCCACGGTGTGGGAGATCCTCAAGCAGGAAGGTCTTGATCCGGCGCTCGAGCGGGCGTCCACCACGTGGCCGACTTCCTGCGCTCCCAAGCCGATGCCATAATGGCCGCCGACTTCTTCGAGACCGTCACCCTGAACGGGGAGCGCCAGTACGTCTTGGCCGTCATCGAGCACGCCACCAGGCGCATCCGCGTGCTCGGCACCACCGCGCACCCGAGCGCCGAGTGGGTCGCTCAGGCGATCAAGAACCTGGTGATGGATCTGGACGATGTGGGCTGCCGGGCACGCTATCTGATCCGCGATCGGGATGGGAAGTTCCCGCCCTGATGAACGAGATCATCGCCGAAGCCGGCATCAAGACCGTGCTCACCGGCATCCGAATGCCGCGCATGAACTCGATCATGGAACGGTGGGTGCGGTCGTGCCGTCGCGAGCTTCTCGACCGCTGCCTCGTCTGGAACGAACACCATCTTCGGCACGCCCTACGCGAGCACGAACACTTCTACAACCAGCACCGAGCCCATCAAGCCCTGGACACAGCAGCGCCGCTGCGCACCGTCCCCGATCCGCTCACGGATCCAGAGCGAATCACCGACCTGAATATACGCCGCCGAGACCGGCTCGGCGGCGTCCTCCACGAGTACTTACATGCGGCTTGAACTGCGTGGATGGAATTTTCGGCAAGCGCACTGTCGGCGTGCAGACACCCTCACCAACCTACGTACGCGTAAACGCTCACGAGCGCCGTGGGCTTGATGCCCCGACTTTCGATGGCCTTCATCGCTTCGGGTTGATCGTGCTCCTCGGAAACGCTCCACGCATAAGCAGCAACGGTGGCACCTTTCCACCGGGATGATTTCAGCCACACATTTAGCGGCCGGCTGTCCACCTTGGTGGTCCAGTTTCGGCCGTGGAGATAGGCTACCGCCTTCCCGAGCGATTCCTCCTCAGTATCGCCACCGACATCGACCAAGAAAGCATGGGTTACTAGGATTTCTGACCCCGTTGAGACTTCTTGGCGTTCTTTCCAGATAACTGTGCCAATCTTGTTAACTTCTTCCAGTACGCCAGGGTCGACCTCTTCGGGCTGCTGCGCACATCCTCCAACAAGAAGAGAAATCGCAAGAGCAATTGCAGTCAACTTTCGTCCCCGCGTAGCCCTCATCCTTTTATCTCTTCTCGCTCGCGGTATCGATTGAGGACGAAATCGCATCTTACATGTAGGTCCAGCATGCAGCTCTTCCGCATGCGAAGAGCTCAGGGGCGGCCTTCACGTATCCTAGTAGAGCGTTACGGCGCTCCTCTGCGATTCGCCCGTTCTCTGGATTCTGCTTGGTGGCCTCGGGCCTGCCGATGTAGCCACTATTTGCCCAAGCCACGTATCGCTTGGCGCTGACCACTCCGGTTTTCGGGTCCACGACCGCTCCGGAGCAGGTGCAGTAGGCGATGGCCGCATCCATGTCGGTCATAGGACGATTAAGACCCTTTATGCGCTCTTTCAGGTAGCGCATATATGCCGCTGCCGCATGTATTGCAATGGAGGGATTTTTCATCATATCCGCAATGTCGCCGTTGCTATAATTTTTAGCGGCAAATCCCTTCACGTATGCGTTAAATGCATGCCTTATTTTATAGATTTCCAATTGGCCAACGCCAATCGATGCCCCTTCTCCCTGCGTCGAAAAGCTTAGGCTATCGCCAACCTTGGCCCCAAATCTCTGATTGGCCTGCCAGTGGCTTTCATACATGAGAACTGCAGCCAGGGCATTTACGTCTTTGATTCCGTGATTCGCGGCCGCCTTCTCGATATCCCTCCAGTATCTAACGATGTACTTATAGCTTTCATAAGAAGCATATCTAGAGGCGCTGGTTCCGTCCTTTGGCTTTGTAGCATACATGCCCGAACCGAGCTTGCCACCTACTTGCTGCATCTTTCGCCACTCGCCGAGTCTTACATCGTTGGCGTTCTTCTTCGCCGCCTTCTCCATGGTGGCGAAGCTTTCCAGCCCGCCGGCCGCCACCCAGCTGAAGGAAAGCTGCTTGTCGGTCATAGTAGGCGACCAGTTAGACATGTATTCGTTCTGCACCTTTTCGCTAGCGAACCAGAAGTTGGGCTGGTCGACGGGCCGGCCGTTGGGCATGACTTCTAGACCCAGCCTTTCGACTTCGTCTTGGCCGAGCCAGAATTTCTTTTCGTTCTCCAGCTCGATCATCCGGGCCCAACTGGGGTCGACGGTCATGCTGCCGCAGGACTGGATGGTGCAGGCAATCGCACCACCTCCGTCTTCTCGGCCGCAGCTGCCGATGCACTGTCCGCCCCCTGACGATCCGGAGCTGCTGTAGCCGCCCGCGGGGATGGTGGTGTAGCCGCCGCTCGATCCGGAGCCGCCGTACCCGGTCCCACCGAGCGATCCGCTGTCGATGGTGTAGTGGCCGGTGGGGTCGGTGCCGGTGAGGGGTGAGGCGTTGGCGTAGGTGTAGCGGTTGGCCTGCACCGAAGGGCTGGGGGTGAGGGCTGCCGTGTCGCGGCTGGTGAAAGTGCCGGTGCCGGGCTGGTACCAGCGGGCGTGCATGTTGACCTTGCCGGTGTCCGGGTCGGTGTATTCGCCCTGGTAGCCGAGGTTGGTCTTGGTGCCGGTTTGGGCGGTGACGGTGCCGAACGGGTCGTAGGCGGTGGAGGTCTGCAGGGTGGTGGTGTAGGTGGCTACCAGGTCGCCGTGCAGGTCGCTTAGCGCCGCCACCGCTGCGCCGGTGCCTTCCTTGAGGCCGAGCAGGCCGCCGCCGAGGTCGCGGGCGTATTTTGCCTGGATGGCGCCGCCGCTGTCGGTGATGGCGGCCAGGTCGTTGCCGAGCCCGCTGTAGACGAAGGTGTTCTTGGTGGTGCCGCGGATGCGGCTGGCCGTCCGGTTGAGGGCGTCGTAGCCGTAGAGGCTGTCGCCGTCGGCGATGAGCCGGTCGAAGGCATCGAAGGTGTATTGCGTGGTGGCGCCCGCCTTGGTGCTGGTGGCCAGCGTTCCGCGTGCCGTGTAGGTGTAGTCAGTCCCGTCACCGGAGGTGAGGCGGTTGCGTTCGTCGTAGGTGAAGGTCGCGTTTCCGGCCTTAGTGCGGTTGCCGGCGGCGTCCCACTCATACGCGGTCGTCGCGCCGCCGGGGGCGGTCCAGGAGGTCAGCCGACCGGCGTGGTCGTAGCCGTAGGTGTTGGTACCCGCCCCGGCGGTGCCGGTGGTGGTCTTGGTGGTGAGGTTGTCGTCCTTGTCCCACCCATAGGTGACGCTGGCGAGCTGGGTGCCGGAGCCGTTCTTCAACGTCTGGCTCTTGACCTGGTTCGTGTCGTAGTAGTCGATGGTTTGGGTGCTGGCCGTGCCGGTGGCGGTGATGGTCTTCAACCGGCTGGCCGCGTCGTAGCCGTAGGTGAGGGTACGGCTGGTCACTGGGTCAGTGGCGGTCTTCAGCCGGTTGGCGCTGTCGTAGGTGAAGGTGGCAGTGCCGCTGGCATCGATGCGTTGGGTGGGGCTGCCCACCCCGTCGTAGGCGTAGGCGGTCTCCTGGACGGTGCCGCGCGAGACCTTGAGCGGCAGGCTGCGGTCGTTGTAGTCGACCGTCAGGTCACCGGCGGTGGTGCGGCGGCCGGCCAGGTCGTAGCCGAATGTGCGCTCCGCCGTGGTGGCGCCTCCCCCTGCACCGCTCTCCTTGGTGAGGCGGCCCAGGCGGTCGAAGATGCGGTCGATGCGGACCCCGCCGGGCTGGATGGTGGCGGTCGGGTTGCCGGCCGCGTCGTAGGCATGGGTCCAGGTGCGGTCGGCCGCGTTCGGGTGCGCCGTTGTGGAGGGCTCGGTCACCGTTTCCACCAAACCTAGGCTGTTGTAGCTGGTCCAGGTGGCGTTGCCTCGCCCATCGGTGATCCGGGTGCGGGCGCCAGTGGCATCGTAGCCGAAGCTGGTGGTGATCGACTCGGTCGTCGACACCGGTTCGACAAGCGAGGTTAGGCGACCTAGTGCGTCGAATGTCTGCCGGGTGACATAGCCCTCCGGTGAGGTGGCGCTGATCTGGTTGCCTGCGGCGTCGTAGCCCATGCCGTAGGTGCGTTCCACCGTGATCTCATTGTTGGAAGACTCGTCTCGGCCCAGGTTCGTGACCGTAGTCTTACGGCCGGCCAGGTCGTATTCGGCGGCGCTGGCGTTACCGTTCGCATCGGTAGTCTTCACCAGACGCCCGGCCAGGTCGTACTCCATGGTGCTCGCACCCGCCGGGTCGGTCACCTTGGTGGTCTCACCGGCCGCGTTGGCCTCGAAGCTGGCGGTCTTGGTGGTCGTGCCCGCGCCGGGGACGATTTGCTTGATCAGCCGTCCGGCGTCGTCGTACTCCATCTTGGTGGTGTAGGCGGCGGTGGCGGGCTTGCGCTCGATCTGGGTGGCGGTGATCTGCCGGCCGAGGTCGTCGTAGGTGGCCTGGGCGCGGGCGCCGGTCGGGTCGACGGTGGCGAGTTTCTCGCCCGCCATGTCGTACTCGGTCACCCAGGTGCCCGGACTCTGGCCGTCGGGGGCGGGGTCGGTGACGCGGACCTGTCGGCCGAGTTGGTCGTACTCATAGGTGGTGACGTTGTCGCGCGGATCGGTGGTGCGGATGCGCTGTCCAGCATTGTCATAGGCGTGCTCGACGGTCGAGGTGATCGCGCTGCCGCCGGGCGGCGTGTACGCCGGCGCCGTAGTGCTGACCAGCTGGCCGGCCTTGTCGAAAGTCGAGGTGACGGTGCGGCCTTCGGCGTCGCGCTGATGGGTCTGATTGCCCACCGTGTCGTAGCCGACCAGGGCGGATGGGCGGGCCGAGGCGGCGCTCCCGTTCTTGTCCACCTGTACCTGCGGCGCCTTGCTCTCCACCAGCCGGTCCACGATGTCGTAGCGGATCGTGGTGGTGTAGTCGGCGGCGTTGGCACCGTCTGCGTTGCCGCGCGGGTCGGTGGTGGCGACGGGCAGGCCGCGATCGTCGTACTCGATGGTGGAGACGATGTCCTGGGCACCGTTTTCGATGGTCTGCCGGGTCTGCTGGTTCAGCTTGTTGTAGGCGTAGCTGGTCATCTCGACGCGGTCGCTCTCGGCGGCCCTGCGGGTGGCCTTGGTGACGTTGCCGTTGGCGTCATAGCCGAACTCAGTCACGCGCTCGAGCCCCTTCGGGTTCTGGGTCGAGCGGGGGTCCAGCACCTGGGTCACCAATCGGCTGGCTTGGTCGTATTCGTAGATCGTGACGATGTCTTGACCGTTTGCCTGCTTACCGCCCACCTGGGTGATCAGGTTGCCGGCCGCGTCGTACTCCTCTGCCTTGACCAGCACATCCCGCGGCGTGGCTGCGGAGTCGTTCAGCCTGGCTTTAACGGCGATCTGATCCTTGAGCCGGTTGTCCCTCCAATAGGTGTTCATGGACGTGCGACCCATCACATCCACGATGGTTTCCAATCGCCCGCCCGCGTCATAGTTGCGCTTCTCCAGCAGCACGTCCGTGGCCGGCTGCGGGTTGACCGGGCTGCCGGTCCAGCCCTTCAGCGTGCTCGTGTACAGCTCGCCCCGCACTGTGTAGGCCTGCTCGATGACCGTGCCGCGCGCGTCGGTGGTGCGGACGACCTGGCCGCGGTGGTTCCACTCCTGCCGGGCGATCCCGCCCTCCGGGCCGGTGACCGAGTCCTGGCGACCGTGCGGGTCATAGGTGTAGGTCGTCACGCGGTCCGGCTCCCCGCCGGTCAGGTCGGCGATCGTCTGAGTCAGCGGGTTACCGTCAGGATCGTAAATGGTGCGGGTCTGCCCCGTGTGGGTGACGTTCGAAATCTCGTTCTTCACGCCCGGAGCGGTGCTGGTGGTCAGGCGGTTCCAGCCGTCGTAGGCGAAGGTGGTCTTAGCCCCGTTCGGAACCGCCTCCGAGACGCGCGTGCTGGCGATCATCCGGCCCAGCACGTCATACTCCAGCTTCGTGACCAGGCCTTCGGGGCCGGTCTGCTCGGCCAGGTCACCGGCCGCGGTGTAGCGGTATTCCCACTTGCTGCCGCGCGCGTCGGTCTTGCTCTTCGTCAGACCGGCCGGGGTGGTGCCCCCGCTCACCGCCGGCTCGCTGCCGTCGGTGTAGGCGATACTCTCCGAGCGGCCCTGCGGAAAATCGTCCGTCGCCGGAGTGGTCACCTTGGTCTGCTCACCGAAGCTGTTGTACTCCGTCGTGGTCGCGTGGGTGGGGTCGGTGTCACTGGCCGACCGGCCGTCCCGATACGCCTTCACCTGGTCGTTGCGCGGGTCGAACGGGTCGCTCTCGTTGAGGTAGTAGGTCCAGTACTCGATCGCACACTCGTTTGGCGCCCGGCAGTACTTCCGGCCCACGGTGTTGCCGCGCTCGTCCTGGTAGATGTCGTTGGCAATGTCGTTGCGGTCGATCACCTTGCTCAGGAAGCCCGCCTGGTCGTACTCGTACCAGGTGGTGAACTGCCGCTGGTCGGTCACCCCCCGGATGCGGTAGCCGCGCCAGGCGTCATACAGGTAGACCAGCGGCTTGTTGTCCGGGTCGGTCACCGTCACCTGCGCTTCACCGGACTGCTGCTTGATCCCGACGGTGCCGATCTTCCAGGTGCCGCCGTCGGCATCAGTATGGGTGGCGATGCGGTCGGTCTTGTCGTCGTAGGTGTTGACCGCATGCACCCGCCCGGACGGCAGCGTCACCTTGCTCAGCTTGTGCGAGGCGCCAGTGCGGGCGGCATGGTGCCGCTGCACCTCGCCCGCGGTCAGCGGGCGGTCGTAGACGGCGACCTCGTCCACCAGGCCGGCTATCCCGCCGATCGTGGTGATGTACCGGTTCTCGGTGCCGGTGATGGTTCCGGTAAGTGTGCCGACGACCGCGCCGTCCAGATACAGGGTCTGCAGGTTGCCGGAGACGGTGAGCACCGCGTGGTGCCAGGCGCCGTCGTTGACCGCAGCGGCGGTAGTGATCGGGGTGGCGGTCGGCTGGTAGGAGCTGCGCAGCTTGCCGTCGGTGCCGACCCCGAACACCTCCTCCTTGACGTTACTGCTGGTGCGCAGTGACATGACGGTTCCGGCGGAGGTGGAGCTGGTCTTGAACCAGGCCTCCATGGTCGCGTACGTGCCGATCTTCGGCACGATCCCGTCCTTGGGCCGTACCTCGGTGGTGGTGGTCAGCTCGACCGCGCCGTCCGTCGTGCCGGCCAGCGCGCCCGGCTGGGCACGCTTGGCGGTGGCGTCATAGGTGGCATCGCCCGCGCCCCAGCCCAGGTCGATCGCGTTGCCGGTGGCCTCGCCGAGCCGCCAGTAGCCGAACGGGTCCGAATCCAGCACGCTGCTGCGATACAGCGACCCGCTCCCGTACTCGTACGCGGTGCAGTTCGGCGCCGCCACCGGCGCGCACACCTGCGTCAACCGGCCCTGGTCATAGCTGTAGGTCCAGGTCAGCGCCTTGCCGTCGACCGGGTCGCTGGACACCGTCGCGACCTGGTTGCCCTGCCAGGTGAACGTCACCGACCGGCCCCCGACCCCGGTCACCTTCGACAGCTTCCCGCCCGTGTCGTAGGTCAGCTCACTGCTGCGTCCCCGCTGGTCGGTCATCTTCGTCAGCCGCCCAGCGGCGTCGAACAGGTAGGCGGCGTTGGTCTTGTCCATCAACCGCCAGGTGCCGCCGCTTTCCTCGGCCAGCGTCGCGTACATGCCGGGCGGCGGCTGGAACGTCCCGTCCCCGTTCGAGGCGAACCGCACCTGCCGCCCATCCGGATAGGTGACCAGCGCCGCCGTCGAGGCGCCGCGCACCTCCTTGACGACCTTCATGTCCCAGCGCGTCGACCAGCCCGCCCCGAACATGCCGTCCGTGCGCGGGTCCATGCTGTTGTAGGTCCGCACCACCGACAGCGGCGGCCCCACCGTGGCCACCTGCAGATCCGTAGAGGTGGTGGTGTAGTTTCCGGTCTGCTGGTTGAACTCCCGCCCCTCCACACCGGAGGAGGACAGCTGCGAGGTCACCGTCGGCTGGCGTACCCCGGTGAGGAACGTCAGCTTCGGTGAGGTGGTGGTGGAGTTGTCGAAGGAGTCCTTGACGGTGACCGTCCACCAGTACTGCTTGCCCCAGGCCAGCTTCCCGGCCGCCGGAACGCTCCAGCTGTTGGCGTTACCCGCCACATACGTGCCGGAGCCGGTGCAGCCGGTCGTCATGTCCTCGTTGTCGCACAGCGTGAACGAGTACGACAGCTTCGAGGTGCTGGAGTTGTTGCTCAGCCCCCACGCCCGCAAGGTGGGCGTCAGCGAATCGACCAGATGCCCCTGCGCCGGATACCAATTCGTCAAGGTCGGCACCGCCATGACCGCCCGATCGGCCGCCTCGGCCCGCAACGTCCCTGCCGGCAGCCCGGACTCCTCAGATGAGGTCGCCGCCGCATCCACCGTCCGGTCCTCCAGCGGCACCGCTCCCTTGGGCCGCTCCACCTCCGACCGCCACCCATTCGACGGCTTTGCCGCAGCCGGAACCTCGGTCGCGGACACCAACGGCGACAGCGTCGTTGCCGACCCCATCATCTGCTGCGGCACCGCGGGTAAGGCACCAAGGTCAGCCACCGCCCCCACCGTAGGGACAGCCGCGGCCGGCGACGCCTGCAGCACAAGCAGACCCGGCGCTAACCCGGCCAGCGCAAGGACCATCCCAGCCGAACGACGCCATGACGAAACCCGGCGCATGCGCTATCACACTCCGAACCACAACGAAGGACACCGACAAAGGCACCAGCCGTCGCTCTCCGCCACGGCCCGCATCGGGTCGCGCGGCTCGGAGCTGATCACGTTCCGACGATCAACGTAAGAAGATCCGGCTAATCCGACAAGGCGCCCGGACATCACAAAACAGATAACAGCCCTATCTGGTATGTGACGCTCCGCAAGGCGATGGATGAGTACTAACCGGACACATATGGCGCGTTCAGCCACACGAACGGTTCCATGGACCCGGCCAGGTCCCAACCGTTGCCCAAGAATCGCGTAAGGAGCGTGCGGGATGGACGCTCATGGCAATCGTGGCGCGCTGTTTCGTGTTGAACGCCCATCGGCGCATGGCGGTACGGTGCGCGAGGTCACTGGGTTTGCCCTTGACGTCGGCGAGCATGGCCGCTGTGGCTGCGGTAAGCGTACGGGCTATGTCATGCCGGCCCTCGCCGAGGCGGGCTTCCACTTGAAGTCGGTGAACTTACAGGAGAAGTCGTACCAGGTCATCTCTGGTTCCTGAGCGCGCCCCCACTTCACAGGCTCTCCCGCGATCAGATCGAACGCTTCTCCCTCACATGCGCCGGTGACGAGGCTGCTACGGCAGGGGTCCGCCTGGGCGCTCTTCTGGAAGGTCTTCTTCCGTTCCTTCCCGACGGTGGACCAGCGACCGGTGGGACGTGACCTTGCCCGACGTGTTCTGGCGGACCTCGTTCTTGTAGAAGCGCACGTCGTAGGTGGTGTTCTTCATCAGGCGGCCTCCTCTCGGGCGTTGCGCCGGGCCGTCAAGGTCGGTTCGATCGCCGCCCACCGGGCGTCGTACAAGTCGCCGCGGCAGGTGCGCCGGGAAGCCAAGTGATGATCAACGACGGAACCGTCGCCCCGACACGGACAGATCACTCCGCAACAAGATCAGATGCTCTCTTGCTCCATCACCTCGCACCGTCAATCCTTTAGCGACCTTCCGCAGGACGATCGTGGTGAATGGAGAGACCGGCACGCCATGCGACGGAAACCCACCACTCGGTCATCGGGCCATGACTCAGTGTGGATCTTGCTGCCCAGTCGTTCGTGATCTACGCTCACTCCGGGTTTTCCAGATTGTCAGGAATTTCATGGAGATGGCGCCTTTGCGTTCTAAACGGTTGTTACGGAGCTCAGCTCTCGCCGCCACAGCGGGTGCGGCCCTCGCCGCCTCGGTCCTCAATCCTCTGCCCGTCCAAGCACAACAAGCCGGTCCGTCGTCTATTTCCATGGCGGCCGCAACCAAGCAGCCACCAGGCGAGATACTGGGCGCCGCCACAGAGTCCCGGCGAGTGGTCCGCCGGCAAGACGGGCAGGTGATCATCGAAACCTGGTCCAGTCCAGTGCGGCTCAAGCAGAACAACGGGGCGTGGGCCTGGATTGACACGGGGCTCACCGAGAAGGACGGCGCTCTTCGGCCGAAGCTCGTCAAGGCTCCGCTCGCTTTCACCGCAGGCGGGAAGTCCGAACCGTTCGCCCAGCTGTCGACCACCGGGGGTCAATCGTTCGCCCTGTCATGGCCGACCCCGCTCCCGCGCCCTCAGGTCTCGGCGAACCAAGCGACATATGACCTGGGCGACGATGCCCAGCTTGTGGTCAGCGCCATGGCAGAAGGATTCCGCTACGAGATCGTCCTCCAGCGTCGCCCGGCTAAACCCCTGGACCTCACACTTCCCGTGCAAGTGAAGGGCGCCTCATCCGGCGAGCGTCGCGAGGAACTCGTAGACGCTCAGGGACGAACCGTTCTGCACGCGTCAACGCCCCGCCTGCACATCAAGCCAGGACGGCGTACGACCACGAAATCAGCCCTCGGCGCATTCAAGAGCGAGCAGTCCGGCGACAACCTGCGAGTGACGCTGGACGGCGCCAAACTGGACACCACGGCCTTCCCCGTGACGATCAGCGGCTCGGTCGCGATGCCCGCGAGTGCGGACGTGCACGTCTCCGACGAGGGCGGCGCGGGCGACCCGTCTTCGCCGTTGCTGATGGCCGGCGGCATCTTCGGCATACGCAACCGCGCCCTGCTGCGCTTCGACACCATGGCTCTCACAGGTCAGCGCATCATCGACGCGAAGTTGTCCGTGGTGAACACCGATGGCCCGGGCTGCGGAGAGGCTGGAGACGGCATCCAGGTCCGGCGGATCACCAGCCGCTGGGATCCGTACAACCTCACCTGGTCCAACAAACCGGCCACGACCACCGAGGGCGCCACGATCGTCACCCAGTCCTACGCCAGCGACTGCGGCAGAGGCACGCTCAACTGGCCTGTCAAGGAGATCGCCGCAGCTTGGGCAAGCGGCAGCCCCAACTACGGGCTCACCCTGCAAGAGCCGAACGAGACCAACACCTTCGACAACTTCCGCGAGCTCGCCTCCACCGAGTACGGCGACCCCGGCACCGAGGTGCCGAAGCTGACGGTCGTCACAGAACCGGTCCCGTCACCTCAGGTCCTGTACCCGGCCGGGCCCGACGGGGTGGAAGTATTCACCGCGCCCGCGGACTGGAAGCTGGACACGCTACCGGTCTCCTCCGAAAACGTGCACGCGTTGAACGGCGCTGACGACCGCGCACAGACCAACACCACCACCTTGGCCCCGCCCTACTTCGACCCGGCCAGCGGGCAGGTGATCGCTCCCGCGACGCCGGCGGGCAAGGACACCGCGAGCCAGGTGCTGAGCGGGATCGCGCTGGACAACGGCGACGCCGATGAAACACTCGCGATCGGTTTCGAGAGCGAGGATTCGCCGGCGGCCCGGACTTCCGCAGTAGCCACCGCGGAAACCCCGTACTCGATCACTCCCCGGTACGTCGAGGTCGCCAACAGCTACCAGGCGCTGAACACCATCACTGATACGGCAGCTGTAGATCGTTAATCTGAGTGGCGGGTGTCGGCGGTCATGTGACGGACACTGCTGTGACCTCGTTCCATCGTCGGTGGCA
>NZ_JBITJQ010000077.1:0-11593 GCF_044460125.1 Nonomuraea sp. NPDC050153
GGCAAGCTGGATCGTCGTGCTTTGCCTGCTCCGGATCGTGCTGCTGTCGCGGGTGCTGGTCGTGGGCCGTCCGGTCCGCGGGAAGAGGCGTTGTGTGCGGCGTTCGCCGAGGTCCTGGGGGTGCCCGGGGTCGGGGTGGATGATGACTTCTTCGAGCTGGGCGGTCATTCACTGCTGGCCGTGCGGCTGGTGAGCCGCATCCGCGCCCTGCTGGACGTGGACGTCCAGGTCCGTACCCTGTTCGACGCCCCCACGGTGGCGGGTCTCGCCCTGCAGATCGGCGAGGAGAAGACCACGCGGCCCGCTCTGCGCCCGATGCGTGACCGCTGACGTCAGCCGCGTTCAACTGCCGCCTCAGCGCAGTTGAACGCGGCGGAAATGCGCGCATTGTTCATTCCCGAGGCATGCGCCATAGTGGACCACGCCGGTGACCAGGCAATCCGATTTTCTTAATTCATTTTTGCGTGCCCCGGTGTTTGGGCGGCTTTTTCACAGAAAAAGGGGTCCCGATGATTCCGTTGTCGTTCGCGCAGCGCCGGTTGTGGTTCATCGAGCAGCTTGAGGGCCCGAGCGCCACCTACAACATTCCGGTGGCGCTGCGGTTGACGGGCGAGGTGGACAAACCGGCGCTGGCCGCCGCGCTACGGGACGTCCTGGAACGGCACGAGGTGCTCCGGACCCTGATCGGCATGGCCGACGGCGAGCCGTACCAGCGCATCGTGGACATCGACCAGCTGGACTGGGCGCTCGAACTGGTCGAGCTGCCGCCCGCGGAGCTGGCCGGCGCGGTGGACGACGTCCTGGAGCACGCCTTCGACCTGGCGGCGGAGGCGCCGATCCGGGCGTGGCTGTTCTCGGCCGGGCCGGAGGAGCACGTGCTCGCCGTGGTGCTGCACCACATCGCCGGCGACGGCTGGTCGAAGGGGCCGCTCGCGCGCGACCTCTCCGCCGCGTACGCCGCCCGCCGTGAAGGGCGGGTCCCGGGGTGGGAGCCGCTGCCGGTGCAGTACGCCGACTACACCCTGTGGCAGCGCGAGCTGCTCGGCGACGAGACCGATCCGGACAGCGTGCTGTCCCGCCAGCTCGCCTACTGGCGGCAGGCGCTGGCGGGCGCGCCTGAGGAGCTGGCGCTGCCCTTCGACCGCCCGCGCCCGCCGGTCGCCTCGCACGACGGGCACAGCGCGCCGTTCGAGATCTCGGCGGACGCGCACGCGCGGCTGGCGGAGGTGGCGCGGGCCGAGGGCGTGACGACGTACATGGTGGTGCAGGCCGCGCTGGCGATGCTGCTGTCACGGCTGGGCGCGGGCACCGACATCCCGATCGGCCAGGTCGTGGCCGGGCGCACGGACGTCGCGCTGGAAGAGCTGGTCGGTTTCTTCGTCAACACCCTGGTCCTGCGCACCGATCTGTCCGGCGACCCGGCCTTCCGCGAAGTGCTCGCCCGGGTCCGGGAGACCAGCCTGTCGGCGTTCTCACACCAGGACGTGCCGTTCGACCGGCTCGTCGAGGAGTTGACGCCGAGCCGGTCGCTGGCCCGCCACCCGCTGTTCCAGGTATTGCTCACCGTGCAGAATGTCGCACAGGCGACCGTGGACCTGCTGGGCCTGCGTGCCGGCGGCGGTACGGACGCGGCCCCCGGCGGCACGGCGGTGTCGCGGTTCGACGTGGAGGTCAGCGTCGGCGAGCTGTTCGACGGCGAGGGCAGGCCGGCCGGGCTGCGCGGCTCGGTGATAGTGGCGGCCGACCTGTTCACGGCGGAGTCGGCCGCGCTGCTCGCCGGGCGGCTGCGGCGCGCGATCGAACTGCTGACCGGCGAGCCGGAGACCCGGCTGAGCAGGGTGGAGGTGCTGGCGGCGGCGGAGCGGCACCGGCTGCTGGTGGAGTGGAACGCCACGGCGGCCGAGTTCCCGCGGGTCACGGTGCCGGAGCTGGTCGAGGCCCAGGCGGCGCGCACCCCCGGCGCGACCGCCGTCGTCTTCGACGGCGACCAGATCACGTACGCCGAGCTCGACGCCCGCGCGAACCGGCTCGCCCACCACCTGATCGCGCTCGGCGTCGGCGCGGAGTCCACGGTCGGGCTGTGCCTGCCGCGCGGGATCGACATCGTGACGGCGATCCTGGCCGTGTGGAAGGCGGGCGGCGCCTACGTGCCGCTCGATCCCGCCCACCCGGCGGACCGCCTGGCCTTCGCCGTGGCCGACGGCCAGATCCGCGTGCTGGTAGGCGACCGGGAGGTCGCGGGCGCGGATCACGTGGTCCGGCTCGGTGACACGCTTCTGGACGGCTACCCGGCCACCGCTCCGGAGCGCCCGGCCGGCGGGCTGGCGTACGTCATCTACACCTCCGGCTCGACCGGCCGGCCGAAGGGCGTGGCGGTCGAGCATGCCTGCCTGGCGAACCTCGTCTCGGTGTTCGGGCCGCTGATGGAGGTGGGCCCGGGCGTACCGGTGCTGCAGTTCGCGTCGTTCACGTTCGACGCGTCGGTGCTGGACGTGGCCGTGACCCTCGCGCTCGGCGGAACGCTCGTCGTGGCGAGCGCCGCCGAGCGCGCGGAGCCCGCCCTGCTGCGCGCCCTCGTCGAGACGGCCGGGGTGCGCTCGGCCAGCGTCATCCCCTCGCTGCTCGCGGTCCTGGAACCCGGCGACCTGCCCGGGGTGCGCGCCATGGTGGTGGGCTCGGAGGACATCCCGCCCGCACTGGCGCGGGCCTGGGCCAGGGGACGCCGGCTCATCCACGCGTACGGGCCGACCGAGGCGACCGTGATCACCGCGGCCGGGCAGGTGGACCCTGACGGGGACGGCGCTGTGCCGTTCGGCGGGCCGCTCCCCAACACCCGCATGTACCTGCTGGACGACTACCTGGAGCCGGTCGCGCCGGGCGTCGCCGGCGAGCTGTACATCGCCGGAGCCCAGGTCGCGCGCGGCTACGTCGGGCGTCCCGGGCTGACCGCCGAACGGTTCGTGGCGTCCCCCTTCGCGGCCGGAGAGCGTCTCTACCGCACCGGCGACCTGGTGCGATGGACTCCCGACGGGCGGCTGGTCTTCGCCGGTCGCGCCGACGAGCAGGTCAAGGTACGCGGGTTCCGCATCGAGCCCGGTGAGGTGCGGGCCGCGGTCACCGCCCACCCCGGGGTGGCGCGGGCCGCCGTCGTCGCCCGCGAGGACACGCCCGGCGACGTTCGCCTGGTCGCCTACGTCGTACCGTCCGAACCCGGCGGGGCCGACCTCGCCGAGCCGGTACGCGCCTTCACCGCCGAACGCCTGCCGGAGTACATGGTGCCGTCGGCGGTCGTCGTACTGGACGATCTGCCCCTGACCGCGAACGGAAAGCTGGACCGCCGCGCCCTGCCCGCACCCGAGTACGCCACCGGCGCGGGACGCGCACCCGCGAACGCCAGGGAGGAGCTCGTCTGCGCGGCCTTCGCCGAGGTGCTCGGGCTGGGCAGCGTCGGGGCCGACGACAACTTCTTCGCGCTCGGCGGCCACTCGCTGCTCGCCATCCGCCTGGTGGAGCGACTGCGCGAGCGCGGCGTCGAGGTGTCGGTACGCGCGCTGTTCCAGGCGCCCACCCCCGCCGGCCTGGCGTGGTCGTCCGGCGCGGCCCCGGCGGCCGTCCCGGACAACCTGATCCCGCCCGGCGCCACGGAGATCATGCCCGGCATGCTCCCGCTGGTGGACCTCACCGGCGACGAGATCGACCGGATCGTGGCCACCGTCGAGGGTGGCGCCCCCAACGTCGCCGACGTGTACCCGCTCGCCCCGCTCCAGGAAGGACTGCTGTTCCATCACCTGCTGGCCGGCGGTGGCGAGGACGCCTACGCGCTGCCGACGGTCGCCGAGTTCGACACGCGGGCCCGGCTCGACGCCTTCCTGGACGCGCTGCAACGGGTCGTCGACCGCCACGACATCCTGCGCACCGGCATCGTCTGGGACGGACTACGCGAACCCGTACAGGTGGTGTGGCGCCGTGCCACCCTCCCCGTCGAGCAGGTGACGCTCGACCCGGCGAGCACCCACCCGGTGGCCGACCTGGTGGCCGCCGGCGGGCAGTCGATGGACCTCGGCCGCGCGCCGCTGATCAGGGTGCACACGGCCGCCGCGCCCGGCGGTCGGTGGCTGGCGCTGCTCCGCATCCACCACATGGTGCAGGACCACACCGCCAAGGAGGTCCTGCTCGACGAGGTCCACGCCTTCCTGAGCGGTCGCGGGGACGAGCTGCCCGAGCCGCTGCCGTTCCGCACCTTCGTGGCGCAGGCACGCGGCGGCGACTCCGACGCCGGGCACGCCTCCTACTTCGCCGGTCTCCTGGGCGACGTGACGGAGCCGACCGCCCCGTACGGGGCGGCGGACGCGCGCGGCGACGGCGCCGGGGTCGTCAGGGAAGAGCTGGAGCTGTCCCCCGAGCTGACCGGGCGGCTGCGGGACGTCGCCCACCGCATGGGCGTCAGCCCCGCGCCCGTGATGCACGTGGCCTGGGCGCGAGCGCTCGCCGCCGTCAGCGGCCGGGACGACGTGGTGTTCGGGACCGTGCTGTTCGGCCGGATGAACGCCGGGATGGGCTCCGACCGCGTGCCTGGCCCGTTCATGAACACCCTGCCCGTACGGGTCCGCACCGACCGGCTCGGTGCGCACGACGCGGTGTCCGCCATGCGGGAGCAGCTCGGAGAGCTGCTGGAACACGAGCACGCGTCATTGGCCGTCGCGCAGCGGGCCAGCGGTGTCGCCGGTGACACACCGCTGTTCACGTCGTTCCTCAACTACCGGCGCCAGACCGGTCGCGCCGGCGGGCGGATCGAGGGCGTCCGTACGGTCTTCACGCACGACCGCACCAACTATCCGCTCGCCGTGGCGGTCAACGATGACGGCGGCGCGCTGTCGCTGACCGTGGACGCGGTCGCGCCCATCGACCCGCTGGCCGTGGCGGGTCTGCTGCGTACTGCCACGGGCAACCTGGTGGCAGCACTGGAGGCCGTGCTGGACGGTGGGCCGGATGTGCCGCTGGGTGACGTGGACGTGCTGGGCGCTGGTGAGCGTCGTCGGGTGGTGGAGGAGTGGAATTCCACGGCGGTCGAGGGTTTGGACGCGTCGGTGGTGGAGTTGTTCGAGGGGCAGGATCCGGGTGCGGTGGCGGTGGTGGCCGATGGGGTGGAGGTCTCTTTCGGGGAGTTGGATGAGCGGGCCAACCGGCTGGCGCATGTCCTGATCGGCGAGGGTGTTCAGGCCGAGTCGGTGGTGGGCGTCTGCTTGGAGCGTGGTGTCGATCTGGTGGTGGCGTTGCTGGCGGTGTGGAAGGCGGGGGCGGCGTATGTGCCGGTTGATCCTCGGCAGCCGGTGGAGCGGATCGCGTTCATGCTGGCCGACAGTCGTGCGGTGGTGACGGTGACGAGCGCGGAGATCGCCGAGGAACTGCCCGCGGGCCGGGCCCGGATGCTCACCCTCGACGACGCGTTCACCAGGATGCGGTTGGCTGCCGCGCCTGCGACCAGGCCGGAGCGGACGCTGCTCGGTGGGCAGGCGGCGTATCTCATCTATACGTCGGGTTCGACGGGGCGGCCGAAGGGTGTGGTGGTCACTCAGGCGGGGCTGGCCAACTATGTGGGCTGGGCTGCTGGTGCTTATCGGGTGGGTGGTGGGGCGCCGTTGCATTCGTCGATGGCGTTCGACCTGACGGTGACGAGTGTGTGGGTGCCGTTGGTGTCGGGGGCGGCGGTGGCGGTGAGTGTGGGGGGCGGTGCTGAGGGGCTGGCTGAGGTGTTGGCCGGTGATGCCGGGCTTGGGTTGGTGAAGGCGGTGCCGGGACATCTGGGCTTGCTGGCGGAGATGATGCCGGAGGATGTCGGGCGTACGTGGGTGGTGGGCGGGGAGGCGTTGTCGGGCGCGGCGGTGCGGGCGTGGTTGGGCCGGTCGCCGGAGTCGGTCGTGGTCAATGAGTATGGTCCGACGGAGACGGTCGTCGGGTGTTGCGTGTTTGAGGTGCGGGCCGGTGACGAGGTCGGGGAGTCGGTGCCGATCGGGCGTCCGATTGCCAATTGCCGGTTGTATGTGCTGGATGAGCGGTTGCGGCCGGTTCCGCCCGGGGTGGCGGGTGAGTTGTACATCGCCGGCGCCCAGGTCGCGCGCGGCTATGCCGGACGTTCAGGGTTGACCGCGGAGCGGTTCGTGGCCTGTCCGTTCGTCCCCGGCACCCGCATGTACCGCAGCGGTGACGTGGTCCGCTGGAACGCCGAGGGGAACCTGGAATACCTCGGGCGGGCTGACGAGCAGGTGAAGATCCGCGGGTTCCGCGTCGAGCCGGGCGAGGTGCAGGCCGTGGTGGCCGCGCATCCACTGGTGTCCCAGGCGGTTGTGATCGCCAGGCAGGACACGCCCGGAGACATCCGGCTGGTCGCGTACGTCGTCGGTGATGACGGGCTTCCTGATCTCGTGCGCCGCTTCGTCGCCGATCGGCTGCCCGACTACATGGTGCCGTCGGCGGTGGTGGCGATGGACGCGCTGCCTCTGACCGTGAACGGCAAGGTGGACCGCAGGGCGCTGCCGATGCCCGAACGCGCGACCGGCGCGGGACGGGGGCCTGTCACGGCTCGGGAGGAGTTGTTGTGCCGGGCGTTCGCCGAGGTCCTGGGTGTGGCCGAGGTGGGGGTCGACGACGACTTCTTCGCGCTCGGCGGTCATTCGCTGCTGGCGGTGCGGTTGGTCAGCCGGGTGCGGGCGCTGCTGGGTGTTGAGCTGGTGCTGTCGGTGCTGTTCGAGGCGCCGACGGTGGCCGGGCTGGCGGCTTGTTTGGCGGAGGCGGGGAGGGCCCGGGTCCCGTTGACGGTGATGGAGCGGCCGGAGCGGGTGCCGTTGTCGTTCGCGCAGCAGCGGTTGTGGTTCATCAGCCAGCTTGAGGGGCCCAGCCCCACGTACAACATCCCGATCGTGCTGCGGCTGGGCGGGGAGGTGGACGTCGAGGCGTTGGAGCTGGCGCTGCGGGATGTGATCGGGCGGCACGAGGTGCTGCGGACGGTGTTCCCCGCCGTGGACGGTGAGCCCTACCAGCAGGTTGTCGACGACCTCGGCTGGGGGCTGGCGGTGGCCGAGGTGGCGCCGGCCGAGCTGGACGCCGCGGTCGCGGAGGCGGCGAGCCATCCGTTCGATCTCACTGTTGAGGTCCCGATCCGGGCCTGGTTGTTCGAGGCGGGGCCGGACGAGCGGGTTCTGGTGGTGGTGATCCACCACATCGCGAGTGACGGCTGGTCGCGGGTGCCGCTGGCGTGGGATGTGTCGGTGGCGTATGCGGCTCGGCGCGAGGGTGCGGTCCCGGGGTGGGAGCCGCTGCCGGTGCAGTACGCCGATTACGCGCTCTGGCAGCGTGACGTGCTGGGCGACGAGCACGACCCGGACAGTCTGATCGCGGGCCAGGTCGCGTACTGGCGGGAGGCGTTGGCGGGGGCGCCGGAGGAGCTGGCGTTGCCGGTGGATCACGTGCGGCCGGCGGTGGCTTCTTATCGGGGGCACACGGTGCCGGTGGAGGTTCCGGCGGAGGTGCATGCGCGGCTGGTGGAGGTGGCGCGGGCCGAGGGTGTGACCACGTTCATGGTGGTGCAGGCCGCGTTGGCGGTGCTGCTGTCGCGGCTGGGCGCGGGGACCGACATCCCGATCGGTGCGGCCAACGCGGGGCGTACGGATGAGGCGCTGGACGACCTGGTCGGCTTCTTCATCAACACTCTCGTGCTGAGGACCGACCTGTCGGCCGATCCGACGTTCCAGGAACTGCTGGGACGGGTGCGGGAGACGAGCCTGGCGGCGTTCGCGCACCAGGACGTGCCGTTCGAGCGGCTGGTGGAAGAGCTGGCGCCCGCACGGTCGATGGCTCGGCATCCGCTGTTCCAGGTGATGCTGACGCTGGAGAACGCCGGAGAGGCGGAGCTGGAACTGCCCGGGATACGGTCCCGGCGGATGTCGGCCGGTGCGCCGGTGGCGAAGTTCGACCTCGAAGTGCTGCTCGGTGAGGTGTTCGACGCGGACGGCGGTCCCGCTGGGGTGCGAGGGTCGCTGGTCGCGTCCGCCGACCTCTTTGAACGGGGGTCGGTCGAGAAGCTCGCCGAACGGCTGACGCGGGTCCTGGACGTGATGACCGCCGAACCGCAGACCTGCATGAGCGGCATGGACGTGCTGGACGCCGAGGAACGCCGGCAGGTGCTGGCGGAGTGGAACGACACGGCGGCGGAGGTGCCGTCGGCGACGTTGGTGGAGTTGTTCGAGGCCCGGGTGGCGGGGTCGGCGGGGGCGGTCGCGGTGGTGGCTGAGGGGGCGGAGGTGTCGTTCGCGGAGTTGGACGGGCGGGCCAATCGGTTGGCGCGCTTGCTGGTGGGGCGTGGGGTGGGGCCGGAGTCGGTGGTGGGTGTGGTGTTGGGGCGTGGGGTGGAGTGGGTTGTCGCGGTGCTGGCGGTGTTGAAGGCGGGGGCGGCGTTCTTGCCGGTGGATCCGGCTTATCCCGCCGAGCGAATCGCTTTCTCGCTGAGCGATGCGGGAGTGGGGACGGTGGTGACGTCGTCGGATCTGGCCGAGGGGTTGCCGGCGGCGGTGCTGCTGGATGATCCGGCGGTGGTGGCGGAGCTGGGTGGGTTGCCGGATGCGCCGCTGCGGGTGGAGGGGCTGCTGCCGGGTTGTGCGGCGTATGTGATTTACACGTCGGGGTCGACGGGGCGGCCGAAGGGTGTGGTGGTGACGCATGCGGGTGCGGTGAATCTGCTGGCGGCCGGGGGCTGGGGGGTGGGGTCCGGGGACCGGGTGTTGCAGTTCGCGTCGCCGGGCTTCGACGCCGCCTGCTGGGAGTTGCTTGTCGCGCTGTGGTCGGGCGGTTGCTTGGTGATGGCCGATGCTCAGGGTGATGTGGCGGGGGTGGTGGCGCGGTTCGGGGTGAGTCATGTGTTGGTGCCGCCGTCGTTGTTGGGGGTGTTGGAGCCGTCTGACCTGGTCGGGGTCCGGACGTTGGTGGCGGGTGGCGAGGCGTTGGGCGCGGAGTTGGTGGCGCGATGGGGGGCTGGGCGTCGGCTGGTGAATGCGTATGGGCCGACGGAGGTGACGGTGTGCGCGGCGATGACGGATGAGCTGCCGGCCGGTGAGGAGGTGTCGATCGGTGGGCCGAATGTGAATACGCGGGCGTACGTGCTGGATGGGTTCCTTCGGCCGGTGCCGCCGGGCGTGGCTGGCGAGCTGTACCTGGCGGGGGCGCAGGTGGCGCGCGGGTATGTGGGGCGTGCGGGGCTGACGGGTGAGCGGTTCGTGGCGGATCCGTTCGATACGGGTGGGCGGATGTATCGGACCGGGGACCGGGTGCGGTGGAACGCGGGTGGGGGGTTGGTGTTCGCGGGCCGGGCGGATGATCAGGTGAAGATCCGCGGGTTCCGGATCGAGCCGGGTGAGGTGCAGGCGGTGGTGGCCGCGCATCCGGAGGTGGTGCAGGCCGCGGTGATCGTCCGGGAGGACGTGCCGGGTGACAAGCGCCTGGTCGCCTACGTCGTCCTGGGTGAGGTCACCGTTGCGGACGTGACCGGGTGGGTGGCCGAACGGTTGCCGGGTTACATGGTGCCTTCGGCGATCGTGACCTTGGACGCGCTGCCGTTGACCACCAGCGGAAAGCTCGACCGAAAGGCCCTGCCCGCCCCTCACCACAGCGGCCATGCGAGCCGGGGCCCGGCGAACGTGCGCGAGGAGATTCTTTGCGGGGTGTTCGCGCAGGTCCTGGGGTTGCCCGAAGTGGGCGTGGAGGAGGACTTCTTCGCGCTCGGCGGGCACTCGCTGCTGGCGGTGCGGTTGGTGAGCCGGGTGCGTGCGGTCCTCGGTGTGGAGGTGCCGTTGCGGGCGTTGTTCGAGGCGCCGACGGTTGCGGCGCTGGCGGGGCGGCTGACCGGTGCTGAGGGGGCACGGTTGGCGTTGGGGGCGGTGGAGCGGCCGGAGCGGGTGCCGCTGTCGTTCGCGCAGCAGCGGTTGTGGTTCATCAGCCAGCTCGAAGGGCCGAGCGCGACGTACAACGTGCCGATCGTGCTGCGATTGTCGGGGGACGTCGATCGGGAGGCTCTCGGGCTGGCGTTGCGGGATGTGATCGGGCGGCACGAGGTGCTGCGGACGGTCTTCGCCGTCGCGGACGGCGAACCTTGCCAGCGGATCGTCGACGAGCTCGACTGGGAGCTGACCGTCGCCGAGGTCGCGCCGGACGAGCTGGAAGGCGCTGTCGCCGAAGCGGTGCGGTACGCCTTCGACCTGTCGGCGGAGGCGCCGATCCGGGCGTGGCTGTTCGAGGCGGGCCCGGAAGAGAGAGTGCTGGTGGTCGTCGTCCACCACATCGCCAGTGACGGCTGGTCCATGGCGCCGTTGGCACGCGATGTCTCGGTGGCCTACGGGGCTCGGCGTGAAGGGCGGGCTCCGATGTGGGAGTCGTTGCCGGTGCAGTACGCCGACTACGCGCTCTGGCAGCGGGAGTTGCTGGGCGACGAGCGTGATCCGGACAGTCTGATCTCCAGGCAGATCGGTTACTGGCGGGACGCGCTGGCCGGGGTTCCCGAGGAGCTGTCGTTGCCGTTCGACCGGCCGCGCCCGGCCGTGGCGTCGCATCGCGGGCACAGCGTGCCGGTGGAGGTGCCGGCCGAGGTGCACGCGAGGCTGGTGGAGGTGGCGCGGGCCGAGGGCGTGACCGTGTTCATGGTGCTGCAGGCCGCGTTGGCGGTGTTGCTGTCGCGGCTGGGCGCCGGTACCGACATCCCGATCGGGTCCGCGAACGCCGGGCGCATGGACGTGGCGCTCGACGATCTCGTGGGGTGCTTCGTCAACACGCTGGTCGTGCGGGCGGATCTGTCAGAGGATCCGGAGTTTCGCGAGCTGCTGGGGCGGGTGCGGGAGCGGAGTCTGTCGGCGTTCGCGCATCAGGACGTGCCTTTCGAGCGGCTGGTGGAGGAGCTGGCCCCCGCGCGGTCGATGGCTCGTCACCCGCTGTTCCAGGTGGTCCTGACCAAACAGGACACCATCGATGCGGTCCTGGATCTCCCGGGGGTGCGGACGGGATCGGCGCCGGCTGCGGGGACGGGGAGGGCGGCGGCGAAGTTCGACCTCGATGTGATGGTGAGCGAGGCGTTCGACGGTCAGGGGGCGCCGGCGGGGGTGCGGGGTTCGATCACCGTGGCCACGGACCTGTTCGATCCGGAGTGGGCCGATCGTATTGCCGGCTATTGGGTGCGGGTCCTCGACACTGTCGGCACTGATCCGGGTATCCGTTTGAGCGGTGTGGGGTTGTTGGGCTCCGATGAGCGTCGTCGGGTGGTGGAGGAGTGGAATTCCACGGCGGTCGAGGGTTTGGACGCGTCGGTGGTGGAGTTGTTCGAGGGGCAGGATCCGGGTGCGGTGGCGGTGGTGGCCGATGGGGTCGAGGTCTCTTTCGGGGAGTTGGATGAGCGGGCCAATCGGCTGGCGCATGTCCTGATCGGCGAGGGTGTTCAGGCCGAGTCGGTGGTGGGGGTGTGTTTGGAGCGTGGTGTCGATCTGGTGGTGGCGTTGCTGGCGGTGTGGAAGGCGGGGGCGGCGTATGTGCCGGTTGATCCTCGGCAGCCGGTGGAGCG
>NZ_JBITJQ010000078.1:0-10766 GCF_044460125.1 Nonomuraea sp. NPDC050153
CAATGCTGATATCAATAGTCGGCGTGACCCGCACTGAGGAGTTCCAGGAGCTACGGCCGCTGCTTTTCGCGATCGCCTACCGGATCCTGGGCAGCGTGAGCGAGGCCGAGGACGCCGTCCAGGAGGCCTGGTTGCGCTACGAGGGCTCCGCGACCCAGCCCGAGTCGCCCAAGGCCTTCCTGTCGGCCACGGTGACCCGGATCTCGATCGACGTGCTGCGCTCGGCCCGCGTCCGGCGCGAGGCCTACGTCGGGCCCTGGTTCCCCGAACCGCTGCTGACCGACCCCTACCAGGACCCGGCGCGGTCGGCGGAGCTGGCCGACTCGGTCTCGATGGCGGCGCTGATCCTGCTGGAGCGGCTCAGCCCGCTCGAGCGTGCGGTTTTCGTGCTACGCGAGGTGTTCGCCTTCAGCTACCGGGAGATCGCCTCCGCCGTGGAGCGGTCGGAGGCGGCCTGCCGCCAGCTCGCGGTGCAGGCGCGCCGCCACATGGACGCGGGCCGGCCCCGCTTCGAGGCGGATCGCCGGTCGCGCGACCAGCTGGCAGGGCGGTTCTTTGACGCGATCAGGGAGGGGGACGTCGAAGGGCTGCAGGAACTGCTGGCCGCCGATGTCCAGCTGGTCAACGACGGCGCCGGCAAGATCGGGAGTACACTCCCCGTCTTCGGCGTGGTGAAGGTCGCCCGGGTGCTGTCCGTCAGCATCCCGCCGCTCGCCAAGATCGGCGCGGTGCTGGAGGCGCACGAGGTGAACGGCCAGCCGGGCGCGATCATCCGCGACCGCGACGGCCGGATCTTCAACGCCTGGACGCTCGACATCCTGGACGGGCGCATCCAGACCATCCGCTCGATCGTCAATCCCGACAAGCTCGGGCACCTCGGCCCCGTCGCCGACGCCCACGCGGTCATCCGCGAGAAGAAGCAGACTCGCCGCGGGCAGCGGACGCCATGACCCGGCGCATGTCGGAGACCGCACGCATGGTTCCGCGCAGGGCGCCGGTCACCTTGGAGCGCCCCTTCCTGGGCAGGTGGTCGACCTCGGCCTCGGCGATGCGCCGGCGGCACGCGGCACCATCTCCAGCGGGTAACCGAAGCGGCGGTGGGCCGGGCGGAGGTCCAGCAGGGCGGTAGGGCGGGCGGCGCGACCAGCTCGGCCATCACCGCCCATTCGGCATCGGTCAGATCCGACGGTGTCATTTCCAGTGCTGTCTGGGTCTGGCGCACTTGATGGGGAGTGACCGCGCTGAGTGATCAGTTCAGCAGGGCCATCTTCCTTCTTGAGAAGGTCGTAGTTGGCCCGGCCGAACATGAGCCTCTTCAGGAATTTACAAGTTACGTGGAATCAGACCGTTGGGTGATCATGTCCTCTTCGGTTCTCGTCACGTACTTGAGGGGCAGCGTTGGGCACGCGCAGGCCATCGCCACCGGTGTCGGCGTGTCCATCCTGCTCGGCACCATTCTGCTGCCGACGCCGATGGCCACGACCTCTGGCACGTCGGCGGGCTGGCTGGCCAGCCGTGTCAGCTGGTGTGTCGGTGCAGGAGCAGCATCGTGGCGTCGTCGCCCAGCGGGCCGCCGACGTGGTCTACCAGGTCGGCGCGCAACGTGTCCAGCGCGGCTTGCGGATTCTCTCGTCTCAACACGTGAACGCGGTCGATGAGAGGGTAGAACCGGCCGGCGGTGTTCCGCGCCTCGATGACCCCGTCGGTGAAGAACAGGATGCGCTCTCCTTCGCCGAACGGCACCCGGTGGGGCTTCGGCGACAGGACGTCAAGCGTGCCCAGGCCGAGCGGCGGAGATCACCTGACCACCGGATTGATGCCCACACAAATGCCGGGGCCGTAATGCGCGCCACGTCCCTTCGGGGCCAGAGCGGCGATCAACTCGGCAAGTACGAGTTCCTCCTCGACCCGTACGCCGCGTCGCTCCATCGCCACGGACAGCTCCGGATCCCAGAGGGTCGGGCGCACCGGCCCAGACAACTGCGCCGACGAGGGTATGGCCCGGTAGGAGGCGGCATCGAAGCGCCACGGCAGGAACCCGACCCTCTCGTGGACCGCGGCGGCGATGGCGATTCCGCCCCAGTCGAAGTCTCCGTGGTAGGCGAACGTCTCGTGCCGGGTCGGGATCCGAATCACGAGCAAGGGCGGCCAGCGACTGCTCGGCGATGTCTCCCAATGCCACCGACTGCAGCGCCCCGCGTTTCCCGATGACATCCTCGTAGAACGCGATCGCCTGCCCGGCACCGCTTGCGGTGGAAGTGCTCCACGCTCGTGACCCTGCCGGTGTCGGCCCGCAGGTTGCCGCGTTCCCGCAGCTTGTCCGGTGCCTGCGTGAGCGCGTCGTCATTGTCCCGCCGCAGCTCCGCCGCCACGTCCTCGGGCCGGAGGTGCACGATGAACCGTTCCTTCGCTCGCGCGAACGCGCGAAGGATCTCCCGGTGGAAGGCCGCGTTGGGCACGCTCAGGTGAGCGAAGGGCTGATGCTCCTGAGGTGGGAAAGCCCTCGCCGAACAGCAAGGCCGCGCCATGGCGGAGGTCATGCAGTCGGACGGGCGGTAGCCCGGCCAGGTAGGCCAGCCAGAGGAATTGGTCGGGCCCCGGGTGAAGACGAACCCTGTGCCTGCCGAAAACTCGGAGGCAGCGGTCGAGGAGTTCGCGGCGGCACGATTGCACCCACCGCTCCATGATCGAGTCCATCCGCGGCATCCGGATGCCGGCGAGCACGGTCTGGACGCCGGCCCCGGCGAGGATGTCGTCCATGAGCGCCGGGAACCTTGCGTCTCGGTCTCGGATCACATAACGCGCTCGGCAGCCCGCGTTGTCCAGTTCCATCACCAGGTTCCTTATCGCCTGGATGACCCATCCCGCGCTCGGGTGAGCGGTGGTGCCGAGCACGTGAACGCGCCTGGTGGTGTGCTCGACGACTGCCAGGATGTATTGCCGCCGGCCGTTGAGGGTGACGGTCTCGATGAAATCGCAGGCCAGCTTGGCGTCGGCTTGCGAGCGCAGGAAGTCGGCCCGGGTGCTGGACGCCCACTGGGGTGCCGGGGCAAGACCTTCCTGCTTGAGGATCTCCCAGACCGGAGACGGCGCGACCATGATGCCCAGCGTGGCGAGCTCTCCGCGCGCCCGCTGATAGCCCCAGCCGGGGTTTCCCGGACCGGACTCCCACCGGGAAGCGACGACGAGCTTACGAACAGACGATCAGCCGCTATCTCACGGCTTCGCCTCCTGTTCTGCTGGGCGCACGAGATCACATCAGTGCCGAGCGCCTGGCCCGCCAGTGCCTCCGGTATTGGGTCATCGCGGAGGCACTGCCGAGCCTGACATCGAGAAAGCATCCGTCCGGAGTATCGCTGGATATCCTTAGAGGGACTGCTTGCTCACTGGACTAGTTGGGACTTACCTGGATATAAAGATCCACCCAGCTAGTGCCAGGCCTGCAGTCAAAGTCATACCACTCACCTCTCTGCAGTCCGAGATTTCCGCGCTGATGGCATGACCACCAAGGATTCGGCCCGTAGAACGTGTCGTAGTAACGGAAGGGCGACATCGCGCTGGGAGAAGTGGCATTTGCCGTCGCCGCGTGAGCGGGCGCGGTCGCGAGGAGACCGGCCGCCAGGGCGGCGCTCACTCCCGCGAGCGCCAGGAACTTCTTCATGTAGATCTCCAAATTCGGTACGTGCTTTCGTGGATTCACAAAAGCGCTTCCGTCAAGGATTATCGCCGCGACCCGACCCTTGCCGTGAGAACTTCGGGTGAACGTGGAAGAAATATTGATTACGCATGCTTTCGACACATCCCCATGGTCGGATGCGGGGGCATTTTAGTGCGCCCTCTCTCGAAAGCTATCCGATAGCCGTAATAAGGTTTTCGTTTTCTGGATCGCAATAATGCGGAGTTGCCCTTAAAGGGTGGGTCGCCTGGGGCATCTCAGCGGCGACGCGGCCAAGGGGCACCCGTCGGTGCCCCTTGCTTCGGCGTCAACGGCGCCCTCCATGCCGGCAGTCGCGCGGCCTGCACTGTGGCAAGCGAGCATCGGAATGAAAGGTCCCGTGCCCGCAACGGTTTCAAGGCCGGAGCGGGCAGGCGAGAGTGACCGAGGCGGAGATGCGCTTTCTCGCGGAGGAACTCCGCCGCGGGAAAGCCGCCACGACATAACGGCGTCGATAGTGACCCGTCGGAAGGTGCCGGGTGCTGACCGAGCCGCTCCGGCCCGAATCGAGGGTGCTGGTGCCGACACTGACGGGCAGAACGGGCGGAGCTGTTGCCCGGCAGCCGATCTGCCGGTCGGTCAGGTGGTCCGGTGTTCGTCCGGATCCGTCCCGTCGTGGCCGTGCAGCAGGGCCTGGCTTTCGTCGAACTTGCCCTGCACCTCGAGCAGGTCCGCGAGCCGTCCGCGCTGGACGATCGTTTCGGGATGGCTGGGGCCGTAGAAGAGCTCGTAGCCGTCGAACGCCTCGCGGTGCTCGACCTCGGCCTCCTCCAGTAGCCCGAGCATGTGGAGACTCTCGCCGAGTCCGGCGCGGATCTCCAGCGCCACCGCGTAGTCGGGCGCGACGGCGAGTGCCGCCCGGTACTGCCGCACGGCCTCCTCAAGGTCGCCGTTCATGTGCAGCGCGTACGCGAAGTTCTGCCACTCGCCCAGTGACGGCGTGTCGCCGGGTGTGGCACCCGCCAGCCGCCCGCGATAGTAGGCGACGGCGGCGCCGAAGTCGTCGGCCTGCAGCAGGGCCGTGCCTTGATCGAGTGCCGAGGAGATCTCGACCGCGAGCCCGTCGTGCAGCTTGTCACCCGCTTGCCTGTACGCCCTGTCGCCGCAGGCCAGCGTCACGCGCAGCGCCGGGTAGGCGGTGCGGAACTCGTTCAGCGACGCCTTGAACCGCCGCCGGCGCCTGATCGGCAGCTCGTCGAACCCCCGCAGCAGGATGGCCGGTCGTCCGGAGGCCAGCCAGCGCAGCGCAGCGACCGGCTCGGCACCATAAGCGTCGCGCAGACTGCACAGGATCCAGCGGGTGATCGCCCGGTGCGGACGGGCGGCGTCGGGGCCCAGCCGGATCTCGTACCCGGGATGCCAGGACGACGCGTCGAGGATGACGGGCAGCCGCCCGCCGTCCAGCTCGGCGGCGGCCAGCTCGTCGAGCGCGTCGATCGCCCGGACCGGCCCGTCGCCGTCGACGATCACCAGTTTGCCGTGCGCCAGGCGGGAGAGATCGGCCAGGTCGCGGGCGCGGCGCAGGACGGCCTCGCCATCGGCGAGCGGGTACGCCAGCAGATCCGCCCGCACGCTGAGGAACGTGTGGGGCAACCTGTGCCTCGCCCGTCGGGGCATGGGCAGCGCCGCACGGAACGCCTGGTCCGGCGGGTCCCCGACGGGGGCGGGCGTGTGGACGCTGTCGTACGGATCGAGCCCGGCGAGGTGATCGAGCAGGAGCACGTGCATGAACTGCCAGCGCCCTTGGACCCGGTTGGCCAGGCCGTTGCGCTCCAGTTCGCGCAGGAACCGGCGCAGGCGTACCGGCAGGATGCCGAGCCAGGCCAGGACGAACCGGTTCAGCAGCGGGCGCAGGAGGTAGCGCAGGCCGAAGCCGGCGAGCGCGGCGGGGACGCACACGAAGGCCGCCGCGCCCAACGCCCCCAGCAGGAAGGACGGCAACGTCCGCAGGACGGGCGCGCCCGAGACCGCGGCCGTGATCAGCGCGGCGAGGCAACCGCCCGTGTAGATCCAGACCATGGGCTTCACAGCGAGATTGTCGGCCGCGTTGTTCGAGCCGCTCGCCGACCCGGCGAGGGGGGAGGTCAGGCAGTAGAGCACCACCAACGCTCCGACGACCAGCCCGGTGTGGGCGAAGGCGATCGCGAACTCCACACGGGGCACCGGGAAGAGCAGCACGTGGCCCGCGCCGGCGGCGCCCAACACGCCGAAGGCCGCCCATCGCCTCGACCGGGTCCGAGCCGCGTAGAAGGCGAGGGGGGAGATCACCACGACAACGGCCAGCACGACGTAGAGCCGGTTCCAGCCTGCCAGCTCCACGGCCAGTACCGCGGCGGCGCGAGCGAGCGCACCGCCGAGCAGCACGCCGAAGGCGACGGCGACCAGCAGGGAGAGCACCCTGCGGCCCGGTCTGGCACCGAGCACCTGGGGCGGCAGGCCGATCCAGGCTCCGGCGGACAGGCCGGGCATCAGGGCGACGATCGCCGTGACACCGAACAGCACGGCGAGCACCCCGGTGGGCAGGAGGCCGAGCGGGCGCGCCAGCGGCAGCACGAGGCCGATGACGAGCACGGCCGCGACCATCGGCCCCACCACCAGGGACGTCATCGCGAAAACGGCCGCGGGGCCGTTCGCCGCCGTACGGTGAACGCGGCTGAGGTCGCCGACGAAGGTGCCGTCGGTGCCCGTGGCGAAGCGGGCGAGCTGGACGATCGAGCGCAAGGTGGCCGTCGGGTCGCGCCGGCCGCTGTCGCGCCGCCGCTCCAGCACGTCGCAGATGTAGGCGTCCAGCAGCAGCCCCCTCCTCTGCGCCGGGCTGCCGACCAGCGCGGGCCCGCCGGCGGCCGCGTCCTGGTACACGCGATGCGCGATCTGCAGCCACAGCGGCGAGTCGAGGAGCTCCCACAATCCCGGGTCGTTCTTCAGCGCCGCGCGCAGGCCGGACCCCTGAGTGCCGAGCCCCTCGTCGACCTGTGCCCGGGTCAGCGGGGCGATGGTCACGGCGGCGCGCAGGCGCACCGGCTCGGGCAGTTCGCCGTAATGCTCCTGACGGCAGGTGAGGACCATCGGCAGGCGTTCGCCATGAGCCGCCACGGCGTCCAGGTGCTTGGCGCACTTGGCCAGGATGGCCGGACGCACCTCGTCCAGCCCGTCGAACAGCAGGGCGAGCCGGCCCAGGGCGATCCAGCCGCGCACCCGGGACGAGGGGACGCCGTACTGCTTGCTCAGATACCAGACCAGCCAGGCCCCGAGGTGGACGGGCTCGTCCTCATCCGCCGCGCCGCGCCTGCGCAGCACGTCCCGCCAGCGCCGCCGGCGCCCCCACTCCGCCAGGGGCACCAGGACCGGGATGGGCTTGTCCTCTCCTCCGGTCCTGGCCCGATGCAGGAGGTCTCCGGCCAGTTCGGCCAGCAGGGTCGACTTGCCCGCTCCCGGGGCGCCCAGCACCAGCAGCGACTTCCTGCCGGCGTCGTAGGCCTGCAACGCCGTGCGTGAGCCTGACGGGCCCGCCGTGCCGTCTCCGACAGACTCGGGCGAATCACGCAAGGTGAACGGCATCGCGGGCAGCCCGCTGAGCCGCCGCACGTGCTCCTCGCGCAGCGCCTTCTCGACCTGCTCGATCAGGTCGGCGCGGTCGGCGGTGTAGGGGTTGGCGCGCAGCTCGTCCGCGTCCATGATGTCGACGAGGTCGCGGTACGAGCGCCCCTCCCAGTCGTACAGCAGGGCCGTGCAGCCGGCCGAGAGCAGCGTGCAGATCAGCAGGACGAGCCACAGCCACGGCGTCAGCGGCTGCAGCCGGCCCGGGAGCGGGTCGCCTGTCGCGAGGTTGACCACGACACCGGTGGCCACGCTCGCCGCCGTCCCAGCCACGATGATGAGAAGCTTCTTACGGCCTCCACTGGACGCGGGCATGCCGTCATCGTAAAGCTCCGGCTTCGAGGAAGTCCTTGGGACGTTACAGAAGCGCTCGCCTCCGCCTGAGACGCTGGAACGGCCCCGGTACTCCGGCGATCCGGGAGCAGGCCACCCCACCGACCATGGAGCCGACAGTTCGGAGAATGTCCTTGTGCCGCAGCGAGGCGCACTTGGCCGTCGACGCGCCGACCGGCACACCCAGCCACGCCGACCGGCACACCGAACCACTGTCGCCACAAGCCGCGAGCCGGTGAGCGATCTCTTCGGGCTCGTGCTCCGGCACGCCCGGCTCGTAGCCCTCTCGCAGCCCCGTCCACCAGACGACCTCACCTCGGACGTTCGCAGTGGTCGGCCGTGTTTCGGGTTGCGGAGGGAAGCGTGAACGCGTTGGCGGAGTGCCGGCCGTGGCGGACCATCACCGGGGTGATGGGGCGAGGGATCCAGGTTTTCCGCGATGGCAGCCAGCGCGAAGCCCCATGCCTGCGGGCTGGGCCGACCGTCGGGTTTCCGCCGATCAGCCCGTGCTGCTCGCGACGCAGGAGCTCTATTGATCTTGCTCGGGCGAAGGGTCGCCGGTAAGGAACGGCCGCTACGGCGAGCAGTCGCTCGCGAGGACCAGCGCCGGGCGGTTCTCAGGAGAGCGGCCAGTCGCGTAGGGCGGCGTCGGCCAACTCCTGGAGTTCGTCGCGGCCGACACCGCTCGCGGCAAGGGCGCCTTCCTGCCCATCGCGTGATCAGCTACTGGTGGTATGTGAGGCATCTGTACCGGGACCTCCACCGTGCTGGCATGGTCAGCCGCAGCCGCGCTTGCCCGGCTTGGCCACCTTGCCGGCCGCCGGCCGGCCTTGCGCCCCGGCGTAGCCGCCCACTTCCAGGCTGTCCCGGTAGACCTCCTCGGTGGTGGAGAGCTTGGCGATGAGCCGGCTGGCGCCGGTGGTGACGTTCATGGCGTACACGTAGGAGCCGACGGCCGTGTCGGGCGTCTTGCCGGGGCGCTCGCGGCCCGTCGCCGCGACGATCTCCTTCGCGTTCAGCCAGTCGATCACGTCGGCCCGGTAGACGTCGGCCGGCAGTCGCGGCTTGACCGTGGTCATCTTGCCCGTCCGGGTGGAGAAGACGGCCAGCCAGACGGGGGTCATGTCCGGGCCGCACGCGGGCGGCTCCTTGGGGACCAGGTTGGCGGCCCGCCCGTCGCGGGCGGCGAAGGAGCCCCAGATGACGTGCTTATGGGCGTAGACAGGGATCTTGGCGGTGACGGTGCGGCCGCCCCCGATGGTGCGGAACGCCCTGCTGCTCGTCGCGAATTCGTCCTGCAGAGTGACGCGCCCGGTGTCCGGGTCGGCGTCGAGCACGATCCAGCCCTTCGGCATCCGCTGTGCCGTACCGGCCTCCACCTGGACGAGCGTGGCGACCTCCGGGTCGTCCGCGAAGATGGTCAGCTGCCTGCCGTCCCGGACGAACTTCAGACTGAACGGCGAGCCCGGCAGGCCGGTCGGCACCTGGTAGGGGATCGTCCAGCTCTTGCCCGAGGTCAACTCGCGCACCACGATGCGGTCGTCGCGGGCCCGGTGGTAGGCGACGCGCGTGCCGTCCGGACTGATCGCGAAGGATCCCGACCCCCCGTCCTCGTTGGGATCTCTGCCTTTCTCCCAGGCCACGGCCTCAGGGACCGAGAAGATCTGGCCTTGCGCGGTCACCAGTCGCCAGGTGTCGCACGGCCCCGTGGGCAGCTTCTCGGGGTCCTTCGGGTTGGCGCACAAGTAGGCGAAGGCGGCGGGGCCGGAGCCCGACTCCGGTAAGGCGGGTGGCCGGCTGGGCGCGACCGCCCCCACGGCCGACGTGGGCACGGCTAAGCCGGTCGCCACCAGAGCGATCAACGCGGTGGCGTGCAGGCGTGCGGTGAGGTTCATTGGTCTCCCCGTTCCGAGTGATGATCGATGCCCATTGGAGTTTGTAGGGCGGAGAAAGTTCGCGACTGACGGCATCTGGTCAGATTCCTGGAATCAGCGGAAAGTTCGCGCCGGCGGCGCACGCGACTGATCCACCGGACGCTGCCGCGGTCCGGGCGAACAAGGTCTTGTCAGCCCTGTGTCGATCACCCTGGCGAACCCGGCGACGACGCAACCTCGAAATGGCCATGGCCCGCCACGGCGGTGCCCTCGCCATCGCCGTCACCACCGGCGTTCACCAGGCCGCCGACTTCATCGGCCGGCCCCTTACCTCCTCCCCGCCGGCGTCGCCCAACTCCGCGAACTCCTTGCCCCCGTCCCGCGTTGAGCAGTCTCGGTATCGTCCACCTGCAGTCGTCCCGACCCCCTTGCTGGGAAGCGCCGAGTCGATGAGAGATTGAACCCATGAGAACCATTGGACTGATACACGGCATGAGCCCCGCTTCGACCGTCGACTTCTATCAGCGCCTGAACGACAAAGTGACGCAACAGCTCGGCGGTCATGAGAGTGCCGAGCTGCTCATGGCCAGTGTGAATTTCGCGGTGATCGAGCGTTGTGTTCGTACGCGGGCGTGGGACGAGATGGCCGACTACCTCGCCGGCAAAGGTCGAGCCCTGGAACGTGCCGGGGCCGACTTCCTCGTCATCGGAAGCAATACCGGGCATCAAGGCGCGTCGGCGGTTGAGGCCGCGACGTCGATCCCGTTCATCCACATTGCCGACGTAGTCGCCGATGCGGCAAGGGAGGTCGAGGCGACGACTCTCGGCTTGCTCGGCACGACACCCGTGATGGAAGGGGACTTCTATCGTGATCGCCTCGCGAGGCGCGGCCTGAAAGTGATCATTCCGCCGCCTGCCGACCGCGAGCTGGTCAATCGCATCGTCTTCGACGAGCTGACGAAAGGAGTCTTCGCCGACTCGACCCGGGCCGAGCTGGTCCGGGTGCTGCGTGACTTGAGGGCGGCCGGCGCTGACGCCGTCATCCTGGGCTGCACCGAGTTCAGCCTGATCGTCGGTCCGGCGGATGTGCCCGGCATTCCGCTCCTGGACACTACCGGCCTGCACGTCGAGGCGGTTGTACGGGCGGCACTGGCCTAGCCCCGTTTTCCGCACGTCGGGTTGTGTGAAGATCGCCAGGTTGCTGTGGTGATCGTCATCGCGGTATGACCTGGCTGGTGAGACAGCGT
>NZ_JBITJQ010000079.1:0-8959 GCF_044460125.1 Nonomuraea sp. NPDC050153
GTCACAAACGATCATGATGCTGGTGGCCGTTCCCATGCCCACAGGCGCCCCCATGGAGCACATCCCTCGAAGATCCCGAACTACAGCTGCCGTAATTGAGGAGCAGAATCCGGTCCAGGAGTTCACGGAGCAGCGTGCCGATGACGCGCTCGCAGATGGCGTTCATCCTCGGCGTCCGCGGCAGCGTGGTGATGATCGGCAGCCCTTCAGCTGTGAAGATCTCCCTGAACGCCGAGGTAAAGAGCGGATCCCGATCGTGGATCAGGAACGTGGCCCGGTGATGCGGTTGCCCAGGTTCATCGCCAGGTTGCGGGCTTGCTGGGCCGCCCAGGCCCCGGTCGGGTGTGCGGTTACGCCGGCCAGGTGCAGTCGTCGGGTGCCGCGCTCGATGAAGATCAGCACGTAGAGCCGTTTGAGCGTGATCGTCTCGACCACGAGGAAGTCACAGGCGATGATCGCGTGGGCCTGAGCGGTCAGGAATTCCCGCCAGGTCGGCCCGGCTCGGCGGGGTGCCGGATCGATACCGGCGGCGTGCAGGATCTCCCACACCGTGGAGACCGCGATGTGGTAGTCCAGCCGGGCCAACTCGCCTTGGATTCTGCTATGCCCCCAGCTCGGGTTCTCCCGCGCCATCCGCACAATCAGTGCCTTGACCGGTCGGCGGGTGCAGGGCCGTCCCGGACACCGCCTGTCTGTGAAAGTCCACTTACGCGCCACGAGACTGCGATGCCAACGCAGGATCGTCGCCGGGGTGACCGAGAACGCCTCCGCCCACCGGCGGTGGTGTATCAGCCGCGACAACGCCGCAAGCCAGAGACGGTCGGCGTCACCCCACCGAGGCCGGCTGCCGAACTGACGGCGGAAGACCTGGTTCTCGTGACGGAGCACCAGTACCTCAGCCTCTTTGGACAGATCGGAGCGGACCAGCACCGTCAGCAGGTCGAACAAGCCCCTCACCAACCGGTAGACAAGCGACAGCAACACCTAGCGATGGTCGCAGCCGCTGCCTTGATCATTCAGCAAACCCCAGTTCAGAGCACGAAATCGTGTTTTCGAGCGGGACAGGATCGGCTGCGGGTCTCCAACATCGCGGGCATGTTCGACGCGATCGAGGAGTTCAACGAGGTCATCGCCACCGAGCGGGCCAGCGGCGACCCGGCCCGCCAGGCCAGGGTTCGCTAGCGGCGTCCGGTCGGACCATCGACGATGCATCGCATCCGTGCCACCTTGCGCCACGCGGTGAACGTGGCTATCAAGCAGGACCGGCTGCTGGACTTCAACCCCGCCGCCGCGGTCGAGTTCCCGCCCGCCGTACGGCCCAAGCCAGTGGTGTGGACCGAGGGAAGGGGCACACTATGGCGCCTGGATCACGAAGCGCTCCTGGACAGAACCCGGCGCCTGCGCGGCGGCAAGCGGGTCGACCCGATCGCGGTCTACGTCGGTGCGCCTCGGCCGTCACGGGTGATGGTGTGGACCGCCCCACAGACTTTGGTCTTCCTCGCCTTCGCCCGGCGAGACCGGTTGTTCGCTCTCTACCGGCTGATCACCTTGCGCGGGCTGCGCCGTGGCGAGGCGGCGGGGCTGCGCTGGAGCGACGTCAACTTCCGCGAGGCGACGATCGGCGGGCACTGGCAGATCACCTAGCTTGGCTGGCGGCCGGTGCAGGGCAAGCCGAAGACCGAGGCCAGCGACCGCACGGTCGTGGTCGACGCCGAGACCATGGCGATCCTCAAGGAGCACAAGAAACGGCAAGCCAAAGAGCGGCTGGCCGCAGGCGAGACGTGGGTCGATAGCGGCTTCGTCTTCACCGATAGTTTCGGCCGGCCGCTGCATCCGCACCACCTGACTGATGCCTTCTACTGGCTGGCCTACCAGGCAGGACTCTCACCCGTTCGCCTCCACGACCTCCGCCATGGGGCGGCCACGATGATGCTGGCCGCGGGAGTCGAGTTGAAAATCGTCCAGGAAACGCTCGGGCACGTGTCGTCCACCTTTACCCGTGACACCTACACCAGCGTTTATCCCGAGGTCGCAGCCGCCGCCGCTGAGTCTGTCGCAGCTCCGATCGCGACCCATCCAGTGCTGCCCGTCCAGAAAGCCGCCACGGGATGATCTTGAAGGCGGAGTCCTAGCCTGTGTTCCTTCACGACGGTGTTGTCACCTCAGCGTTGGCTTCTGGCGGCGCTGGCGGTATTTCACGGAGCCTTCGACGGCCCGGGCGCTGACGCCAATCTGCTGGCCGATCCAGCGATAGGACCGTCCGGCCTCGTGGTCGCGAAGGTCTCCACGTAGTCGATGGCCGTCTGTAACGCGTCCTTCAGCGGAGAGATGTCCCGGGCGACCTGGGCAAGGAGCATGCCGCCCTGGAAGGCAGCAAGGAGCAGGTTGGCCAACTGTGCGGGATCTGCTTCGGTGCTCATGCGGCCGAGTCGCTGCATGTGCTGGATTCCATCGCGGAAGATGCCTCTCCACTGGTCGAACGCGCTCACGAGTTCATCGTGAACGTCGAGGTCGGTCTTGATGATCTCGCTCGCGAGGGAGCCGAGGCTGCAGCCTTCCTGGTAGGCGCGTTCGTAACCGACGTAGAACGCCGCCCACTTCCGAAACGTGTCGAGGGTGTCGAAGCCGGAGAACTGCTCACTGCGATGGAGCGCTAGTACGCGCTCGGCCTGCCATTCAATCACTGCCAGGACGAGGCTCTCCTTGGTAGGGAAGTAGTGGTTGAGCTGTGATCCGCCGACGCCGGCGGCGTGACGGACCTGCTCGTTGTTCGTGGCGTGGACGCCGTTGGTGTAGATGAGCTCCGCGGCGTGCTCCAGGATTCGGGCCCGCGTGGCCTGTCCCTTGTCGGTGAGCTTGCGAGGCTCCCGGGCTCCCTTCGTGGGCTTCATGCTTCACACGATATCGAATATTGGGCTTGACAGCCCAGTCGTGAGCAGTGTTCACTCTAAAAGTGGGCTGGCTAGCCCAAAACTGTCGCATGGGTCGGCTGACGACGACCATTCCCACCGATCGGAGTTGATTTCCAATGTCACGCCTTAGTGTTCCCTCTCCTGACGACGTCCCCGACGGGGCGAAGGGCATCCTTGACAACGTCGGCGCACAGTTCGGCTTCGTCCCGAACATGTTCGCGACTCTCGCGTCGAATCCGACCGTCCTCGACGTCGTCATGACACTGCAGGGCACCTTGAGCCGGGTTCTGGACGCGAAGGCGCGGCACACCATCGCGCTCGCCGTGTCGCAAGCCAACGGTTGCGATTACTGCCTGGCGATACACACATACGTATCGTCCGAACTCGGTGGCATGTCGAGCGATGACATCGACTTGGCCCGGGCCGGGAGCTCGATCGATCCCAAGCGCGCCGCGGTCGCTCGTTTCGCTCAGCAGGTGGTGGAGAGCCGCGGTCAGGTGAGCGACGCCGACCTTGCGGCTGTGCGAGGCGCTGGGTACACCGACCCGCAGATCCTGGCGATCGTCACGGTGGCGGTGCAGGTCCTGCTGACCAACTTCATCAACAACGTCAACCAGACCGACATCGACATCCCCGCCGTCAACTCGGCCGGTACGCCCGGCTGATCGCCGCGACGCCCGTCGAGGCCGCGCACACAGCCCGATAAACCCCTCACTGCCCCAAACGATCACTCAGGAAAGATGCGATATGCCAGGCTCCGAACTCTATGAGAAGTTCATGGCGCTGCACACCCGCGACGGTGGCCTCGTCATGCCGAACGCATGGGACGGCCTCTCGGCGTTGATGCTGGCCGATGCCGGCTTCGAGGCGATCGCGACATCGTCGGCGGCACTCGCCACCACACTCGGCCGGTCCGACGGACGTCACGAAGTCACCCGCGACGAGCACCTCGAGCATGCGCGGCTGCTCAGCCGGCTCACCGGGCTGCCCGTCAACGGAGACTTCGAGGACGGCTACGGCGACACGCCTGAAGACGTCGCGGCGAGCGTCGAAGCCGCCGTCGAGTCCGGCCTGGCCGGTATCGGGATCGAAGACACCTCGGGCAATCCCGATCACCCCATCCGCGACTTCGACGAGGCAGTCAACCGCATACGCAGCGCCGTCGAGGCGGCCAAGGGGCGCATCGTCGTCACCGGCCGCACCGACAACTTCATCCAGGGGCGGCCCGATCTCGACGACACCATCCGGCGTCTGACGGCCTTCGCCGAGGCCGGCGCGGATGTGCTCTACGCCCCGTACCCACCCGACCTCCACGCACTCGTCGCGATCGTCACCGCCGTCGCGCCGACACCGGTCAACGTCCTCATCTCGCCGGGGGACAAGGTGCTGACCGTCGCTGAACTGCAGAAGGCCGGGGTCAAGCGCATCAGCTTGGGTCCAGCGCTCTACACCCACGCAATGGAGGCACTCGAACAGGCCACCAAGGCTCTCGTCGCGGGTGACCTCACCGCCGCGACGACAGGAATCAGCTTCGAGCGCATCAGCGAACTACTTGCCCGCGGCACGAACTAGCCCAAAACACCGCGAATCACCGCTCCTCACCCACCCATCGCAAGAAGAAGGCAGATTGACATGAATATCGACAAGCTCATGAACAAGCACCTCACCAGGTATTTCGACCCCAGCAAGACCATTCCGGAGGAAACCCTTCAGCAGCTGCTGAGGTTCCTGCGCTCCACGCCGTCATCGGTGAATGTACAGCCCAACCACTTCTACGTCCTCGCCACGCCCGAAGGCAAAGAGCGGCTCGCCAACAACCTGGGCGAACGATTCCAGGACAACGCCGAGAAGATCCTGAACGCGTCGCACACCATCATCCTCACCACCCGGGCAGATCTACCCGACAGCCACCTCGAGGCGGTGTTCACGAAGGAGAGGGCCGACGGCCGGTTCCCTGACCCGTCAAAGCAGGAGCTGTGGGAATCAATGACCCGAGACTTCCTCAACCTGCGCAGCTACAGCTACAAGGACCTGAACCACTGGATGGAGAAGCAGACCTACATGGCGGTGGGCCTGACCATGATGGCGGCCGCTGAGCTCGGCGTCGAGGCCACGCCGCTCGAAGGGTTCGACCCGACCAGTGTCGACAAGGCGTTCAAGATCCGCGAGACCGGACACAGCACGACGGTGCTGATGGCCCTCGGCTACCCCGACCCGGAGAGGGTGTACACCACGCCGATCTCGCGATTCGACGCCGACCGGCTGTTCACCTTCATCTGAACACCCACCCGGAAACCAGAACCCACAACAACACATAGTGCTCGTAACACGATCTTGTTGAGGTTGTCGGCGTGCGGGCGCCGCCGTTCGTGGCGGCCATGCGGGAGACGCCACCTTGGGCCTTGGCCGGCGGTTAGGGCACTCGGATCGACAGAGGAGTTGATCACCTTGGACGGACAGGAGCTGCAGAAGATCGCGGGCGACTGCACTGTGGGACTGCCCGGCGCCCACCTGGAGCATCGTTTCGGCTCCGACTGGAAGGTCTACAAGGTGCGCGGCAAGGTCTTCATGCTCATGACCGACATGCCGGGGCACCCCGTCGTGATCCTGAAAGCTGATCCGGATGACGCCGCAGCCCTGCGTGAGCAGTACGCGGACATTACCCTCGGCTATCACATGAACAAGAAGCACTGGATTACGGTGGAAGGCGGGGACGCCATCGACGAGAAGCTGGTGAAAGAGCTCGTGATCGACTCCTACCGTCTCGTGGTCGGCGGGCTTCCCAAGTCCGAGCAGCCCGTGGATCCGCGCACCTACGGCCGCCGCGCCTGACCTTCGACGTGCCCATCAGCGGCGAGAAGCTCCAGAACAGAGCGCGCGACACGGCACCGGCGATCGGCCACCGACCGGCGCAAGCACCCGAACCGCCACGCACACCAGGCCCATGACCTGCGAATTCACGATGCACGCGGCGCATCGGCCTGCAGCCTCATCTGCTGGAGGCGGCTGGAGAAGCACCGCTCGTGATCGTGTTACGAACACATACGAGGAAGGGGACGATCTCAATGAAAGCCATTGTGGTAACCGACCAGGCCGCGGGAACGGCCGGGATGACGCTGACGGAGCGGCCTGAGCCGCCCGCAGCGATCAACGACGTCATCGTTCAGATTCATGCATCGGGCTTCGTCCCGACAGAGATGGAGTGGCCATCGACCTGGACCGATCGCGCCGGCCGTGACAAGACACCGTCGATCCCCGGCCACGAGCTGGCCGGAGTGGTCACCGCCCTCGGCTACGGCACAACGGGGCTTTCGGTCGGGCAGCGGGTGTTCGGCCTCGCCGACTGGCACCGCGACGGCACCCTCGCGGAGTACGTGGCGATTGAAGCACGCAACCTCGCACCGCTGCCCGGCGACGTCGACTTCACGGTAGGCGCGTCCCTGCCCATCTCGGGTCTGACCGCGTGGCAGGGGTTGTTCCAGCACGGCCGCCTTCAGGCCGGCCAGACCGTCCTCGCCCATGGCGCAGCCGGAGCAGTCGGGACGATGGTGACCCAGCTCGCACGTGAGGCCGGCGCTTACGTCATCGGCACTGGACGCGCCGCCGACCGTGAGAAGGCGCTCGACTTCGGCGCGCATGAGTTCGTCGACCTCGAGAACGACGCGCTGAAAGACGTCGGGGGCGTCGATCTGGTCTTCGATGTCATCGGCGGCGACGTCCAGAGGAGCTCCGCGGCTCTGATCAAGACCGGCGGGACGCTGGTGTCGGTCGTGGGCCCGGTCGAGGCCCGCCCCGCTGATGGCCTGGCGATCGATTTCGTTGTCGAGGCCGATCGCACCCAGCTGGGTGAGATCGTGCAGCGAGTCCGGGACGGGCGGCTGCGTACGAACATCGGAACCACCGCGTCCCTCGACAACGCGGTCGCAACCCTCAACTCAACCGAGCGACGCAAGGGGAAGACAATCATTCGTGTACGCCCGTAGGGAGCGATGGCCACACTCTGATCGGTGGGGCCGAGCGGCCAGTCGAAGCGACTCGTCGCGGAAAGCAGCGTCGGGTCCGCCGCGCGAACGGGTCATCTGATCCGAAAATCGGAGAGTAAGTAAGAAGGCGGCAGCGAACCCCGGCGGCTCTCGGTGCGCCGGGGTTTGTGATCAGGTCAGCTGGTCAGGCGATGGGTTCCAAGATGACTCGGTAGCCCAGGGCTCGAGTTGGCGGACGTGGTTGCGTTTCTTGCGCTCGGGGCCGAAGCGGGTGTCGTGGAAGTCGACGCTCAGTTTCGATGAAGCGAGCGTTGGGGTCGGACAGCAGGTGCCAGACGATGGTGAGGATGGAGCGGCGTGCGTCCGATGCCGGGGATGTCATCCAGTCGCTCCACCGCGTGCTCGAAAGGGGCGATGAGCTCCTCGATCTTGGCGTCGACCTCGGCGATGTCCCGGGGCGAGGATTGCCGACCGACCCGAGGGAGACGTTGACGAGGCGGGCTGACCGAAGCCGATCAAGTAGTGGACGCCCACCGCAGAGATGGCCAGCGTGAGCGGCAACCCCCAGCCCAGTGCCCGGCCGGGCAGCCGCCAGGCACCGCGCAGGTCCTGCCAGCCCACTCGCATGCGCTGATGGTGCTGCTGGTGTTGATCATGCCCCTGGCCTCGGCACTGCTGGACAACGTCACCACGGTGCTGCTGATCGCGCCGGTGACGTTCCTGGTGTGCGAGCGGCTCGCGCTGCCGGCGGCGCCGTACCTGATCGCCGAGGCGATGGCCTCCAACATTCGCGGCGCGTCCACGCTGGTCGGCGACCCGCCGAACATCATCATCGCCAGCCGCGGCGGCCTGACCTTCAACGACTTCCTCATCCACATGCCACCGATGGTCATCGTGCTCATGGTGGTCTTCATCGGGTTGTGCCGGTTGCTGTTCCGCAAGTCCTTCCACTACGACCCCGAGCTGGCGGCGCAGGTCATGGCGTTGAACGAGCGGGAGGCCATCGCCGACCGCAGGCTGCTGTTGCAGTCGCTCGCCGTGCTGGCCCTTGTGATGGCGGCGTTCGTGCTCCACCCGATGCTGCACTATGAACCGTCGGTGGTGGCCATTTTGGGCGCGGGGGTTCTGGTGGCAGCCACCAAGGTCACCGCCGAGGAGGCGATCCGCGAGGTGGAGTGGCCCACAATGGTGTTCTTCGGCGGATTGTTCATCATGGTGGGCGCTCTCGTGAACACGGGGGTGATCGACCAGATCTCGCGGGCGGCCGCCGAGGCAGCTCGGGCTCGCCACGATGGCGCTCCTATGGGCCTCGGGCGCCTTGCCGGCGATCGTGGACAACATCCCGTACGTGGCCACGATGAGCCCCATCGTGGCGGAACTGGTCCAGGCCAACGGGGCTAACGGTGCGGCCGAGGTTTGTGGTGGGCGCTGGCTTTCGGCGCGGACCTGAGCGGCAACGCCACCGCCGTGGGCGCCGCGGCCAACGTCGTCATCCTGGGCATCGCCGCCCGCAACGGCACGCCCATCAGCTTCTGGCAGTTCACCAAGTACGGCCTGGTGGTCACCCTGGTGACCATCGCGCTGTGCGTGCCGTACCTGTGGCTGGGCTACCTCATGTGACACCGCGTCTACTGCGTAGACCGCTTCTCCTGTGTAACGTATGGGGGTGGAGATGTCCGCTACCTGCAGGACCGGCGTCCCCACCGCCGCCACCACGCCCGCAGACCGACCGGACGAGCAGCGGTCCGCCCGCACATCGTTTCCTTGAGGCGAGTTGCCCTGAGTCAGCGATCCTCACGCGTCAACCAGCGCTCGCTTCCATCTCCCCGTGTCGGGCCAGGCTGATCATCGCCCGCTGGAGTGCGCAAGTCCGGCATGGGATCTACACCGATCTCGCGCACACCCCGGCTACATCCGCCACGGCCGTCCATGAGAACTACGGTACTCGGATCGTCCGGTTCCAGTGCCAGAACGCCCTCGCGGTGCGGTGGCGATGGCCGGCCAAAGTACGGCCACGACGCTTTCGGGAATCTCCTCCTTCGGCTCGCCGGCGTAGAACGCGGC
>NZ_JBITJQ010000080.1:0-8590 GCF_044460125.1 Nonomuraea sp. NPDC050153
CGCCGGCGTTGTGGGAGCGGCTGGTCGCGTCCGGGGTGCAGGGGTTCAATTTCTATGGTCCGAGCGAGTGCACGGTGGATACCGCGGTCGCGCGGATCGGTGGTGTCGCAGGGCCGGTGGTGGGGCGGCCGGTGGCCAATATGCGGGTGTATGTGCTGGATGAGCGGCTTGCGCCGGTGCCGGTGGGGGTGGCGGGCGAGTTGTATGTGGTGGGTGCGGGGGTGGCGCGCGGGTATGCGGGTCGTGCGGGGTTGACGGGTGAGCGGTTCGTGGCGTGCCCGTTCGAGGGCGGGGGGCGGATGTATCGGACCGGGGATCGGGTGCGCTGGTCCGCTGATGGTCAGCTCGTTTTCTTGGGCCGGGTGGACGATCAGGTGAAGGTGCGCGGTTTCCGTGTGGAGCCGGGTGAGGTCAGTGCGGTGCTGGCGGGTTGTCCGGGAGTCGGGCAGGTCGCGGTGGTGGCACGGGAGGACGCGCCGGGGGATGTGCGGTTGGTGGCCTACGTGGTCCCGGCGGACGCACAGGGGAGCGGCCTGAGCGAGACGGCACGGCGCTTCCTGGGTGAGCGGTTGCCCGAGTACATGGTGCCGTCGGCGGTGATGGTGCTGGACGCGCTGCCTTTGACGGCGAACGGGAAGGTGGATCGCGCGGCCCTGCCGGTCCCGGAGTACTCGGTCAAGATGGGGCGGGGGCCTGCAGACGCTCGGGAAGAAGTGGTGTGCGCCGCGTTCGCCGAAGTGCTGGGCGTCGAAAGCGTGGGCGTGGAGGACGACTTCTTCGCGCTCGGCGGCCAGTCGTTGCTGGCGATCCGCGTGGTGGCGTTGTTGCAGGCGCGTGGGGTGTCGGTGTCGGTGCGGTCGTTCTTCCAGGCGCCGACACCGGCCGGGTTGGCGCGGTCGGTCGGCGAGGCGCGGGTGGCGGTGCCGGACAACGCGGTCCCGGCGGACGCCACCGCCATCACACCGGAGATGCTGCCGCTGGTCGAGCTGACGGCGGAGGAGATCGACCGGATCGTGGCCGCGGTCGACGGCGGCGCCGCGAACGTCGCCGACATCTACCCCCTCGCACCCCTGCAGGAAGGACTCCTGTTCCACCACCTGCTCGCCGAGGACGGCCAGGACGCCTACGTGCAGCCCACCGTGGTCGAGTTCGACTCCCGCGCCCGGCTGGACGCCTTCGCCGACGCACTCCAGCAGGTCGTGAACCGCCACGACATCTACCGCACCTCGATCGTCTGGGAAGGGCTGCGCGAGCCCGTCCAGGTCGTGTGGCGGCGGGCGGAGCTTCCCGTGCACGAGGTGGCGCTCGACCCGCAGGGCGGCGACCTCGCCGAACGCCTGGTGGCGCACGTCGGCCGGAACATGGACCTCGGCCGGGCGCCGCTGATGAGCATCCACCACACGCCCGTCCCGGGCACCGCCCGATGGCTGGGGCTGGTGCGGGTGCATCACATGGCGCAGGACCACACCGCGCTCGAAGTGGTGATCGAGGAGGTGCGGGCGTTCCTCGCGGGACGCGGCGCCGAGCTGCCCGAGCCGCTGCCGTTCCGCACCTTCGTGGCCCAGGCCCGAGGCGCCGTCAGCCGCGCCGAGCACGAGCGGTACTTCGCCGACCTGCTCGGCGACGTGACCGAGCCGACCGCCCCGTATGGCGTGCTGGACGTGCGCGACCACGGCACCGCCTCCGTACGCGAGATCGTGCCGTTCCCCGCGGAGCTGGACCGGCGGGTGCGCGAGATCTCCAGGCGCGTCAGCGCCAGCCCGGCGACCCTCCTGCACGTGGCCTGGGCCAGGCTGCTCTCCGTGCTGTCCGGCCGCGACGACGTCGTGTTCGGCTCGGTGCTGTTCGGCCGCATGAACGCGGGCACCGGCTCCGAGCGCGTGCCGGGCCCGTACATGAACACCCTCCCGGTACGCGTCCGCACCGACGGGACCGGCGTGCTCGAAGCGGTCGCCGCGATGCGCGGCCAGCTCGCCGGGCTCGTCCGGCACGAGCACGCCCCGCTGGCGGTCGCGCAGCAGGCCGGCGGCGTCACCGGAGACACGCCGCTGTTCACCGCCCTGTTCAACTACCGCCACAACACGGGCGCGTCTCAGGGCGGGGACGACGCGATGGCGGGCATCAGGCTGCGCTACTCCGAGGACCGCGACAACTATCCGCTCACCGTCTCGGTCGACGACGGCGGCGACCGGCTCTCGCTGGCCGTGGACGCTGTCGCGCCGATCGACCCGCGGGCCGTCGGCACGCTGCTGCGCACCACCGCGGACAACCTGGTCTCCGCGCTGGAGGCGGTACTCGACGACGGTGACCCGGACCTGCCGCTGAGCGCCGTGGACGTGCTGGATGACGCCGAACGCGAGCGGTTGCTGCACGCCTGGAACGACACGACGGTCCAGGTCCGGCCCGCGACGGTGACGGAGCTGTTCGAGGGCCAGGCGGCCCGGACCCCGGACGCGATGGCGGTGACCTCCGACGGGGAATCCCTCACGTACGCGGAGCTGAACGCGCGGGCCAACCGGCTGGCGAGGCTGCTGGCCGGGCGGGGCGTGGGCCCGGAGTCGGTGGTCGCGCTGGTGATGGAGCGCGGTGTCGAGCTGATGGTCGCGGTGCTGGGCGTGTTGAAGGCGGGAGGCGCGTACCTGCCCGTGGACCCGGAGTACCCGGCCGAGCGGATCGCGTACATGCTGGAGGACGCGGTGCCGGCGATGGTGCTCGCCACGGCGGGGACGGCGCGGACGGTGCCCGGCGCGGTGATCGTGGACTCGGCCGAGACGGCCGCGGCGCTGCGCGGGTTGCCCGGGGACGACCTGGGGGCGCGGGTGCTGCCCGCGCACCCCGCCTACGTGATCTACACCTCCGGCTCGACCGGCCGCCCCAAGGGCGTGGTCCTCACCCACGAGGGGTTCGCCAACACGGCCGAGGCGCTCGCCCGCCGTTACCCGACGAAGGTCGGGCCCGGGGCGCGGATGCTGCAGTTCGCCTCCGTCAGCTTCGACATGTTCTGCTCCGAATGGGCACTGGCCCTGCCCGCCGGCGCCACCCTCGTCGTCGTCCCGCCGCACCGGCGGCTCGGCGCCGAGCTGGCGGCGTTCATCGCCGGCGAAGGGATCACGCACGCCGCCTTCCCGCCCGCCGTGCTCGCCGGCATGGAGGTCGGCGCCATCCCCGACGGGGTCGTCATCGACGTGGGCGGCGAGGCCCTGCCGCCCGAGCTGGTCGAGCGGTGGGCGCCCGGCCGGGAGATGTTCAACTCCTACGGCCCCACCGAGACCACCGTGGACGCGGCGGTGTGGGAGTGCCGCGCGGGCCTGGACGACGTGCCGATCGGCACGCCGATCGCCAACACGCAGGTGTACGTGGTGGACGAGCACCTCGCGCCGGTGCCGGTCGGCGTGGCGGGCGAGCTCTACGTCGCCGGGGCCGGGCTGGCCCGCGGCTACCTGGGGCGCCCCGGGCTGAGCGCGGAGCGGTTCGTGGCCGATCCGTTCGGGCCGGCCGGTACGCGGATGTACCGCACCGGCGACCGGGTGCGGTGGAACGCCGACGGCGAGCTCGTCTTCGCCGGGCGGCTGGACGACCAGGTCAAGATCCGCGGCTTCCGGATCGAGCCGGGCGAGGTGCAGGCCGTGATCGCCGCCCACCCGCTGGTCGGGCAGGCGGCGGTGATCGCCCGCGAGGACACCCCGGGCGACGTCCGCCTCGTCGCCTACGTCGTTCCGGCCGGGGGCGACGCCACCGATCCGGTCGCGCCGGCGCAGCTCCGTGACTCCGTACGGCGCCACGCCGCCGAGCGGCTGCCCGGCCACATGGTGCCCGCGGCCGTCGTCACCATGGACGCGCTGCCGATCACGGTCAACGGCAAGCTCGACCGCAGGGCTCTCCCCGTGCCCGACCACGCGGCCGGGCAGGCCGCCCGCCCCGCCACCCCGCAGGAGGAGATCCTCTGCGGCCTGTTCGCCCAGGTCCTCGGCCTGCGCGAGGTCGGCGTGGACGACGACTTCTTCGCACTCGGCGGCCACTCGCTGCTCGCGGTGCGGGTGATCAGCCGCGTGCGGACGGTCCTGAAGGCGGAGGTGCCGCTGCGGGCGCTGTTCGAGGCGCCGACCGTGGCCCGGCTCGCCGCCCACCTCGACACGACCCGCCGCTCCGGCGGCGCCGTGCAGGCCGCTCTCACGCGCGTGGAGCGCCCGGAGCGGGTGCCGCTGTCGTTCGCGCAACGCCGCCTGTGGTTCATCGGCCAGCTCGAGGGCCCGAGCGCCACCTACAACATGCCTGTCGCGCTGCGCCTGCGCGGCACCCTGGACCTCGGCGCGCTCCGCCTGGCGCTGCGCGACGTCGTGGGGCGGCACGAGGTGCTGCGCACCCGGTTCCCGGCCGCCGACGGGCAGCCGTACCAGGAGATCGTTCCGCTGGAGGAGCTGGCGATCGAGCCGGAGGTCGCCGACATCCCGCCCGCGCAGCTGGACGAAGCGGTCGCCACCGCCGCCCGGCACGTGTTCGACCTGGCCCGCGAGGTGCCCTTCCGGGCGTGGCTGTTCCGCCTGGCACCGGACGAGCACGTGCTGGCCGTGACGATCCACCACATCGTCGGCGACGGCGCGTCCACCGGGCCGCTGGCCCGCGACCTGTCCGTCGCCTACGCCGCGCGCCACGCGGGCCGGCCGCCGCAGAGGGCGCCGCTGCCGCTCCAGTACGCCGACTACACCCTGTGGCAGCGCGAGCTGCTCGGCGACGAGCAGGATCCGGGCAGCGTCATCTCCGGCCAGGTCGCCCACTGGCGGCAGGCGCTGTCCGGCGCGCCGGAGGAGCTGACGCTGCCGTTCGACCACCCGCGTCCGGCCGTCGCCTCCCACCGCGGCCACCCCGTGCCCATGGAGGTCACCGCCGGGACGCATGCCCGGCTGGCGCAGGTGGCACGCGCCGAGGGCGTCACCATGTTCATGGTCCTGCAAGCCGCGCTCTCCATGCTGCTGTCCCGGCTCGGTGCGGGCACCGACATCCCCATCGGCTCCCCGAACGCCGGCCGCACCGACGAGGCCCTCGACGACCTGGTCGGCTCCTTCGTCAACACGCTCGTCCTGCGTACCGACCTGTCCGGCGACCCCACGTTCGCCGAGGTGCTGAGCCGCGTGCGGGAGACCGGCCTGAGCGCGTTCGCCCACCAGGACGTGCCGTTCGAGCGGCTCGTCGAGGAGCTGGCGCCGAGCCGGTCGATGGCCCGCCACGCCCTGTTCCAGGTCATGCTGACCCTGCAGAACACCCTCGACGAGGACCTCGACCTGCCCGGCCTGCGCACCGAGCTCGTGCAGGCGAGCGGGTCCACGGCCAAGTTCGACCTGGACGTCATCATGGGCGAGGCGTTCGACGCGGACGGCGCCCCGGCCGGCGTGCGTGCCCTGATCACCGCCGCGGCGGACCTGTTCGAACCCGCCACCGTCGCCGCGCTGGCCGGACGGCTGGCGCGCGTGCTGGACACCGTCTCCCACGACCCCCTGGTACGCCTCAGCGCCCTGGACGTCCTCGACCCCGCCGAGCGCCACAGCGTCCTGACCGGCTGGAACGACACCGTGGCACCCGACGTGCCACCCGCGACCGTGGCAGACCTGTTCGAGGCCCAGGCCGCGCGGACGCCCGCCGCCCTCGCGGTGTCGGCGGACGACGCGGAACTGACCTACGCCCAGCTCGACGAGCGGGCGGAACGGCTGGCGCGACTGCTGGCCGGGCGCGGCGTCGGCCCCGAGTCGGTGGTCGGCGTGTGCCTGGACCGCGGCGCCGACCTGATCGTCGCGCTGCTGGGCGTGCTCAAGGCCGGCGGTGCCTACCTGCCTATCGACCCGGCGTACCCGGCCGACCGGATCGCCTACATGGTGGCCGACGCGGCGCCCGCGGTGGTGGTGGCCTCGGCGGCGACGGCAGGCGTGGCGGCGGCCTCGGGCGCGGTCACGCTCATGGTGGACGACCCGTCCCCCGCCGCCCCCGTGGACAGGTCCGGCAGGTCGGTGGCGCACCCGGCGTACGTCATCTACACCTCCGGCTCGACCGGCCGGCCGAAGGGCGTGCTCGTCTCGCACGCCGGCGTGGCGAGCCTGGTCGCGGGCCAGATCCGCGAGCTCGGCGTCGGACCGGGCAGCCGCGTGGGACAGTTCGCCTCGGCCAGCTTCGACACCTTCGGCTGGGAGTGGATGATGGCGCTGCTGTCCGGCGCGGCGCTGGTCGTCGTCCCGTCCGGGCGGCGGCTGGGCGAACAGCTGCCCGCCTTCCTGGCCGAGCGGCGGGTGACGCACGTGACGCTGCCGCCCGCGGTGCTGGCCACGCTGGACGAGCGCTCGCTCGACCCCGGCGTCGTGGTGGCGGTCGCCGGCGAGGCGTGCCCGCCGGACGTCATGACGCGGTGGGCGCGGGGCCGGCGCATGTTCAACTCGTACGGCCCGACCGAGACCACCGTGGACGCCACCCTGTGGCGCTGCGACCCGGACGCCGAGCAGGTGCTGATCGGCGCGCCGGTGCTCAACACGAACGTGTACGTCCTGGACGACCACCTGGCGCCGGCGCCGGTCGGCGTCGTCGGCGAGCTGTACGTCGCCGGGACCGGCCTGGCCCGCGGCTACCTCGGCCGGCCGGGGCTGACCTCGGAACGGTTCGTGGCCTCCCCGTTCGCGAGCGGCGAGCGGCTCTATCGCACCGGCGACCTCGCGCGCTGGACCTGGCGGGGCGAGCTGGCCTTCGCGGGACGCGGCGACGACCAGGTCAAGATCCGCGGGTTCCGGATCGAGCCAGGCGAGATCGAGAACGTGCTCCTCACCCATCCCCAGGTCACCCAGGCCGCGGTCATCATGCGCGAGGACGAACCGGGCGACAAGCGGCTCGTCGCGTACGTCGTCATGGCCCCGCCGGCGGAGAGCGACCCGGTGCTCGCGCTCGCCGCTGAGCGCCTGCCCGGCTACATGGTGCCCACGGCCATCGTCACCATGGACGCGCTGCCGCTGACCGTCAACGGCAAGCTCGACCGCAAGGCCCTGCCACGGCCCGACCACTCCACGCACGCGCCCGCCGACCGCCGCCCGCCGGATGCTCGGGAGGAGATCCTGTGCGGGGTGTTCGCGCAGGTGCTGGGGCTGCCCGGGGTGGGGGTGGACGACGACTTCTTCGCGCTCGGCGGGCATTCGCTGCTGGCGGTGCGGCTGGCCAGTCGGATCCGCGCGCTGCTGGGCGTCGATCTGGACATCCGTGTGCTCTTCGAGGCGCCGACGGTGGCCGGGCTCGTCGCCCGGCTCGGCGACGCCGGCCAGGCGCGCGTCCCGCTGACGGCGGTGGCGCGGCCCGAGCGGGTGCCGCTGTCGTTCGCGCAGCGGCGGTTGTGGTTCATCAGTCAGCTCGAAGGGCCGAGTGCCACCTACAACGACCCGATCGCGCTGCGGCTGTCCGGGGACGTTGATCGGGACGCGCTCGGCCTGGCCCTGCGGGACGTGATCGGGCGGCACGAGGTGCTGCGCACGGTCTTCCCCGTTGCCGACGGCGAGCCGTACCAGCGGGTGGTGCCACTCGACGAACTGGCGTGGGAGATGCCGGTGGCGCGGGTCACCCCCGCCGAACTGCCCGCCGCGGTGGCGGAGGCGGCCGGGTACGCCTTCGACCTGTCGGCGGAGGCGCCGATCAGGGCGTGGTTCTTCGAGGCCGGTCCGGACGACCGGGTCCTGGTGGTGGTGATCCACCACATCGCGGGCGACGGCTGGTCGATCGGTCCGCTGGCGCGGGACGTGTCACTCGCGTACGCGGCCCGGCGCGGCGGCCGGGCTCCGGTGTGGGAGCCGCTGCCGGTGCAGTACGCCGACTACGCGCTCTGGCAGCGGGAGTTGCTGGGCGACGAGCGCGATCCGGACAGCCTGATCGCGCGACAGATGACCTACTGGCGTGAGACGCTCGCCGGCACGCCGGAGGAACTGGCCCTGCCCTTCGACCGGCCGCGTCCGGCCGTGGCCTCGCATCGCGGGCACAGCGTGCCGGTGGAGGTGCCGGCCGAGGTGCACGCGCGGCTGGTGGAGGTGGCGCGGGCCGAGGGCGTGACCATGTTCATGGTGCTGCAGGCCGCGCTGGCGGTGCTGCTGTCGCGGCTGGGCGCCGGTACCGACATCCCGATCGGGTCCGCGAACGCCGGGCGCACGGATGTGGCGCTCGATGATCTCGTCGGGTGTTTTGTCAATACCTTGGTCGTGCGGACGGACCTTTCCGGGGACCCGGAATTCCGGGAATTGCTGGAGCGGGTGCGGGAGCGGAGTTTGTCGGCGCTCGCGCACCAGGATGTGCCTTTCGAGCGGCTGGTGGAGGAATTCGCGCCTGCCCGGTCGATGGCTCGGCATCCGCTGTTCCAGACCGTTTTCACCATGCAGAACAATGCCGCGGCGGTGCTGGAGCTGCCCGGGGTGCGGGCCGAGGGAATGTCAGCGGGGATGTCGGCTGCCAAGTTCGACCTGGACGTACTCGTGGGGGAGACGTTCGACGGTCAGGGGGCGCCGGCGGGGGTGCGGGGGTCGGTGACGGTGGCCGCTGATCTGTTCGATGCGGTGTGGGCTGATCGCATTGCTCGCTATTG
>NZ_JBITJQ010000081.1:0-5545 GCF_044460125.1 Nonomuraea sp. NPDC050153
ACCGGACTTCCACCGGCAAGCGACGACGAGCTTCCGCAACCGATCGTCAATCACTCATTTCGATCAACCACCAATCACTACTGGACACACAGGAGCACACCACCATGTCCATCACGCTTACCGACCAGGACAAGCTCACCCTGCGCACCGCTGCCTACGGCGCCGTCACGCTGATGTCCGCCGCCGATGCCGCCGGCAAGCCCCACAAGGCCGCCACCGAGGGCTCCATCGCCCTGGCCTCCGCCACCGGGCTGGTCGGGCACGTGCTCGCCGAGTATCCGAAGGACATGAAGCTGGACAGCAAGTCCGTAGCCGCAATCGCCGACCAGGTGTTGCCGGCCCTGACGACAGCCATGAGCCTGCTCAAGCAGCAGGCTCCGGAAGAGGCCGACAACTTCCGCCGTACCGTCATCGTCGCCATCGAAGCAGCCGCCCGGTCCCACCAGGGCCAGCCCGGCCCCACTCTGGCTGACATGACCCGCAAGATTACCGACGCCCTCGACGCCGCTTGATGGATGTCGGCCTGCGCAGCTACCCCTTGTCAGGGGGTCCTGTCCGGACCCTGTGACACGGCGGCGAGGGCACCCTCACCGTTCGGCCGCGCCACGACGAGCTTGCCGCTGCCCGGCGGCGCGCCCGCCGCCACCTCCGTGTGCTGCGCCGGCCGACGCTGATCCCGCTCATCTGGCCAGCACACCCGCACTGACAAGCGCAAACGCCACCTGGCGCCGGCGATGGCCGCACCGATGACAGCAACCGACCCTAGAAGGGATGCACATGTTAACCTCGCGACCGCGAAGGTCTCTTGCCGCAGTCACCCTCACGACCGCGCTCGTGGCCGCCGGTGCTCCTGCCGCGTCCGCGACAGCGGAGCCGAAGATCAAGATCTCCGGCGGGCTCACCCAGCCCGTCTTCTCCTACACCGACGCCATCCGCGAACACGTCCGGGTGCAGTCGCAGGTCGACAGCGACGGCGACGGCAAGAAGGACCTGATCCGGGTGGACATCATCCGGCCGAAGGAGTCCGCCTCCGGGCTCAAGGTCCCGGTGGTCATGCAGGAAACCCCGTACTACGACGAGCCGGGCGTCGGCTACGAGGTCGAACACAAGACCTACGACGCGATCGGGAACGTGACGAAGTTCCCGATGTGGTACGACAACTACTTCGTGCCCCGCGGGTACGCGTTCGTGTCCGTCGACATGATCGGCACCCGGTTGTCCGAGGGCTGCCCGACCTCCTACGGCGCCCCCGACGTGCTGGGCGGCAAGGCGGTCGTCGACTGGCTGAACGGCCGGGCGGCCGCCTACGACGACCAGGGCGCTGCGGTCAAAGCCTCCTGGACCACCGGACGTACCGGGATGATCGGCCACTCCTACGAGGGAGCGCTCGGCGCCGCCGTCGCCGGCACCGGCGTGCAGGGGCTGGCGACGATCGTGAACATCGCCGGCTACACCAGCGGATACGAGAACTCGCGCATCAACGGCGTCCTGACCTGGTTCAAGGACGCGGCGGCCTGGCAGGCCGAGCGGGTCGACAAGGATCCGGCAGAGAAATGCGCGGCGGTACGCCAGAAGCTGCGCGAAGACTCCGACGACGCCACCGGCAACTACAACGCCTACTGGCACGAGCGCAACTACCGCAACGGGCCGATCTCCAAGGCGCGCAACATCCGCGCCAGTGTCTTCGCGGTGATGGGCATGCAGGACCGCAACGTGGTGGGCAGCCAGTTCTCCGAATGGTGGGCGAAGCTGCCCTCCACCGTGCAGCGCAAGGTGTGGGTGACGCAGTACGGGCACCTGGAGCCGTTCTGGGCCCGGCGCGAGGTGTGGGTGGACACCCTGCATCAGTGGTTCGACCATGAATTGATGGGCGTGGCCAACGACATCATGCGGCAGCCGCGCGTCGATGTGCAGCTCGGCCCCGGCCGGTGGATCACCCAGGCCGACTGGCCGGCACCGACGCAGAGGGTGACGCTCAGGCCGCGGCAGGACGGCTCCCTGGGCCGTACGCCCTCGACCGGTAGCGGCAGTTACCTCGACATCGCCCAGACCGAGGTCGCGGTGGCCGCCGACCCCGCCACCGCCAACTCCCACCGGCTGGCCTTCCTGACCCCGCCGCTGAAGAGCGCGACGCGGCTGTCCGGAACGCCGTCGGTGAGCCTGAAGGTCACGCTGGACAAGCCGGCCGCCAACCTGGGCGTCCTGCTCGTCGACTACGGCACCGACACCCGCATCGACTACCTCGAGAACAGTCTGACGGCCGCGCAAGGCCTCACGTTCGTCGGCGGCGAATCCTGCGTCGGCCAGAGCACGGCCGCTGACGACGGCTGCTACCTCAAGGCCGGCGACAACACGGAGACCTCCGGCTTCAACGTGGTCACCCGCGGAATCCTGGACGCGCAGAACCACAAGTCGCTCAGCCGCCAGGCACCGCTGACGCCGGGCAAGTCGTACCAGATCACCTGGAAGATGCTGCCGCAGGACTACGAGTTCAAGGCCGGGCATCGGCTGGGCCTGGTGCTGGCCGGGACCAACGACGACTTCAACAAGGACGTGGCCGGCAACGGCTCCGAAGAGGACGTCGAACCCGGCACCGGGGCCAAGGTCACCGTCGACCTGGCCGGCACGTCGATCTCACTGCCGCTGGTCACCGGCACGTCCATCAAGTAACAACAAGATCGATCACAGGTACGGTCGCGGCCAACGGTGGCCGCGACCGTACCTGGACAGGGCAGAACCGAACATGCCGGCCCTCAACTCCCGAGCGTCTCCCCAACCGCCAGGGAGCTGATCTACAGAGTCTTTGGGGACTCACCCGAGGGCGCGGCCCCCCAAGATCGTTCGTCGCTCAGAGCGGACCATCTGACGGTTGGCCCTCAGTGCCCGGCGCCGGTCCGAGGTCGAGCTGTTTGCTCATGTCGAGCTCGAACTTGCCGTACAGGTTCAGATGGGACCAGAAGAGTGCCGACAGGGCGCCAGCCTGCGTCGGTGAGCTTCTTTCGCCACTTCGGCTCGGCGAGGACGATCTGCACCATCCTGGTGTTCAGGTGGACGATCGCGGCCCGGACCAGGTGCAACGCCAGGGCGGAGACTCCGACGTGCTCCCGGTCATCGCCGATCAGATCACTGGCCTTGCCGTAGAAGATGTCCTTGTTGGCCGAGTTCCAGTTCTCCACCACGTGAGGCCCTCGTGGATATCGCGGCGCCGTCACCGGACGACCCTGAGCTGCTGGCCAGCCTGAGCCTGGCCAGCGGGCTAGAGCGCGGCGGCGAAGTGATCGAACACCTGCACCGGCTGCGTGGCACCCCTTCGACGGCGTCCAGAACCGGCTGCTCGGCGTGGCGGCGACCTGCGTCGGCGCCTTCGACCTGGCCGGCAGCTTCCTGGAGGCCCCGCGGCAAACCAGCAGGAGCGAGACCTTCCCCCCTCCACGAAGGAAACCCGCCCCGCAGGCGAGACTACCGCCGTACGCAGACGACCACCATCGGTAACGACAAAGCGAGTTGGCGGAACACCGCGATCACCTTGGGGTCACATGCGCCACCGGACGCAGCGGCCGCCAGCCGCCGCCGTCCAGCTTGGCCAACTCCGCCTCCACATCCACGGTGATCACGCCGAAGAAGTTGACGTTCTCGCTGTGCGCCGGGGAGATGTGGGCCAGCAGCTCGTCCGGCACGTCCCGGCTGGCCGCCCGCAGCTGCCGCACGGCCAGCGAGTAGTACTCGGTCGTCCAGGTGATGACGGCGTTGGTCAACACGGTCAGACACCACGCCTGGTCGGTCTGGTCGGCCAGGGCCGGTTTGGTGACGGCGCCCTGCTGGGCGTAGTGCAAGTCCCGGCGCAGCGCGTGCAGGCTCTCGCCCTTGTTCAGCTGGCGGGCGATCTTCCTGCGGTAGGCAGGGTCCGACAGATACTTCGCCGCGTGCAGCGTACGGCGTAGCATGCCCCACTCCTTCAAGGCGGCGGCCAGGGTGTTCTGCCGGGAGGCGGCCGACCACTTGCCCACGCCCAGGGAGGCGGTGGCCTGGCCGTACTTCAGCGATCCGGCCATGCGCAGCAGGTCCGGCCAGCACTCGGTGATGAGGTCTTCATTCCAGCGCGCGCTCAGCAAGGGGCCGGCGTGCGGGTAGCGCTTGACCGTCTCGGTGGGCGTCTCGTCCCGGATCAGGGTGATCTTGCCGAGGTCGCGGATGCGCGGCGACAGCAGCTTGCCCACCAGGTCGAACAGGGCAAAGTTGATGAGGGTGACGCCGTGGGTATCGGTCGCGTGCTCGAACAGGGGCAGATCGGTGGCGTTGCCCAGGAAATCGTCCAGCACGAAGTGCGCCTCACGGGCGTTCGGCACGCTTATTTTGGTGCCGAAGGTGGAGTGCTGGTCGGACACGTGCGTGTAGGACGACAGCACCTGACCGCCATGGATGGTCATGTCCCGGGCGGTGGTGCTCTTGCCGCGAACCGGGAAACGCTGCCTTATGTGGAATCTGGCGTGGCTACTTTGCTGGACCATGGACGTCAAGTGGGAGAAGTACCCGCGGCTCGCTGAGCATGGCGAAGCCCGCCGATGGCTGGAGTTCACCGCGAACATCGGGCGTGCCCCGAACACGATCGACGCTTACGGCAGGGCGCTTGAGGACCACCTTCGGTTCTGTTCCTTGGTCGGCGCCGACCCGCTGACCATCAGGGCTGATGGGGTGGCGGCCTGGATCGGCGACATGCGACAACGCCCGAGCGCGGGGGGCGCCAACGTGGTTCGGCTGGACACCGCGGCCGGGCTGTCGAATGCGACGATCCAGCAACGCGTCGTCGCGGTCCGTTCCTTCTACGAGTTCCTCGTCGAGGACGGGCTGCGCGAGCGCAACCCGGTCCGGCGCGGGTACTCCTCCCGGCACGGCGGTCGGGCCCGGCAGGGCCTGGTGCGCCGCGTCGAGCAGGCACCGTGGATTCCCAGCGAGGCCGCCTGGCAATCCATCCTGATCGCCACCACAGTCCAGCCGCTCCGCAACAGGCTGATGGTCGCGCTGGCCTACGACGGCGCGCTGCGCCGTGAGGAACTGGTGCAGCTGGAACTCGGTGACTTCGAGCCGGCTTACGGGCTGATCCGGCTGCGCGCGCAGACGACCAAGTCTCAGCGATCACGAGAGGTGGCCTTTGGCACGGCCACCGCCCGCTTGTTCGCCGCCTATCTGGCCGAGCGACGCGGCCTGTTCGGCAAGCGGGACGGCCGCCTGCTGCTGAGCGCCTCGCGCCGCAACTTCGGGATGCCGTTAGGGCCGTCGAGCTGGTCAAAGATCGTAACGGCGATCGGTGAGCAGGCCGGACTCTGCCGTCTGACCACGCACACCTTCCGGCACCTGCGCCTGACCGACCTTGCCCGGGCCGAGTGGACCATCGATCAGATCGCCCAGTATGCCGGCCACCGGGACCTGGCCACGACCATGGCTTACATCCATCTTAGAGCCTGCTGACGAAGGCTTAAGCGCTCAATGAGGTGCAGGCGTAGAGCGCTGGTCCGATCTTGTTGATGTGGCCCTGGTGGGACCACTG
>NZ_JBITJQ010000082.1:0-4647 GCF_044460125.1 Nonomuraea sp. NPDC050153
GGACTTACACCGGCAAGCGACGACGAGCTTTCGGATCAGTCGTCAACCATCCATATCGATCAACCACCAATCACTACTGGACGCACAGGAGCACACCGTCATGTCCATCACCCTGACCGACCAGGACAAGACCACCCTGCGCACCGCCGCCTACGGCGCCGTCACGCTGCTGTCCGCCGCCGATGCCGCCGGCAAGCCCCACAAGATCGCCACCGAGGGCTCCATCGCCCTGGCCTCCGCCACCGGCCTGATCGGCCACGTGCTCGCCGAAAAGACCAGAGACATCAACCTGAACGGCAAGTCCGTCGCCGAACTCGCCGACCACGTGCTGCCCGCTCTGACCGCATCCGTCAGCCTGCTCAAGCAACAGGACCCGGCAGAGGCCGACAACTTCCGCAACACCGTCCTCGTCGCCATCAACGCAGCCACCCACACCCACCAGGGCGAACCCCGCCCCACCCTGGCCGAGATGATCCGCAAGATCACCGCAGCCCTCGACGCCGCTTGATGGATGAAGGTCCACGCCCGCACGCGACTCAACGACATCGTCACCTGCCTGGGTCCCCACCGCTGTGGCGCCATGGCGGCGCACTTATGCCAGGAACCGACCCACCCAAAGGGATACACATGTCCAACTTGAGACGGCGAGGGTTCCTCACCGCAGTCGCACTCGCGACCGCGCTCGTGGTCGCCGGCGCTCCCGCCGCCTCCGCGTCGGCGGCGCCGAAGATCGAAGTGCCAACGACGACTCAACCTGGATGAGACCGGCAACGGCTCCGGCACCGATCCCGATCCGTTCGAGGAGCCCTGTCGCGTCGGGTGGTGAGACGACCCGCGGCTGGTGCTGGACTACTACGGCGACTTTGACGTCCGGCTCTCGTATCTGATCTTCACGGGAGTGGATGCCGAGGAGGTGTCGATGTGTTCGAGAGGGCCGAGGCGCGATTGGACACCTGGTCGCTGGACGAGCTCCTTGCCGAGGCGCGCAGCGCTTCCGATCCCCACTATCGAGCGAAGGCGGTGGAGCGGGCACGGTTAGGCGCGCCGGTGGAGTTCGATGAGCGTCTCTTCACTGTGATCGACGCCCCCTGTGGACAACGGCGCGCGCGTGGGCGAGGGGAACGGGGCGGGAAGGCTGTGTGGAGCTTGCGGGAAACGCATAGGTCGGCACTTTATGGCGCGAGCTCATGGGGCGGTGGCGCGGATGAACGCCTCGGCGAACGCCCGTGCGACCTCGTCGACCGGAGGCAGGACGTTGCCCAGCGCGTCCTGTAGTACGGGGCGCAACAGCATGTGCCCCGCCATGGGGCCGATCATCAGCTGGATGAGCAGCGGCAGGGGAAGTGGCCGCACCCGACCGGCTTGGATCTGCGTATTCAGCAGGATGCCAAGGCTGGCGAACATCCTCGGCAGGTTGGCTTTCAGCATCTGGGCGGCGGTGCCGTCGGGGCGGGTGAGCAGGTCGCCGAAGATGGCCGGCAGCACCCGTGGCTCCCGGGCGAAGGCCTCGGCCAGCGCGACGTAGACGGCATGGACCATCTCCTCGATCCGCTCGGGGAGTTCGGCGGCCAGCGCTTCCAGGTCGGGCACGGGGACATACCGATCGAACATGGTGGCGAGCAGGCCGTCGCGGCTGCCGAAGACGGCGTGCAGGCTGGTTGGCGAGCAGTGCGCGGCAGCCGCGACGGCCTCCATGGTGACCGCGCCGAGCCCGTTGCGGGCGATCAGCGTGGCGGCGGCCTCGATGGCCCGTTCCCGGACCGGCGGGCGTCCGCCGGGGTCGATTCCGGCCTGCCGGACCGCCTCCTCCAGCGTGGCCCGCGATCCGCCGAGCCTTCTGATCAGGGTACTGCGGGAAATCCCCGCGGCGGCCGCGATCGCGCTCAGCGGCACGTCGGCCACGTCTTTGCCGTGCTGCTCGGCGGCCGCCAGCGCGGCATCCACCAGGTCCCGGTCCACAACGTCCGATGGTACTGCTTCCTAAGTGAACCTCAGGTGTGTATCGTCTCCACTATGAGTTCATCGAGCGATGAATTAAGGAAGCGCAGATGATCAGCGTGATCGGCGCGGGACTGCCGCGTACCGGCACCACGTCGCTGAAGGCGGCGCTGGAGCGGCTCGGCTTCGGCCCGTGCCACCACATGCAGGAGATAGCCGCCCATCCGGAGCAGGCACAACGCTGGCGGCAGACCCTGGACGGGCCGGTCGACTGGAACGGCGTGCTGGACGGCTACCGGGCGGCGGTGGACTGGCCGAGCGCCCACTTCTGGTGCCCGCTCGCGCAGAGCTACCCCGATGCCAAGGTCATCCTCACCGTGCGTGACCCGCACGCCTGGTACGCCAGCCTCCGCGACACCGTCTTCGCCCTGCTGCACGCCCCCAGCGCGGTGCCGGCCGAATTCGGTCCCGTGGCCATCGGCATGCGGCCGCTGCTGGAGCATCTGTGGCGCGAGACGTTCGGCACGACGCTGGACGAGCCAATGCCCGAGGAGCGCCACGCCGTGCAGGTGTTCCGGCGCCACACGGCCGAGGTCATCGACACGCTGCCCCCCGGCCGGATCCTGATCTACGAGAGCGGGCAGGGCTGGGAGCCGTTGTGCGACTTCCTCGGCGTGCCCGTGCCGGACGAACCGTACCCGCGCCTCAACGACCGGCGCTCCGCCCAGGCCCGCCTGCGCGGGGCGGCGGAGCGGTGAACCTCCGCATCCTGCTCACCCTGCACGGCCTGGTCACCCTGGCGGCGGGGGTGGTGCTCATCGTCGCACCCGGCCTGGTTCCCAGCGCCGTCGGTATCAGCGTCCCCGAGGACGCCTACCTGGTGTGCTACCTGCTGGGCGCCGCTGAGCTGGCCGTGGCGTTCCTGTCGTTCGCGACCCTGCGGCAACCGGACGGGGTACGCCTGGCCGCCCAGACCCTGATCGCGTTCCACGGCTGCACCGCCGCCGTCGAGGCCTACGCCTTCACCCGCGGCGTCCACGTCTCGATCTGGGCGAACGTGGCACTGCGGCTGGCGGTCATCGCCTTGTTCACCCACTACGGACTACGTCGCAAGAGGCTGACATGACCACCGAAAGAACCGAGAGCACCGGCGTCCTGGTCTGTGGCGGCGGCCCGGCCGGCATGATGCTGGGCCTGCTGCTGGCCCGCGCCGGGATCAACGTCACCGTGCTGGAGAAGCACGCCGACTTCCTGCGCGACTTCCGCGGAGACACCGTGCACGCCTCGACCATCCGGCTCATGGACGAACTCGGCCTCGGGGAGAAGTTCCGTCGGCTGCCGCAGAGCCGGTTGGGCGATCTGGAGGCTCCGCTCCCGGACGGCAGCAGAATCAGGCTGAGCGACTTCGCGTCCCTGCCCGCGCCGTACAACTACGTCGCGATGATCCCGCAGTGGGACCTGCTCGACTTCCTGGCCGCCGAAGCGGCCACCGAGCCGACCTTCACCTTGCGCAAGAACACCGCCGTCACCGGGCTGATCAAGGAAGACGGCAAGATCGCAGGCGTCCGCTACCGCACCCGAGAGGGTGCGGCAGGAGAGATTCGCGCGCAGCTCACCGTGGCCGCCGACGGCCGCCACTCGATCATCAGAAAGGAGCTGGGTCTATCGCCCAAGCAATATTCAGTGCCCTTCGACACATGGTGGTTCCGCCTGCCCAGGCACGCCGGGGAGCAGGATGAGATCGCCAGGCTCGCCGGCGAGTTCAAAGGCGACCAGATCGCGCTCAGCTTCACCCGCCAGGACTACTACCAGATCGCCTATTTCACGGTCAAAGGCGCCGACGCCCGGCTGCGTGCGCAGGGCGTCGAACGTTTCCGCGAGCGCATCGCCGATGTGCTCCCCCAGTACGCCGACCGGGTGGACCACATCGCCGACATGGATGACCTGCACCTGCTGGATGTGCAGCTGAACCGGCTCAAGCGCTGGTACGCCGACGGCGTGCTGCTCATCGGCGACGCCGCGCACGCCATGTCCCCCGCCGGTGGGATGGGCATCAACCTCGCCATCCAGGACGCCGTGGCCGCCGCGACGATCCTCGCCGAGCCGCTGCGACGCCATCACGTCACCACCGCCGACCTGGCCAAGATCCAAAAGCGCAGATGGCGGCCCACCGTAATCGTCCAAACCGTCCAGCGCATGCTGCACCGCACCATGTTCGTCCCCGCCTTCGCCGGCAAAGGCGCCCGCCCTCCCAGACCGCTGGTCTTCCTGGCACGACGCCTCCCCGCCTTCAAGAAGTTCCCCTCTAAACTGATCGCCTACGGCCCGCGTCCCGAGCACGCCCCCGACTTCGCCCGCAGGACCGCATAGGAGGAAGGTCATGCGCGCGCTCGTATCCAGCATCGACATCGACCGCAGCCCGCAGGAGGCTCCGTGGCCCGGCTGCTGACGGACCTGCCGCCGGAGTGGCACGGAGAGACTGATCAGCGGGAACAGCGTCTTCAAGATCTTCGATGCGCATCGAGATCAACGCCGTTGCGTTTGGCTCAGCGGCCACTCGTCAAGTCCTTGTGAGGAAACAACGGGACCTCTGATAGATCATCTTGCGACCAAGCTAGTGCCGCGTCAGGCCACGTTTGCCCTCTTGACGATGCGTCGTAGGCGGGGGTTGTCGGTGTTGCGGTTTCGCCAGGCGATGTAGCGGCGGAT
>NZ_JBITJQ010000083.1:0-3989 GCF_044460125.1 Nonomuraea sp. NPDC050153
GCGATCTCTACGTCACCAGCATCGACTCCTGACGCTGAGGCATGATCAGTCTCGGTCCGTCAACCCCGGAGAGACTTCCAGGCGGCACCACTTAGTAGTCAGCGATCTTGAGCGGAGAAGACGTCGGCGGGCGCGCGGGCGTAGCCGACCTTGGCATGCCCGGATGCGGCGCCTGGCCCTCCGAAATGCTAGAGCTGGTCGAGATCCAGCCGGGCCAGCTCCGTCCGGGAGGAGATGCCCAGCTTGGGGAAGGCCTTGTAGAGGTGCTGCCCGACGGTGCGCGGACTGAGGATCAGGTGGGCGGCGATGTCGCGGTTGGTGGCTCCAGTCGCGGCCAGCCGGAGAACCTGTAGTTCCTGGGCGGTCAGCTGGGCGCCGGGGGCGGCGCGGCGGCGGGTGAGCGTCGCCTCGCCGGCGGCGCGCAGTTCGCCGGCCGCTCGATCTGCCCAGGGTCTGGCGTCCAGGCGTTCGAACGCCTCCTGGGCGTGGCGTAGGTGTGGGCGCGCTTCGGCCTTGCGGCGACGGCGGCGTAGCCACTCACCGTAGGCCAGGCGCGTTCTGGCCTGCTCGTACGGCTGGTCCGCCAGCTTGTGCAGGTCCAGTGCCCGGGTGAAGTGCTCTTCCGAGTCGTGGATCAGCGCGTGGCAGCGTGCGGCCAGGGCGCCCGCCCATGCTTCGCCCGACAGCTCCGTCCAGCGCTGGAAGAGCGCCAGCGGCTCCAGCACCCGTTCCGGCAGGCCGAGCCGTACCGCGGCCTCGACCTCGTCGGCGACGATCCTGGTGGAGAAGTGCGATGAGCCGCGGCGGCGCGCCTGGAGGCGGTCGAGCGCGGCCTGATCACGCCCCTGGGTCAGATCCAGCATGGCCAGCGCCCACGTCGCGAGCAGGCCCACGGCCCGGCCGCTGTGCGTGAGCGCGAACCTGACGCCGTCCTCGGCCACGGCGCGGCAGCGCTCCTCGTCGCCTTCGACGGCGGCCAGCCAGGCGAGGATGCCCCGCAGTCCGGTGGCGTGGTGCGCCTGGCCGGTGTCCAGGGCGATCTGGAGCCCGTCCGCGGCGTTGTCACGCGCGTCGCGGTGGCGCCCGGTCAGCAGCTGGCTGTAGGCGAGCTGGTCAAGGACGAAGGGCAGCAGCCGGATGCGGCCCTCGGCGCGGCATCGGGCGGCCAGAGAGGTAGACAGGTCGAGGGCATGGTCGAGGCGTCCGGCGACGAAGACGGGGTGGGCGGTGGTCAGCTGTTCCTCGATGCTGGATGGCGACGCTTGCCGGAGGTAGTCGCTCACCAGCGGGTATCCGGTCTCGAGATCGCCGCCGAGGACGAGGGCGAGCCCGCTGGTGACGCCGGCGAGGTCATTTCCCGGCGGAAGGGCGACCCGGTCGAGCTGCCGTGCCGCCTCTGCGCTCAGCTCGGTGGCGCCCGCGAACCAGGCGTTGTGCGAGGCGGACACGAGCATGCGGGCGGCCGGCTGGGGGGCGATCTCGGCGATGCGGGCGGCCCCTTGGATGAGGATGCGGGCCGCTTGCTGCGGTGAGCCCTCGTCGAACGCCGCCGCCGCTCTGACCTCGGCGAGCCGGGCCAGGGTCAGCGGGTCGTCGGTGAGCTGTTCGGCGCTCGTGCTCAGCTCCGCGGCCCGGCTGGGCTGGCCCGCTTCGCTGGCCGCTCCCGCCGCCGCGGCAAGCCGCCTGGCCTGGTGCTCCTGGTCGGCGCTGAGCTGTGCGGCGCGCTCGTAGGCCGCGGCCATGGCCGCGTAGCCGCTGCGGGCTCGGGCTCGTTCGGCCGAACGTTCCAGGGCGTCGGCGATCTGCTCGTCGGGCCCGGTCGCCGCCACGGCCAGGTGCCAGCCTCGCCGGTCGGTGCTCACGGACCCGGCCAGCGCCCGGTGGATCGCGCGGCGCTGCGAGGAGGGCGGCCCTTGGTAGGCGGCCGAGCGCAGCAGTGGATGGTGGAAGCGTACGAGACCGCTGGTGACCCTGACGAGCCCGGCCAGTTCGGCGGGCTCCAGCGCGTCGGCGGGGATGCCGAGCGTGCCGGCCGCAGCCAGCACGATCCCCAGATCGCCGGTGTCCTCGGCGGCGGCCACCGCGAGCATCGTCCTGGTGGGTTCCGGCAGCCGGTGGACCCGTCCGGCGAAGGCCTCCCGGAGCCGCTTCGTGAGCGGGAGCGGTCCGCCGAATTCCAGTTCGCTCTCGCACGCCGCCCTGGACAGCTCGATGAGAGCCAGCGGGTTGCCGTCGGCCTCCTTGAGCACGCGCTCTCGCAGGTGTGCCGGGAGCCGGTCGTCGAGCAGCCGCTCGGCCTCCTCGCGGACCAGCCCGTGCAGGCGCAGCTCGTGCAGGCCGGCCGTGGGGAAGGCGTCGTGGTCATCGCGGGCGGCGACCACGAGGGCGATCCCTTCGGACCGCAGCCGCCGCGCCGCGAACAGCAGTGCGGAGGCCGAGGCGTGGTCCAGCCACTGGGCGTCGTCGATGAGGCACAGCAGCGGGCGTTCTCCGGCCAGTTCCGACAGCAGGGTCAGTGCCGCCAGACCGACCAGGAACCTGTCGGTCTCCGTGACCTCCGCCAGCCCGAACGCCCCGCGCAACGCCGCAGCCTGCGGGCCGGGAAGCGTGTCGAGCCGGTCCAGCACGGGCCGCAGCAGCAGGTGCAGGGCGGCGAACGGCAGTTCGGCCTCCATCTGCACGCCTGCCACACGCAGCACGTGAGCCCCGCCGGCCGCCTGTGCGGCGTGGTCGAGGAGCGCCGACTTGCCCATGCCGGGCGCAGCCTTGATCACCAGAACTCCGCTGCCGCCGGATCTCGCCTCGGCCAGGAGAGCCTCGATGACCCGGATCTCCTCCGCCCGCCCCTGCAACATCGCGCGTCCCTCATGTACCTATGACAGCTCGTGAGTCACTTTACTCATTCCTTCCGCCGCGCTCGTCTCTAGCGTCTCTGCCAGTGACCAGCGGCCATCCGGCCCGTGAACGGCACGACTCCGACCCCCACCAGGAGGCGAAACATTCAATGGTCGACATACCCGACCTGCGGGCAAAGGCCCGTGGGCGCGCCGCCGCGGGTCCCCGGGGCCCCGCCTTGGCACACGTGGAGGACCTTCACGGGCCCGACGGGCTCCCGCTCCGCCACTACCGGCCCCGCCGGCAGGCGCGTCCGCTCATGGTGTTCGTCCATGGCGGCGCGTTCCTCATGGGGGACCTGGACACCCACGACCGCACCTGCCGGCGCATCGCCGACGCCTGTGACGTCGAGGTGCTGGCCGTCGACTACCGGCGCGCCCCTGAGCATCCCTGTCCGGCGGCCATCGCGGATGTGGCCGCGGTCCTGCGCTGGTCGCGCCCGGCGGCGGTGGCCGGCGACAGCGCGGGCGGCTATCTGGCGACCATGGCCTGCCTGTGGCTCCGCGACGCGGGCGACTCCCTGCCCGCCATACAGATCCTCATCTGTCCCAACACCGACCTGACGCTCTCGCAACCCAGCGTCGTCGACAAGGGCATCGGGTACGCGCTGGACGCCGACTTCCTCGCCTGGGCCATCACGCAATGGGCACCGGATCCCGCCACCCGTCCCAGCCCGCTGCTGGCACCAGACCTGCACGGCATGCCCGACACCCTGATCGTGACTGCCGAGCACGACGCACTGCGCGACGAGGGCGACGCCTACGCTCACCGCCTGACACAGGCGGGCGTACGCGTGACGCACCGGCAAGAACCCGGCCTGATGCACGGCTTCATCCAGAACATGGACCTGACCTCCCAGGAGGCGGCTGCCGCCCACGACCGGCTGTTCCGCGACATCGCCTGCCTGTTCAGCAGGTGAGGGGGTTACCGGCACCGTCGTGCACGCGTCGCGCCAGCGGCAGTGTCAGCCCGGCAACGGCAGATCGAACACATCAAAGTAGTCGGGTCGGGAGCAGGCGAGGTGAATGATGCTCGACGGTAGGGCCCAGGGCCTTTCTTCCGCCGGTTTCCCGGTCGGCTGTGCCACTCCTGGC
>NZ_JBITJQ010000085.1:0-3254 GCF_044460125.1 Nonomuraea sp. NPDC050153
ATCCGCCGCTACATCGCCTGGCGAAACCGCAACACCGACAACCCCCGCCTACGACGCATCGTCAAGAGGGCAAACGTGGCCTGACGCGGCACTAGTTCGTGTGACAGGCGACGGCGGGCCGCACGGGGGAGGAGGCCCCGAACGGCCCGCCCGGGCGGAGAGCGGGCGCGCTGTTCATTCAAAGTGAAGGAGAAGGAAGCACACCCAGGAGCCGCCTAGCCCGGCACCCTACCGGCATCGATCACCAAATGTCCGCCGATTTCTGCCTGCCTCGCGCCGGCGTCGCACAAGAAATTCGTCGACAGCCCAACGGCACAGCCCTCGCAGCCGTATGGCTATACAGCAAGGGGAGAGTCAGCCGCGGTTCGCCGTTCACAGGGGGACGTCTCATGGCCAAAGCGCGCCGTCCCCGGGCGACGTCCTCCCGGCTCGAACGGCAACGTGTCCGCATTCCCCGCACCGGGCGGCTGACCGACCTCATCGGCCGAGCAGCCCGCCATCGTGGATCATCCAGCGCGCCGCCGACGACCCGCAGGTGGCTGTTCACAGGGTACCGGCCCCGGCCTAGGCTGGCGGGGATGACGGGATCGGCGGCGGGCGCGCGGACGCAGGAGCAGATGCGGCAGCGGAACCTGAGCGAGGTGCTGCGGCGCGTCCATAAGGACGGGGCCGTGTCACGGGCCGCGCTCAGCCGCCGGATGGGCCTCAACCGCAGCACCATCATGGACCTGACGGCCGAACTCGCCGCCGCCGGGCTCGTCCGCGAGGGCGTCCCCATCGGGCGGGGCCGCGCCGGGCGGCCGTCCATCGTCGTGATGCCCGAGCAGGGGACGCTGTATGGGCTCGCGTTCGACGTCGCCGTGGACCGGCTGCTCGCGGCCCGGGTCGGCCTCGGCGGCCGGGTCCTCGACCGCCGCGAGGCCGTGCGCACCCGCGCCGGGGTCGACCTGGAGGACGTCGTCGGCGTCCTGGCCACCTTTGGCCACGAACTGGTCGTCGGGGCCGGTCCGGGCGCGTTGTGCGTGGGTGTCGGCGCGTCGTACTGCGGGTTGATCAGGCGCGCCGACGGCACGGTCCGGTACGGACCGCACCTCGGCTGGGTGGACCAGGCGTTCGGCGCGGAACTCGCCGCGGGGCTCGGCCTCGGGCTTCCCGCCGAGGTCGGCAACGAGGCGCACCTGGGTGCGGTCGCCGAGCACGTGCGCGGCGCGGGACGCGACATCGACAACCTCATCTACCTGCACGGGGACGTCGGCGTCGGCGGCGGGATCATCGTCGGCGGCAAACTCCTGGACGGCGACGGAGGCTACGGCTGCGAACTCGGGCACATGCTGGTCAACCCGCTGAACGGGCGACCCTGCCTGTGCGGCTCGCGCGGCTGCCTGGAGGCCGAGGTGGGGGAGGAGGCGCTGCTCGACTACGCGGGACGGTCCGGCGAACTCGTCGGCCGCGACGGCATCCGGGCCGTCGTCGCCCTCGCCGGGACCGGCGACGCCCGCGCGCGGGACGCCCTCGACCGCATCGGCGACTGGCTCGGCGTCGGCGTCGTCAACCTCATCAACCTGTTCAACCCGGCGCTCGTGGTCTTCGGCGGGATGCTCCGCGATGTCTACCCGGGCGCCGCGCCACGCGTCCGCGCCCGGATCGACGCGCATGTCCTGCCGGTGTCGCGCGAACGTGTCCGCCTGGCCGTGACGGCCCTCGGCGACGACACCACGCTCGCCGGGGCCGCCGAACTCGCCTTCGCCAACCTCCTGGACAACCCCCTCGACACATTGGCCACCCTGCGCTGATGGGACCAGGACGGCCGCGCCGAGTGCCGTGAACGATCGAGGTCGTAGCCGTCGATGATCGCCGCAGTGCGCAGCGCCATGACGACGTTCCTCGACCGCGGGTCACCAGGCTTTGCGCGCCGGGTGGCGCCGGCCATCCAGTACGGGCATCTCCGCAGCACGCTGGTTTCGGAAGGTCACGCCTCCTGCAGCCGTGGCGGCGTCCACGAGCTCATCGGCATCAAGACCGTCCGGGTGGTCGCCGACACCGTCGCCGGGCTGCGTGAGGGCATCGTGGCCGGAGAGGGAATCTCTGGGTCCGCATGAGCCCCGCCCGTGACGAACCCGAGCGCGTCCGCGCTGCCATGGACCGCATCCTTGCCGGCGCCCCTCAGAACTCCTCCGGCGCGCTCACGATCGTCGCACTGGCCCAGGAGGCAGGGGGCCCGAGGAGGCGCGCCTGCGCGAGACGATCGTCAAGCTGCCGCACGGCCGACGCCGAGGGCGACACGCCGGAGGCACACGCACGCACCCATTGGCGTCGAAGCAGTAAAAGTGATGCGTGAACGCTGCCCGGAATGTGATGATCAGCGTTGCTGCACGCCAGGTCGGCGGGAAGTCATGAGCGGTGCCATCTCAGAGGGAACTTGAACGATGATCATCCGGCAGTGCCGAGACGATGACCTCTCCTTGCTGGAGCAGCACATCCCCTCGGGCCGCTCCCGCGTGCACGAAGCTCGCTTCCATCGTCAGCAACAGGGCTTGAGCACATTTCTGACCGCCTGGATCGACGACGCTCCAGTGGGACATGGGGAGGTTCGGTGGGGCGGCTGCGCGGCCGTCGAAGTGCGGGAGCGTTACCCCGGCTGCCCCGAGCTCAACGGCCTGGCCGTCTGGCCCCCCGAACGGCGGTCACATGGCATCGGCACCGCCATCATCCAAGCCGCCGAGGCCATCGTCGCTCAACGTGGCAACTGCCACATCGGCCTTGGGGTCGATGACCAGAACCTCCGCGCTGCTGCGCTCTACCTCAGGCTCGGCTACCAGGAAACCGGCTGCCGATACCTCGACCGTTACCACTACATCGACGACCATGGCATCCGCCACGAAGTCTCCGACCCGTGCCGGTTCCTGATCAAGCAGCTACAGAACGCAAATGACCAGCGACTTTGAGATGAATCGGACTTCTTTGCCGGACCGGACCGCACATCGTGTCCACTGAGCGCGGGCTTCCGCGAGGAACTGGCCGACGTGCTGTGTGACGTGGTCCTCATGGCCCACCATCACGGGGTGGGCCTGGAGGCGGAGGCCGAACGCAAGTGGCCGGCCTGGAAACCCTGACTAGACCGCGATGACCGAGACGGTGCCTGCGGCGTTGTTCGCCACATAGAGCCTGCTGACGAAGGCTTAAGCGCTCAATGAGGTGCAGGCGTAGAGCGCTGGTCCGATCTTGTTGATGTGGCCCTGGTGGGACCACTGGGA
>NZ_JBITJQ010000086.1:0-2153 GCF_044460125.1 Nonomuraea sp. NPDC050153
AGTCGGGTCGGGAGCAGGCGAGGTGAATGATGCTCGACGGTAGGGCCCAGGGCCTTTCTTCCGCCGGTTTCCCGGTCGGCTGTGCCACTCCTGGCGACCGTGGTCGGCTCTTCCCTTCTCCTGCTCCCGCCACCTCGAACCGGGCATGCGGTTCTCCCGCACCCGGCTCACCGACGCCGTTCACCGGCGGCATGCGGTTTCCCCCGCCAGGGCTTGTTCGCCCTGGGTGCGATGACGATCCCGTTCAGGCGGATCAGGCCGCATTGGTCCGGCGACCGGTAGGCGACCACGTTCCAGCCGAATGCCCGGCCGCGTTTGTGCCGCTTCCCGATGAAGATCGCCATCCGGTAGAGCGCGTAATCCCTGATCTTGCCGAAGCGGAGGGTGGAGTGGCCGTAGCGGAAATATCCCGCCCAGCCGCGCAGGAACACGTTGATGTCCTGCACCACCGCCTCGACACTCAACAGCAACCGAGAACGGACCGTCAGTTCCCTGATCCGATCGCGGGCGCGTTGCATCGCCTTGTCACTAGGCCAGCGAGCCAGAAACAGCACCCCTGCGGTGCCACGCCCTCCCCGAACCCCGCGCGAGCGCACCAGCCGGTGATGGAAGCCGAGGAAATCCACTCCCTGGCCATCCTCCTCCAACCGCACGATGCGGGTCTTGGCCTCCTTCGGCTCCAGACCGAGTTCGGCCAGCAACCGCCGAAGGCGCGCAAGCGCGGCTTCGGCCTGCTGCCGGGTCCTGCACATCACCAGCAGATCGTCGGCGAACCGGATGAACACCCCGAACTCGCGCACATCCCATGCCCGGTCGATCCGGTGCAGGTAGACGTTGCAGAGCAAGGGACTGATCGGACCGCCCTGGGCGGCCCCGGTCACCTCCCGGCGGACCTGCCCGTCCGTCATGACCCCAGCGCGCAAGATCTGCCGCAGGAGCTTCAAGACAGGCTGGTCCACAATGCGTTCCTCGACCGCTTGCATCAACTCCTGGTGCCCAATCGCCGAAAAGCAGTTGGCGATGTCCGTCTCGACCACCCACCGGCGACCCCGCCAAGCCTCATCGATGACGACTTGGAGAGCATCGTGCGGCGAGCGTTTCGGGCGGAACCCGAAACTGCACGGCAGGAAGTCCGCCTCGAAGACCGGCTCAAGCACGATCTTCAATGCGGCCTGCACGATCCGGTCCCGCACCGCCGAGATCGACAACGGCCGATACTCGTCCTTGACGCCCGGTTTGGGGATCAGCACCCCGCGCGCGGGCAGCGGACGATACCGGCCCTCGGCCAGTTCAGCGGTCAACTCGTCGAGCAGACGCAGGACTCCGTATTCCTCGACCTGGTCCAACGTGGTCGTGTCGATGCCGGGTGCGCCGTTATTGGCGCGCACCGCGACCCACCCGCGCCACAGGACGTCCCTGCGGAGGACTTTGTCCATCAGCGCGTGGAACCGTCGTCCGGGATCGGCCTTGGCCGTCCGGTACAGCGTGTGTTGCAGGGCACGCACCTTGTCCAAGGGAGCCTTCACCAAGGCGGTGGGACTAGCCGACGATCCGGCACTCACCGGGCACCTCCACATGCCACCTCACGCATCGACGAAGCAGGGGCCCTTCCCTCACCGGCGGTTGTGTTGTCCGCTCGGCTCGATCGGTACTACGACCCCCTCCGACGCCCACCCGGCCGGCTTCCACTTCCCGGCTCCTCACCGGTTATAGGTCGCCACGCTCCAGCACCACACCGCAGTGCGCTGGGCCGGGGAGGGCCTCTCCAGTTCCCGCCGTCACTATCCAAACGTTCCGAGCCCCTTACGCCGGGGAGTCCTTGGCGGCTGCGCCTCCAGGCTCTTCACCGCTTCCATGGCCTTCGCCCGTCTCCTCCGGACTCGGCACTCCCTCGCCCCACCTTGCGGGTGGGTGATGTAACGACGCGGCAGGCTTCACTTCACGTTACGGACCGCTTGGTTGCACGTCTCCGAACGAGGCGCTTGACGCTGGGCTTCGACCCCGCCCGTTTCCAGACGAAGCCGCCAGCCTGCTACCGGGCCCCCTGGCGGCTACCCGGACCGGACTTACACCGGCAAGCGACGACGAGCTTTCGGATCAGTCGTCAACCATCCATATCGATCAACCACCAATCACTACTGGACGCACAGGAG
>NZ_JBITJQ010000087.1:0-2142 GCF_044460125.1 Nonomuraea sp. NPDC050153
AGTCGGGTCGGGAGCAGACGAGGTGATGATGTCTGACGGTAGGGCCCAGGGCCTTTCTTCCGCCGGTTTCCCGGTCGGCTGTGCTTTCCCTGGTGACCGTGGCCAGATCATTCCTTCTCCTGCTCCCGCCACCTCGAACTGGGCGTGCGGTTCTCCCGCACCCAGCTCACCGACGCCGTTCACCGAAGGCATGCGGTCTGTCCCGCCAGGGCTTGCCGGCCCTGGGCGGAACGACGATTCCAGACATGTTGATCAGGCCGCACCGGTCGGGCGATCGGTAGGCGACCACGTTCAGGCCGAAGTGCCTGCCGCGTTTGTGTCGCTTGCCGATGAAGATCGCCAGCCTGTCGGTCGCGTAGTTCCTGATCTTGCCGAAACGGAGGGTGGAGTGTCCGTACTTGAAGTACGTGAGCCAGCCGCGCAGGAAGTCGTTGATGTCCTGCACCACCGCTTCGACGCTCAGCAGCAGACGAGACCGGTCGGTGAGTTCCCGGATCCGGTCTCGTGCCCGCTGCATCGCCTTGTCGCTGGGCCAGCGTGCGAGGAAGTAGACCCGTTTGGCGCCGCGCAGTCCTCTTGCCCGCACCATCTTGTGGTGGAAGCCGAGGAAATCGAAACCTTCCTCCCCCTCCCACAAACGGACGATGCGGGTCTTGGCCTCCTTCGGCTCCAGGCCGAGGTCGGCCAGCAACTCCCGAAGCCGCGCGAGCGCGTCTTCGGCTTGCTGCCGGGACTTGCACATCACCACCAGGTCGTCGGCGAACCGGATGATCACCCCGTGTTCCCGCACGTCCCACACCCGGTCGATCCGGTGCAGATAGACGTTGCAGAGCAGCGGCGAAATCGGACCACCCTGAGCGGCCCCGGTCACCTCCCGGCGGACTTGCCCGTCGGTCATCACCCCTGCCCGCAGAATCTGCCGCAAGAGCTTCAAAACCGACTGATCCACCACCCGTTCCTCGATCGCTCGCATCAACTCCTCCTGCGGAATCGCCGAGAAACAGTCGGCGATGTCCGTTTCGACCACCCACCGGCGGCCCTTCCAAGCCTCATCGATGACGACTTGGAGAGCATCATGCGTGCCGCGTTTCGGACGAAACCCGAAACTGCACGGCAGAAAGTCCGCCTCGAAGACCGGCTCAAGCACGATCTTCAACGCGGCCTGCACGATCCGATCCCGAACCGTCGAGATCGCCAGCGGCCGATACTCCTCCCTCACACCCGGCTTGGGGACCAGCACCCCACGCGCAGGAGACGGACGATACCGCCGCTCTCGCAGTTCGGTGGCCAGCTCATCGAGCAGACGCTGCACGCCGTACTCCTCGACCTGGTCCAAGGTGATCCGGTCAATGCCCGGAGCGCCGTTGTTGGCACGCACCGCGACCCATCCGCGCCACAGGACGTCCCTGCGGCAGATCTTGTCCATGAGCGCGTGGAACCGTCGCCCGGGATCGGCCTTGGCCGTCCGGTAAAGCGTGTGCTGCAGGGCACGCACCTTGTCCCGGGGAACTCCCGGGCTGGCGGGACTAGCCGACGAATCGGCACTCACCAAGCACCTCCAACTACCTCACCACGCACCGACGAAGCAGGGGCCCTTCCCTCACCGCCGGTTATGTTGTCCGGTCGGCTCAAGCAGTACTACGACCCCCTCCGACTCCCTTCCGGCCGACTTCCACTTCCCGAGTTCATCGGTTATAGGTCGCCTCGCTCCGATGACACTTTCCGCAGGTCACCGGGCCGGGGAGGGCCTCTCCAGTTCCCGCCGCCACTATCTGAACGTTCCGAGCCCCTTACGCCGAGGGATCCATCACGGCTGCACCTTCAGGATCTTCACCGCTTCCATGGCCTTCGCCCTTCTCCTCCGGACTCGGCATCCCCACGTCCCACCCTCACAGGCAAGTGTGTTAACGACGCGGCAGGCTTCACTTCACGTTACGGACCGCACAGTTGCACGCCCCCTCAAGAGGCGCTCGACGCTGGGCTTCGACCCCGCCCGTTTCCAGACGAAGCCGCCAGCCTGCTACCGGGCTCCCTGACGACTACCCGGACCGGACTTCCACCGGCAAGCGACGACGAGCTTCCGCAACCGATCGTCAATCACTCATTTCGATCAACCACCAATCACTACTGGACACACAGGAG
>NZ_JBITJQ010000088.1:0-1981 GCF_044460125.1 Nonomuraea sp. NPDC050153
TGTTGCGTCCTGGAAGCTGGTCCAGGCCTGCGGGTGAAAGTCCCGTCCGGGTAAGCATCGGAGCGCCCGGTAGCAGGCCCCGGCCCGTCATGGAGACATGGCGGGTTGAGCGGGGTGTCAAGAGCCTCTTTGGAGGGAGCAAGCACGCGGGCCGTAGCGTTAAGCGAACCTTGCAGCCTCGTCACAACCACAACGGAGAAGCCGAGCCGCTCATGTCACGGCGAAGGCCATGTCCGGTGGGCCCTGTTCCGGGGTCAGCCCACTGGGTTCTTCCGGGGTACGGAGGATGGCACGTGTGCACGGTCTGGGCCGGAACAGGAGAGACCCGTCTGACCACGCCTTTCGTCGGGCAAGAGACCGGGCGTATAAGCCGATGGTGAAGTCGTCTGGAGGGCAGCGGGAGTCCGAGGGGGCCGTAGTACCGCTGATCGGTGTGCAACACAACGCGCCGGGAGGGAAGGACCCCCACTTTGATCACGCTTGGGACGAGGGTAAGCACAAGGGCATGACCCGGGATGCTGGGTCCAATTACCCCGGCGGGCCATCGCCTGCCGTAGTGGACGGGCAGGGGTCCGTCCTGAACGTGCGAGGACTTCAACGCAAGCTATGGACTGCGGCCAAGCAGTCGCCGGAGCGGCGTTTCCACGCCCTGTATGACCGTATCCACAGAGGTGACGTGCTGTGGGAGGCGTGGGAGCGGGTCCGGGCCAACAGGGGTGCCGCCGGAGTTGATCGGGTGACTGTGGCGGATGTGGAGGAGTATGGGGTTGCCCGGATGCTCGGGGAACTTCAGCGCGACCTTCGCTCAGGTGAGTATCGTCCCGCGCCGTCCAGGCGGGTGGACATCCCGAAACCACATGGTGGCAGGCGTCCGCTGGGGATACCCCGGATCCGTGACCGCGTGGCCCAGCAGGCCGCCAAGCTGGTGCTGGAACCCATCTTCGAGGCCGACTTCGCGCCGGTGTCGTATGGGTTTCGGCCGAAGCGGTCGGCGACGCAGGCGATGGAGCGGCTTCGTACGGGCTTCATCGAGGGCCGGGTGTTCGTGGTGGAGTTCGACATCGTCAACTTCTTCGGCGAGATCGATCATGATCGTCTTCTCGTCGAAGTGGGCAGGCGGGTGTCGGACCGGCGGGTGCTCAAGCTGTTGCGGCAGTGGCTTCAGGCAGGGGTGATGGTGGATGGGGAGGTCCAGCGGACGGTCGCGGGAACCCCGCAAGGCGGTGTGATTTCGCCGTTGATGTCCAATATCTACCTGCACGTTCTGGACGCCGAGCTGACCAAGCTCGGTGTGGGCGAGTTGGTGCGGTACGCGGACGACGGAGTCGTCCTGTGTCGCAGCGAGGCCGAGGCCAGAGCGGCCCTGGAGGCGGTTGGGGACATCCTCGCATCGCTGGGGCTGAGGCTGCACCCGGACAAGACGAAGATCGTTGACCTCAGAGAGGGCCGGGAAGGACTCGACTTCCTCGGCTGCCACTTCAGAGCCCGCATGTCCGGGCGGTTGTGGGAACAAAGGCGGATCATCCGCTACTACCTGCACCGCTGGCCCGGTCAGGCGGCGATGAAGAAACTCCGGTCCAAGGTCCGTGAGCGGACCGGCCGCCGCCGGTCGGGAACGGATATCCGTGACGTGATCGCGGATCTCAATCCGGTCCTGCGCGGCTGGGGCAACTACTTCCGAACCGGGAACGCCGCCATCAAGTTCCGCCAGATCGACAACTACGTGGTGTGGCGTCTGCACCGTCTGATGATCAAGAAGCGGGGACGCAACCTACGTGCCGGTCAATCGAGGCAGTGGACCGAGGAGTGGTTCAACGGGCACGGCCTGCATCGCTTGCGAGGCACCATCCGCTATCCGAAGGCAGCGTAACCATGTCAAGAAGATCATCGGTAAGCCGTATGCGGGAAAACCGCACGTACGGAATTGAAAGGGGGATGGGGAACCGGGCCTTCACGGCACCGCGCCCCTGACTACCAATGG
>NZ_JBITJQ010000089.1:0-1979 GCF_044460125.1 Nonomuraea sp. NPDC050153
CCGGGTGAGGTCAGTGCGGTGCTGGCGGGTTGTCCGGGAGTCGGGCAGGTCGCGGTGGTGGCACGGGAGGACGCGCCGGGGGATGTGCGGTTGGTCGCCTATGTGGTCCCGGCCGATCTGCGTGGAGAGGCGGGTGTTGCGGATTCCGCCGGTTCCCGTCTGGGTGACGTGGTGCGGGACTTCTTGGGTGAGCGGTTGCCGGAGTACATGGTGCCGTCGGCGGTGATGGTGCTGGAGGCGTTGCCGCGCAACGCCAACGGCAAGCTGGATCGTGACGCGCTGCCGGTTCCTGGGCACGCGGCCGGGGCGGGGCGCGGGCCCGTCAACGCCCGGGAGGAGGTGGTGTGCGCGGCGTTCGCCGAAGTGCTCGGCGTGGAGAGCGTGGGTGTCGATGACGACTTCTTCGCGCTGGGCGGGCAGTCGCTGCTGGCGATCCGCCTGGTGGCGTTGTTGCAGGCGCGGGCGGTGTCGGTGTCGGTACGGTCGTTCTTCCAGGCGCCCACGCCGGCGGGGCTGGCGCGGTCGGCCGGCGAAGTGCGGGTGGAGGTGCCGGAGAACCGCATCCCGCTCGGTGCGACGGTGATCACGCCCGAGATGTTGCCTCTGGTGGATCTGTCCGTGGAGGAGATCGGCCGGTTGGTGGCGACGGTCGAGGGTGGTGCGGCGAACGTCGCCGATGTCTATCCGTTGGCGCCGCTGCAGGAGGGGTTGCTGTTCCATCATCTTCTGGCCGACGGTGGTGAGGACGCGTACGTGATGCCGACGGTCCTGGAGTTCGACTCCCGCGAGCGGCTGGACGCGTTCACGGACGCGTTGCAGCGGGTGGTGGACCGGCATGACGTCTACCGCACGTCGATCGTGTGGGAAGGGCTGCGCGAGCCGGTGCAGGTGGTGTGGCGGCGCGCGGTCCTGCCGGTCGAGGAGGTGACGCTGGACGCGCAGGGCGATGAGCTGGTCGAGCGACTGGTGGAGGCCGTCGGACAGGTGATGGACCTGGGGCGGGCACCGCTGATGAGCGTGCACGTCACCCCGGTGCCGGGCACCGGCCGGTGGCTGGGGCTGGTGCGGACGCATCACATCGTGCGTGACCACACGGCGCTGGAGATCGTCCTGAGGGAGGTACGGGCGATCCTCACCCGCCGTGAAGGCACGCTGACCCGGCCGCTGCCGTTCCGGAACTTCGTGGCCCAGGCCCGCGGGGCGGTGCGGCGTGAGGAGCACGCACGGTACTTCGCGGACCTGCTCGGCGACGTGACCGAGCCGACCGCCCCGTTCGGCATGGTGGACATCCGCGGCGACGGTGCCGGGGCGGTGCGGAAAGTGGTGCCGTTCCCGGCGGAGCTGCACAGCAGGCTGCTTGAGGTGGCGCGGCGGGTGGGGGCGAGTCCGGCGACGTTGCTGCATGTGGCGTGGGCGCGGGCGCTGGCGGCGGTGTCCGGGCGCGACGATGTGGTGTTCGGTACGGTCCTGTTCGGCCGGATGAACGCGGGGACCGGCTCCGACCAGGTCCCGGGGCCGTACATGAACACGTTGCCGGTGCGGGTGCGTACCGATGGGGTGGGTGTGCTGGGGGCCGTGTCGGCGATGCGTGGGCAGCTGGCCGGGTTGCTGGAGCATGAGCATGCGCCGTTGACGCTGGCGCAGCAGGCCAGTGGGGTGTCGGGGGATCTGCCGCTGTTCACCGCGCTGTTCAACTACCGGCACAACACCGCGCCGCCCAGGGAACAGCGACAGGACGGCGCCGCTGACGGGGCACTCGACGGGATCAGCCTCGTGTACCTGCGCGAGCGCACCAACTATCCGCTGCTGGTGTCGGTGGATGACGACGGGGATCGGATCTCGCTGGCGGTGGATGCGGTCGCGCCGATCGATCCAGGGGCGGTGGGTGTGCTGGTGCGCACTGCCGTCGGGAACCTGGTGGGGGCGTTGGAGGACTGTCTGGCGGGTGGGCCGGAGGTTGCGCTGGGTTCGGTGGCGGT
>NZ_JBITJQ010000090.1:0-1947 GCF_044460125.1 Nonomuraea sp. NPDC050153
GCGACACCGCGCTGGCCGTGGCGGCGGGCGCCGACGAGATCGACATGGTGATCGACCGGGGCGCGTTCCTGTCCGGCCGCTACCTGAAGGTGTTCGAAGAGATCGTCGCGGTCAAGGCCGCCTGCGGTGCGGCGCACCTGAAGGTCATCCTGGAGACCGGCGAGCTGGCCACCTACGACAACGTGCGGCGGGCGTCCTGGCTGGCGATGCTGGCCGGCGCCGACTTCATCAAGACCTCCACCGGCAAGGTGGCCCCGGCCGCGACCTTGCCGGTGACGCTGATCATGCTCCAGGCGGTGCGTGACTTTCGCGAGGCCACCGGCCGGCAGGTGGGCGTCAAGCCGGCGGGCGGCATCCGCACCACCAAGGACGCCGTCAAGAACCTGGTGCTGGTGCACGAGACGGCCGGCGATGACTGGCTGAGCCCCGCCTGGTTCCGGCTGGGCGCCTCCTCGCTGCTCAACGATCTGCTGATGCAGCGTCAGAAGCTGGCCACCGGCCGCTATGCCGGTCCCGACTACTTCACCCTGGACTGATGATGGCGATCTTCGAGTACGCACCCGCGCCCGAGGCGCGTGACATCGTCGACATCAAGCCCTCCTACGGGTTGTTCATCGACGGTGAGTTCGTCGATGGCGGCGGTGTCCCGTTCAAGACGGTCAACCCGGCCACCGAGGAGTCGCTGGCCGAGGTGGCCAGCGCCTGTGCCGATGATGTGGATCGGGCGGTGCGGGCCGCGCGTAAGGCGTTCGGGGTGTGGAGTGCGCTGCCGGGCGCCGAGCGGGCCAAGTACCTGTTCCGGATCGCGCGGATCATTCAGGAGCGGGCCCGGGAGCTGGCGGTGCTGGAGTCGCTGGACAACGGCAAGCCGATCCGTGAGTCCCGCGATGTGGACGTGCCGCTGGTGGCGGCGCATTTCTTCTACTACGCGGGCTGGGCCGACAAGCTGGCGTATGCGGGGTTCGGGACCAGGCCGCTGGGGGTGGCCGGGCAGGTGATCCCGTGGAATTTCCCGCTGCTGATGCTGGCCTGGAAGGTCGCGCCGGCGTTGGCGTGCGGGAACACGGTGGTGCTCAAGCCGGCCGAGACGACGCCGTTGACGGCGTTGTTGTTCGCCGACATCTGCCGGCAGGCCGAGCTGCCGGCCGGGGTGGTGAACATCGTGACCGGCGCGGGCGAGACCGGCGCGGCCGTGGTGGGCCATCCCGAGGTGGACAAGGTGGCCTTCACCGGCTCCACCGAGGTGGGCCGGCTCATCGCGCGGGCGGTGGCGGGCACCGGTAAGAAGCTGACCTTGGAGCTGGGCGGCAAGGCGGCGAACATCGTGTTCGAGGACGCCGCGATCGATCAGGCGGTGGAGGGGATCGTCAACGGGATCTTCTTCAACCAGGGGCATGTGTGTTGTGCCGGGTCGCGGCTGCTGGTGCAGGAGTCGATCCAGGAGGAGTTGCTGGCCGCGCTCAAGCGCCGGCTGTCCACGCTGCGGGTGGGTGATCCGCTGGACAAGAACACCGATGTCGGCGCGATCAACTCGGCCGAGCAGCTGGCGAAGATCCGGGAGCTGTCGCAGGTGGGGGAGTCGGAGGGGGCCGAGCGCTGGTCGCCCGCGTGTGAGTTGCCCGAGCGGGGGTTCTGGTTCCCGCCGACGGTTTTCACCGGGGTGGCGCAGTCGCACACGATCGCCCGGGAGGAGATCTTCGGCCCGGTGTTGTCGGTGCTGAGTTTCCGTACGCCGGCGGAGGCGGTGGAGAAGGCCAACAACACGCCGTATGGGCTGTCGGCGGGGATCTGGACGGAGAAGGGTTCGCGGATCTTGTGGATGGCCGACAGGTTGCGGGCCGGGGTGGTGTGGGCCAACACGTTCAACAAGTTCGATCCGGCTTCGCCGTTCGGCGGTTACAAGGAGTCCGGGTACGGCCGCGAGGGCGGGCTGCACGGGTTGGAGGC
>NZ_JBITJQ010000091.1:0-1895 GCF_044460125.1 Nonomuraea sp. NPDC050153
GATCCTGCTGGTTAACTCGCGACTCGCGGCTGTAGGTTCGTGACCTGAGTCTTTGACGTCCGGGATCATGCAGTGCGCGGCCGGCTTCCCCCTGCTCCCGGTCGTGGATGGAGTGGTCTGTGTCGATGCAGCCCCGGTCCTGGCCGGAACCGGACCCGATGATCGCGGCAGCGATCCGGTCGATGTATCGCGGCAAGCGGCAGCCGCCACTTCCCGTCCGGGTGCGGGATGAGCTGGGCGAGTTGTTCGCCGACGAGGAGTTCGCCGCAGCGTTTGGGACCGAGGGCAAGCCAGGCTGGTCACCGGGCCGGCTGGCGTTGATCACGGTGTTGCAGCGGGTGGACAACCTCACCGACCGGCAGGCAGCCGACGCCGTGCGAGCGGACTTGAGCTGGAAGTACGCGCTCGGGCTGGCGTTGGATGATCCCGGTTTCGACGCCAGTGTGCTGAGTGAGTTCCGGACTCGGGTCATCGCCCACGGCCTGGAGGAGAAGGCGCTGGACCTGCTGCTGGCCAAGCTGGTGGAGAAAGGCCTGATCGGGGCGGGTGGCAGGATGCGTACCGACTCCACCCACGTGATCAGCGCGGTCCGGGATCTGAACCGGCTGGAGTTGGCCGGGGAATGTGTGCGCGCGGCGTTGGAGGAGATCTCGGTCGCCGACCCCGGCTGGACGAGCCGGGTCCTGGAGCTGCCTGGATGGGCTGAGCGCTACCGCGCCCGCGTCGACTCCTGGCGGCTGCCGGCCGCGGAGACCAAACGCGCCGAGCTGGCGCGTGCCTACGGCGCGGACGGCTATGCGCTGGTGGAGGCGGTGTATGCATCGTTCTCCCCGGCCTGGTTACGGAATCTGCCCGCGGTGCAGGCGCTGCGGGTCATGTTGATCCAGAACTATGTGCGTGTCACCGATCGGAAGGGGCGGGAGGTGGTCCAGCGGCGGCGGCCCCTCGAAGACGGCGGAGAGGGACTGCCGCCGGGCAGAGTGCGGCTGACCTCCCCCTACGATGTCGACGCCCGGTGGGCGGCCAAGGGTGACGACATGTTCTGGAACGGATACAAGCTGCACATCAGCGAGACCTGCCACACCCCCGCTGACACGAACGGCATGAACGGTGACACGAGCGGCACGAACATGGTGCCGCCCAACCTGATCACGAACATCGCCACCACGGACGCGACCGTGCCCGACAACCAGATGACCGGGAAGATCCATCAGATGCTCGCGGCACGTGGGCTGCTGCCCGGCGAGCACTATCTCGATTCCGGTTATCCGTCCGCGGAACTCCTCGTCGATGCCCGCACGAGGTTCGGAATCGCGCTCATCACCCCGGTCCTTCTTGATCACTCATCGCAGGCCCGCGCCGCCGTCGGCTACGACCGTTCGGCGTTCACCATCGACTGGGACGCCGAGCAGGTCATCTGCCCGCAAGGGCGGGCGAGTTCCTCGTGGAGCCGGTGCACCCAACGCGACACCGAGGCGATCGTGGTCAAGTTCAGCGGCGAGATCTGCCGGCCGTGTCCGGTTCGCTCCTTGTGCACCTCGGCCAAGAAGGGCGGACGCCAGCTCACCATCCGCTCCCGTCCACTTCAAGAAGCCCTTGACCAGGCCCGCGTGGATCAGACCAGCAGGGACTGGCAGGACAAGTACAAGCTCCGCGCCGGAGTCGAGGGCACCATGCGCCAGGCCGTCGCGGTCACCGGAGTCCGCCGAGCCCGCTACCGAGGACTGGCGAAAGTCCACCTCGAACACGTCTTCTCCGCCGTGGCGCTCAACCTCATCCGCCTGGACGCCTGGTGGAACGGGAACCCGCTCGACCGGACCCGCACCAGCCACCTTGCCCGCCTCGAACTGGCAGAACTCGCTCTCGCGGCCTGAGACGAGTTAACCAGCAGGGTC
>NZ_JBITJQ010000092.1:0-1695 GCF_044460125.1 Nonomuraea sp. NPDC050153
ACCAGGGAAAGCACAGCCGACCGGGAAACCGGCGGAAGAAAGGCCCTGGGCCCTACCGTCAGACATCATCACCTCGTCTGCTCCCGACCCGACTGGAAGGGATCGAGGAACGTGACGGGCCGCTCACGCGACGGCTGTGTCGGTGACGGCTATGTCCCAGGTGGCGCCGGCAGCGATGAGCCCTCGCCAGGCGCGCAGGACCCTGGGCGGCTGGCCCATGGCGAGCACGCCGGTGAGCCGGTCTCCCCGGCGGTAGAGCACCAGGAGCTGTCGTCCCGTCTCGTCACCGTGCAGGACGCGCGCTTCGTCGTGGTCGCGCAGGTATCCGTAGGCCTGGATCCTGGTGTCGTACTGGTCGGACCAGAAGTACGGCACCGGGGCGAAGGGCCGCCGGGTGTCGGGGTTGAGCAGGTTGTGCGCGACGGTGAGGGCCTGCTCGCCCGCGTTGGTGCGGTGCTCGACGCGCATCGCCGTGTCGAACAGCGGGTTGTGCCAGCTCGCCACGTCGCCCACCCCGTACACGTCGGGGGCCGCCGCGCTGTACTGGTCGCACACGAGCCCGCCGTCGAGGGTGAGCCCGCTGCCGGCCAGCCATTCGGTGTTGGGTACCGAGCCGATGGCGACCAGCACGTCGTCGGCCGGGAGCACGCTTCCATCGGCCAGAGCGACGCCGGTGACCTCGCCACCGGCACTGAGCACCTCGGCTACCGCGGCGCCCGTGCGCAACCGGACCCCGTGCTCGCGGTGGAGCTGCGATAGGAACCGTCCGGTCTGCTCGCCGACGGCCAGGGCCAGCGGAACCGGGCCGGCTTCCAGCAAGGTCACCTCCACTCCCAGCCCGCGGGCCACGGCGGCCACCTCGGCACCGAGGAAACCGGCGCCGACGATCACCAGCCGCCGCCCTGCGCGCAGCCGCGCCTTCAACGCCAGCGCGTCGGCCAGGGTGCGCAGCGTGTGCACCCCGGCCACGCCTTCGGTGCCGGGCAGCCGGCGGGCCCGCACTCCGGTCGCCACGACCAGCGCGTCGTACGGCAGTGCGGTGCCGTCGGCCAGCAGCAGGGTCCGCGTGGTCACGTCCAGCCCGGTCGCGCTCACCCCCAGTCGCAGGTCCAGGTCCAGGGCGTCGATGTCGGCCTGCCCGCGCAGGGCGAGCCGGTCCAGCTCCCAGTCCCCTTTGAGGATCTGCTTGGACAGCGGCGGGCGGTCGTAGGGGAGTTCCGCCTCGTCGCCGACCAACGTGATCACGCCCTGATATCCACCCCTGCGCAACGCTTCGGCGGTGGCCAGCCCGCCCGCCGCCGCACCGACCACCGCTATGCGGTTCATGACTGGACCACCTGGATGGCGGCGGCGGGGCAGGCCAGGGCCGACTCACGGACGGCCTGGTGCTGATCCGCATCAGGGGTATCAGTCAGCAGGACGACCATGCCGTCCTCGTCTCGCTGGTCGAAGACGCCGGGTGCGATCAGGACGCACTGCCCGGCGGCCACGCACCGGGGTTCGTCCACGGTGATCTTCATGGTGGATTCCTCTCCGTCGAAATGATGTATCCCGCAACCACATTTACCGACGCTTGTCGGTAAACTACGAGTGTCGTCTAAGAGCCTGCTGACGAAGGCTTAAGCGCTCAATGAGGTGCAGGCGTAGAGCGCTGGTCCGATCTTGTTGATGTGGCCCTGGTGGGACCACTGGGAG
>NZ_JBITJQ010000093.1:0-1634 GCF_044460125.1 Nonomuraea sp. NPDC050153
GCGTGGCCGGTGTAGTGGGGGGCGGGCAGGGCTTTGCGGTCGAGCTTGCCGTTGGCGTTCAGCGGCAGCGCGTCGATGACGACGAACGCTGAGGGCACCATGTAGCTCGGCAACCGCTCGGCCACCGAGGCCGCCACTTCTTCGACGGTGGCCTCGTCCAGGACGACGTAGGCGACCAGGCGCTTGTCACCCGGCACGTCCTCCCGGGCGACCACCGCGACCTGCACCACCTCCGGATGCGCGGCCACCACCGCCTGCACCTCGCCCAGCTCGATCCGGAACCCGCGCACCTTGACCTGCTCATCCACCCGGCCCAGGTACTCCACCTGGCCGTCGGCGTTCCAGCGCACCACATCACCCGTGCGATACAACCGCCCACCCGCCGAGAACGGATCAGCGACGAACCGCTCACCCGTCAACCCCGCACGACCCAGATACCCGCGCGCCAGACCCGCCCCGGCGATGTACAACTCCCCGGCGACTCCGATCGGGGCCGGGTTCATGACCTTGTCCAGCACGTAGACGCGGGTGTTGGACACCGGCCGGCCGATCGGCACCGCTTGCTTCAGGTCTCCGTCCGCGTACCAGGCGGTCGCGTAGACCGTCGCCTCGGTGGGGCCGTAAATGTTGGCCACCCGCGCCCCGGGCAACGCCGAACGGATCCCGGCCACCACATCCGCGGACAACGCCTCACCGGCCAGCACCACCGTACGCGGCCGCACCCCCAACACCCCCGCCGCCACCACCTGCGCGAACGCCGACGGCACCCCACTGACCAAACTCACCCCGTCCAGCACCCGACCGCTGTCGGCAACCGCCAGCAGATCCGGCACCACCTCCACACAACCGCCCGACACCAGCGGACCGAACAACTCAAACACCGACACATCGAAATTCAACGACGTCGAGAACAACACCCGCTCGAAATCCGCGCCACCGAACTCCCGCACCGCCCAATCCAGGAACCCCACCACCGAACGATGCTCCACCATCACCCCCTTCGGCCGCCCCGTCGAACCCGACGTGTAAATCACATAAGCGGCATGACCCGGCAGAGCCCTGACCGGCTCACCCATTTCCTCAGCGGCCGACTCCAGATCGTCGGCGTCCAGGAGCACGCAAGAAACGTCCTGAGGCAGTTTCTCTTTGAAGGCGGCGGAGGTCAGCACCGTCACGGCGTTGGCGTCGGTCAGCATGAAGGCGATGCGATCCACCGGATAACCGGCATCGATCGGCAGATAAGCCCCACCCGCCTTCAACACCGCCAGCACCGCCACGACCAGCTCCACACCACGCGGAAGACAGATCCCGACCACCGACTCCGCCCCGACACCCCGACCCGCCAGCACCCCCGCCAGCCGACCGGCCCGCTCATCCAACTCCGCGTAGGAGACCTCCACCCCATCACAGGCCACCGCGACGGCCCCCGGCGTCCGCACCACCTGAGCCTCGAACAACTCCGCCACCGTCGCCGGCGCCACCTCCACCGCCGTGTCATTCCACTCACCCAGCAACCGGTCCAGCTCCTCGACCCCCAGCACCGCCACCGAACCCAGCGCAACCTCCGGCCCACCCGCCAGACAGTCCTCCAACGCCCCCACCAGGTTCCCGACGGCAGTGCGCACCAGCACACC
>NZ_JBITJQ010000094.1:0-1502 GCF_044460125.1 Nonomuraea sp. NPDC050153
GCTTCCTAATGAGAGTTAACGAATCCGCCCGGGTCATCGGGCAGACTTCGGACTGGTAGCCACCGGCAGGTGAGCACTCGTGCTTCCTGGACGTTGAGTCCTGATGAAAGACCGTGCCCCTGCTGGTAGCCGGGTGAGTTGATCGCTGATGGGATGTCGTGCCTGCCGAGTTCGGCGTGAGCACTGAGTTCATTAGGTCGCCGAAGCTTCCCCGACCGGCTGCCGGAGGAGCTCGAAGACGGGAGAGACGTTGCTGTTCGTCGGGGACGACTGGGCCGAGGACCACCACGATGTGGAGTTGATGGACCAGACGGGTAAGAGGCTGGCCAAGGCGCGGCTGCCGGAAGGCGTGGAAGGCATCGGCCGGCTGCACGCGATGATCGGCGAACACCTGGGAGATGATCCCGGCGAGCATGCCGATCAGGTGCTGATCGGGATCGAGACCGATCGTGGCCCGTGGGTGCAGGCGCTGCTGGCCGCCGGGTACCAGGTGTTCGCGGTCAACCCGTTGCAGGCCAGCGAGTACCGCAAGCGGCACAGCGTGTCCGGAGCCAAGAGCGACGCCGCCGACGCCCATGTGCTGGCCGACATGGTCCGCACCGACTCCCACCAGCTGCGCCCGGTGGCCGGCGACAGCGACCAGGCCGCCGCCGTCAAGGTGGTCGCCCGCGCGCACAAGACGCTGATCTGGGAACGCATCCGGCACATGCAACGGCTGCGGCACGCGCTGCGCGACTACTTCCCCGCCGCGCTGGTCGCCTTCGACGACCTGACCGCCGCCGACACCCTGGCGCTGCTGACCCGAGCCCCAGACCCCGCCTCGGCGGCCAAACTCACCCTCACGCAGATCAGCGCCGCACTCAAGCACGCCCGCAGGCGCGGCATCCCCATCAAGGCCGCCGCCATCCAGGCCGCTCTGCGCACCGACCAGCTCGGGCAGAGCGAGGTGGTGACCGCAGCCTACGCGGCCACCGTGCGCGCGACCGCCGCCGTCCTGGCCACGCTGAACGAGCAGATCAAAACCCTCGAAGGCGAGGTCGAGGCCCATTTTGGCGAGCACCCGGACGCTGAGATCATCCTGTCCCAGCCGGGACTGGGGCCGATCCTCGGCGCCCGGGTGCTGGCCGAGTTCGGAGACGACCCCACCCGGTACGCCAGCGCCAAGGCCCGCAAGAATTACGCGGGCACCAGCCCCATCACCCGAGCCTCGGGCAAGAAGAAGGTCGTCCTGGCCCGCTTCATCCACAATGACCGGCTCGTCGACGCCCTGGGTGTCCAGGCCTTCGCCGCGCTGAACGCCTCGCCCGGCGCGCGGGCCTACTACGACCAGCAACGCGCCCGCGAGGTGAGCCACTACGCCGCGCTGCGCCAGCTCGCCAACCGGCTTGTCGGCATCTTGCACGGCTGCCTGAAGACTCGCACCCTCTACAACGAAGCAACCGCTTGGTCGCATCGTGCCGAAGTGCTCACGGCTTGACATCTAAGCTCCTGGGATGTCTTTC
>NZ_JBITJQ010000095.1:0-1489 GCF_044460125.1 Nonomuraea sp. NPDC050153
TACGGCAGCTGTAGATCGTTAATCTGAGTGGCGGGTGTCGGCGGTCATGTGACGGACACTGCTGTGACCTCGTTCCATCGTCGGTGGCAGGCGGCTGCCCGGTGTTGATGGCGTCTGCGCCAGTGCGACCAGCGCAGGGCGTGATCAGGGTCGATGTCCTGTCTGGGCCGGGCGAGCACGAGGATGCGCAGGAGTTTCAGCAGTTCAGGGCAGCTCACCGCGACCAGTTCGACAGAGGCGCGTTCGGCGCTGTCGCGGTGTTCCAGGCTGGCGATGACGGCCAGTAGCACGTAGGAGATCATGCTGATCAGGCACCAGCGGTGCCAGGACGTCCAGGTGGTGACCTGGCCCTGGTCCAGCCCGGTCAGGCCCTTGGCGGCCTGGAAGTCTTCCTCGATCCGCCACCTGCGGCACACCACATCGACCAGCACGTGCAACGGCGCCCGGACCTGTGACCAGCACCGATAGTAGGACAGGGTGCCGGTGTAGCGGTGCCGGCGGATCAGCAGTGTGGACTGCCCTGCCTGATGCCCGCCGGGGGTGTCGTCGGCCAGTACCTCGATCATCGCCCAGTCGTAGTGGCGTTCGCCCTTGGTGCCGCTTCCGGTCCGCAGCCGCTGCCAGGATCGCGTCGGCACGCGCTTGACCAGGTCGGTCACGGTCGAGGTGCCCGCCGGGGTACGCACCCGATGGTCGGACTTGACGGCGATCACATAGCCGTAGCCCAGCAGCCGGATGCTCATCCGCGACTCGCGCCCGCCATACACCTCATCGGCGGCCACCCACGCGCGGATAACGCCGCCGGCCCGCGCATGGGCGAGCATCTTGGTGGCCAGCTGCGGCTTGGTGGCGAACATCACCTCGTCGGGAACACCGGTCAGCTCACGACGCTCCTCATCGGCGGCCCACGCTGCGGGCAAGAAGAGCCGGTGGTCGATCAGGGTGTGCCCAGCCCGGGTGGCATACGTCAGATGCACCGCCACCTGGCACAATCCCACCCCACCCAGCGCGCCGGAGTATTGGCGGGCCGCGCCGACGGCGTCGATGGAGGACTTCTCATCGCCGGTCTCGTCGACCACCAGCACCACATCCTCAGTGCCGAGATGCTCCACAGCCCAGGCCGCGACACGGGCCTGGACGGTGTGTTCGTCCCAGCGGGCCCGCGACAGGAAGTGCTGCAGAATGTGCGGGCCACGATGCCCGACGGCCTCGCCGAGGGTCCAGCAGTTGGCCGTGTCCTTCACGATGAGCATGGCCTCGACCATGTTCCGGCAGGTCAGCCGAGTCTCTCTGCGCGGGAAGCAATCAGCCAGCCGCTCCATCAGCCCTGCAAAGCAGCTCGGCCATCGTTCATGCGCTACCGTGACCCCTGCGGCCACCGTGTCTATGTTCGTCGTCACAAACGATCATGATGCTGGTGGCCGTTCCCATGCCCACAGGCGCCCCCATGGAGCACATCCCTCGAAGATCCCGAACTACAGCTGCCGTA
>NZ_JBITJQ010000096.1:0-1487 GCF_044460125.1 Nonomuraea sp. NPDC050153
CGGACCTGGCGTTCGATCAGGCAGAAGATGAGCAGGGCCAGGCAGATGACGGTGATCAGCGCGTGGATGCGGCGGTTGTTCTTCAGATACAGGCTGGTGACGGCCAGCGGCCCCTTGAATGCCTGGTAGCGGCGCTCGACGGCTTCCTGGCCTTTGTAGTGGCGCAGTACCCGTTCGGCGTCGGCGGTTTCGGGTGGCAGGTTGGTGAGCAGGGCGTACCAGCCGTCGGTGGCGGCTTCGGCGTCCACTGCCTGCTGGTCGAAGTGCCAGGCCAGGGTGGGTTTACCGGTGTCGGGGTCGGTGCCGGTCTCGGCGATCAGGTAGGCGCTCACCCGGCGGGCGCGGCCGATCGCGCCGAGGCTGTCGGCGACGGCCTGCTGGGTGGGGTAGTGGCGTCCGCCCAGGCCGCGTTCGAGCCGGGCCAGGTCATCGCGGGCCCGCTCCAGCTTCTTGGCGCGGGCGCTCTGGGCGGCCTGGGCTCTGGCGGAGGAGTGCACGAACACCCGGCGCAGCGTCAGGATCGGGTCGTTCTTGCGTGGCCCGGCCAGCGTCATCACGTCCTCGCGCACGTGCCAGAGGCCACGCCGTTCGGCGGGCTTGCTCTCGTCCCGGGCGGCGACGTAGTCCACCCGGGCCGCGTCGGCGATCTTCTGGTCGGCCAGGGCCGCGGCGTTGACGTACTGCTTGGAGGCCGGCGCGATGAACGCCACGCCCTCGCCGTCCATGGCGGCCAGGTTGGCATACGAGATCAGCTTGGAATCACCGATCATCAGCATCCGCTGCGGGCCGGCCAGCTTCTGCAGGCCCTGCATCGCGCCGATGACCTGCCCGACCTCACCGGCCGCGCCGTCGTAGGCGCGCTGGAAGACCGGGATCGCGCCGTCCGCGGTCACCGCGATCCCGGCTTGGACCTGCTTGAGATCCAGCCGCCGGTCCTTGGGGTGGCCGAACCGCGGCGTCGCGAAGCCGGGCTCGGGCTGGTGGTAGTCGCCGTGCAGCGAGATCGACGTCATGTCCCAATGCAGGCGGGCCACATCCAGGCCGAACGCCTCGATCGCGGCCAGCCCGACCGAGCCGGCCAGGTGGTCCAGGTGCGGAGCGATCGCATCCAGCGCGCGGCCGATCCGGTCATCGTTGAGCAGCCCCGGCTCGACCCCGAACGCCTCGCCCACCGCCCACCCGCGCGCCCAGTCCTGCACGTGCACCAGCGGCGCGGGCGAGGTCAGCCGGTTGGCCACCAGCACCTCGATCACCTGGCCATGGGTCAACTCCGCGACATCACGCACCGGGCAGGCCGCATCCACCAACTCCCGGATCCGTAACCGCGAGCAGAACCCGGCGATAACCGGCAACGCTCCGAGCATCTTCTCGACACTGGCCTGGCCCCACTGCGCACGCTGTCTCACCAGCCAGGTCATACCGCGATGACGATCACCACAGCAACCTGGCGATCTTCACACAACCCGACGTGCGGAAAACGGGGCTAG
>NZ_JBITJQ010000097.1:0-1471 GCF_044460125.1 Nonomuraea sp. NPDC050153
ACCAGGGAAAGCACAGCCGACCGGGAAACCGGCGGAAGAAAGGCCCTGGGCCCTACCGTCAGACATCATCACCTCGTCTGCTCCCGACCCGACTTGAATCTGTTCTCGAGTTCGATCGAACGGACGAGGGCGCGGGCTTGGTATCAGTCGATGGCCTGGTAGAGGGTGGTCCAGAAGTCGTTCATCAGGTGCGCCGGGTTCGGGACGGTGTAGCCGAGTTGGCAGAGCAGGATGCCGGTGAGCTGGTTGGCCGGGTCGGCGTAGGCGGAGGTGCCGCTGCCGCCGTCCCAGCCGAACTGGCCGATGGGGGTGTAGTCGCCGCGGTAGGTGCGTACCGCCATGCCGATGCCCCAGCCGCCTTGCTGGCCTTGGCCGAAGGAGATGTGGACGTTGCTGGTGGCCAGGGCGGTGCGGGCGGCGTTCTGCTCGGGGGTGAGCCGGTTGGTGGTCATCAGTTCGACGGCCGGTCGGGACAGGATCTGCTTGCCGTTGTGGATGCCGCCGTTGAGCAGCATCTGGAAGTAGGCGTGGTAGTCGTCGGCGGTGGATACGAGCCCGCCGCCGCCGCCCTGGAACGCCGGAGGCGTGCTCCACCGTCCGCCCTTGGGCTCGTCCCAGGCGAGGAACTCGCCGGTCTGCGGGTCGGGGGCATACAGGGTGGGCAGCCGGTCAATCTGGTCGGCGGGCACGTGGAAGCCGGTGTCCTTCATGCCGAGGGGCTCGAAGATGCGCTCGCGCAGGAACTCCTCGAACGACTGGCCGGTGACCCGGGCGACAAGCACGCCGACCAGGTCGCTGCTGATGTGGTACTGCCACTGCTGGCCGGGCTGGTACATCAGCGGCAGCTCGCCCAGGCGGCGCATCCACTCGTCCGGCTCGGGCACCTCCACCGGCAGGTTGGGCGTGAGGCCCTGCTCGAAGACCGCGTTCATGATCGGTTTGCCCAGCGCCGTGAAGTCTATGCCGAGCCCGAAGGTGGAGGTCAGCACGTCGCGGACGGTGATCGGCCGGCGCGCTGGCACGGTGTCGTCCAGCGGGGCGTCGGGCCGCGTCAGCACCTGACGGTTGGCCAGTTCGGGCAGCCACTCATCGACCACATCGTCCAGCCGCAGCCGGCACTCATCCAGCAGCACCATCGCCGCGGCGATCGAGACCGGCTTGGAGGTGGAGGCCATGCGGAAGATCGTGTCCCGGCGCATCGGCGCGCCACCGTCGTGCTGCATCGTGCCTAGCGCTTCCACATGCGTGTGGCCGCCCCGGCTGACCAGGGCCACCAGGCCGGGGATCTTGCCGGAGTCGACATGCCGGGCCAGCACCTCGCGCAGTCTGCGCAGACCCGTCGCGGAAAAGCCGCTGCTGGTGTTTCCCATGATCAATCTCCTGTGCGTCCAGTAGTGATTGGTGGTTGATCGATATGGATGGTTGACGACTGATCCGAAAGCTCGTCGTCGCTTGCCGGTGTAAGTCCGGT
>NZ_JBITJQ010000098.1:0-1351 GCF_044460125.1 Nonomuraea sp. NPDC050153
ATCCCAATGGTCCCACCAGGGCTACATCCACAAGATCGGACCAGCCTTGTACGGGCCAGTGCCCACGAGCACTTAAGCCTTCGTCAGCAGGCTCTTACCTGGTAGATGGACACCGCAAGTGAGGCGATGGCAATCACGATAGCGCTGATGGCGATTGCGGTTTGCGCGTCCATGTCGCCCCTCTCGCTGCACCTGACGTCTTGGTTCGAACGTAGAGAGACATCAGTACAAGAACAACTGTCCTCCCAATGCGATCCACCTGCCTACACAAACTGGAGCGAGGCAACCGCGGCCCATTCGGGTTATAGAACGACATGTTTGCTGACGATCGCTATCATTCCTGGGCGCGAAGAGAGCGTGAGAGTCGAGTGAGGCCCGCTGCGGCAGACAGCAGGGTCCTCGCCAAGCCGAGTTGGATGCCGACCGGGCTGAAGGATGGCCGCTACCTCGTGGTCGTCGCCGGGACCTGCTTGGCACGGTGGGCCCAGCCTGCGGCGGCTAGCCGGCCCGGGGTCGTAGTGGCACGACGATCGAGCCCGCTCCCATGGTGCGGCGGTCGGGGGTTGTGGCTGAGCTGCTCGCCGACATTGAGTGGGCCTGGTGGGTGAACCGCGATCGTCGATAGCCGCTGTCCCTAGGACCGCCTACTGTCGTCGAGGTGGTCGAACCACGCGTTCAACGCCTGCGGGATGAACTCCTGCCCGCCCAGTTCCTCGTGGTGACAGCCGGCGATAAGGCGGGCGCGTGTGTTCGGCTTGATCCGCGCGGTGATGAGCGTGAGCGATTCCGGATCAGCCGCCGGAGCGCTCGGGCGGGGAATGGGCTCCTTCTCGCTGCCCTCGGGCATCTCGGCGGGGATGCCGAGCCGGTCGCAGTAGTAGGTGATCGCTTCTTCCCACACGCCTTGAACACCCAGGCCGGTGATTTCGCAGGCGGCGTCGAGACGTTCGAGCGTGTCTGGGTCGAGGCGGGTGCCGGTGTTGATGAGGTCAGTCCACTTGACGGCTTTGGTGCGGGTGGGGGTGGAACGTGTTCGCGGTTGCGCCAACGAGCGGCCTTCGTCGGGGGATTGGAAGGTGACCTGGCGGGGGTCGGTTCGTCGGCGGGCCACGTGGTGCTCCTGGTGGTGTGTGGCGGTGGGGTGCTGGTCGTGATCTCTACCGTAGTCCTGCGTGTGTCTCGCGACAAAGTCGTGTCCGTTATGTCCGATTTTCGGAGGCACTGAGAACGCTTCTATACCTATGTAAAGGTTTGGTCTAAGAGCCTGCTGACAAAGGGTTTGGTCGGTACGGCCGAGTTGGGGCGATCTCGGCGGTTCTCCCGGTGTGTCACACCTGCGGACAGGAGCGGG
>NZ_JBITJQ010000099.1:0-1349 GCF_044460125.1 Nonomuraea sp. NPDC050153
TGTCAATCCCCCCAAACCGTGGAGACGGTTCTATGCCACAGCGGTCCTTAGCAGGGCCGTTGATGCTTGCCTCTTCTCGATCATCAGGCGCTCGAATGTGACAGGCGGTAGCCCGTCGTTGGCACTGTGCCTGCGCTTGACGTTGTAGAAGTCCGCGATCCAGGTTGCGATCTTCAGCCGAGCCTCCGCCCGGGTCCGGAAGTGGTGCCGGTACACGAACTCGACCTTCAGGGTGCTGTTGAGCGACTCGGCCGCTCCGTTGTCGAGCGCGCACCCAACCCGGCCCATCGACTGGACCACCCCGTGCTTGCGGCATTCGGCCTGGTAGCGGGAAGCGGTATATTCCGAGCCGCGGTCCGAATGGAAGATCACCCCGTCCACATCGCCCCCGCGCGTGACCACGGCCATCTGCAGCGACGCGACTGTCAGTGCCGCGTCATGGTGCTCGGACATGGCGTAGCCGAGCAGCCGACGGGAGAACAAGTCCTCGACCGAGGCCAAGTACAGTGGCCCCTCATCAGTGCTGATCATCGTGACGTCGCCGACCCACAGCACGTCCGCAGCGGCCGCGGTGAACTTGCGCCGCACCAGGTCCGGAGCGGCCGGCCGCTTGCCCTGCCGGGTCAGCGAGCGCGGCTTCTTCGGCGCCCGCCCGGCCAAGCCGAGTTCGGCCATCCGCTTGGCCACGGTGTTCTCCGACAGCTTCCAGCCTTCGGCCCTCAGGTCCTGGGCGATACGCGGCGACCCGTAGGTGCCACCGGAGGCGGCGAAGTGCCGTTTGATCTCCTCGTCCAGACGGGCGCGCCGCTGTTGCCGAGCCGTTGGCCTGCGGTTCTTCCATTTGTAGAACCACGAGGACGACACGCCCAGCGCACGGAAGCAGATCTTGTGGGGGACACCAAACTCGGCCCTTTGGGACTCGATGAACTCCACCACGGTCATCGGTTCAGCGAGTCCTTGACCCATAGGACCACGGATCGTTTGAGGACATCACGCTCGTCCTCCAGCTCGGCACGTTCCTTCTCCCAGGCGGCCTTGTCCTCGGCGTGCTGCTTGACCAGCTCGGCCTTCTCCCGCCGCAGCCGCGCCAGCTCCTCCTGCTCGGACTCCTTCAGGGTGCCGCCTCCGTTGCCGTTGCGCCCGACCTGCCCTGTTGCGTGCCGGTCCATCTGCACCCAGTTGTGCAGCGTGTACTCGTTGATACCAAGATCCCGCGCGATGTGCGCGACGGGTTTGCCGGTCTCCTTGACGATACGCACCGCCCCGGCTCGGAACTCCGGATCAAAACGGCGTCTCGTGGTTCCTGCCACGACCAAACCTCTCTTGGTTCGGTCTCCACGTTACGAGGG
>NZ_JBITJQ010000100.1:0-1290 GCF_044460125.1 Nonomuraea sp. NPDC050153
AGAGCCTGCTGACGAAGGCTTAAGCGCTCAATGAGGTGCAGGCGTAGAGCGCTGGTCCGATCTTGTTGATGTGGCCCTGGTGGGACCACTGGGAGAGCTGGACGCGGAAGCTGTTGATGTTCTCGATCCCGAGGATCGCCGCCAATTCGACTCCCTTCCAGGCCCGACAGGGCTGGGCGGCCAGCAGTTCCAAGACCTTGCCGCGGCGGTCGGGGCTGATCAGCTCCGGGAGCGGCGGCGGGTCGCCCCAACGGCCATGAGGTGGCTGACCTGCCAGTTCGCGGGCCAGGCGGCGGGTCATCTGGTGGACGGCGGCCCACCAGATGAGGGCTTCGTGATGTTCAGGCTTGCGTTCGTAGATCCGCACCAGCCGCCGGTAGCGCATCAACCAGGCGAACGATCGTTCCACGACCCACCGGCGGGGCAGGACGACGAAGCCGCGCAGGTTGTCGGAGCGCTTGACGAGGGTGACGGTCAGGCGCAGCACGTCGCGGGCCCAGGTGACCAGGCGCCCGGCGTATCCGCCGTCGGCCCACACCAGCGTGATGGTGGAGAACTTTTCCCGGAGCCGGGCCAGCAAGGGGTGCGCACCATCACGATCCTGGACGGAGGCGGCGGTGACGATCACGGCCAGGAGCAGCCCGAGGGTGTCGACCGCGATATGGCGCTTCTGCCCCTTGATCTTCTTGCCGGAGTCATAGCCGCAGGTCACGGCGCTGACGGTCTCGGCGGCCTTGACCGATTGGGAGTCGATGCATCCCGCCGTGGGCAGCTCGCCGCGTCTGGCCATGACCCGAAGACGGCCGCGTAACCGCCCGGCCAGCCGTTCGGGAAGACCGCGCGCCGACCAGCGCAGGAAGAACGCGTACACCGCATCATGCGGCGGGAAGTCGACCGGCAGGGCCCGCCACTCGATGCCATACCTGGTCACATAGCCGATCGCGTCCAGGACCGCACGCAGGTCATGCACCATCGGCCGTCCCATGGCCTTGACCAGCTCAGCCATCACCGCCCGCGCCTCGCCCTCCAGCACCGCCCACTCGGCATCGGACAGATCCGACGGATACGCCGGTCTTCGGCCGTGACATCGGCACCCCGGTGAAGCGCAACCACTGGAGTTTTCGGGCGCGGGCGTGTAGACAGGCAACCACGGGCTCCTGGCTGCTGAGATGCTTCGACAACACCTCAGTTATCAGGAGCCCGCTCCTGTCCGCAGGTGTGACACACCGGGAGAACCGCCGAGATCGCCCCAACTCGGCCGTACCGACCAAACCCTTTGTCAGCAGGCTC
>NZ_JBITJQ010000101.1:0-1238 GCF_044460125.1 Nonomuraea sp. NPDC050153
CTAGTGCCGCATCATCTTGGGTTTGCCCCGTTTCGTTGGGACACGCCGATCAAGGTCCCACCGCGGTCGGCGTGATCGCCTCAGACTCTGTTCGTGGCTGAGCGGGTTCGCGTACGCGAGATCGATGACGACGAGGGCAACCGGCTGCTGCGCATCGTACGGCGCGGCAGCGGGTCGGTGGTGACCTGGCGGCGAGCGCAGATGGTGCTGCTGTCGGCCCAGGGCATGACCACCACGCAGATCGCCAAAGTGGCCTTCACCAGCGAAGACCGGGTCCGTGACGTGATCCACAACTTCAACGCCGATGGATTCGACTCGCTCTACCCCAAGTACAAGGGCGGCCGGAAGCCGACGTTCACGCTTCCGCAGCGCGTGGAGATCAAGAAGATCGCCAAGTCTCGTCCTGCCGAGCACGGGTTGCCGTTCTCCCGGTGGAGCCTTGCCAAACTGGCCGATTTCCTAGTCGCCGAGGGGGTGGTCGAGGACATCAGCCATGAGGGCCTGCGCGAGCTTCTCCGTGCGGAAAATGTCTCCTTTCAAGCCATAAAGACCTGGAAGGGCTCCCGCGATCCCGACTACGCGACCAAGAAGGCCCGCATCGAGCACCTGTACGCCATCGCCGACGGCGAGGTCGTCCCCGAGCCCGGCGAACCCGCCGTGATCTTCTGCATGGACGAGTTCGGACCGCTCAACCTGCAGCCCCGCCCCGGCCGGCAGTGGACCGACGTCGGCGGCAAGGGCAAGGATCCCGATCGCGAACCTCGGCCCAGGATGCGCGCCACCTACACCCGCACCCAAGGGGTACGACACCTGTTCGCCGCGTTAGACCTGGGCAAGGACAAGATGTACGGGCACGTCAAGAAGCGCAAGCGGCGCGGAGAGTTCCTGGAGTTCTGCCGCTACCTGCGCAGCCTCTACCCGCCCGAGGTGCGCATCGCGATCATCTGTGACAACTTCAGCCCGCACCTGACCACCAAGAAGGACAAGCGGGTCGGCGCGTGGGCAGAGGCGAACAACGTCGAGATCGCCTACACGCCCACCAACTCATCGTGGTTGAACCGCATCGAGGCGCAATTCACCGCACTGCGCGAGTTCACCCTCAACGGCACCGACCACGCCGGCCACCGCGAGCAGAGCAGCATGATCCGCCGCTACATCGCCTGGCGAAACCGCAACACCGACAACCCCCGCCTACGACGCATCGTCAAGAGGGCAAACGTGGCCTGACGCGGCACTAG
>NZ_JBITJQ010000102.1:0-1039 GCF_044460125.1 Nonomuraea sp. NPDC050153
GTGATCAAGATGGTCCTGGCCGCCCGCGAAGGGCTCCTCCCGCAGACCCTGCACATCACCACCCCCACCACCCACGTCGACTGGGAACAGGACCAGATCCGCCTCCTCCAGCAGGCCCGGCAATGGCCCAACCGAGCCGACCAGCCCCGCCGCGCCGCCGTCTCCTCCTTCGGCATCAGCGGCACCAACGCCCACCTCATCCTCGAACAAGCCCCCCAACCCGCCCTCACGAACACGGCCACGAGTGTCGAGGCTTCACCCTCCCTACCGTTGGTGCCGATCACCCTGTCGGCCCGCGACCAGGTCAGCCTCGCCGCCCAAGCCGCCCGCCTGACCGACCACCTCACCACCCACCCCGACCTCCCCCTCCACGACCTCGCCCTGTCAGCCGCCACCACCCGGGCCCACCTGGAGCAGCGCGCGGTCATCCTCGCCGCCACCCCCGACGACCTCCACCAAGCCCTTCGCCACCTCACCACCACCAACGGCAAGGGCAGCGGCAACGGCACGGGCGGCGGCAGCGACGTGGGGGCCAACACCGCCACCGTCAACGGCGGCACCAACGAAAGCAACGGCGAAGGCACCGGCGTGGACAGCCCCAACGGCCTCCCCACCCGCTCAAGCAACGGCAGCAACGGCAGCAACGCCTGGACAAACGTGAACCTCATCACCGGCCGCGCCAAACCAGGAAAAATCGCCTTCCTCTACTCCGGCCAAGGCGCCCAACACCCCGGCATGGGCCGCCAACTCTACGAAACCTTCCCCACCTTCGCCCACGCCCTCAACAACACCTGCGACGCCCTCGACCCCCACCTCGACCACCCCCTCCGCGACATCATGTGGGCCACCCCCAACACCCACCACGCCCAACTCCTCCACCAAACCACCTACACCCAACCCGCCCTCTTCGCCCTCCAAACCGCCCTCACCCACCTCCTCACCCACTGGGGCATCCACCCCCACTACCTCGCCGGACACTCCCTCGGCGAAATCACCGCCGCCCACACCGCCGGCATCCTCACCCTCACCGACGCCGCCA
>NZ_JBITJQ010000103.1:0-1026 GCF_044460125.1 Nonomuraea sp. NPDC050153
GGCGAAGGTGAGAACTTAAGCGCCGGTAAACGGCGGTGGTAACTATAACCATCCTAAGGTAGCGAAATTCCTTGTCGGGTAAGTTCCGACCTGCACGAATGGCGTAACGACTTCCCCGCTGTCTCAACCGCAGACCCGGTGAAATTGCAGTACGAGTAAAGATGCTCGTTTCGCGCAGCAGGACGGAAAGACCCCGGGACCTTCACTACAGCTTGACATTGGTGTTTGGAACGGCTTGTGTAGGATAGGTGGGAGACTGGGAAGCTCGGACGCTAGTTCGGGTGGAGTCATTGGTGAAATACCACTCTGGTCGTTTTGGATGTCTAACTCTGGTCCGTGATCCGGATCGGGGACAGTGTCTGGTGGGTAGTTTAACTGGGGCGGTTGCCTCCCAAAGGGTAACGGAGGCGCCCAAAGGTTCCCTCAGCCTGGTTGGCAATCAGGTGTTGAGTGTAAGTGCACAAGGGAGCTTGACTGTGAGACTGACGGGTCGAGCAGGAGCGAAAGCTGGGACTAGTGATCCGGCATCGGCGTGTGGAAGCGGTGTCGCTCAACGGCTAAAAGGTACCCCGGGGATAACAGGCTGATCTTCCCCAAGAGTCCATATCGACGGGATGGTTTGGCACCTCGATGTCGGCTCGTCGCATCCTGGGGCTGGAGTAGGTCCCAAGGGTTGGGCTGTTCGCCCATTAAAGCGGTACGCGAGCTGGGTTTAGAACGTCGCGAGACAGTTCGGTCCCTATCCGCTGCGCGCGCAGGAGACTTGAAAGGGGCTGTCCCTAGTACGAGAGGACCGGGACGGACGAACCTCTGGTGTGCCAGTTGTACCGCCAGGTGCACGGCTGGTTGGCTACGTTCGGGAGGGATAACCGCTGAAAGCATCTAAGCGGGAAGCTTGCCTTGAGATGAGGTCTCCCACCCTGTGAGGGGGTAAGGCTCCCGATAGACGATCGGGTTGATAGGCCGGAGGTGGAAGCGCGGTAACGTGTGGAGCTGACCGGTACTAATAGGCCGAGGACTTGACCA